>JAJDYX010000001.1 GCA_022824945.1 Candidatus Latescibacterota bacterium
CCAATCCCACAGTTGCAGACAGCGCACTGGTCAATGCCTTAAAATGAGAAATCTCACCCGGATGATCGGGGTGATCATACCGCCCGCGAATCACATTGAGCGAATGCTTGAATCCCCTCAACGTAATCCAGCCAAAATAAAAAGAGTAATAGATACCCCCCCCGGTCAACACAATAATGATCAATGGCAAGTTCAGACCAAAATCAAAGAAAAAAACCGAAAACAGGAAATTAGCTGCCCCGCCCACGTAATCATTCAATATTCCGATAAACATCTGGATCACGCCAGACGACTCTCCGTAAGATGTATCCTGTGCAAAAGCAGCACTGGATACAAACGGCCCCATAAGCAAAGCGAATAGACAAAATCTGACAGACATAGGCTCTCCCTTTGTTTCTGATTTATACTCTCCAACGGAACACGGCCTCCAACTAATGGGCACATAATACAAACAAATTGGGGGGATGTATAGCATTTTTACACCCTCCGTGACTTTCTCCTTGCACTTTGCGCTTGCGTTAAGCAGATTAAATATCCGGATAAAACAACCATTACAGTATGGAATACGCATGTCAAATTCACTACTTCATCGCTATCTGCCTTTTCTCAACTGGATTGGAGAACTAAAAAATCGGCACATCCTGCGCGCCGATATTATCGCGGGCATCACCTTATCGCTGGTATTGATTCCCCAGGCTATGGCCAACGCCCAACTGGCTGAGATGCCGCCCTACTACGGCTTCTATGCATCATTTGTACCCATAATCGTCAGCGCCCTCTTCGGGTCTTCTCGCCAACTCTCCACAGGACCCGTCGCGCTCGTCGCCTTGATGGTCGCCTCTGAATTGGGACAACTGGCAGTTGACGAACAGGCATATATCGCCTATGCGATCCTGCTGGCTCTCATGGTCGGCCTGTTGCAATTCGGACTGGGCGTATTGCGCCTGGGCGTATTGGTGAACTTTCTCTCTCATCCGGTGGTACTCGGCTTTACCAATGCCGCGGCCATCATCATCGGCACATCGCAAATCGACAAATTATTCGGCGTCACCGTAGAACGCGGCGGCGCACATTACGAACGCATGATACGCATGTGGGAAGTGATTTCAGCAGGTTTTCACACCCCCACCCTGATCATGGGCCTCTCTGCCATCGCACTGTTATTTATTTTGCGCCGCATCAACCCGCAAATTCCAGGTGTGCTAATTGTCGCCATCACAACGACAGGCGTTTCGTGGCTCATCGGATTCGAACAAAATTACGGCGGACAAGTCGTGGGCAACATCCCCGAAGGCATCCCCGCATTTGCACTGCCGATAATTGATTGGGGTATCGTACCACATATTCTCAGCGCCACCATAACCATCGCACTTATCGGATATTTGGAAACCATTTCAATAGCCAAAGCCATTGCCACGCAAACACGTCAACGCATTGACGCCAATCAGGAATTGCTCGCACAGGGCTTGAGCAATATCGCCGGCAGTTTTTTTCAGAGTTTTCCCGTCTCCGGCTCTTTTGTCCGTTCAACCGTCACATTGCGCGCTGGCGGACAAACCGGCTTTGCGTCTGTCATTGCGGGACTGGTCGTCATCCTGCTACTCCTTTTCTTCACCCAGATCTTATACCACATGCCCCTATCCACCTTAGCGGCAATTGTCATCGTCTCTGTCACCGCACTGATTCAACCCAAACCCATCTTCAGCGCGTGGAAAGTACACAAACACGATGGCATTGTCGCCATAGCGTCATTTGCGCTCACCCTCATCTTCGCGCCACATCTCGACCAGGGCATCTTGATCGGCGCGAGCTTATCAATCGCCCTCTATCTCTACCGCACGATGAAACCGCGCGTGGCCTTCCTCGCCCGCCACCCCGATGGCGCATTTCGAGACGCAGTAGAACACAATCTGGAATTGTGCGATGCGATTGCCACCATCCGATTTGATGGCTCATTGTATTTCGGCAGCGCAGGTGCTTTTGAAGACGCCGTATTGGAACGAATTCGCGATCCCAAATTGCGCTATGTAATTGTCGATGCAGAAGGTGTGAATGAGATTGATGCGACGGGAAAAGAAATGCTGGTCGGCGTGGTGCAGCGGCTCCATGAGGCCGGTATTGAGGTACTATTTACACGAACGAAAAAACAGATCATGGACGCACTCAACCGCGCAGGCGTACTCGAAGAAATCGGTCCCGACCGATTTTACACCACCCTCGATCGCGTATTAGCTCATGTCTGGGAAGCACTGGAAGATCAGTATCCATGCAATAGATCGTGCCCTGCCGAGTGTCCGCTCCACCGACCAAAACCGGATGGGGACGTATTTTATCGCGTGTAGAAAATCAGATCCTTTTAAGTGTACAAACCATAAAAATTTAATAATTTATTATAGTTTCATGGGAACGAAAATAATCTATCGCTTGTCTAAAATATTGTAGTTATCAGGACGCCTGCTTCAAGCATGCAGGCGTGACGAGCACCAACGGTGTACAACTGGTCGCAGCCCAGACCAGTTCATCGTCATCGCGGCAGGCTTAAAGCCGCGATTCAGAAGGTTTTTTGCTAACTAACTGCTGTCCATTATTTTTCGTTGATTTTTTTTTGTAAATTGATATTTTAAAAGATCCAATTTTTGTACCGTAACAGATTGTCTCCCTTACAATTTCAGGCAATCTAATTCAGTTCTAATACGAAACAGCGCAACTGTCCCTTTCACCACAGGAGGAAGTCTATGAGACGGATGAGTCTGTTTTTCTTTTTATTCATAGCTCTGGCATTCTCGGCCAGTGCTGTTTTTGCCGGATCAACCGGTAAAATTTCGGGCAAGGTCGTGGAAAAATCCACGGGAGAGACCCTGCCCGGTGCCAATGTGGTCATCGAAGGCACCACATTGGGCGCCGTAACAGATTCCGATGGCAATTATTTTATCATCAATGTGCCGCCGGGTTCTTATACCGTCAGCGCGAGTATGGTCGGCTATCACAAAACGACACAGACCAATGTGCGGGTCTTTATCGACCTGACCACGACGATGAATTTCTCTGGTGATTTTGGCCTTGTCGAAGAGACTATTGAACTGGCAGAGATCACAGTGGTTGCCGAACTCCCGGTGGTGCAACCCGATATTTCCGCCAATGTCGCCAATATCTCCGCGCAGGATGTCGAAAGCCTGCCTGTAACCAGCGTGAACGAAGTCGTGCAATTAGAGGCAGGGGTTCTCGCCTCTGCCAATGGCGAACTGTCGATTCGAGGCAGTGCTTTTAATGAGATCGCCTTTTCGGTCGATGGTCTGTCCATGCGCGATGGACGCAACAACGAACCGTATTCAACGGTGAGTTATACCTCAATCAAAGAAATGAGCGTGCAGTCGGGTGGGTTCAACGCCGAATACGGCAACGTGCGCTCGGGCCTGGTCAATATTGTGACCAAAGAAGGCGACAAACGACGCTACAACGGCGATGTATTGTTGCGACACAGCGGCGCACAGCGCGATTATTTTGGTCCGTTGCCGAACCATCCCAATGGCTTTTTTTGGCGGCCATTTACAGACCCCGCTGTGAAGAACGTGGGCACCCATTCGCCCGAAAGCCCCTGGGATGTGTACACGCGGCGTCAATATCGCGTCTGGACCGGGTGGAATACCATTGTACAAAGGTGGGCTGCCACCCCTACTGATCCGTATCACGGTGTTGGGGTGAAAGACACGGGCGCAGATGAATCGACTTTACCAGTTGATGAACTGCAAGTTGATGATGCGGTCATCACAGAGTTGTTCGAGTGGTATCGCCGCAAAGACCTGGAAGTTCGCAATGCGGATTTCGATATCGACCTGGGTTTTGGCGGTCCCTTGATTCCGGGATTGAGCGAAAAACTGGGCGGTCTGCGGTTCTTTGCTTCGGGCAAGCGCGAACGCAGAGCCTATATGATGCCACGCAATATCGATGAATACGAAAACGACTGGGGCCGCGTAAAGGTCACGTCGGATATTCGCAATAACATGAAATTGAGTGTCGAGGCGATGTCGGGCGAAGAATTTGGGTTGAATCCGAACAAGAGTGGTTTTCCCAACATGTGGCGCGGCAATCAGGAAATGAATCTTAATGATGCTGACCTGATTTGGGCAAATCACCACGAGAACACACTTCAGATCAAGCGCAATAATATCGGCCTCAGCTTTTCACACGTGTTGAGCCCCAGAACATTTTACGAATTTCGCGTTCAGAGGATGAAATCGGACTTTTTGACCGAAAAGTATCCAGACCGCGATTTGACGGCTGTTGAAAAGACCATTCCCCGCAACCCGGACTTCGCGCCTTCCAGTCCGTCTTTACAAGTTTCAGAGGTCACGCAAAACCACATCGGGTTGACGTCTGCACCCGATGGCTATTTTATGAAAAATGAAGTCTTTGTTGACGGCCTGTATTTGGGAGGGCACTGGGCCAATGGACGCGACGACTCTGAAGTTGTCGCCTATACAACGCGTTTTGACATTACCAGCCAGCGCAATCAGGTCGCGCAGTTTAAGGCGGGTTTTGAATGGATCGCCAGTGATTACGATGTCAATCACGAAAATGCACAGCCTTTCTTCAAAAACAATGCGGCACCCAAATACATCTGGCAACGCACCCCAAACCAATTTGCCGGATATGTGCAGACCAAGCTCGAATTCAATGCGATGATCGCAAACCTGGGGGTGCGTTGGGATCGCTGGAATGGGAGTGGTGAATGGTGGGTTTATGAGGATTTCGCCAGTGCGTTTGGGCCTAAAATTGGCAAAGACAATCTCGAGGAAGTACTCGAACAGGCACCTGTTAAGACCCTGTCTTATTTAAGCCCGCGCCTGGGTATTTCGTTCCCGGTAACAGCAGATAGCAAATTGTTTTTTAACTATGGACATTTTCGCCAGATGCTGAACCCACACAATCTCTTTCTCGTCGATGAAATAAATACGGGCGCAGTCTCGCGGATTGGCAATCCCAATCACCCCATGCCGCGCACGATCAATTACGAACTCGGCTTTGAGCAGAATTTGTTTGACCGGTATTTGCTGCGCCTGACCGGATATTACAAAGCCAACGACCAACAGACAATTGGTGTGCGCTACACCAATCTGGACCAAACCGTATCTTACAACCTTTTTGAACCCCTCAACTACGACGATATCCGGGGCTTTGAAATAACCATTAGAAAGCACAGGGGCAAGTGGTTTGGCGGATCAGTCAACTATACGTATCTGCAAACCAAGGACGGCAACTTTGGTCGGCGGCAGATATTTGAAAATCGCTTAGAGCAAGCCACTTTTAATGCGACCTCAACACAGCACTATCAAAGCCGGCCCGCCAGCCGACCCTTCGCCAGATTGTCGCTGGAATTTTACACGCCGCGCGACTTTGGTCCCCAGATCTCTAAGTTTTATCCTCTTGGTAAGTGGGATATGTCTTTCGTGGGCAACTGGCGAGCGGGTCAGTACAGCAACTGGTATGGTCCAGAAGGTGGCGATATCCCCGGTTTGATCAGAAATGTCCAGTACAAGAGTATCAGGAATATGGATCTGCGCCTGACGAAGCAGTTTGCGATGATGGGCGTCAGGGCCATGTTCTTTTTAGACGTGGATAATGTGTTTAATCTCAAGCGACTCAATAGCGGTTCTGCTAACCCGGGGCTCGAAGACTGGGAATTCTATATGGTATCCCTGCATTTGCCAGAAGACACATTTGGCGAGTTCGAACCGCCCTATCCGTTTATTCCCGGCAATGACTCGCCCGGCAGTTTCAGAGATTACGGCACGGAGTTTGTGCCCATTGAAATTGTCAATGCAGTTGGTGATTTGCCCGCCAATGGATTGCCCGGCGACGCGGAAATCACAGCTGTGCTGCCCACGGGTCTCGAACCCGGCCGCCGCGTGCTGTGGTATGTTCAGGAAACCGGTCAGTATCACGAATATCAAAATGATACCTGGGCGCAGGCAAATCAGGACTTTGTAAATGAAGTCCTGGACAATAAGCTGTATATCGACATGCCCAACAACGACACTATCAGGTTCTTGAACCCACGGCGCATGCGTTTGGGCTTGCGGTTCTCGTTCTAAGAAGATTTTTGAATTGCGACTTATCAGGAGAATTTGTAATGAACAGATTGTTAAAACCGCTGGTCGGAACCGCTTTTGCACTTGTGGCTCTCGTCTTCTTTGGTCAGCCAACCGAAGTGCAGGCGCAGGCAGAACTAATGTGGCTGGATGTGGGTGATTATCACTATCGATACGCATCGACAGGCACAGAGCCTTCAATCACAAGCCCCCCATTTCGGGCACGTGTGAAATACTGGCCCGGTATTTATGCTCGAGAAGGTGGCACGCATGTGCGCAGCCGCCATTATATCGGAGTAAAAGATTTTATCGATGAAAATGGACAAGCCTGGCCGTTCAAAGTCGCCCGTGCGGGACCTCGCGTATTTGACCTGGGCGAACACTTTGCATTGCCCATGGAACTGATTGGAAAATTTGAAAAACCAGATGTATTTGTCGATGGGTTTCAATCTTTTTCCCGGCCCACAGTATTGACCCGCGTCGATCCTTCTATTCCATCAGATCGCATGATCATTCGCGGTGCCCATTCCAATGTGGGCATTACCTGGGAAGAGAAGATATACGCATTCTCAACCCCGTATCACGACGACTATCACATCCGAGAAATGACCTGGACCAATACGGGCAATGTCGATGCCGATGAAGAGATCGAATTGCCCGATCAGACCGCGAACGAGATGATGTTGTCCTTTGCCGCTAAAGAGCATCTCTGGGGACCTCGCGGGGTTACGGGTGCGGGTGTCTCCGGCACAATGTGGGATTATGTGGGCGACGGCAAGGAGCCTCTGGGCAAATGGGAAGGCATACGCGCCACGCTCGGCTGGATCGGCAATGGTACGAATGTGTCCTTCCTGAACCGCATTGGAGGTCCTATCTGGCGAGGTGGGCGAGGAAATGCGAATTATCGGATTACAGAAGGCGATTCCATCGGTCGGCTCGGTGGTGCTTATATGCTGACCCGCGCGACCTTGCACGCAGATACAAGCCCAACAGATCCTACAAATGATCAGGGCCAGCCCCGAACTACGGGTTTCACCCGAGGCGGCGACTCGATTACCAACCCGTCGTTTGGCGATGCCGAACAGATGGCAGACACCTACCATTTTATGCATCCGGGCCTGAGCTATGCCGAGTATGGCAACCCGGGCACCGATGGGCACTTTTTCCCGCACGAAGCCGACCGTTCAGCGCCGCCGGAGCCTGTGGGTCCTTTCGATTCGGAATCGTGGTACGAACGCATGGGGGCACAAACTGATGTCTCTCGCATGAGGAGTGGAGGTATGGTGCCAGCGTTTGCCTTTGGCCCCTACACACTGGCTCCGGGCCAAAGTGTCAGTATCGTCTGGCTTGAAGGCATGTACGGGCTGGACCGGGATGTGGCTGTTGCAGTGGGTACGGCTTACAAAAATTCGGGTTATGACGATACACTGCCCATTACCTATGAGGGCCAGACCCACACGAAAAATCGCTGGGTGCTGGGTACCCGGGATTCGATCTATCACATGATCCGAAGAGCCACGGCAAACTGGGAATCGGGTTATAATATTCCGCATCCCCCACTACCGCCCAGAGTTTTTAATGTGCAGTCTGGTTCTGATCAAATTGTGCTTTCGTGGGAGACCTTCCCCAATGCCAATCACACGGGTTTTGAGATCTGGCGTACGCGCAATTTTTATGAAGGCAATGTGGATGACCTGTGGGAATACCAATTGATCGCCACCCTGGGAGCAGAAGCACGCGAATACGCAGACACGGACGTGGTGCGCGGCATCAGTTATTTCTACTATATCCAATCCGTAGGACAGGTGAACAGCGATGGAACTGGACTCACGCCCACCGGCATGGTGATGAAAAGCAGCCGGTATTATACGCAGACCTATGATCCCGCGTTTTTGAAACGCCCGGCTGGCACCTCGCTGATGGAAGTGCGCGTTGTACCCAACCCTTATGTGCTGGAAGCCGATCAGAATATTCGATTCCCAGACCAGCAGGACAAGCTGGCATTCTTCGAAATTCCCGGGGAATGCACCATCCAGATTTTCAGCGAACTGGGAGAATCAATATTCACCATCGAGCATACAGATGGCACAGGGGATGAATTTTGGGACCTGACCACAGAGTCGAATCAGGTGATTACAAGTGGCATTTATTTTGCCGTGATCACAGACCTTCAGACCGGCGATAAGATAATCAAAAAATTCGTCGTTATTCGTTAAGAATGGAGTATTTCAATGACCAGAAAATTTCTTACTTATGTCGCGCTGAGTCTGATGTGTCTGACGCCGCTCTATGCACAGGACCCGGTGGATACGACAGATCCAGACGATCTTCCCGTGCCCGAACCGGGACAAGATCTTCCGCGCGAACGCCGCGCACAAGCGGGCTTTAAGTTTTTGAGCGTATCTCCCGATGCGCGCGCCGCCGCCATGGGCGATGCGTATTCCGCATTGAGAATAGGCTCATCGGCGATGTTTTACAACCCCGCATCAATGGCCTATGCCACGCGCAAATTTCAACTCTCAGCCGGGCAGGTCCAGTGGATCGCAGATGTGACCTACAACATGGGCAGTGTCGCATTGAATACAGATTGGGGCGTTTTCGGATTCTCAATGGTTTCCGTCGATTACGGCGATTTTGAACGCACCATCCGCGCGGACAACGAAAAGGGATTCCTCGATGTGGGCACGTATAGCCCATCTGCCTGGGCAATCGGACTCGGTTATGCCCGCGCAATTACCGACCGCTTTTCTGTGGGCGGCAATATACGCATCGCCAAGCAATCCTTCGGCAATGTTCCCGTTGGGCTTGAAGGCGCAGAACCTGTAAATAAATCTTTTGGCGAGCGTTCGACCATTGTCGATTTTGGCGTGCTCTACTGGACGGGATATAAGAGCCTGACACTGGCACTGAACACGCGAAATTTCTCTCAGGAAAACAAGTACAGCGAAGAGAGTTTCGAATTACCGCTGACATTCCGCATGGGATTGGCGATGGATTTGATCGATTTCACGGATATGGATAAGGACGCCCATTCCGTGATCCTATCGGTAGATACCGAGCGCCCGCGCGACTTTTCCGAACAAGTCAAGATCGGGGTGGATTATACGCTTATGAAAACCCTGTCTTTGCGCGCCGGATATGTGACGCCAACCGATGAGCAGGGCATATCTCTGGGTGTCGGTTTTGGCCGCGACCTGGGCGGCATGGATTTGCGCGTGGATTATGCGTACACCGATTTTGGCGTATTTGACAATGTCAACCGCTTGACGCTTCAGGCGGGCTTTTAGTCTCTATCCCCGCCATTTTGAAAAGGGAGCCAGTTTTTGACCGGCTCCCTTTTTTACGTGAAGAATGAACATAGGCTAACCCCTGACCACTACCATGGCAGAATCCGCACAAAATATTCAGACACCAAAGCCGATCGGCAGGGGCTTGCGCACGTATCGAACCGCTGTTGCGTCGGTCGCCATGATCCTGGTGAGCGTGCTGTGGAATGAATGGATGCCGTATTACACATCGGGATCCAATATCAGTCGCAGCCATTTTCCCGTAGCACTCTTCTATCCCTTTTTGATTTTGTGTATATGCAACTTGCTGGCAAATCATCGGCGATCAACCTATGCATTGACGCGATCAGAATTGCTGGTGGTCATGGCTTCGGGGCTGGTCGGTATCTCGGTGTCTTACGACGGGACCAGCGGGCATCTAATCGGCGTGATAGCCGCGCCTTATTATTTTGCCTCAACGGAAAACGGCTGGACGACGTACTTGCTCGAACACATCCCGCACTGGCTGGTGCCGACCAATGCGGGTGGAGAGATGACGCGGTTTTACGAGGGTGGTAAAGGGACCTTTCCATGGCGCGTATGGGTCGCACCGATATTCTGGTGGACATGTTTTTTGGGCGCGATGGGATTTGCGGTATTCAGCGTGGTGGTGATTTTGCGAAAGCAATGGGTGGATTACGAGCGATTGGCATATCCGCTTGTAGAAGTGGGAAGCCTGCTGACCGAGACCGAGCCGGGTGGCACGCTGGAAAAAATGCTCCGGTCTCCATTGTTCTGGATTGCGTTTGGCCTGGTGATGGCGTTAAAGCTGTGGAATATCGGATCTTATTTTTCGCCAGCTTTCCCGCATATCTCTATTGAGGGAATGAACTGGCGGGCTTTTCCCGATTTTCCCGCATTGCCCTTTCGCCTCAGTTTTTACGCCATAGGTTTTGGCTATTTTGCGCGATTGGATGTGTTGTTCAGCGTGTGGTTTTTTATCGTCTTGACGGCATTTCAGATTTATGCCTCGAATATTTTTGGGTATCCCCTCGGTTCATCCAGTCTGCACTGGGAAAATGAGCTATTAAACTGGCAGAGCATGGGCGCACTCATTTTTCTCGCTGTGTGGGGCTTGTGGATGGCGCGCGCACACTTGAAGGCCGTGTGGCGCAAAGCGTGGGACCCGAGTTGTGAAATAGATGATCGCGGAGAGTTGTTATCATATCGCACGGCGGTATTTGGTCTCGTGCTCTCGCTCGTATTTGCAACGTACTGGCTGGTCGCAACCGGCATGGCGTTGTGGGTTGCGATAGTGTTTTTGATTCTGGCAATGTTGTTATTTTTGGGTCTGGCGCGCGCTGTGTCCGAGCTGGGTCTGGTCTATGCCTATTATCGGTTAGAGCCAAATGATGCGGTCGTGCAAGCATTTGGTTCGGCATCCATCATGGGGATTTCGAGCATCACCGCACTGGCATTTATGCGGGTATTCAATTTTTTTCCCGACATCGGCAAAGGCTTCTTAATGCCGTCGTTTTCGCAGGCGGTGAAAGCAGTGGATAAGACCATAACACCCCGGCGGATTACAGGCGTGATCTGGGCGTCGCTCGCCGTGGGCTTTGTGATTTCGATTGTCAACACGCTCTATTTGAGTTATGAATACGGGGCTTATAATCTGGGCAATATGGGCCTCAAAAACGTCGGCCCGCGGGCATTTGATTTTGCGATGAACGCGATCCGCAATCCCCTCGGACTCGGAGGTGATGGCCGCGTGATGTGGGCGGGAGTTGGCGCCGGCACGATGGCGATTTTGACCCTGATTCGCTACTGGATCCCCGCCTGGCCGCTGCATCCAATTGGACTGGCCATGCAAGGGAACTACGGTGTGAGTAAAACGGTATTCTCAGTATTTATTGTGTGGTCAATCAAAGTTGTTGTGATGAAGATGGGCGGTGTGCAGCTATACGAAAAAGGAAAACCGTTTTTCATCGGCCTGCTGGCAGCGCAAGCGTTCAGCACTGGGCTGGTATTTGTCATAGATTGTATCTGGTTCCCCTTGCAGGGACACAATGTACACAACTTCTAAAGCGCAATGATTACCCGAAGAACATTTATACAACAAAGCCTCGCCACTGCGGGCGCGTTGGCAATCGCACCATCGGCTTTTGCATCAGCACCACAGGTGATGACCGTAACCGGACCGATAGCTCCCGAGCAAATGGGGTTCACCCTCCCCCACGAACACATCATGTCCATTTTTGGCGGACAGCCAGTCAAAGTGGCGCAATACGACGAAGACAAATTATTCGCGAAGGTTATCCCCTATCTCAAAATGTTAAAAGTATTTGGCGTGCAAACGCTTTGTGAATGCACGGGGGCTTATTTTGGACGGCGCGTGGATTTGCTCCGGCGCATCTCACAAGAAACCGGAATGCAAATTTTGACCAATACCGGATATTTTGGCGCAGCGCACGATCGCTATGTGCCAGCGCACGCCTTTGAAGAAACGGCAGATCAAATTGCCCAACGCTGGATTGATGAGTGGGAAAACGGGATTGACGGGACAGATATTCGTCCGGGATTTATCAAAATTGGCGTTGACCCCGGCATGCCCTCTGACATAGACAAAAAGCTCATTTTGGCAGCGGGAAAAACCCATCTCAAAACGGGCCTGACAATTGTCTCGCACACAAGCGGCAGTACAGATGCCGCTGTTGAGCAGGTTGCGATGCTCGAAAAAATGGGCGTCCATCCCGAGGCATGGATCTGGGCACACGCACAACGCGTCAAGGATTCCGCCGACCTGACCCCCATAGCACAGGCAGGTGCGTGGATCGGACTGGATGGCATCAGCGAAAAAACGCTCAATCAGCATCTCGATATGCTGCGCCACATGAGAAGATTTCGCGCTTTAGACCGGATGTTGCTTTCTCACGACGGCAATTCATTTGGATATGGCGACCGTTCCTTTAAGCCTTATAATGCCATTTTTGACCAATTTATCCCGCTAATGCGGAAAGCGAACTTTACCGATGAAGAAATCCACCAAATCACAGTAAAAAACCCACAAGAAGCATTTGCCATTCGGATTCGCGAAGTACAGCAATCTGACTACTGATAACAACCGGAGATAACCATGAACCGACGCGAATTTATCAAACAAACTGCCGTAGCCACCGTTGCAATGCCATCGCTCCTTCGGGCGCAGGCAGATGATCGCCCCAATATTGTGTTGTTTTTGGCCGACGATATGACGTGGCGAGACTGTGGCGTATATGGCAATCCAGAAGTGCAAACGCCAAATCTGGATCAATTATCGCGTGAAGGCATGCGTTTTGATGGGTGTTTTACCTCCACGTCAATTTGCGCGCCCACGCGACAGCAGCTATACACCGGGATGTTTCCAGTACGCAATGGCGCGTATCCTCAGGGGGGATTTGTACGTCCGGGTGTAAAGAGCATGGCGCATCATTTCAAAGCACTGGGATATCGCGTTGGAATCATTGGCAAGCAACACTACGGACCACCCGAATCATTTCCCTTTGAAGTATTGAAAACAACCGGCAGCAATGAATTGCTGGACGCCGATGCGTCAATTCGCGTTATTCAAGACTTTATCGATAGAGAACCGGGTCAACCCTATTGTCTGGTGGTCGCATCTCGCAATCCCCACCTGCCATATACAAAAGGCCCGCAGGACATGTACGATCCAGACAAAGTGACGATGCCACCGTATCTAATCGATACCCCTGAAACGCGAAAACGATTGGCGGCTTACTATGCCGAAATTACCGCACTGGACGCCGAATTGGGGCGGTGTATGCAAGTCATATCGGATAACACACTCGTGGTTTTCTCCACAGAACAGGGATCGGCATTCCCCTATGGCGGCAAATGGACGTGTTATGAAAACGGATTGCACACCGGGTTGATCATGCGCTGGCCCGGGAAAATTGAGGCGGGTTCTTCCTGCGATGCCCTCGTGCAATATGTGGATATCTTACCAACGCTCCTACAAGTTGCAGGTGGCGATCCCACGCAAGTCGATACGGGCAGAGCAGGCGCACCAGATGGGGGTTCTGGATTTGACGGGAAAAGTTTTTGGCATCTCGTCGCGGAAAACGGCAATCACCACCGGGATTACGTATATGGCGCTTATACAAATCGCGGTGTTCGAGACGGGACAGATTATCCGATTCGCTCGGTGCGCTCCAACAGATATAAATACATCGCAAATCTCAATCACGAAGGTGTATTTCAGTGCAATGTGACGCGATTTATGGACGAAATGGGATGGGCAGAAGCCGCCGAAAAGAATCCAGCACTCGCACCCCGGGTACACGCCTTACGGCATCGCCCGGCAGTGGAATTTTACGATCTGGAAAACGATCCCTACGAGTTGAAAAATCTCTCTGAAGACGCACAATACGCAGGTATCATGAAAGAGATGCGAGCGGAACTCGATACGTGGATGGCGCAGCAAAATGACCGCGGAATGGAGACGGAATTAGAAGCGTATGCCCACGTAAATCCAGCATCGGCAAAGAACAAGCTATATCGTGAATCCCAAAATAAATAAAAAACAGGAGAACTTTGTGTCCACGAGTAAAACAGATCAAAAAGCAGCACCCTGGGGCGAGGGCGAACCCATTGGACGTGAGTATCCGTCGATACCATTGCTCGAAAAAATCGCTTATGGCGTCGGCGTCTTGCCGATGAATACAAGTGTCAATTCGATCAAAAAGCTCTCAGGTCCCATTTTTAATATTACGCTGGGCATGCATCCATTTCGCGTAGGCAATGTGGTATTGGCAGCTCGAATCTGGGATGCGATTACCGACCCGGTAATGGGATGGCTGTCGGACAACACAAGATCTCGCTGGGGACGGCGCAGACCCTATCTCTTTCTGGGCGCGATTTTGACGGCCATTGGCTACGCACTCATTTTGAACGTGCCCAAAAACCTGAGTCAAGACGCACTGTACGCATATTTCTTCCTTGGCAGTCTGGGCCTCTATACCTGTGTCACCATATTGCAAGTATCCTACAACAGCCTGGGCTTTGAGCTGAGCCACAATTATCACGAGCGGACAAATATCTTTGCGTACCGCTCGTTTTTTCAGCAGATCAGCACCATTCTCGTGAGCTATCTCTTCTATTTTTGCACGCTCGATATTTTCGGCGACACGATGACAGGAGCCAAATATGTCGGCATTGGCGTTGGGCTGGTCATTTTTATATTTCTGTTGCCCACTGTTTTTTTTGTACGCGAAGGCCACGCCGAACAGGCGGTCAAACAGGAAAAAATACCCGTTGGTTGGGCGATTAAAACAACCCTGAAGACCAAACCATTTCTCATCCTGAGCAGCCTGACAGTCGTAACCATTTTTGGCGGCAACTTCACCCTGGCATTGGGACCTTATGTCAACATCTATCACGTTGCACAGGGCGATGTAAAATTTGGAGCCGAGATACAGGGACACGCGGTTGCTATTGGAACCATCATATCCTTCGCCGCCATTCCCTTATTGGCCTATTTGTCCCCTCGAATCGGAAAGATTAAAACCCTTGGTATTTCAATCTCCTCCCTTCTCCTCGGTTCTATCTTAAAGTGGTTTTGCTATACGCCAGCAATGCCCTATTTGCAACTCATCGTACAGCCTTTTATCCGCATCGGCGAGATGGGCTTCTGGCTCATTATTACGTCAATGAAAGCCGATATCTGCGATTGGGACGAGTGGAAAACCGGCTTTCGGCGCGAAGGCATGTACGGCGCAGCAACGGGCTGGTTTCAAAAAGTGACACAGGCGACCACATTCGCGCTCGGGCAGGGATATATTCTCGCGATCATCGGATTTGACGCTACAAAAGGTGTGGCGCAAGATCCGGGCGTAATGTTCTGGATGCGCTTTCTCTTTGCCGTATTGCCCGCAATCCTGGCCGTAGCGGGATTGATCTTGTTGAAATTTTATGAAATTGACGATGAAAAAGCCAAAGAAATTAAGGCGGATTTGGATAAACGAAATAACTAAGTGAAAATCATGGCAGAGCGATTCAAACAACTCTCGGAAACAACACCCGTGCGAGCGGTGACAACGCGGTCGGTAATTGCATCGGTAGTGGTGATTACTGCAAGCGTGCTGTGGAATGAGTGGATGCCGTACTATACGTCGGGATCGAACATCAGCCGCAGCCATTTCCCCCTGGCGTTTTTCTTTCCGTTTTTGATCGCGTGTACACTCAACCTGACATTGAACCACTTGCGGGCGGGCTGGGGGCTTTCGCGGTCGGAATTGCTGGTGGTTCTGGGATCGGGCTTTGTGGGAATCGCGCTGGCTTACGACGGGTTGACCGGCCACTTCTTCGGAGTTCTGGCAGCCCCTTATTATTTTTCATCTGTGGAAAATGGATGGGGTTTTATACACGACACCATCCCCACATGGCTCGCCCCCTCGAACGCCACTGGTGAAATGACGCGGTTTTTTGAAGGCGGAGGCGGGTCCCCCCCGTGGCGCGTGTGGGCAGTACCCGTTTTCTGGTGGATGTGTTTTTTTGGCGCAATGGGCTTTGGGGTATTTTGCCTGGTCGTAATTTTGCGAAAGCAATGGGTGGATTACGAGCGCCTGGCATATCCACTTGTCGAAGTCGCACAATCTCTTGCAGAGACAGAAAAGGGCGGCGGATTGGAAAAAACATTTCGCTCTCCCCTATTCTGGATCGCATTTTCCCTGGTCATGCTTTTGAAGCTGTGGAATATCGCGTCTTATTTTACCCCTGCATTTCCGCATATAGACATTGAAGAAACGCTGTGGCAACCGATTCCGGATTTTCCCTGGATGGTAAACCGCCTGAGTTTTTACGCCATTGGATTCGGGTATTTTGCACGCCTGGATGTACTCTTCAGCGTGTGGTTCTTCATTATTTTGACGGCGTTTCAGGTGTATGTATTCAATATCTTCGGATATCAAATCGGCGCAGCAACCCGACACTGGACAAGCGATGCCCTGGGCTGGCAGAGCATTGGTGCCTTGATCTTTTTGTCTGCCTGGGGATTGTGGATGGCGCGCGCACATTTGAAAGCCGTGGTGCGAAAAGCCCTGTATCCCAACTGCGAGGTGGATGATAGCGGCGAGTTACTGTCCTATCGCATGGCGGTGTTCGGCTTATTGGGAGCATTCGCATTTGTCTCGGCCTGGCTATATACGGCGGGCATGCCCTTGTGGGTGGTATTCTCCTTTCTCATTTTGGCGATGCTGCTATTCCTGGGCCTTGCGCGCGCCATCGCAGAATTGGGCCTGGTCTATGTGTATTATCGCATTCAGCCTCACGATGCCGTAGTGCAGGCATTTGGTTCGAGTATGGTCGGGCTTTCCGGTGTGGTGGTGCTCGGTTTTATGCATGTGTTTAATCAGTGGCCCGATATTGGCAAGGGATTTTTGATGCCGCCGTTCACGCAAGCGGTAAAAGCAGTAGATAAGGTCGTCAGTCCGCGGCGAATTACAGCGGTACTGTGGTTGGCACTGGCACTGGGCTTCACCATCTCAATAGTGGATACGCTGTATTTGAGCTATGAATACGGAGCCTATAATTTGGGCAATATGGGGATGAAGAAGACGGGACCTGTGGCATTTGATTTTGTGATTACAGAAATTCGGAATCCCATGGCACCCGGCGGCAATGGCAGGGTCATGTGGGCATTCATCGGCATGGGGCTGATGGCGATTTTGACGACCGTTCGCTACTGGGTGCCGTGGTGGCCCCTGCACCCGATTGGCCTGGCCATGCAAGGAAATTACGGCGTGAGCAAGACGGTCTTTTCGATTTTTATTGTCTGGTCAATCAAGGCGGTTGTCATGAAAATGGGCGGTGTGCAATTGTACGAAAGGGGAAAGCCGTTTTTCATCGGCCTGCTGGCAGCACAGGCGGTGAGCACGGGCCTGGTATTTATCATAGATTGGTTCTGGTTCCCCCTTCAAGGACATAATGTGCACAATTTTTAGAGAATGCGAATACCCGCACCGATGCGCCCTATAGCCCCTCGTCCATCCCCGCGTCTTGCAGGGCACCCAACAAATGGGGCACGCCGAAAAACAGCAGACTCAAGTACATGGGGCTCATGCCCACTGCGCCGCGCTTTTTGGGATCGTCGCTCCAATCCTGCGATTCGACCAGGCGGCGCAGCAGTTGCCGGCCCACCTCCAAATAGCCCCGCTCGCCTGTCAGACTGTACGCATAGCTCAGGTGGCGACACAGCACCCCGCCGTAGCGCTGCTTCCATGCCATTTCGGGATCGAAAACGCCAGGCCCTCCACAAAACCAATCCACGGCCCGCAGATAGCATTTTGCCACATCGGTCCGGCCGGTCAGTCGGTGCAGCAATTCGAGACCGATCATTAAATAGTGGGTCTGGTAGCCCTTTTGGTCGGCGTAGGGCAGTACGTGTTTGCCCGCGGCAGATGCCCCGCCCAGAGCCTTGTGCTCAGCCGGGGTAAAAGGTGTTGCGGTGCCCATTTCCACGGCCAGAGTCGTGCCTTCGGTGGCCATACCGTAGGGCGCCTGATCCGGCAACCGATCGGGGGTGGAAACCTGAAAGCGCTTGTGCCAACTGCCGTCGTCGTTCTGCCCCCGGGCGATGACCTGAAAAATTTCTTCGGCGCGCTGTCTGAAACGCGCTTCGCCCGTTAGCTCCCACAAGTACAGCAGGCCGCGCAAAGTGTTGGCAATGCTGCGCAAACTGAAGGAAAAACGGGGATCTTCGCTCCAGCGATAGCGCAGGAAAAATTCTCCAGCTTCCCCGAGCACCTCCAATGTCCGGTGGTCACCCGTCAAGTAGTAATAGTCGATCCAGTTGTCGATAAAGGTGTGCGAAGCGCAAGGCTCGTCGCCAAAGTGGTCAATGCTGTGTCGGAAACAGCCGCCGACCCAATACGGCCTGAGCGGGTGGTAGTGGCAGGTATCGACATCCATCGAGTGCCGAGTCATGGCCTCACCGAGACGGAACCAACGCCCTGCCCCGCTGCGCAAATACTGGATCCACACCCCGTGGCGCGGGTCCCACTCGCTGTTGCACCAGCCCCACCGGCCCCGGAAGCGCCAGTCCCCGGTCGATTCCTCCCAGGCAACAAGCACATCACCCCAGTCAAAAAAACCGCGCCAGCGGTTGACTTCAATGCTGCGCGCCATCCACTCGAGGAAACCGTCGAGCATGCGCTCGGAATGCGGGAAAGCATCTACTGCGCGGGCTGCAAAGCCGCCAGCGACCTGGCAGTGAGCCATCCAGCCGGGATCAACCGCGACATGTGGCCAATCGAGCAAAGCCGTCAGCCGTTGGGGGGCTTCTTCGCTGGTATTGCGCTGGAAATAATCGATGAAAAATTCCGAGGTTTTGGCCGTGCCCAGGCCATCGCTGTACACGCCTTCTCCCTCATGCCAGGCCACTTCCTCGGCATAGCGCCTGAAATGCAGTCGCCCGCCATCCGGATCTTTCCACAAAAACACGTCGATCCCCCCTCGATCCACGCCTATGGCTTTGGGGTATTCCTCGGCCATATAGCGCAACGCCACCCCGACTCCGGCTTCCTCGCCCTTCAACACGGCCCACCCACCGGCCCGTTCGCCTTCTGCCATCCTCTCTGAGCGTCCGCCGCGCCGCCGCTCCAGGCGGAAGTGGCGATCCTGACGCTGGGCCAGAAGCAGGCCTTCGTCCTGACCCAGAACGCCTTCCATCCATCGATTCCCCCCCAGCCTGTAGCGCTGTTTTCCCGCCAAATCCACCGGAATTCGCACGGCCAATTCCCGCAATTCGGTCTGATTTGGATCGCAGGCCACCACTACGGTGTGCAGGACTCGCAAAAAGGCGTGGCCAGCAAAGGCGTATATCCGCGTCACGAAATGAAAGGGTTGGTAGCCGACATAGTGGTGCATGGGGGCCTCGGATTCCAGGGCGCCTTCGCAGCGGATCACCGCCCGCAAAGGCCCGGATTCTTCCACCTGGACTCGGTACGCGCTTTCCCCCAGCGATGCCCGGCACATCCCGCCCATGCCGTAGATCCGCCGCCGGGTCTCTCCGATTTCAAAAGCCTCGCAAATATCGGCCCAACTGTCACCGCCTTGCGGACTCACAGCGACTTCTTCGACAAAGCCATCTGTCTCCTGCCGCCCCAATGATACCGCGTGTATCAATCCATAGCGCCGCCGACTCACGGCAAAGCGCAGGGGGCCGGTACACACGACAATGTGCTTGTCGCACTCGCTTATTTGCAGTCGATTCGCCGGAACAGCGCGAGGGGCTTCGCTGGCATAACACAACTGGTAAACCGCCGATCCCACCACGTCGGCTTGAAAATCGACCAGGACCCACTTGATACTGCCGTCGGGCCAATGGCTCAATGGACGACTTTGCAGGGGTACAGCCCGTCCTCGAGCATCCTCCAACCACAAATCGGCGCATTCGGCTACAGCCCCTTGTGGCAGGGGCACGCCCCTGGTCACAGGCCACGCAAGGCGTTCGATCCCGCTATCTTCCTGGACAGTCAATGTCAGACGTTGCATATCTTCCTCCGCTTGTGAACACACCGGATATTTTAAAACAGCTTCTTAAAAAAATCCAACATTTTACACACTGCATTTGAGCAAGAGAATCCTAACTGCTCTATCGTTGGGAGTAATCACACTTGACTCATAGCCCAAAAGCTGGTATTGTTATGACTTCGATAAATAAGTGGTGCTTTTGATCAAACCCTTTTTTTAAAAATATCCTTTATGAACGCCGAACTGGTACATGCAAAAACATTTGTGAATGACTTATTTGTTTTAATTAAATTTCGAATTGGACTAATGGTCGTGTTTAGCACTTCTGTGGGATATGTGCTCGGCATGGGATATGTCTCCGATCCGATTCACATCTTTCATGTGCTATTCGCTACTTTTTTGACCACTTCTGGCACGGGTGTTTTGAATCAGTTTATGGAGCGCGAGCGCGATGCGAGAATGGGACGCACGGCTGACCGACCACTGCCAGCGGGACGCATTGTGCCAGAATTGGCCTGTTGGTTCGGGTTAATTTTGAGTGGTATGGGCATTGTCTATCTGGGCGTGCTGGTCAATGTTTTGACCGCGCTGGTGGGCTTATTAACCGTAGTGGTATATTTACTTCTCTATACACCCTTAAAGCCCAAAACACCGCACAATACAGCTATTGGGGCCATCGCAGGCGCACTGCCGCCCGTGGGTGGATGGACCGCAGCAACAGGCGTTTTGAGTGGCGAAGCACTCGCACTGTTTGGCATTTTATTTTTGTGGCAATTTCCCCATTTTCTGTCTATTGCCTGGCTTTACCGAGAAGATTACGCACGAGGTGGGTTTCGCATGCTGCCCATAGAAGACCCACAAGGCCATAGAACCGCTCATCAAGTGGTGCTTTATACCCTGGTTTTGTTGTCGTGTAGCCTCATGCCAGCGCTATTGGGTATGGCTGGTGTGGCGTATTTCGGGGTTGCTGTATTGCTCGGCCTTGGCCTGTTGTACGCCAGTTTGACCTTCGCGCGGTCGCGCACAGATATGCAAGCACGCCGTCTAATGCGGGCAACGCTCATATATCTGCCGGCGTTGTGGACAGTAATGATGTTGGACAAAATTGCGTAACAAAAAAATGTGCATCCGACCTGGAAAAAACAGGAGGTGATAGGCTGACCTATCACCTTTCTTTGTATGTGCAGGAGCGGTCAAGTGCAAGCAGCAATATATGTCGAAAATGTAAGCCACAAATTTGGCGAGCGCATTGCCTTAGATAGCATCACATTACAGGTAATGCCCGGGGAAATGTACGGCCTTTTAGGCCCAAATGGCAGTGGAAAAACCACCTTATTTCGCATGTTGTGTACAATGCTGCCCCCCGATCATGGCAGGATCCGCCTGCTGGGCAAAAACGCCAGTGCTGTACGCGCACGCATAGGAGTGGTTTTTCAGCATCCCAGCTTAGACCCGCGCTTGACTGTATTGGAAAATCTACGCCATCAAGGTCACCTCTACGGTTTGAAAGGCCACCCGCTCTCGCAACGCATCGAAGAAGTGCTGGCCATGATGACCCTCACAGACCGCGCAAAAGACCGAGTGGAAGTACTATCTGGCGGATTACAGCGGCGCGTTGAACTGTGCAAAAGTTTGTTGCACCACCCCGAAGTATTAATTTTTGATGAACCCTGCGCCGGGCTTGATCCCGGCGCACGACGAAGGTTTTGGGGCGATTTGGATACTTTGCGCTGTACCTATGGCACGACACTCGTGCTCACAACCCATTTTATTGAAGAGGCCGAGCGCTGTGATCGCATTGGCATTTTAGATCGCGGACGGCTAATTGCCGAAGGCTCTCCTGAGGAATTGAAGCGTACAGTGGGACGCGAGGTGATCACCCTTGAGGCACTTGATCCCAAAGGCTTGCAATTGCAAATCGAAAAAATTGTAAGCCGCGATGTCCAGATAATTGACGGACAGGTGCGTATTGCCTGCGATGAAGGACAGCAATTGTTGGCACAGTTATATCCTCTTCTGCAAGAGAAAGTTCAAGCCATGACCTTGAGTGTGCCCACACTTGAGGATGTTTTTGTGCAGCGAACAGGACATGGATTTCAAGTGGAGGATCTATAGTGCAAATGGCTTTCTGGTTGCCTATCGTGTCGCTGTGGCGGCGCGAGTTGGTGCGCTTTGCCCGAGACCGCAATCGATTATTCGGTGCAATAGGCCAACCTCTCGTGTTCTGGTTGCTATTGGGCGCGGGTTTTGAAAAGTCTTTCGCGCCCCAGGGGATTTCCAGTGGATATCTGGAATATATTTATCCGGGAATATTGTTGCTGATTCTATTATTTACAGCGATCTTTTCGACCATTTCGGTAATTGAAGACCGGCGCGAAGGATTTATGCAATCGGTGCTGGTCGCACCTGTATCGCGGATCGGATTGGTTCTCGGCAAGGTCTTGGGCGGGGGAACCCTGGCATTTTTGGAAAGCCTGATATTTCTGGTATTTTTGGCATTTCTGGATATTCCCATCAGCATCGCGTCTTTGGGCATGACCCTCATGTTTTTGGCTGTACTGGGCATTTCCCTCACGGCTTTGGGCTTTGCGATAGCCTGGCAGGCTTCATCCACTGCGGGATTTCACGCGGTAATGAATTTGCTTTTATTCCCTATGTGGGTACTATCCGGCGCGTTTTTTCCCGCAGAAGGCGCGTCGCGCTGGCTGGCATATCTGATGGCAATAAATCCATTGACTTATGGTATGGATGGTTTGCGCCAATCTCTTTATCTCACAACATCCGGTGTTAATACCCATTTGTGGTTCTGTTTTATAATAAGTGTGACATTTGCTACCCTCACCCTCAGCGCAGCCGTATGGCAGGTATATCGAATTAAAAATTAAAAATTAAAAATTGAGAATTAATTGAGAAACACCCACAGATGAACACGGCACTATACATATGAACATAGATAGAGGTTGGGGACTGAGAGGTTAGGGGCGTCTCACGTCTCACATCTTACTTTTTTCGGGAACAGATATCTTATTTAATTGTTGGATATGGTATTGACAGAATGAATCCTCTGCGTATGGTCTTGTCATGCAGAAATTAACGCATCTATTATTTTTTACCTGTGTCTGTATGTCCTGCCTGGGTGGCTGTAGCTTGCTCGACCGTCAGCAAGAACCCAAATTACTGGATTTGCGTACAGATCGCGGACCTGACCCATCGGTAGGGCGTGGGCAGGAAGTAAAAATTACCATCTTTACAGATGATCCGGACAATGACGAGTTGGATTTTCGCTGGATTGCGACTGGGGGCGAATTTGCGGCCAGCCGTGCGGATACACTAATTGATCTGTTTCAAGATTCGGTTACAGTTGTATGGAGAGCACCTATCGAACCCGGCGTTTACGAGCTGTTTTTAGAATTGGGTGACGGCCAATCTGATATATTGGTAACTTCAGGCGTGCGTATTGCCGTAACACAAGCCCCCCCTATTGCTATTGTCGGTCCAGACCGAGAATTGGATTTTCACGACGCGCTGCGCGTGGTCTTAGATGGCACTGGTAGTTCGGACCCAGACCAGGACGCGCTGATGTATTTTTGGAAGCAGATTTCAGGACCGCGTGTGGGATTGCAAAATAGCAGTGGGCCATCTCCCGAGTTTCCGGTGCCTGCACCGGCGGACTACATTTTTGAATTGCGCGTGGCGGACTTGATACAAGGGGTGGGCGATACGAGCAATGTGGCAGTTACGCGGATTCGCGTAACTGACCGCGGTGGACGTGTGACCGAAACAGGCCTGGCCCGGTTATTGGACCGAGGGCAGTGAAAGAAAGCGCAAGCCTCTATCTACATAGGGATTAAAGAGCAGGTAATTACCTGCTCTTTTTTATTTAAAACAGACGGAGTTGATCGCGTGCGATGGGTTGGATCAGGGGAAACAGGTAGCGAAATTCGCCATCGGGAAATAGAACGCGAAAACGCTCGGCCATATCGTGCAGGCGGCGCAGTAAATAGCCCCGGTCTTCGTCGTGAGTAAAAAATTCCGTGCGGGAAAGGGAGCCATCCTGGCACTGGTAAACCGCGATCCGCTCGCCAATACGACAGCCTTTGGCAGCCGTGGCAAGCCGGCTCAGATTCGGGTTTGAAAAGGTCTTTTTGGTAATGCGCTCAAACCGACAAAAATCTTCGGGATCAATCTTGCCGTCTTGCAACTTGCGCCCAAGGGATAGATATGCGCGAGAAACGGCTTCTGTATCGCCATCGACGAGCAAGGGTGCGATCTGTGCAATAAATTGGCGGAAAATGCGTTCATCGCGTCGGCTTCGCAGGCTGCTGCCCACAAGCGATACACCGCCGTTGTAATTGACGAGAATATAATTTTTTGCCTTGAGGCTGATCATCCCTTTAAAACGACCATCGTGCGAAAGATGAATGCCGCGGGGCAAAGTAGCCGAAATTTCCTCAATGAGTTGTCGTTCATCGGCCTCTGTCACGACATGCGGTGGCGCGACAAAATAAGCCCCATCGGTATCCACTTCGATAATTTCTCCACCGGCATCCCGCAACTCAGCCACGAGTTGGCGGGCGATTTGCTGCCCGATTACAGTAATTTTTTCCGCGGCGTGGTAGTCATTGAAACACGCGCGTCCGTATCCCAGATATCCGTAAAAAGAATTGATGAGAATTTTGTAACTGCTCTGCAACCCATTCCAGTATGCGCGATCGGTTTCGTCATGCGCGCTTTGAAAATTGTTTTTTGCCTCAAGGCGTCGCTGCGTGAGATGTTCGAGCATGGGCAAAAAAGAATTTTCAGTGTCAGTCGCCGGGCGGATCTGTTGGGTCAACATAATCGATGGATAAAGACTTTCCACATCGGCTTTGACCACGCGCTTAAAAATGCCCGAAGCCACGAGTCGCGTATAGCCTCCGCTAAAGCCCTTTGAGGGACGCGGTTTGGGAATGGCGAGATTGCGCCGCAGATAAAGCCCAACCATCAGGGCGTTGATTTTCTCTCCTGGCCCACTGAGTGCGGCGTCTTGAAAGCCATAAGGCAAAATCTGTGTCTGATAAAATTCGGTGGGAACGACCACCTCGCTTAGTGCTTTGACATCGCGCACATCGTCAAGCGCGTAGTTGATAAGACGTTGCGGATTGGTGCGCCATGTGCGGGCAATATCTTCCCCATCGACAAACGTGCGCCCCACCCGTTCGAGCCCGAGTGCATGGATGACTTGCTTGAGGCCATAGCGCTCCAGCTTGCCCCCGGTATCGTAACGCTGCACTTGCTGTAGCGTATCGATAATGTGTCGCCCGTAGATATAAGCCGGGCGAAAACCCGGGATTCGTGCTCCAACTTTGAAGACGCGTTGCCCGTTTCCCGCGCGCAATGCCGACCCATCGCGCCCCCAGGTGAGGGAAATACCATAGTGCTGGGCGCGCGCGACGAGATAGGGCAAGTCAAACTCAAAAATATTGTGGCCTTCAATCGTATCGGGGTTGCGCGCTTCAATCACTTTGCTGAGATTGCGAAGCAGGTCTGCCTCGTTCATATCCGTAGCACTCAGCACGGTCTCAAAGCCACGAGAATCGGAAATTGAGATGAGAATAATTTGTGCATCGGATGCCGAGGGGTCGAGCGTGAGGGTCTCGATATCGAGTTGCAAGCGGTGGAGGTCACCGTAGCGCATGCCGCGAAATAGAGTTTGGCCCGAAAGCGTCAGATGCTGCCGCACGGGATTGTTAAAATTAAAATGCGGTATGCCATCCTGAGCGAGGCGGTCTCGTGCCGCGAGAAAAAGGGACCAATTGTGAAAGTGTACCCGCGCGCGAAATTCGCCTCCTCCTTTGAGGCGCACGCAACCCGAAACCCCGACAAGGCCCGACCGAGCGGACTCTTCGGGGGTCTCAACGAGCAACCACGGGGAAAAGGATTGCAGGTGGCAATTATCGCGCGTGTAGAGCGCCATCTGGTTCCCGCCGACGAGTTCGGCAGCGAGAACACCGGGGAGATAAGCCATTGTGTTGCTCCAATTTGTTGCGGGAGAAGGGAAAAGCAACTTGTTTAAATATAGCCAATTTTTTCTTGCCTTGCAATGTGGGGAGTTCTAAACCACGCAATCGCATATTCTACCAGACCTTTTGGTTGACGTATAAATCTGTGAAGGCTATGTTATATGGAACCTGGGAGACGCTATTGCGTAAAAGCTCAGGAGAGGAGATTTATCATGAATAACATACTGTTCAACATCGCGGTGATGTTTATTGCAGGAACAATTGGCTGCACTGCCAATAATCAAACACCTGCTGATCAAACCTCATTCGAGGGCGGCGTTGCCATAACCGATACCAGCGGCGTATCAAAAAGGGTGTATTCTGTTTCCGGCGTGGTATCGCTAAATGAAGAATCTATAGAAGGGCTGAGAATCATGGCTTTTCCACTGAAAAAATCAAGTGGTCCTGTTCATCCAAAAACGGCCCATACAGATGCGAATGGCGCATATCGTTTAGACGACCTGGAGCCAGGAGAATATCACATTTCCATGAGCGCACCCGAAGAAATGGAAAGGGATGGGCGCAAGATGACAATACATCGCCCAATTCAAGCTCAGACGCTGGTAATTGAAGATCGCGATGTGACGCTGAACTTTGAACCCCTGGGCGATGCGCGAATCACCGGTGTTGTAACTTACAACGACCAACCTATTTCAGATGTTTATGTAAGTACCCATATTGTAGCCGATAGCCCTGAGAATTTTGTCTCAATAAGCGGTGCAAAAACGGATAAAGACGGACGATTTGAGTTGCGTGATCTACCTTCTGGGCGGATTGCCATTTCTCTGCACAAAATGGACAACCCCGATTCTGGTGGAAAACGATGGAGCAAAGTCGATACTATTGATCTGACGGATAAAAAAGAATTGAGTTACATGGCGACATTGGAAATGGAGGAACGCCCAACTTTGAGCGTGGGAGATATAGCTCCTGAATTTGAGGCCAAACGACTAAATGGTTCAACCTTTCGGCTCGCAGATTATCGGGGCAAAAAAGCCGTGTTGATCGACTTTTGGGCAACGTGGTGCCCACCGTGCGTCGATGAAATTCCGATGATCAAAAGCATTGCCGAAACATATCGAGATCAGGGCCTGGAAGTCGTGGGCGTGAGTTTGGATCGGGATGAGCAGGCACTGCGAGATTTTGTGAAAGAAGAAAAGCTGAACTATGTTCAGGTATTTGACAAAGAAAAAGCACGGTCAATTACAAAATCCTACGGTGTATGGGGCATCCCATCGGTATTTCTGGTAGATAAAAATGGTGTCATCAACGCGATGAAGCTACGTGGAGATCGCACCGAACAGGCCGTAAAGGCGTTATTGGCCAATGGCTCTATTTCAGCTAATTGATCGTATCAATGAAATTATGGTTATGACTTTCTACTATACTGAGCTTCTGACACGCATTCAACCGCCCGGTAACAACGGGCGGTTTTTTATTTCTCATACATTGAAAATTTATTGCTAATTATTTCGCACTTTACTCTTGACAACGAGTTTTAAATCTGCTATTTTTCTGAAAACTGATATGCTAATTATTTCGCAGAACCTGTAAAAGGAGCTAAAAATGGCAAGACCGCGACAAGAAGGATTGACTGACCGTGAGATGGAACTCATACAGGTACTCTGGCAACAGAAAGAAGCAACTGTCGAAATGATCCAGGCAAAATTGCCCGATCGATTAGAAGGATCAACCATTCGCACACTCCTGCAAATCATGGAAGACAAAGGCTATGTGATGCACGAAAAGCAAGGACGCGCCAATGTGTACCGCCCCGTGATCGAACAACAGCGCGTTCAATCATCGGCAATGAAACACATCATTCAAAAACTATTTGGCGGCTCAACCGAACTCTTGCTGGCGCGACTGGTTGAAGACGAAGAGATAGACCTGGACGACGTAGCGCGATTACGTGAAAAGCTCAAGCAACGCAAAGGAGGCACATCATGATCGGCACATCTATACTGGAATCCATTGCCATATTTCTCCTCGATGCGACTATCAAGACCACCCTCTTTATGGGTTTTGTCCTATGTGTCGTATGGCTCCTGGGCACACGACAGGCTGCCAAACGCAGTTTGCTTTTGAGCTGGTGTCTCATCGGCGTGCTGGTCATTCCCATCGCGTCTTTATGCATGCCTTCCTTGCGATTTCAGTTTGATTCGCCAGCACCTCCTTCAGAGCCGGCTGTTCCGACTGTCCAACCCGTTGTTATGCCCGATACACCTCTGGCAAAATCCACGCCAAGATTGCAGCAACAAAGGATGTCTGATAGGGCGTTTTCAGAAAATTCAGACCTATCTCAAGACTTCGTATCTCCCTCCCCTACACAAATTGTTTTCGCCAAAAATGCCGGAACAAAATCAATTGATTGGACAACCCACATACTGAATAAAATCACTTTAGCACAGGCTTTGTATGGTGTAATGGCGGTCTATGCTATTGGTGTATTGGCTTTGTTGATCCGTCTAATATATTCTCTAATAATGGTTTGCTCGTTTCGCCGATCTCTATTGCCCTGTGAAGATGAACAGCTACAAAATGATTTGCAGATCCTAAAAAAGCAACTGGGTATTCGGCGATCCGTCGCACTATCTATCAGTGACAAAATTAGCAGCCCAACTCAGGTCGGACTCTTGAAGCCTGTAATCGTATTGCCCACACCAATAGTCAAATCACGCGACCAGTTGGAATCGATTTTGATTCACGAACTCATTCATGTCAAGCGATGGGATTGTCTGTATCGTCTGCTGGCAATGGTGGGCATGGCGTTTTACTGGTTCAATCCCCTATTCCACCACATCAAACACCTGCTTTTTGAAGTACAAGAACAAGCCTGTGATGATTGGACTGTAACCACAACGGGCAATTCTGAAAGCTATGCAGACACACTCCTCAATGTGGCGACCCAACTACAATCTCGTCCAGCAATGGCTCTGGGCATGGACATGGCGCGAACCCCTCAGGTCATGGATCGAGTCAATCGCATTATCACCCTGGGCGGTCATGTGTCCCCGCGCGTTGGTCGCGTATCGGCACTTGTAATGGCAGTGGTATTTATTGGCGGGGCAACGGCCATCGGCAGCTTGACCGTCACAACTGATCAAACGACTAATGACCAAACCCAAACGACTATCGATTACAATGTATTTGAGGGCGAAGATGTAGCCGAGCACGCTATGTCTCAAGACCAGAAAATAGAGATTACTGGACAACCCCAAGAGCAAAAACCCGCAAAGCCTTCCAAATCAAAAATATCGGGAACGATTCATTTAAATGGTCAAACGATTCCCGATTCGTTTCTTGTAGGGGTCACGCCACAGTTATCAGCAAAGTGGAGCCCTGTCACACGCAGACCAGAAAACGCGCAAACCATTTATGACCGAGATTTTGCGTTTGATCTTGACCCCGGGCTTTATACGCTCGTTGTTTCCGCTTTTGGTTATGAAATATTGGAAACGGCCATTCTGGTACCAGATGCCGACACACAAATAGAGGTGAAAGCATATCTTGAGCCGTTCGGGCTTAAGAAAAAAGATGATATTGAATGGGTCAAACTCTGGGGTGAGTTTTGTCGATGGCGCATCAAAAGTTCTGAGATCGTAGAATTGGTTAAAAGAGACAGTGTGTGGGTATTACCGGGTGAAAATCCGGTTAAAGAGGGCGAAGGGTATCGTTTCATTGTACATAAAAATGACAGTAATGTCTATAATTTAAGACATTCAAATGCGAAACAGAAGAGCAGCAAACTGATTGGATTTAGTTCGATCTATACAGGTGGAGAGATCATTTTCGATCCTTCTGTATATACATCTCCCAAAAGAGATTCAAGAACGGAATTTGCTGCTGACAATGAGCTTCAAACGACCTTCTCGAGCTTGGTAAAAGACATGAAGGATATACACAAAGAGGGTATGTTTTCTTATTTTAAAATGCTGCGAAGCGCAGATGTCTGGGATTCTACTTATATTGACCAGGGAAACAGGTTTCGAGAAATAGTGAATCAATATCCACCCTATTTTGAGCAGTTCCTCTTGCAAGAAGAGTTCGAATTCTTACAAAGATTTCATCCTCATAATAGAGTGATGAGAGAGTTGAGAAAGTTGAGAAGTGAAAAAAAGGATTACGAGACAAAAATAAAACAGCACTATCAGAGTGCCATTTATGAAAGTTATTTTACACAAATAGTGCGATTGGCAAAAAAAATAGATCCCAATTCTATTTTTTTTAAAACTCACGATACATTCGCTTTTTTAGAACTTGATGAGGGTCTCCATTTTGCACCGCATCTCGGCAAAAAATATAATATCCCTCCTTTTTACTTTACTGGCATTCTGGTAGCTCATGAACGCAACTTGCCACCTGGTACCAAAGAGGGGGAATCATTGCTGTGGCGTATGGCCCAACATTACAGAGACCGCGACCACCCCGTTGCTGCCAGAAGTGCTATTGATCAACTCGTTCAGAGATACCCTAATTCCAAAACGGTTTTGAAAGGTACGACTGAAAAGCTGTTGAATGCACTGGATATGCGGGAAGACCGTGTTGCGCCTGATTTCGTTGTAAAAACTGTGGCTGGCGATTCATTACGGCTCTCGGACTTTCGGGGCAAGTTTGTGATGCTCGATTTTTGGGCGACGTGGTGCGCGCCCTGTCTTAATGAATTGCCACACCTCAGAAAATTGTCTCAATCTTTCTCGGAAGAGTTGAAAGTCATCGGTTTGGCTCATGATCATCCGAGAAGTTTGGAAGATTTCTTAAAGGAGCAGGAACACAAAATTCCATATCCCAACGGGGTATCAGCTCCGAAAATTGAGAAAGCTTATGGGATCGTGTCCTGGCCCACAAATTTTCTCATTGCGCCCAATGGAAAAATTATCGCCAAAAATCTGCGCGGTGAAAAGTTGGTTGATTTGGTCGCGGAAAAATTGACCGCGTACAAATCTCAATAGCATTTTACACATAATAAAAAACGGGCAATCCTGACATGGGATTGCCCGTTTTTCAATTTTCCATATTTTCGGTCTTCTGTTCACCTTGTGCAATTCTCATACCTGTGCTGATCGCGAAGGTTACGAACATAAGAGATACCATCAGAAATGTCTTCTCGATCTTTCCAGAGACCAAAAAATGAAAATGACTTCATCGCTTCCACTTTGTCTGCTTCTTGAATATGAACCTCTCCTGTGACCCCTTCATCAATTCCCCGCAGTGTTTCAAGCGGTATGAAGACGCCGTTTTCATATTTTACGGGAATTGATCGCATAATAAACGCTCCTTTTTTTGACTCCCCACGGCTATCCAATTCACGCCATCCTTGTGATAAATTTACTCAGCTTTGAGAAATAGGTCAAGGGATCGCCTTCACCCCACTAACTCTGCGCCATTGACCGCTGAACAAACGTAAATCTCAGGCGTCAAACCCGTTATCCTGGGATATTGCTCATTGATCGCATCTGTCAGTGCTGACACAGCATCCCGTTCAACGATATTCACAGTACACCCGCCAAACCCCGCGCCAGTCATCCGCGCGCCGAACACCCCCGGCACATTTAGAGCGATTTCTACCAGCAGATCGAGTTCTTTGCCACTCACCTCGTAATCATCTCGCAAACTCCTGTGGGATGCGACCATCAACTGTCCAAATCCCGACAAATCCCCATTCTTGAGCAATGTGACCGCCCGCTGCGTGCGTTCATTCTCCGTTATCACATGGCGGCACCGCTTCAGAACGGATTCCGATAGCGCGCCACCGTAAACATCCAGCATCTCCATCGACACATCGCGCAGTGCCCGTATATCCGCCCCCATCGCCCGCGCGAGAAGCGAAACCCCACTTTCACAGGCAGACCGCCTGTCATTATATGCCGAATCCGTCAGACCTCGCGTCACGCCCGAGTTGCAAATCACAATCTGCACATCGTCGCCAAAAAGAGGGACAAGCTCAAACGAGAGATCGCGACAATCGAGAAACAGCGCGTGACCTGCCCGACCATTTGCCGAGATAAACTGATCCATAATTCCGCAATTAACACCCACAAAATGATTTTCTGCCCGCTGTCCCAAAAGAGCCAGATCAGGCCCGCTTACTTCAATGCGATTTAACACAACCATCCCCTTCCCCACCGCCATCTCCACGGCAGCCGAACTGCTCAATCCCGCCCCCATAGGCACATTGCCCACAATCGCCGCATCAAAACCACACAGCGAATGCCCGAGCTTTTGAAACTCGCGCACCACTCCCATTGGATAATCTCCCCAATTGCCCTGTGCCTCCAACACATCATCGCTCTGGAACTCAGCCACCTCTTCGTGCATCGCCGAGTAAATCCGCACCCGCGAATCAACTCTCGACCGCGCCACAACAACCGCCCAGCGGTCAATTGCCGCGGGAAACACAAAGCCCTCATTGTAATCCGTGTGTTCCCCAATCAAATTGACGCGCCCAGGCGCCTGCACGACGACATCTGCCTGCCCCTCAAAAACCGATGCAAAAGCGTCTCGCGCCTGTGTGATAATAGGATGCAACATCGGACGACTCCTGTGATAGCTTTTAGATATCAGCCTGCCCACCTACTCCTAAATTTACCCTTCGCCTTTCATCTGCGTTTATCTGCGGATCGTGGTTGCTTTACCTTTCGCATCGCCCATCGTATCTCCTCCGCCGTCATATCCGGATCTGAGGGATTGATGAGATTGCCAAAAATATCTGCCCCCACCACGTGCTTTCGCAAACCAGGTCCCCGCAAAAGCGACGTAATGTGAATTTGCATGTGATAGCCGCGATCCACGCCATCTGTTGGTGCTTGCATCAATGCCAGAGTATAGTGATACGGCGCACCAAACAACTCGTCTAACCCGCCGAGAACATCGCGCAATCCCACTGCCAGATCGCGCCGAGCTTCCCTTTCCAAATCCAGCAAACTCGCAACATGTGCCTTTGGTACAATAATTACATCATAGGGAAATTGCGCGGCAAACGGAACATAAGCCAGCACATGAGGGCGATCAACAATAACTCGCCGACCATCTCCGGCTTCTACGCGATTGGCATCGCACACAAAACAGCGCCCCGTTTTCTCGCGATGAGATTCAAACATAGCCAATTGCGGTTTCACCATCAAATCCGGAATCTCGCAATACGCATAAACCTGTCCGTGTGGATGCGGTTGAGAATTGCCCATCACCGTGCCCCGGTTTTCAAAAATCAGCGGATACACAATATCAGACGCCTTCCCCAACCGATCGTAAATCTCTGCCCATGCGTCAATCACCTGAACGAACGCGTCCAAAGACAGCGTTGACAAACGCTGTGCGTGATTCGGTGCATAGACCACCACCTCGCACACACCCCGAGATGTACGCGAGAGATATGGACCCAATTGCGCCTGCGTTTGATAAGCGTCCAATACCAGCGTGGGAAAATCATTCTCGAATGTCCACACACCCTTGTAATTGGGATTTACATCGCCCGTCGCGCGCGTATTCCCGGGGCAGAGATAGCATTCGGGATCATAAACCTTATCGGTTGCCCTCTCCATAAGCTGCGTTTCTCCACGCCAGGGCCTGTCTGCGCGATGGGCGGCGATATTGACCCATCGATTCCAAAAAGGATTGAATCGCTCCTCCTGCACAATCCGATACCCCTGAGGATGAAGGCGATGCCAGTGATAGGCGGATTCCAGCGTCTCATGTAGCGTTTCCTTCGCAACCCATCCCATATCGCGCCGAATGCGACTCGCATCGGCAATAAGCGTTGCGGGATCGCCACTTCGCCGAGGTCCAATCGTTTCGGGAATCGCATGGCCAGTCACCGCGCGTGCGGCTTCCAAAATCTCCCGCACGCTTACGCCCTGCCCCCTGCCGAGATTGTACGTCGCAGACCGACCCCCTGCCAACAACATATCCAGGCTCTTAATATGTGCATCGGCTAATTCCACCACAGAAATATAATCTCGTACAGCCGTGCCATCGGGGGTTTCGTAATCATCGCCAAATACAGTCATCTTTTCGCGCTGCCCCAAAGCCACTTGCAAAACAATGGGGATCAAATGCGTCTCGGGATCGTGATCTTCACCAATCAACCGCGAAGGATCGGCACCTGCGGCATTAAAATAGCGGAGAACAACATATCTTCCACCAGCCTCTCGCTCGGCATGCAGCAGCATGCGTTCATCCATCATTTTCGTAATGCCATAAACATTCGTGGGAATTTTTAGCAGCGCAATATCTTCTTCGAAGAGTTTGAAAGCGATGTGTTTTTTATACCACCTCAAAAGTGTCTCAAAATCCACCGCAGCGGGCATTAACTGACTTTTCTCAAAGCCGCCATCAGCGATCCATTTCTGCTGATAATTTTCCTTCAAAGGAATGTGTTCTGCGGAGGGTTCGCCATACGTCGCCGCCGTAGATGATTTCACAATGGGCAATCTCTTGCCCACATCCAACAAATTCTGAAAAGCAATCACATTATTCTCAAAATATCTGTACGGCACCTCTTGGGATTCTCCTACCAGCGTCCGAGCGGCGAAATCGATAATGCCACAAAAATCGTGCCTATCAAAAACAGAAGCCAGAGCACTGCGATCGAGCAAATTGACATGCTCGAAACAAAATTGCTCTGGCCCATACACCCGTTCAAATAGAGTGACAACTTCCCGGTGTCCCGTTGACAGGTCATCCAGCACCACAACCCGGCGGTGACCTTCCAACAAACGCCGAACCGCGTGACTGCCAACATAGCCTGCCCCACCTGTCACCAAAACAGCATCTACCATATCTGCTCCTTTGCGGAATGGCGTACATTTGCACAATTAAATATACACATCGTACAAACAGAAACTGAACTATTTTTACAACGCTATATATGCCTTGAACTTGTTTTGAACTTGACATCTTGTCATAAAGGTCTTATTTTCTATACATATAGACAACACACTGCCCTTTCACGTTATGCTGTGTGTAAAAAAAAGTCTATCTCGAAACCCCAATATCGGCTTCCGAGATAGACTTTTCATTTCATGGGATATTATTATGAACCGCGTTTACCTGACCAAAAGCGGGTATGAGAAAATTCGAACTGAATTGATCCGTCTGCAAACCAAAGAGCGACCAACTGTTATTGCGGCGATCAAAAAGGCACGCGAGTTTGGCGATCTGAGCGAAAACGCCGAATACCACGCAGCCAAAGAACGACAGGCATTCCTCGAAAAGAAAATTGTCGAATTGCAAGAGAAACTCACGAACTCTGAAATTATCGACGAAAGCCAAATTCCCAAAGACAAAGCCTATCTGGGTGCGACGGTCAAATTACAGGATAAAAAAAATGGCAGAGAAATGCAGTACACGCTGGTCACTGTAGAAGAAGCCGATTTTGATCAAAATAAAATATCGACAGCATCTCCCATTGGCAACGCTCTGTTGGGAAAACGCGTTGGCGAGGTCGTCGATGTACAGGTGCCCGTCGGCATACTCACTTACGAAATTCTCGATATTTCAAGAGACTGATTTTTTTACAAATTTTTGGTCTTTCAAATAACAAACAAAAAGGGCAAACCGACAGATGTCGGTTTGCCCTTTTTAAAATGCATAGAAGGTCAAGCGTCTTTCTTTTCCTCTACAACTTCCTCTTCTTCAGCAGAAGTGTCAGACTCAGTTTCCACATCGTCGGTTTCGGATATCGCGCCATCGACCACCAGCTCAATCAAACACAATTCGCTGCTGTCACCTCGTCTGGGACCGAGCTTGAGAATGCGCGTATATCCGCCACTTCGGTCGGCAAATGAAGGACCAATTTCTTCAAATAACTTTGTGAGCACCACCTTATTCTGAATGCGTCGCAAGACTTGACGCCGCGCATGCAAGTCGCCACGCTTGGCAAAAGAGATCAATCGTTCAGCGACGCCGCGCAATTCTTTCGCCTTCGGCAGTGTGGTACGCACCTTGCCGTTGTCAAACAGAGATGTGGCCATATTGTTGAGCATGGCTTTTTTATGGCTCGCCGTGCGATTCAGCTTTCTACCCCTTTTCCCGTGCCTCATTGGTTTCCTCGTTAAAATTCGTCGTCCAAAATCGAGACGTGGTCAGATTTGGAAGCAACTTCTTGATATTTGCTCACATCAATGCCAAATGCGATACCCAAATTTTCGAGAATAGCTGTCAATTCATTAAGCGACTTGCGGCCAAAATTACGGAATTTGAGCATTTCATTTTCCGTTTTTTGGACGAGATCTTCAAGTGTTATAATATTGGCTGCTTTTAGACAATTAGCCGACCGCACTGACAATTCCAGCTCATCTACGGGCATCTTGAGCAGTGCTGCAATGCGGCGAGTTTCTTCATCGACAACTTCCTCTAATTCTTCTTCTGGCTCTTCTTCAAAGTTGATAAACAATTCGAGATGATTCTTCAATATTCTCGCGGCATGAGCCACCGCATCATCGGGGCGCACAACGCTGTTTGTCCAAACAGACAGTGAAAGTTTATCGTAGTCGGTCTGCTGTCCCACTCGTGCATTATCGATTTCATAATGCACTTTGCGGATTGGCGAAAAAGCAGCATCCATCACAATAGTCCCCATGGGCTGCTCTACCTGCTTGTTCGCCTCTGCCAGCACATAACCCCGGCCTTTCCCAACGGTGATTTCCATGTCGAGCACACCGTCTTTGTCGAGTGTTGCAATATGCAAATCGGGATTCATCACTTCGACATCAGCATCGACTTGCAAATCGCCAGCCACGAGTTCTCCCGGTCCTTCTTTTTTTACATATAGCAGTTTGTCTGCATCTGTATGCACACGCAGACAAATTTCCTTGAGATTTAGAACGATTTCCGTCACATCTTCCTCGACGCCCTCGACCACGGTAAACTCGTGCTGAATTCCTTCAATTTTCACAGCTTTGACAGCAGCTCCCTCAATGGAGGAAAGCAAAACACGGCGTAGTGCATTTCCAATCGTAGCACCAAACCCGCGCTCAAGAGGCTGAACACTAAACAGGCCGTAATTGTCACTCAAGCTTTCTTCATCGATCTGTACAAATCGAGGCATTTGAAAATTTTTTGCGTCCATAAACAAAAGCTCCTCGTGCGCGTCCATTACTTGGAGTAAAGCTCAACAATGAGCTGCTCTTCAACAGGCGTCGGTATATCATCTCGCTTTGGATATTCTACAAGCGTACCACTCAAGTTCACTTTATCTATCGAAAGCCAGGACGATTGACCTACATCACCTGTGCGCTTGAGTGCATCGTGAATAAGTTGCAATTGGCGACTTTTTTCTCGCACCTGCACAGTATCTCCCGGCGAAACCTGGAATGAAGGAATATCCACGGTTCGTCCATTGACAGCAATGTGGCGATGTCTCACGAGTTGCCGCGCTGATTTTCGAGATGGCGCAAAACCCAACCGATATATCATGTTGTCCAGACGACATTCGAGCATCTGCAAAAGCAACTCACCCGTCACACCCTTTCTGCGAGCGGCTTTTGAATAATACGTGCGAAACTGGTTTTCCAGCACGCCGTAGATACGCTTTGTTTTTTGTTTTTCCCGGAGCTGAAGTGCGTATTCTGATGGCTTTCGACGCATGTTTTGCCCATGCATGCCGGGCGCATAACTTCGTCGGTCAAATGAACATTTGTCCATTTGACACCGCGCACCTTTGAGAAACAATTTCATACCTTCTCGTCGGCACAATTTACAACTTGAGCCAGTGTATCTCGCCATTCAATATCTCCCTGTTTTCTGTGTTAAACGCGACGTCGCTTAGGAGGGCGACACCCATTGTGTGGAATTGGGGTAACATCTTTGATCGCTGAAATTTCCAATCCAGCCCCCTGCAGCGAACGCACGGCGGCTTCTCGCCCAACGCCAGGTCCTTTGACCCAGACTTCCACCCGGCGCAAACCCATTGCCATCGCCTCTCGCGCAGCATCCGTAGCAGCCAGTTGAGCAGCATAGGGTGTACTTTTTCTCGAGCCCTTAAACCCCACTTTCCCCGTTGATGACCAGGAAATAACTCTACCTTCACGGTCACTCAGGGTGACAATAGTATTGTTAAAACTGGCATTGACGTGTGCGACGCCATGAGCTTCAACGCGTCTATTTCGTCGTCTTCCTCTTCTGACTGCCAAACGACTCCTCCTTTGAATGTCCTGCGTTTAGCTATACGGTTCGTCTGCGACTGCCAATACCGGGTTTCTTTCCCTTGCGCGTCCTGGCATTGGTGCGCGTCCTCTGACCTCTCACCGGCAAACCCCGACGCCATCGCAAACCGCGATAGCATCCAATATCCATCAATCGCTTGATGTTCATTGCAACTTCGCTTCGCAGGTTTCCTTCAACCTTGTACTCTCCTTCAACAACTGAGCGCAATTTGGTGACTTCCTCGTCAGTCAAAGCATCTACGCGCGTATCAGGCGAAATTTGCGTCTGTGTCAAAATTTTTTGTGACGTGCTCAAACCAATGCCCAAAATATATGTCAACGCAACTTCCACGCGCTTTTCTCTGGGAATATCTACACCTGCAATTCGGGCCATGTGATTGCGTCTCCTATGAGGTTATCCCTGTCGCTGTTTGTGTCGCGGGTTGACTTTGCAAATCACGCGCACAACACCGCGTCGGCGAATAATCTTGCAGTGATTGCAACGACGGCGAACAGATGATTGGACTTTCATAAATAAATCTCCAGCATTTAAAATAAATCAGGCTCGGCGCCCTCGAATGCGACCTTTTTTCATAAACCCATCGTAGTGGCGCATCAACAAATGCGATTCAACCTGCTGTAAAGTATCGAGTGCCACACCGACCATAATCAATAAACCCGTGCCGCCAAACACTTGTTCGAGGCCTGGATGAACCCCCATAGAATTAATAATAAAATATGGGCCAACGGCTATTGCAGCTAAGAAAATCGCACCAGGCATGTTGATTCGCGTAAGCACCCGGTCAATAAAGTCTGAGGTGCGTTTACCCGGTCTGACGCCGGGAATAAATCCGCCTTGCCGTTTCATATTATCAGCCAGATCAATCGGATTAAACACAATGGCGGTATAAAAGTAAGCAAAGAAAATAACCAGCAATGAGTAAATTGACCAGTAGGGCAATGACACCCAGGACATACTCGGCGTAAAAGCAGCCGCGAGATTTTGCATAAATTCATTATTAGGGGCAAATCCGGCCATTGTCGCAGGTAAAAACATAATAGCCTGAGCAAAAATAATAGGCATCACGCCAGAAGTATTGACTTTAAGCGGTATATGTGTGCTTTGCCCACCATATACCCGCCGTCCAACGACGCGTTTGGCGTATTGTACCGGAATTCTACGCGTACCCTGTGTGATGAGCACCACCAGGGCGGTCAATGCAACAACGATAACCAAAATAGCTATTTCGATCAAAATTGGTTTGTCATTGGTCACAAAATCGCGATATTCCTGCCGCACGACAAAGGGCAATGCCGCAATAATGCCAATAAAAATGAGTAGCGACATCCCATTGCCGATGCCGTGTGCATCAATCTGTTCGCCCAACCACATAATAAACACGGTTCCGGCAGTAATTGTCAATACAGTCAACAGACGGAAACCCCACCCGGGATAAAGTACGACCGAAAGGCCAGTTTCTGGCGACTGAAGACTTTCCAGAAAAAAACTCACGCCCAAAGACTGCGCTGCAGCCAGGGCAACTGTGCCATACCGCGTATATTGAATGATCTTTTTGCGCCCTGCTTCACCTTCTTTTTGCAACTTTTGGAGGGATGGCACCACAGCACCCATCAATTGAAAAATAATGGACGCACTAATATAAGGCATAATACCCAGTGCAAATACCGTTGCACGGGTAAACGCCCCACCTACAAACATGTCGTAGAGGCCAAAGATCGTCTGGCTGGTGCCTGCAAAAAATTCACCCAGAGCAACCCGATCTATTCCGGGTATGGGAATCTGTCCACCCAGGCGATAAATCGCCAGAATACCCAGCGTAAATAATACCTTATATCGCAGTTCCGGAATCTTAAAAACGCTCTTGACGCTCTCGAGCAACACCGCCTCCTCTCAGCCGTGCTCAGTCGGTTTTGGCCGCGCCACCGATGTTGGCTTCAACTTGTCCCCCAGCTGCAAGAACTTTTTGTGCTGCAGCAGCTGATATTGCCTGAACTCGAATCTGTAATGGTGCAGAAATTTTGCCTCGCCCCAAAATTTTCACAGGGCGTTTTGTAGAGGCAATCAAACCAGCGGCTTTGAGCACTTCAGGGGTAATCTCACCCGAAAGTTCTCTTCCCGCCAAATCGTCGAGATTTACGACCTGATAGGTCACCCGAAAAGGATTGTTAAACCCAACTTTCGGTAAGCGCTGCTGCAGGGGCATTTGTCCCCCTTCAAACCAAACTTTGCGCTTGGATCCCGAGCGCGCCCGCTGCCCTTTGTGCCCTTTACCCGCAGTTTTACCTGTTCCGGAGCCAGGACCAATGCCCAAACGTTTCTTCTTAAAAGTTGCCCCTTTGGGCGGAGAGAGATTCCCAAGTTTCATTCTCGCATCCCGCGTTTTATATTTCTTCAACTTTGACCAGATGTGCAACAGTCGCCAACATGCCGCGCAATTGAGGAGAGTCAGCGTGTTCCACAGTATGCCGAATGCGACGAATTCCCAACGCATCCAGAGTTTGTTGTTGTTTTTTTTGCCGCTTAATTGCACTGCGAATTTGTGTAATCCGCAGTGTTTTTTGTTCGCCCATCACTGCCCCCGTACAGAAACCAATTCGGATTCTTCTACACCGCGCAATAGTGCAAACATTCTCGCATCTTTCAACCGCGTTAGTCCCTCCATCGCGGCTTTAACAGCATTCTGGGGGTTTTGCGACCCCAATGACTTTGTCAGCACATTTTGAACACCGGCCAGTTCCAAAACTGCACGCACACCGCCTCCTGCAATAATACCCGTGCCGGGCGCGGCAGGTTTGAGCAAAACGCGAGAAGCGCCAAACTTTCCAATAATCTCGTGCGGCAATGTACCATCAACGACTGGCACGCGTACCAGATTCTTTTTTGCCTCGTCGGCAGCTTTGCGAATAGCTTCAGAGACTTCGCCCGCTTTCCCCATCCCAATACCCACAATGCCTTTTTTATCCCCAATTACACAAAGCGCGTTAAAAGCAAAACGCCGTCCACCTTTGCGAACGTGAGAGACCCGCTTGATACTGTTGTTGATGACGATTTCCGTCAAATCTAAACCCGTGGCTTCAATCCTGCTCAAAACCGACTCCTTAACATTAAAATTTCAACCCGCCTTCGCGTACACCTTCTGCCAATGCTTTGACACGACCGTGATAGAGATAGCCTGCGCGGTCAAAAACAACCTGCGAAATTCCGGCTTCCCGCGCTCTTAAAGCCAAAGCTTTGCCCACTTCGCGACTCCTATTGCATTTGCCGTCAATAGTTTTTAACTGATCTTTGAGTTGCGGAGTATTTGAAGATATCCCCATTATAGAACGTCCATTCACATCATCAATCAATTGCGCCTGAATATGTTTTAGGCTCCTGAAAATTGTCAGACGCGGGCGATCGGCCGTTCCCAGAAGTCTCTTTCTAATACGCATTTGACGGCGCTTGTGCATCTTTGTCTTTTTAATTTGCTTGTCTGCCATTAAACAACCTCAAAGTTTAAGCGACTGCGGCCTTGCCAGCCTTGCGCCTCACATATTCGCCGTTATAGCGGATACCTTTCCCCTTATAGGGTTCGGGAGGCCGAATACTTCGGATGTTCGCCGCTGTGCGTCCCACGAGTTCTTTGTCGGCCCCACTGACCTTGACCAGTGCCTGAGAGTTTTCTATCTCAGAGGGAGGGGCATCGATACTAAATTCAATTCCCTGAGGTGCTTCAACCGTCACTGTATGGCTGAACCCCACGTTGATGTCCAAATTCTTCCCTTTCATATCTGCGCGATATCCCACGCCAACAACTACCAGTTGCTTCTCAAAACCAGCCGAAACGCCCTGAACAGCATTTGCCAATAAGGCACGCGTGAGACCCCAAATAGATTTGTGATGTCGGTCTTCGGGATCTTGCACCGTAACTGAAAGGGATTCGCCCTCTTGCACGACCTGAGTGAGCGGATGTAAAGGCACCTGTAAAGTCCCTTTAGGCCCTTTTATTTCCGCCTGTGTATCCCCTAATTGCACATTGACGCCCCCTGGAACGTCAATCGGCTGTTGACCTATTCTCGACACGATGCACTCCTTCCAGACCTCTACCAGACGCTACAGATAACTTCGCCGCCAACACCTTCTCGACGCGCAGTTCGATCAGTCAAAATACCTTTTGATGTCGATAAAATAGCGACACCCAATCCATTGAGTATTCGAGGAATTTCGTCTTTGCCCACATATTTTCTCAGACCGGGGCGGCTTTCGCGCGTCAATCCTTGAATCGCGCTTTCCTCGTTGGGACTGTATTTGAGATAAAGGCGCAAATACCCCTGTCGGTTGTCATCGATATACGCATAATTGTGAACAAAACCGCTTTCTTTTAAAATACGGGCAATCTCGCGCTTCATCCTGGAGCTTGGAATATCCACCTTGCGATGTCCAGCGCGACATGCATTTCGCACACGCGTCAACATATCGGCAATCGGATCCGTCATCATATGTGCTTCCCCCTCAATTACCAACTGGCCTTTGTCACGCCGGGAATCTCACCAGCGAGGGCCAACTCGCGAAAACATATACGGCAAATACCAAATTTGCGCAAATAACCACGTGGCCTACCGCACCTGTGACACCGATTATAGCGGCGGACCGCAAATTTCTGTTTGCGCTTTGCTTTGGCAATCATAGACTTTTTAGCCATATTAGACCTGACCTCGTGTTGTTTTTTATTTAATCTTGATTTTGAAACGGCATACCCATTTCGTTGAGCAGTTCAAAAGCCTCTTCATCCGTAGAGGCCGTAGTGACCAGGGTAACATCGAGGCCGCGAATTTTATCGATCTGATCGTAGTCAATTTCGGGAAAAATAATTTGTTCCTGAATACCGACCGTATAGTTTCCCCGGCCATCAAATGAGCGTATTGAAAGGCCGCGAAAGTCGCGAATACGCGGCACAGAGAAATTGAAAAACCGATCGAGAAATTCGTACATATGAGATCTGCGAAGGGTGACAGCACACCCAATGGGTACACCCTGCCGCAGCTTAAAATTTGAAACGGCTTTTCGCGCCCTGCGAATGGAGGGGCGCTGTCCTGCAATACGGGTCAAATCTTCAACAGCATTTTCGATGACCCTGGCATTGAGGACGGCTTCACCAACGCCCATGTTTAAAACAACCTTTTCCATTTTGGGTACCTGCATGCGATTTTTATACCCAAACCGCTGAATGAGCGCAGGTACAACTTCATTGTCGTAGTATTCTTGTAATCGGGTTGCCATGGCGTCCTCGTTATTCAACTTCGGGAATTTGCTCACCACTTTTTTGAGCAATCCGCACACGCGCCCCGTCTTCAAGGCGCTGAATGCGAATTCTGGTCCGCTCATCGGTTTGCGGATCGACGATCATGAGATTCGACACATGCAAGGGCGCTTCCTTTTCCATGATGCCACCTTGCTGATTATTGGGATTGGGGCGCGTATGGCGCTTGACATTGTTGATCCCTTCTACCAGCACGCGTTTTTTCTTTGGCCATACATTCAAAACGCGCCCGCGTTGACCAGTATAAACACCACTTATCACCTCAACTTGATCACCCTTACGAATCCTCATCTCAACACACTTGCCTTTCTTTTTTAAATCACTTCGGGCGCCAAAGATACAATGCGCATAAATCGTCTCTCGCGCAACTCGCGGGCGACAGGTCCAAATATGCGCGTCCCTCGGGGTTCGCCTTCCTCGCCGATCAAAACAGCCGCATTGTCATCAAATCGAATATAGGACCCATCTGCTCTGCGCGTCTCTTTTTTTGTACGGACAATCACGGCGCGCGCAACATCACCGCGCTTCACCCCGCTGTTTGGCTGCGCATCTTTAACTGAAACCACAACAGTATCACCGAGTTTGGCATACTTGCGTTTGGTGCCCCCTAAAATGCGAAAGCACATCACCTTTCGGGCACCTGTATTATCCGCGCAATTTAATATCGAATATTCCTGGACCATGTTCTCTCCGCCTAATGCGCCTTTTTGATAATTTCCACCAACCGCCAGCGTTTGGTCTTACTCAAAGGCCGCGTTTCAACAACCATCACCTGATCACCTGATCTGGCTTCATTGTTCTCATCATGTGCTGCCAATTTTGAACGTCTTTGCATAACTTTTCCATAAAGGGGGTGTGGTACCTGCCGCCGTACCTCAACGACTATTGTTTTATTAGATTTGTCGCTAACTACCAGCCCTACACGTGTTTTGCGATGCCTGCGAGTTTCCACCATACAGCGATTCTCCTTAAAAATTACGCATTGGGAAGTTCGCGAATACCCAGCTCGTGTTCTCGCAACACGGTTTTGAGCCGAGCGAGATCCCTACAAGCATCTCGAAACGCAATTGGATTATCGAGCTGACGCGTAGCCAACTGAATGCGAAGATTCACAAGTTCATCTTCCTGTTCAGCAATTCTTTCCCTTACATCGCTTGCGGTTAGATCTCGAATTTCATTCGGTTTCATTCGTCGTGTCCTCCGCGTTCTACAAAGCGGACTTTAATGGGCAATTTCTGGCCGGCCAATTTGATTGCGCGTTGCGCGCTTTCGCGTGGCACGCCCTCAATTTCAAACATGATCCGCCCGGGTTTGATGACTGCTACCCAGTATTCGGGATTGCCTTTGCCTTTTCCCATACGGGTCTCTGCTGGCTTAACCGTAAGGGGTTTATCTGGAAAAACGCGAATCCAAATTTTCCCACCGCGTTTCAATGATTTGGAAATCGCCACGCGGGCAGCTTCGATCTGCCTGTTGGTAATCCAGCCCGGTTCAAGGGCCTGTAAACCGTATTCACCAAAAGAAATATTAGCCCCTCGAGAGGCCATACCCTTGCGACGACCCCTCTGCTGCTTTCTCCATTTGACCCGTTTTGGCATTAACATAATAGCGCTCCTGTCCCTACACTTAAGTTGCCAGTTGGACGTCCTGGCCCATTTTTTCCCCGTGACAGATCCAAACTTTTACCCCTACAGTACCCGAGGTTGTATAAGCAGTAGATCTGGCATAGTCTATGTCAGCGCGAAGTGTATGGAGTGGAACACGCCCTGCAGGCTCTGATTTTTCAACGCGAGACATTTCCGCTCCGCCAAGACGGCCTCCACACACAACTTTAATCCCTTCAGCCCCCATGCGTACCGCCGAAGCAACAGCTTTTTTCATTGCACGGCGAAATGAGACGCGTTGCTCGAGTTGCCGAGAGATATTATCGGCGACGAGTTGTGCGTTGAGTTCCGGTCGCTTAATTTCGTTAATGTTGATATAAATTTCTTTGCCTGTCAGATGCTTTAACTCATCTCGCAATTTATCGACCTCTGCGCCTTTACGCCCAATTACAATTCCGGGACGAGCAGTGTGAATCGAAATTGTCACCCGCTTAGGCGCACGCTCAATGTCTATTTGTGCGACGCTTGCTCGCTGCAGACGGCTGGTAATATATCGTCTGAGCATGAGGTCTTCTTGAAGCAGGCTGGCAAAATCGCGATTGGCAAACCAGCGCGAGCGCCAATCTTTGACAATCCCCAACCGCACTCCGATTGGATGCGTTTTCTGGCCCAAAGTGATTCTCCTATTCCTCGTCTGAAACAACCAGCGTTATGTGGCTATATCGCTTGCGGATCATGCCAGCAGCACCACGTGGCTGAGGGCGCAACCGCTTTAACGCGATACCTCCATCGACAAATGCTTCTTTCACAAAGAGCGCTTCTTCAACCGCGGATTCTTCTTCGCGGTTGATCGCGTTTGCAACCGCGGATTGCAAGGTGCGCTCTACAATACGCGCGGCTTTCTTAGGTGTAAATTGAAGGATGTGAAAAGCTTCTTCCACATCTTTACCCCGCACGAGATCAACCACCTGTCGTACCTTGCGCGGTGAAATTCTTGAATAGCGCAATACCGCCCGAGCTTCCATTTAAAATTCCCGTCTCAAAATATCATTGCAAAGAAGTGGCGCGTTCAGTAGATCGTCCCGCACGTGCCCCCCGGTGCGTGCGCGTAGGGGCAAATTCACCGAGTTTGTGTCCCACCATATTTTCTGTAATATAAACGGGAATAAATTTATTTCCATTGTGTACAGCCAGCGTATGGCCGACAAATTCTGGCGCGATTGTCGATCGTCTCGCCCATGTCTGAATAACCCGCTTATTACCAGCTTTATTCATCTGCTCGATCTTTTTTAAGAGACTCGGCTCAATAAAAGGCCCTTTTTTAATTGATCGTGCCATAAAATAATGCTCCTGATTACTTGCGCCTCTGAATGATCATTTGGTCTGATTTATTTTTCTTTTTTCGCGTTTTATATCCTTTTGTGGGTTGCCCCCAGGGGGTCACCGGATGCCTGCCGCCTGTTGCCCGACCTTCTCCACCACCGTGTGGATGATCAATTGGGTTCATAGCAACACCACGCACTTTCGGACGTCTGCCCAACCAGCGAATCCGTCCCGCTTTTCCGATAACGACATTTTCATGCTCTAAATTGCCGACCTGCCCAATGGTCGCATAACACGATACAAGGACCAACCGACGCTCGCCAGAAGGCAGACGAAGAGTTGCAAAATTGCCCTCTTTCGCCATCACCTGAATTTCAGCACCTGCCGAGCGACCAATTTGTCCTCCTTTTCCTGGCTTGAGTTCAACATTGTGCACATTGCTACCCAGAGGAATATTCGCCAGAGGAAGTGCGTTGCCAGGGCGAATCTCTGCATCTGCGCCAGAGGTGACCTCATCGCCAACACTTAGACCAATTGGTGCCAGAATATAGCGTTTTTCACCATCGACATAATGTAAGAGTGCAATGCGTGCTGATCGATTTGGATCGTACTCAATGCTATGCACAATTGCAGGCACACCGGCTTTATCGCGCTTGAAATCAATTCGGCGATACTGGCGCCGATGCCCGCCACCGCGACGACGGCTCGTGATACGCCCCCGATTATTGCGACCCCCAGATTTTTTGTTGGGTTCAACAAGTGATTTCTCAGGTGTATTTTTGGTAATCTCTTCAAAAGAAGAGACTGTCTTAAATCGCAACGAAGGCGTTAATGGGCGAAACTTTTTGACGGGCATGAGATTTATCCTTCAAAAAAGTCGATACTGTATCCATCAGCAAGGGTGACAACAGCCTTCTTCCAGTTGGAACGGCGTCCTTGAAACCGTCCAAGTCGCTTGATCTTACCGTGCACTGTGCTCGTATTAACCTTTACGACCTCGACCTCAAACATAGATTCAACCGCACGCTGAATATCGACTTTGTTTGCACCGCGGAGAACTTCAAATACATATTTATTCTGACTTTCCTGCAAATTAGAAGCCCGCTCTGTAATAACGGGACGCCGAATAATCTGCATAGAATTTTTCACGAGGCCCCCCACAGAGCATGAATGCGAGAAATTGCACCGCATGTGAGAACCAGAACATCGGCATTGACCACATCATAAGTTGAAACTTGTGAAACGGGTAATACAGAAAGTCTGGGGATATTTCGACAGGATTTGACTGTATTTTCAGCAATACCATCTGTCAAGAGCAATATCTTTTGCCCCTGAATTTCAAGCATTTGTGTCATTTGTGCCATTCGCTTTGTCTTGGGCTCCTCAAGCTCAAAATCTTCCAGAACAGATATAGCTTTGCCGAGTGCTTTTTGCGAAAATGCCGAGCGGATGGCCAGCTTTCTGACTTTCTTGGGCACGCGTTCCCGAAAATATTTCGGCCTGGGACCATGTGCCACCCCACCGCCGATCAAAATAGGCGACCCAGCAGTGCCCTTACGGGCACGACCAGTACCTTTTTGTCGGTACATCTTCCGTTTTGTCCGATTGACTTCTGAGCGGGTTTTGGTCGAGGCATTGCCTTGCCGCTGATTGGTCAAATACGCTTTAATGACATAATAGATCGCGTCAGCCGATGGTTCAATTCCAAAAACTGTTTCGGGTAGCTCCATCGAGCCAACTTCTTCACCTTCAAGATTGCAAACATCAACAGATGCCATAATCGCCTTACCTCAAATCAGTTGCGTTTCTCAATAACAACCGTAGCTCCCTTACCGCCTGGCACGGCACCTTTTAAGAGGAGCAAATTTTGATTGGTATCTACACTCACGACCTTTAAACCCCGAACAGTTACCCGCTCGTCACCCATATGGCCTGCCATGCGCATACCCTTAAAAACCCGCGAAGGATTCGAGCTTTGACCTATTGAACCGGGGGCGCGATGCCGATCCGATTGTCCATGGGTTTTGGGGCCACCTCTGAATCCGTGACGCTTGACACCCCCCTGGAACCCACGACCTTTTGATCGGGCAGTAACATCGACTACCTCGCCTGCCTCAAACATGCTGACATTGAGTGTCTCGCCTATAGCATATTCGGAGACATCATCAACGCGAAATTCTGCAAGACCTCGATGGGGATTAACATCTGCCTTCTTGAAAACCCCCTGATCTGCGCGGTTTAGCCGATTCGGCCGGATCTCATCGTACCCAACCCTCAATGCCATATACCCATCTGAATCCCAATTTTTGATCTGCACAATGGGACACGGAACAACTTCGAGAACCGTTACAGGCACCAACATTTCTGCTTCATCAAATGCCTGGGTCATACCAATTTTTTTTCCAATCAATCCCAGCACGGCTACACCTTGATTTCAATATCGATACCCGCAGGCAGATCCAGCTTCATCAGGGCATCTACCGTTTGGGGCGTTGAGTTGTGAATGTCGATAAGGCGCTTGTGTACGCGCATCTCAAACTGTTCACGAGATTTTTTATCGACATGTGGAGATCGCAATACCGTGTAGAGAGAGCGCCTCGTCGGCAGAGGAATGGGGCCTGAAATAAGTGCCCCAGTCCGTTTTGCTGTCCGAACGATTTCTTCAGCAGAGCGATCCAGCGCGTTGTGGTTGTATGCTTTTAGTCTAATTCTAATTTTTTGTGCAGGCACGAGGCATCCCTTCGCAGTTCTTATTCAACAATTTCAGTAATCACACCCGAGCCAATGGTTCGACCACCTTCCCGCACGGCAAATCGCAGTTCGGTCTCCATAGCGATGGGCGTAAGCAGTTCTACAGACATGGTCACATTATCGCCAGGCATCACCATTTCTACGCCCTCGGGCAATTCTACTTTGCCTGTCACATCTGTTGTGCGAAAATAGAACTGAGGTTGATAGCCAGTAAAGAAAGGTTTACTCCGCCCACCCTCTTTGTCCGTCAGCACATAAACTTCGCCTTTAAACTTTTTATGAGGGGTCACTGAGCCTGGCTTGGCAACCACCATGCCGCGTTCAATCTCATCTTTGTCAACACCGCGAAGCAACAAACCGACATTGTCACCAGCCCTGCCCTCATCGAGCAGTTTGCGGAACATTTCCACACCGGTAACCGTTGTTTTGCGACTCTCGCGAATACCCACAATTTCAACTTCCTCATTGACATTGACTACACCGCGTTCAATACGCCCAGTGCCTACAGTACCACGACCAGTAATTGTAAAGACGTCCTCAACCGGCATCAAAAAGTCTTTGTCAATCTCACGCACAGGCTCCGGAATATTTTCATCTACTGCTTCCATCAACTCCCAGATACAGGCACAATCTTCAGAATCGGGATCGTCAGACTCTAAAGCTTTGAGAGCAGATCCCTGAATCACTGGCACATCATCACCGGGAAAATCGTATTGATCCAACAACTCGCGGACTTCCAGATCGACCAGTTCGAGCAATTCTTCATCATCGACCATATCGACTTTATTCATAAATACCACGATAGAAGGCACATTAACCTGGCGTGAAAGCAGAATATGTTCACGGGTCTGAATCATGGGACCATCTGCGGCACTAACGACCAGAATCGCGCCATCCATCTGTGCGGCACCCGTGATCATGTTCTTCACATAGTCAGCATGTCCGGGACAATCTACGTGGGCATAGTGCCGATTTTCCGTCTGATACTCCACATGAGCCGTATTAATGGTGATGCCACGCTCTTTTTCTTCGGGTGCTTTGTCAATGTCGTCAAAGGGCATAAAATCGGCAAGCCCCTTGGCTGCCAGCGTCTTGGTAATAGCGGCAGTCAGCGTGGTTTTGCCGTGATCGACATGCCCAATTGTGCCGATGTTGACATGGGGTTTATCTCGTTCAAATTTTTCCTTCGCCATATTTTCCTCCTAAAAAGATCGAACGAAAGTAAAAAAACGCGTTCGCTTAAGTTGCAAATACATTGACTGAAGAGAGAATGTCTTCAGCGATGCTCTGCGGCATTTCCTCAAATTTGGAAAATTCCATTGAATAAATCGCGCGGCCCTGTGTAATAGACCGCAACTTTGTTGCATAACCAAACATTTCACTCAGCGGCACAGTAGCCGAGATGACCTGTGCATCGGGGCGGTTGACAATGCCTACAATATGCCCTCGACGCGCATTCAAGTCACCCATAACATCGCCCATATAATCTTCGGGCACAACGACTTCCACATCAAAAACAGGTTCCATAAGATAAGTTTTAGACCTTCTGGCAGCCTCTTGAAAAGCCATTGAACCTGCAATCTTGAAGGCTATTTCAGAAGAATCAACATCGTGGTAGGAGCCGTCAAACAATTCGACTTTGACATCATCTATTGGATATCCCGCTAAGACTCCACCCGTCATCGCTTCCTGAATTCCCGCACGTACGGCAGAAATATATTCAGACGGAATTGCACCACCTGTAATTTTGTTTTCAAAAATAAGTCCCGTACCGGGCTCACCGGGTTCCAGATTGATAACAACATGACCGTATTGACCACGACCACCACTTTGACGAACAAAGCGCCCGTGAATATTTTGAACAGCGTTGCGGATGGCCTCTTTGTAAGTGACCTGTGGTTTGCCAACATTGGCCTCAACTCTGAATTCGCGTTTGAGGCGATCCACAATGATCTCCAGGTGCAATTCACCCATTCCCGAAATAATGGTCTGTCCGGTGTCGGGATCAACAGCTACGTGAAATGTCGGGTCTTCTTCTGCCAGCTTGCTCAATGCGACGCCCAGTTGATCCTGATCAGCCTTGGTTTTTGGCTCAATTGCCACAGAAATTACGGGTTTGGCAAATTCCATTGCTTCCAATATCACAGGCTCTTTTTCATCGCACAGCGTCTCTCCTGTTGCCGTGTCTTTTAGCCCAACAACAGCTGCGATATCACCTACGGACACCGCATCAATCTCTTCCCGCTTATCTGCGTGCATTTGCAACATACGTCCGATGCGCTCGCGTTTGCCTTTGTTGGCATTGAGAACATAAGAACCTTTATTTAACTGACCTGAATATACGCGGAAGTAAGTCAACCGCCCAACATAAGGATCTGTCATCACCTTAAAAGCCAAAGCAGCAAAAGGTACTTCGTCAGAAACCGGACGAGAAACCCCAATGTCGAAATTTTTGAGATCGTGTCCCACAATTTCAGGTACATCGTGAGGCGAGGGCAAATATGCGACAATAGCATCTAACAAGCGCTGCACGCCTTTATTCTTAAATGCCGACCCACAAAGCACAGGCACAGCAGTACTGTTGATTACGGCCTGACGCAAAGCAGCTTTAATCTCTTCCTCGCTGATATCTTCACCTTCGAGAAATTTTTCCATCAAGGTGTCATCAAAATCGGAGACAGCTTCCAGCAATTGCTCGCGGCCTTCATAAGCGCGTTCTGCCAGATCGTTTGGAATACTATCTTCCGTAAACCTGGTGCCTAAAGAATCATCCTCGTAGGTCACGAGTTTCATCTTGATCAAATCAATCAAGCCCGTAAACATCTCCCCAGCCCCCACAGGCAACTGAACGGGAACAAAATTGGCCCCCAATCTTTCACGCATCATTTCTACTACGCGGTCAAAATCGGCACCCGTGCGATCCATTTTGTTGACAAATGCAATCCGAGGGACGGAATATTTATCAGCCTGACGCCAGACTGTTTCCGATTGGGGCTCAACGCCTCCGACCGCGCAAAACAGCCCTACAGCACCATCTAAAACGCGCAACGACCGCTCGACTTCGGCAGTAAAATCAACATGTCCTGGCGTATCGATAATATTGATACGATGGTCATCCCAAAAACACGTTGTAGCCGCCGACGTAATAGTAATGCCACGCTCGCGCTCTTGAGCCATCCAGTCCATGGTGGCAGCACCATCGTGTACCTCACCCATCCTGCGCAAAATACCCGTATAATAGAGAATGCGCTCGGTTGTGGTGGTTTTGCCTGCGTCAATGTGCGCCATAATTCCGATATTTCGGGTGCGCTTCAGGTCGTATTTTCTTGCCATCTTATTCACTTACCAGCGATAATGTGCAAATGCGCGATTGGCTTCTGCCATGCGATGTGTTTCTTCACGCCGCTGCATTGCACGTCCTTGTCCGTTTGCTGCATCCATAAATTCACCGGCCAAACGCTGAGCCATCGTCTTTTCGCTTCGTTCTCTGGCAAATAAAATCAACCAGCGAATAGACAGCGCAAGACGTTCATCGGGACGGACTTCTTCAGGCACCTGGTAAGTCGCACCACCGACGCGGCGCGATCTCACCTTGACAACCGGTTTGACATTGTCAAGTGCTTTTTCAAAAATTTCTAAACCGGAATTTCCACTTCGCACTTCAACCAGATCAAGTGCCTCGTAAAAAATTCGTTCACCCACACTCTTTTTGCCCTTGCGAAACAAGCAGTTGACAAAACGCGTGACCAACAGACTGCTGTATTTGGGATCTGGAGCCAAATGTCGTTTTTCCGCTCGCCGTTTTCGCATATCGGGATATACCTTTTTTACAATAAGGGGGATACGCCACCAAAGTGGTATCCCCCATGTTTTATCGAATAATAGGCACTCGAGATTAACCCGCTTTTTTTGTGCCGTATTTGGAACGACCCTGTTTGCGATCTTCCACGCCAGTTGTGTCGAGTACGCCCCGAAGAATGTGATACCGAACCGAAGGAAGGTCCTTGACGCGACCGCCCCGGATGAGTACCACAGAGTGCTCCATGAGATTGTGTCCTTCACCCGGAATATAGGCTGTTACTTCAAGACCATTCGTCAACCTGACACGCGCTACTTTGCGCAGAGCTGAATTGGGCTTTTTGGGTGTTGTGGTATAGACGCGTGTACAAACACCACGTTTTTGAGGACAGGCTCTCAAAGCGGGTGCAGAAGAACGCTTGCGCTTGGCTTTGCGCCCCTTCCGGACCAGTTGATTAATTGTGGGCAACTCAACCTCCTTAATGTATGGGAGACTTGTAATATACCTGGTGTAATGATAGCTGTCAAGCATTAATTGGAGGTAGGCCAATGCTCTCAGTACTCTCTTCTGCGAGGGCTTCAAAAACCTGCGATTCTTCCACCACATCTGTATCCAAATCGCGGTATTTCAAAGCACCTGTACCGGCGGGAATTAGGTGTCCGATGATCACATTTTCCTTTAATCCCAACAGCGTGTCAACTTTGCCCTGTACTGCTGCCTCAGTAAGTACGCGGGTAGTTTCCTGAAAAGACGCTGCAGAAATGAAACTCTCGGTCAAAAGAGAGGCTCGGGTAATCCCCAACAAGACGGGATTATTAGTTGCAGGATCGCCCCCTTCAGCGAGGACCTTCTCATTTTCCTCGAGGAAGCGGAATCGGTCAACGAGTTCGTCTTCGAGAAAATTGGTATCTCCAGGATCTGTCACCTGCACTTTCTGCAACATCTGCCGGACTATGGTTTCAATATGCTTGTCATTGATTTTCACACCCTGGAGCCGATAAACCTGTTGAATTTCGTCAAGGAGATATTCCTGAACTTTCCGATCTCCCAGAATAGCCAGAATATCGTGTGGATTTACCGACCCTTCAGAGAGACGATCACCAGCGGTCACGCGATCACCTTCTTGCACGCGCAGATGTCGTCCGTAGGGAATGGTGTATTTTTTTTCTTCGCCCTCATCAGCCGTGACCAGGACAACACGCGAGCCTCTCACCATACCACCAAAGCGCACCGAGCCATTGATTTCTGTTACTACAGAAGCCTCTTTGGGACGACGCGCCTCAAAAAGCTCAGCCACGCGCGGCAAACCACCTGTAATATCTCGTGTTTTGCTGCGTTCTCGCGAAATTTTGGCCAGTGTATCGCCAGCTGCTACTCGATCGTCATCGCGCACCACCAGACGCGCTCCCAGGGGAATGATATAATGGCCCAGTTCTTCGCCGTCTTCATCAACAACCAGAATGTGCGGAGATAAGGTGCGATCCCGATGCTCAATCACGACCAGTCCAGCAATGCTGGTGGTTTCATCGATCTCTTCGCGATATGTCATCCCTTCTACGAGATCCACAAACTGAATCCTACCAGCTTTAGGCGATACAATCACATTATTATAAGGGTCCCATTCGTAGAGCGCCTGGTCCTCTTCCACCTCTTGTCCCTCCCGCACGCGCAACACAGCTCCATGAGGTACATGGTAGTGCCCTCCTCTGACACGCCCCTGATCATCCTGTACTTCGATCTCACCATTCCGACCGACCACAACCCACGAATCTACATCGCGCTGGACAAACTCGAGATGCTTAAAGATGACTTTTCCAGCACGCTTTGCACCAATCTCGGCCTGTTCGGCAATGCGGTTGGTAGTACCCCCAATATGAAAAGTGCGCAATGTCAGTTGCGTTCCCGGTTCACCCACACTCTGGGCCGCGATAACACCTACAGCCTCTCCAATATCAACAGGTAGCCCGGTGGCGGGATTGCGACCATAACAGGCCATACAAACCCCTCGTCGAGTTTCACACGTCAATACGGACCGCACAAAGACGCCTTCAATACCTGCATCGGCAATTTTGTCAGCCAATTCGTCATCCAATAAAACGCCTGCGTCAACAATGCGGTCACCTGTAATGGGGTCTTCCACATCCTCTAGCACTGTGCGTCCTACAATGCGGTCAGACAGTGATTCAACAACTTCTTCTCCTTCTTTCAGAGCTTCCATCTCAATGCCCAATATCGTTCCGCAATCGGCTTCAGAAATAACCACATCTTGCGACACATCCACCATGCGACGCGTCAAGTATCCCGCTTCAGCGGTCTTCAAGGCCGTATCGGCCAGACCCTTGCGACTGCCGTGCGTCGAAATAAAATACTCAAGCACGGTCAGACCTTCTTTGAGCGACGAAATAATAGGTGTTTCAATAATTTCGCCAATCGCTCCCGTCAATTTCTTTTGCGGTTTATTCATCAGCCCGCGCATACCACCAAGTTGCTTGATCTGATCGTCGTTACCTCGTGCGCCCGAATCCTTCATAATCCAGATCGAATTAAAACCATCTTCGGCTTTTTCAAATGCACCAATCATGGCCTGGGCAATATGATTAGTCGTATGCTGCCACACATCAATCACTTTGTTGTAGCGTTCGCCCTCAGTAATAGCCCCGATCGCGTGTTGTTCAATAATTTTTTCCACTTCGTCCATAGCACCGGTAATCAACTCTTCCTTTTCGGGAGGCACGACCACATCACTCACCGCAATCGAAATACCCGACCGCGTCGCATAATCGTATCCCAATTTCTTCAAGCCATCAAGGAAATCTGTCGTAATGCGGTTGCCATACCGACTGTGGACTTCAGAAGAAACTTTTCGGATACCTTTGTCATCAATCAATTCATTGATAAAGGGCATCGTTTCGGGGATAATTTCATTAAAAATGACGCGCCCAACTGTCGTTATCAAAAGTTTGCCATCAATGCGAACGCGCACGGCTTCGTGCAGGCCAATGCGTTCAAAATCATACGCCATGCGAGCTTCACTGGTACTGCTAAAAGTTTTGAGATCCTCTTCCTTACCGTGAACAATTTTTGTCAGATAATACAGACCCAATGCTATTTCCTGGGGTTTATCGACCACAACAGGAGACCCATCGGCGGGTTTGAGCAAATTATTTGAAGACAGCATCAATACCCGCGCTTCAATCTGGGCTTCGAAAGAAAGCGGCAGATGCACAGCCATCTGATCACCGTCAAAATCGGCATTAAACGCCGCACAGACCAGAGGATGAATGCGAATGGCTTTGCCTTCTACGAGCACGGGTAAAAACGCCTGAATGCCCAGGCGATGCAACGTCGGGGCGCGATTGAGTAAAACGCAGTGATCCTGGATAATTTCTTCGAGGATATCCCATACTTCGACGCGCTCGCGTTCGACCAATTTTTTTGCACTTTTAACGGTTTGAACAAGCCCCTTTTCTTCTAGCCGCCGAATAATAAATGGCTTGAATAATTCCAGAGCCATATGTTTGGGTAAGCCGCATTGATAAAGCCTCAAATGAGGATCGACCACAATCACAGAACGGCCCGAATAATCGACTCGTTTACCCAAAAGATTCTGGCGGAACCGGCCCTGTTTACCCTTGAGCAGATCGGAAAGCGACTTGAGGGAACGGTTGCCATCACCGCGAACAGCACGAGACCGACGGCCATTGTCAAACAGGGCATCTACGGCCTCTTGAAGCATGCGTTTTTCATTGCGTAAAATGACTTCGGGCGCTTTGATTTCAATCAGTTTTTTTAGCCGATTATTTCTATTGATCACACGGCGATATAAATCATTGAGATCCGAGGTTGCAAATCGCCCCCCCTCTAAGGGTACAAGGGGACGCAAGTCGGGCGGGATGACGGGAATCACATCGAGAATCATCCAATCGGGCTGATTGTCCGATTGACGGAAAGCTTCAACAACCTTGAGGCGTTTGAGCGCCTCTTGTTTGCGCTGCACCGAAGTCTCGAAACGAGCTTGCGTTCGCAATTCAGCAGATAAATCCTCAATATCGATCGCAGACAGCAATTTTTTGATCGCACCAGCCCCCATATCCACATCAAACGAATACCCCTCGTCTTCGAGATCAATCACCTCGTCTTCTGTCAGCAAATCTTTGGATTTGAGATCGGGCGCGTCGCCAGGATCGAGCACCACATACGATTCGTAGTAAATAATCCGTTCGAGATTGCGAACGGAAAGATTGAGTAAATACCCCATGCGAGATGGCAGAGACTTAAAAAACCAGATATGTGTCACCGGAACCGCCAATTCGATATGCCCCAGCCGTTCTCGTCTGACTTTCGATTGAGTCACTTCTACCCCACACCGATCACATACCACACCACGGTACCGAATGCGTTTATATTTACCGCAATGGCACTCCCAGTCTTTAACAGGCCCAAAAATGCATTCGCAAAATAAACCGTCGCGCTCGGGCTTAAAAGACCGATAATTGATGGTTTCCGGTTTGGTGACCTCGCCACGCGACCATCCGCGGATGGTATCTGGCGAAGCCAGTTGAATGCGAATAGAATTAAAATCTAAGGGTTGATTGGCAAAATTGGTATCGGCCACGAGAGAACCCCCTTTTCAAATCTTATGTCGTCAGTCAATCTGCGCGTTTTCGAGTACCACGTCCAAACACAGACTTTGCAATTCTTTAACCAGAACATTAAACGATTCTGGCACACCGGGTTCGGGTGGATTTTCTCCCTTTACAATGGTCTCGTAAATTTTGGATCTGCCCGCCACATCGTCGGATTTGACAGTGAGCATTTCCTGTAACATGTGTGCAGCACCATAAGCTTCGAGCGCCCAAACTTCCATTTCCCCAAAGCGCTGTCCGCCAAATTGAGCTTTGCCGCCCAAAGGTTGCTGTGTGACCAGTGAATAGGGTCCAATAGAACGCGCGTGAATCTTATCACTGACCAGATGCGACAGTTTCAACATATAAATGATGCCGACCATCACTTCTTTATCAAATGGCTCCCCTGTTTGGCCATCGTAAAGGAGCGTTTTTCCGTTTTCTGGCAAATCTGCTTCTCGCAACATATCCTGGACATCGTCCATGCTCGCGCCATCAAACACAGGGGTCGCAAAGTGGAGGTCCAGTTTGTGAGCTGCCCAACCCAAATGGGTTTCGAGGATTTGGCCGAGATTCATGCGAGAGGGTACACCGAGCGGATTCAAAACCAGATCGATAGGTGTACCATCGGGCAAATAGGGCATATCTTCTTCGGGCACGATAATCGAAATCACCCCTTTATTGCCATGTCGTCCAGCCATTTTATCCCCTACCATCAGCTTTCTTTTTCGGGCGACATATACCTTGACCAGTTGCACAATACCCGGCGGAAGTTCATCTCCGCGCGCGATTTTTTCAAGCTCTCGGTCGCGTTCTTCTTCTGCCTGCTGCATCAAGTGGTCGGCCAGTTCAATCAGTCGATCCACCTTTTGGCTTGTCGCTGGACTGTCACACCAATCCCCATCGGGTGTCACTGTGCCCAAATCAAACTTTTCCAGCGATTTCTCATTCAACACTGTGCCAGCCTTTACAACTACCTTACCATCTTCATCGCGCAGGGTATTGAGTCTGCAGTTTTTGAGAAGAGCTAAAACCTGCTGATCGCGGCTTTGTTTTAACGACTCAATCTTAGAAGCAATGCGTTTTTGGGCAACTCTGGTCTTTTCTTTATCTTCATTTCGCGTCTTTTCATCGCGCTCTTTACGAGAAAAAACTTTGCGATCCATGACCACACCATCCATGCCCGGGGGGGCTTTGAGCGATGCATCGCGCACATCGCCGGCCTTTTCGCCAAAAATCGCGCGCAATAAACGCTCTTCGGGCGACAATTCAGTTTCGCCCTTCGGGGTCACCTTCCCAACGAGAATATCCCCCTGATTGACCTCTGCCCCCACGCGAATGATGCCGTGCTCATCGAGATTGCGAACAGCCTGTTCACTCACGTTGGGAATTTCACGCGTAATTTCTTCTGTGCCACGTTTGGTATCGCGGACCTGGAGTTCAAATTCTTCAATGCTAATTGACGTGAAAATATCCTTTTTAATCAGCCGTTCAGAAACAATAATGGCATCTTCAAAGTTGTACCCATGCCACGACATAAACGCCACGAGCACATTGGCACCCAGTGCGAGATCCCCTCTATCTGTGGCACAACCATCGGCCAATAACTGCCCCTTTTCAACTTTATCCCCAACCTGTACGGCCGGGCGCTGGTTGATACAAAAATCTTGATTGGATCGCTTGAATTTGGTCAGATCGTAAATGTCTTCATCAGATAGCGAAATGGTTTCAATACTGCGGCCTTTTCTGCGCTTGACGATAATTTTGTTGGCACTGACATACGTCACAACACCGGCGTTTTTCGCAATGATCACAGCTTTTGAATCAACGGCAACTTTGCGCTCGAGGCCCGTTCCAACACGCGGGGCATCTGTGATTAAGAGAGGCACACCTTGCCGCTGCATATTAGACCCCATCAATGCGCGGTTAGCCTCATCGTGCTCGAGAAAAGGAATGAGTCCGGCGGCTGCACTCACAAGTTGAAAGGGTGAAACGTCCATATAGTCAATCACTTCGGGATCGACCACGGGAAAATCTCCTCGCCGCCTCGCCTGCACGACAGTATTTTGAAACTCGCCCTTATCATCAAGAGCCAGATTGGCCTGTGCAATAGTATGGCGATCTTCTTCGTCGGCAGGCAAATAGGCAATATCCTGCGAAACTGTGCCATTTTTGACCTTCCGATAGGGGGTCTCGAGAAAGCCAAAAGGGTTGACCTTGGCATAAGTTGCCACAGACACAATCAGACCGATATTTGGGCCTTCAGGCGTTTCGATGGGACAAATGCGACCGTAGTGCGTGTGATGCACATCGCGCACCTCAAACCCCGCCCGATCGCGCGTTAATCCCCCAGGTCCTAATGCCGACAAACGACGTTTGTGGGTCAATTCGTCAAGCGGATTGATTTGCTGCAAAAACTGCGACAATTGGCTGCTGCCAAAAAAAGCCTGAACCACAGTAGATACAGTCCGCGCATTGACCAGATCGTGGGGGGTAAGTTGCTCAGAATCGCGCAAACTCATGCGCTCTCTAATCGTGCGCGCCATGCGTGCCAAACCAATACTAAATTGCTTGGAGAGCAGTTCGCCAACAGAGCGCACCCGCCGATTGCCCAAATGATCGATATCATCGGTAAACCCTTCCCCCATAGCCAGGATGAGTAGATAGCCAATGACGTTAATAAAATCATCAATACACAGCATGGTGAAGTCAAGCGGAATATTATCAACCATATCCAAACGCTGGTTAATACGATAGCGTCCAACAGTACCCAGATTATAACGCCTGGGACTAAAGAAATGTCGCTCGAGCAATCCGCGCGCAGTTTCAATATTGGGTGGATCGCCAGGGCGCAGCAAGCTATAAATCCGCGCGAGGGCTTCTTCCTCATTGTCACACGGATCTTTGTCCAGCGTATTGGTAATAATCCCGCCATCATTTTCGGGGGCGATATCCATCGCGGTAATTTTGCCGATCTGATTTTCCCGAAGCACTGCGATATGCTCTTCCGTCAACGTGGTATATGCTTCGACAATCACTTCTCCTGTCTTTTTATTAACCACATCTTCGGTAACAATGCAATCGACGATTTCTTCAGTAACTCCGACTGTGGTATCACCGTGAAAAATGCCCAGAATTTCCTCGGACTTGTCAAACCCCAAAGCTCTCAACAAAGTCGTAACCGGCAATTTGCGTTTGCGGTCGATATGAACGTACATAATATCGTTGATATCGAGACTAAATTCGAGCCAGGCTCCGTTGTCGGGAATGATTCTGGCTGAAAATAAACGCTTGCCGTTAGGATGAATGGAGTCGTCAAAAAATACGCCAGGAGAACGGTGTAATTGGCTGACAATCACGCGCTCTGAACCATTGATGACAAATGTACCTTCATCGGTCATCAACGGCAGTTCGCCTAAGAACACCGTCTGCTCGACGATATCTTTAATGCGAAATTCGCCATTTCCCTGCTTTTCTCGGGAAATCAGACGAAGCGTTGAACGCAGAGGTACGGCATAAGTCGTACCGCGTTCGAGACATTCTTGTACATCGTATTTGGGAGTTCCAACGGAATAATCTACAAACTCTAAAGAATAGAGATTGTGGGCGTCTGTGATCGGGAAGATACCGTGGAACACCGCCTGTAGCCCTTGCTTTTCGCGTGCTACAGGCGGTGTATCCTTCTGTAAAAACCAGTCATAAGAATCGAGCTGGATATCCAGCAGATTCGGCATTTCGATTGCAGACGTGAGAGTTCCATACGATTTCCGGTCAATAAATCCTCTATCTGCCAAGGGCTCACGCTCCTGTGCTGGAAGGCTAACAACGGTCAGTTACGGATTTGTATTGCTGCACAAATTTACGACAATCCTACTTGAGTTCCACCACCGCACCGGCTTCTTCCAGTTCTGCCTTGATCTGTTCGGCTTCTTCTTTTTCTACGCCTTCTCTGACGGCATTGGGGGCCCCATCAACCAGAGCTTTGGCTTCTTTAAGACCCAACGAGGTAATGCTGCGAACAACCTTGATCACCTGGATTTTTTTATCTCCAGGAGACGACAAAACCACATCAAATTCTGTCTGCTCTTCAACAGCGGGAGCAGCATCACCGCCACCGCCGCCGGGTGCTGCAACAACAGCTGCCTGTGCAGTCACACCAAACTTTTCCTCAAGTGCTTTGACCAATTCGGCCAACTCGAGCACTGAGAGTTTTTCAATTTCGCTAATAATGGATTCAACAGCCATAAACATGCCTCCGTCCAACAATGAATTGGGTGTGTGATAAGCGGTCTATTCGCCGCTTTCTTCCTTTTTTTTCTCAGCAACAGCATGAAGTGTACCAACGAGTTTTTGCAAAATGCCATTCAGCGTAAAGGCGAGGCCACTTATCGGACTTTGCATTGCAGAGACCATCTGGCCCAGCAGAACATCGCGCGAAGGTATTTGGGCCAGCCTCTCTATCTGGTCTGCGACAAATATCTCGCCATCGATATACCCGGCTTTAATCGCGGGCTTGCCATCGGTTTCTTCAGCAAATTTGGTTAGCACGCGGGCCGGTGCTATGGGGTCTTCATCGGCGCAAACAAGCCCCGTGGGACCGAGGAATACATCGTCGAGCCCTTCGACTCCGGCTTGTTTAATCGCCAATTTAGCCAACCGATTTTTTATTACGCGGTAAGAAACCGATTCTTCGCGGAGTTGCTTCCGCAACAGGGTAAATGAAGGAACGTCTAACCCCGTAAAATCAGTTAGATACAACCCTTTGGCCCGTTTTAAGATATCCGTCAATTCTGCGACAGTAGCCTCTTTTTGAGCAGTTGGCATTTCTGTACCTTCCTTAATCAATTGGCCGCCAGCGCCGTGCGGTCCAGGCGAATGCCCGGTCCCATTGTAGTAGATAATGTGACCGAGCGCATGTATTGCCCTTTTGTAGCAGCTGGACGCGCTCTAATAATTGCATCGATCAATACCTGGGCATTCTCCCGAAGGCGCTGTGCATCAAAAGACGCTTTGCCCACAGGCGTATGTACATTGGCCGTTCTATCGACTCGATACTCTACGCGCCCCGCTTTGGCTTCCTGCACTGCACGCGCCGCATCGGGCGTTACTGTGCCACTCTTGGGATTGGGCATCAGACCTCGAGGTCCAAGAATGCGTCCCAATCGTCCGACCTGTCCCATCATGTCGGGCGTGGCAATAGCCACATCGAAATCTGTCCAGCCACCATTGATCTTTTCCACTAGGTCTTCGGCTCCTACAAAATCTGCACCCGCCGATTCTGCAGCAGTAGCAGGCTCGCCTTTGGCAAAAACTGCAACGCGTACGGATTTGCCCAGCCCGTGTGGCAAGACGACTGTGCCGCGCACGAGTTGATCGGCTTGCCGCGGATCAATGCCCAGCCGAAACGAAATCTCAACCGTTTCGTCAAATTTCCGAGTAGGCATTTTTTTTAAAATGTCAACGGCTTCTGCCAGATCGTAATGCGTTTGGCGGTCAAAAAGCGCGGCCGCTTGTTTATAGCGTTTGGATTGCCCTCGTGCCATACATACCTCCGATCAATTGTTGACGGTCAGGCCCATACTGCGAGCCGTTCCTGCAATCATGCGCTTGGCAGCCTCGACGCTGGCCGCGTTGAGGTCTTGAACTTTCATTTCTGCAATTTCCTGGAGTTGGGCATCGGTCACGGACCCCACTTTGTCCCGGTTGGATTCCGACGACCCTTTGGCAATCCCCGCGGCCCTCTTGAGCAACACAGATGCAGGCGGACTCTTCAACTCAAAAGTAAAGCTCCTATCTGCATAAACCGTGATAATCGCGGGAATGATCAAACCCTGTTTGTCCTGAGTTTGTGCATTAAAAGCTTTGCAAAACTCCATGATATTGACGCCGTGCTGTCCCAAAGCTGGACCAACTGGTGGTGTGGGGGTCGCCTGCCCAGCGGGAATTTGCAACTTGATTGTTGTGAGAATTTTTCTCGCCATTGGTGCCTCTCATTATCGCGATTCGATAGCTTCTTCAACCTGCAAAACATCTAATTCCACAGGTGTATTTCGTCCAAAGATACTAACCATTACTTTGATCTTGCTCTTTTCTGGATTGATGTCGTCAACCAGGCCAATAAAATCGCTGAAAGGCCCATCTATCACCTTGACGCGGTCGCCTACTTGATATGGAACATCAGAGGTTTCCTCGACCGGACGACGCTCAATTTGCCCCAAAATGCGGTTCACCTCTTCTTCGCGCAAAGGTTGTGGTCTTCTGCCTGGGCCAACAAAGCTCGTCACACCCGGCACACTGGTGACAAAATAGAGGGACTCTTTGTCCATATCCAGTTCAACCAAAAGGTAACTGGGTAAAAACTTCTTAAGAGAGGTCGTTTTCCGTCCATCCTTCATTTCGACTACTTCCTCAGTTGGCACGATCACCCGGCCAATTTTGTCGCCAACATCGATGTTTTCTTTGGCGGCCTCAATATAGCTCTTGACCTTATTCTCGTGCCCAGAATAGGTGTGGACAACGTACCATTTCATCGGTCGAAGACTCCCTGATAAAAAATCCCGTTAAATCAGGATAAACTCCATAATACTCGCCAAAAAAGTATCTACAATATAAATGAATCCGGCCAGTGCAAGTGACAATATGAGTACAATTGTAGTCGATGACTTGAGTTCGTCACGAGTAGGCCAGGTGACCTTTCCCATTTCAACGCGCACTTCGCCGATAAATTGACTGATTTTACCAAACATAATAAAATAAAAAAATGGCAGGCCAGGCAGGACTTGAACCCGCAACCGTCGGTTTTGGAGACCGATGCTCTACCAGTTGAGCTACTGACCTACCCAAAAACAATGGAGCCCACGACCGGACTTGAACCGGTGACCTCTTCCTTACCAAGGAAGTGCTCTACCGTCTGAGCTACATGGGCGTTGGGAAATCCCCACTTGAGGTTCTGGAGCGGGAAACGGGACTCGAACCCGCGACCCTCAGCTTGGAAGGCTGACGCTCTGGCCAACTGAGCTATTCCCGCCCGGCTATGTATAAAAAACAACCCTTTTCTACAAAAGGGATCGGTATTGCCAAAAAAAATTTTCCGAGAATTGACAAGATATGAAAAAGGGAGTCTCAGGTCAAGGAGAATTTTGTATAATTCAAACCTGTGATAGATTTAAAAAATGGGAAATCGGTGTTTTGTAATGCGGGTCTAACTTGCCCGCTGTGTCTTGGGGGAGGAAACTGTTGGAATTTTTGGTGGGGGGTGGCGGATTCGAACCACCGAAGGCATAAGCCAGCAGATTTACAGTCTGCCCCAGTTGGCCGCTTTGGTAACCCCCCAAATTGTACAGGCTTTAAAAAATACCAGAAGATATTTCGATAGTCAAGACCAAAATCGCTCAACGCCAATTGCAGATTGACAAATCTGCCTACCTTTGCTATTTTCCGAGTTCAATTTTCCGCAGTTAATTTTCTCTTGTCCGATGCCTGTTGTGAAAGGAGCAAAATGACCGACCCCATTCAAAATTATGCGCGTATTGGTATTGTTCACTTTATGGCCTATAAAGCCTGCATTGGCGGCGAAGGCCCCATTTTGGAAACCCTGGAAAAAATCGCCTTTGATCCCTATTTCCAGGTCGTTGAAGTCACCCACATGAAAGACCCACAGGTGCGAGCACAAGCACGCGACTTGCTCAGTGCTGCCCACATGGATGTGGCTTTTGGCGCACAACCCATTCTACTGGGCAACCAGCTCAATATCAATGCCCCCGATGTCGCCCACCGTCAAAGTGCTGTTGACGCTGTCAAAGCGGGAATTGACCAGGCCGAAGAACTCGGTGCTCCAGGCTGTGCCCTGCTTTCAGGCGCAGACCCGGGACCCGAAGCCCGCGAAGAAGGTCTCGACCTGCTGGTAGATTCACTGAGCCAGCTCTGCGAGTATGCCGGCGAAAAGAATATGGATATTGTACTTGAAACCTTTGACCGCGTACCGTATGGCAAAAATTGTATTGTGGGACCTAACGCCCTCGCCGTTGAAGTCTCAAACCGCCTCAGACGTCAGTATCCCCACTTTGGCCTGATGCTCGATTTGAGCCATTTCCCTCTTCAGGGTGAAAGCACGGCTTACGCCATCAACATTGCCCGGGATCACATCGTCCACATGCACGTCGGCAATTGCGTAATGTCCAACCCCAATCACCCGGCCTATGGCGATAACCACCCTCGCTTTGGCTGCGAAGATGGCGAAAACGACGTACCGGAAGTAGTGGAATTTCTCCGCGAACTACTCAACATCGGTTATCTCGATCCCGATAAGCGTCCCATATTGAGCTTTGAAGTCTCTCCGATGGAAGGAGAATCCTCAGAAATAATTATTGCCAATGCCAAGCGCGTACTCGACGAGGCCTGGGCGCAAGTCTAAACGCGCACTCAAACTAAAAAAGCCGGGCTTTCCCAAAAGAGGAGGTCCGGCTTTTTTAGATCGCGATATACTCAATTCCAATATTCACTTTGTGCAGGAGGTCCAGACTTTAGTGCCCTGTAAATCAACAGGCCCAAAACCCGCGTAAAAACCACCAATAAAAAAAAATTAAACATCGAAGCCAGCACCACTCCCACCAGGGACAACTGTTCCAATATCAAACTGCCGAGCAGAGATATCCCAAACAGACCAAAACACGCTTGAATATAGTCGAATCGAACAATCTGGCGCAAATCCCGCCAAACAGGCCCCGGCTCAAATACCATCCACACACGCCCCTTGGCGGCATATCGCGTAAATACAATGGGAAAAAAACCGTAAAAAAAGATGACCATAAGTATAAACAACAGCAACAGAGGCCCGGCTCCTTCTGCAGAACTCGGTATCAAACCCAATACTAAAACCAACATAATAAAAACCGCAAATCCAATGACGCTATATCCCAGGACAATGAGAAACAACCAGAAGCCCGCTACCCCGTAAGCCCACCAATTGCTCCACGAAGGCAAATTCAGTGATTCAGTACCGTTGAGGGCATCGACAAAAATCCGGTATAAGTAACCCCAGGTAATGAACAAAAGTCCAAAGGTTACAATCAACAACACGCCCCCCATCCAGAGCCTTATTTGCCCGGTGAGAACCAGCAGCACCACCAGCGCAAGCAGCAAATTTAATGCGCCGCCTGGAATAATTTTTTGCCACCAGCGCGGCGTATTAAACAGGGAGCGAAGCGTATTAAACAAAATAATGCCAAACATAGCTTTCCACTTATCAGACTGCGTCAAGTGCCTGTCCAACATCGGCAATAATATCCTCGGCGTCTTCAATGCCCACGGCATAGCGCACCAACTCATCGGCAATGCCAATTGCCAATCGGTCTTCGCGTGCCAATTCGTAATACGAAATAGATGCGGGATGCGAAACAAGACTCTCCACACCTCCCAGACTGGCCCCTATGCACGGAATTCGCAAGCGATCAATAAAACCCAGCGTACCTGTCTCATCCGCATCTAAATCAAAACTCACCAGCCCGCCAAATCCACGCATCTGCGCTTTGGCAACACCGTAGTGTGGGTGGCTTTCCAAACCGGGATAATACACGCGCTTTACCCGATCGTGCTTTTCCAAAAACCGCGCTAACATTAGCGCCGTTTCATTTTGCTTGCCCATTCGCAGTGGAAAAGTCTTGATCCCCCGGATCAGCAAATAAGCGCAATGCGGATCGATCACCCCTCCCAAAATACCTCGATAGTCTCGAATTGCACCAACCAGAGGCGCATTGCCCAGTACAGCACCAGCCATCAAATCGTTGTGTCCACCCAAATATTTGGTCGCCGAATGAATGACCAGATCGATGCCAAATTCGAGCGGGCGCTGGTTTAAGGGCGTTGCAAATGTACTGTCAATAATCGTCTTGACCCGATGCCTTTTTCCAATATCGACCAGCTTTTCCAGATCGATCACATTGAGATGGGGATTTGTCGGAGATTCAGAAATAATCACCCGCGTGTTATCTCTGATTGCGCCTTCCAATTCGGCGTAATCACCCGCGTGAACAAATGTGGTTTCAATGCCAAATTTTCGCAACACCATCTGACAAAATTGTGCGGTCTTGCGATAGCAGTCATCCATAATCACCGCGTGGTTACCAGTTGATAGCATGCCCAGTAGCGTAGTCGTCACAGCACTCATGCCCGAGGAAAATAAAATAGCGGCCTCTGCGCCTTCCAATTCTGCCAGCTTGGATTCTGCTGCATGCTGTGTTGGATTGCCATAGCGTCCGTAGTCAATCTGTGGGTTTTTGCCCGCTACAAACGCTTTAACCGCATGTGTATCTTCAAATACATAAGTCGATGTTTGCGCAATGGGCACTGTCAGAGATTTTCCCCAGTGTCCTCTTTCTTCACCTGCATGAACGGCCCGTGTCCCCGAACAGGGCGCGTGCGTTTCGCACTTTTCAGACATGCGCTATCTCCACAAAAAAAGCGGAGCCACAAAAGCCCCGCGCAGTACGCAAAAAAACCGGACTAAAAAGCCCGGTTTTGGGAATAACTTTTTAGCGACTTGTTTAAAGTGGCTGCAATATGCCGCAAATCACCACTTGCCATAGCTGTATTTTTGGAATGTAATCAAAACCCTCAACCCTGTCAACTCTCGCGTTGAGCTTCTGATTCTACCTGCACCCATCTATATCCATCTGTATAATCTGCGTCATCTGCGGATACCTGCTTCAATCCGTTCGAAAATTGCCTTTTTTACTGCATCGACCTCGGGTGGCAACACAACGGGTTCATTGCGGTAATGCGGGCTTACGCCCCAATCCTGTAACTGGTCCCGATGATAGCCCATCTTAAACTCGCTAAATTTCAACCCGTGAGCCGTTGAAATCACGATCACGCGCTCACTTTTCTGAATTACGCCCCTGTCAATCAACTTGAACAATGCCGCGAAAGCCACCCCAGTATGCGGACATGCAAACAAACCCGTGCGGTCAGCACGCGCAGCCGCATCAGCCAATTCCCCCTCGCTGGCTTGTTCTACGACACCGCCGAATATTTTGAGCGTTTGAATCGCTTTTTCCCGACTCACCGGATTGCCAATCTGGATCGCACTGGCCAATGTCGGCTGTGCCTGAAGAGGTTCAAAACTATCAAAATTCTTTTCAAAACTTCGGTAGAGCGGGTTTGCCCTATCGGCCTGTGCAACCGCAATGCGCGGCAACCGGTCAATAAGACCGAGGGCTTCCATTTCGAGAAAGCCCTTACCCAGCGCACTCACATTGCCCAAATTACCGCCGGGAATCACAACCCAATCGGGCACTTCCCAATCAAATTGCTGTACCAATTCGATGCTGATTGTTTTTTGTCCCTCTACCCGCAGTGAATTCATCGAATTGGCCAAATAGATATTTTCCTCATGGCAAATTTCCTGTACGAGCCTCATACATCCATCAAAGTCCGTCTCCAAACTCAGCACCAGCGCACCATTGGCCAGAGGTTGCAAAAGTTGTGCGGTCGAGATTTTGTCCCTCGGCAAAAAGACCACCGACTGTATGCCCGCCGCCGCACAATAAGCAGCCAATGCCGCCGAGGTATCTCCCGTAGATGCACACGCAACCGCCGGAATACGCTTCCCTTCAAATAGCATCTGTTTCACCATGGATACCAGCACCGTCATGCCCAAATCTTTGAACGATCCCGTATGGCTGTTACCGCATTGCTTAACCCACAAATCCTCAACACCAATTTCTCGGCCCAAACGCTCGGCCCAAAATAGATTGCTTCCCCCTTCGTACATCGACACCACATTGTCTTCGCAAACCACGGGACAGACCAGTTCCTTTTTTCCCCACACCGAGCTGCCATAAGGCCATTCTGTCGTCATATAACGCTTATCAAACAACCCGCGCCAATAACTGCCCGGCTTGCGTTTGAGCATCTCCATATCGTGCGCCACTTCGAGCAATCCCCCGCACTTTGGACACGCGTAAATCACATCTGTCAACGCATATCGCCCTTCACACCCGCGAAAACATCGAAACCACGCATTGTAAGTTGTACCGTCCATAATCGCCACCAATATAGATAATTCTTCAAATTCGCTCCAGCGCACGCGCCTCAATCCAGCCACCGAGGCCAGAGCGCAGGCGCACCAGCAACCACCTACCTTCAACGCGCTCAATCTCGACCTTGGTACCTTCGTGGAGCGTGAACACCTGTAAAAAATCGGGGCCAGGTCCGCTGCGACCAATGGCCTCATTCACCAGAATGATAGCTTTGGGAATACTGTGTTGATGCGCCTTAAACGCCAGCATAGCCGCACTGCCCAAAAGTCCGCCCACAAAAACCACCAGCAGCACCCCCCACAGCAAACGACGGACCGGCAAAAAAATCCAACACACCACCACACCGCCCACACAAAAAACAAACACACAAACCATAACTGCCAGCGCGTCGTGAGTAAAAAATGCAAAAATCGATTGCAAAACCCGCGTCAAAATATTGACCTCATCTACGCTTTCTCGATCTATCTTCTGGGCATTGGCAAACTGCAAATTCGCCAGAACATCTCGATCATCCGGCATCAAATTCAACGCGCGTTCATAAGATAAAATCGCACGCCCGAGCTGCGCGTTTTTAAAATACGCATTGCCCAGATTATAATACACCTCACCGTTGTTCAGCCCCTGTGCGATAACGCGCTCATAAGCCGAAATCGCCGCATCAAAATCCCCGGCGCGATAGTGTTCATTGCCCCGATTGTACAGCGCGACAAGAGCTTCTGAGGCGAATACTGCATCCACGCCAAGTATCGCAATCGCGACAACGGGGTATAACAGCCGTTTGATCACCGTCCTCATAACTAAATACACCGTTCCAGCGCACCGATCAAATCTTCGGTTTGTGCGAACAACGCCTGCATCTGCTCTGCCGAAATCTGCCCTGGCGCAAACCGCGCCTGATCGCATTGACCAAATACTTCTTGAACACCTGCAATCACCTGTGCATCTACACCCTGCCCCACCAGCACAGCACCAATCTGGTCCGCCGTTAAACCCGCCGCCACGCGATTGGTTCGATCTGCGACAAACTGCGCCAAAGACCTGTGAACTTCTCCGTGAAAACCCGCGCTATCTCCCGCCTCCATTAACCCTTTCGCCTTGACCAAACGCCGCTGTGCTTCAGAGCGCGAACGCCTTCTGCGCGCATAAGCCACATCGCCTTCTAAACGCGCGCGATGACGCCGATAAGCATACGCGCCAACCACCCCCAAAACGGGAACCAACTGCAAAAACCAAAACCCACTGCGCTGATAGAGTAACAAGCCCTGATCGGCCAAATGCATCCGGTCGGGTTTGATATACCGAATATCGCTCCCCAGCGCACGCACTTCTTCACCACGCAAACCATCAACCGGCTGTGGTGCCAGTTCACCTGGCGTCACATGCAACGCAATGGGTCTGGTCTGCACGGTTTTATACCGCCCATTCACAGGATCAAAATAGGCCAGAGTAAAAGGCGGTAATATCACCTGCCCCGCTTTTTGCGGGATCGCCACATACTCAAAAGTTTTTTTTCCACTTATACCCTGCTTTTGTGTTTCCAAATTCGTCTTGGGATCATAAAACTTAAACCGCGACCGCTCGGGACGAATCGGCTCGTCAATCGCGTGCAAATTTCCCGCACCCTGTATCACCACCTTCACCGCAACGGGATCGCCGGCTTTCACCTTATCTGGAATCGCCTCTGCGCGCATCTCAAATTGCCCAACGGCGCCGCCAAAACCCTTCGGCGCACCAGCAGGCAACGGTTTCACCTCAATTTCAATATCGCCCGACCGCACCGTCACCTGTTGCGTATCAAACGCACCAAACGGATCAAAATCGAACAGACCGCGCGACCGCCGCCCCGCAACAATTTCGCAATTCACCTCAAGTTGCTCCAGGGTGTGCTTACCTGCCGTTGTCGGAAACAGTGCCAAACGCTTGAGCAATGCCGTATTAAACGCGCGCCCATCGACAACCTCTCGCTGCATATTCAAACGCTGGGCATCAAACACAGTCTCTGCCCAAAACCCCGTAAATGTTGGCACATGGCCGTATTGCACATTTCGCAAATCATAGCGCGTAAACAATTTATATGTCACCCCCACCTGCTCACCCACATAAACCGCTCGCTTTTCGGGAATCGCCTGCAAAAACAAATTTTGTTCAATCTCTTGAATTTTTGACTGTCCCATTGACCGTCCCGTTGATGGCGCGGGGCGCGTCTGCGGGCGACCACTCCTCTTCACCGCCTCAACGCGCACCTGATCAGACCGAATCGTCTTACCGTCATGGACCAACTGTGCCGGACCGAGCACAAAAGTACCAACCTTTTGGGCGCGAAAGGAGAAATGATATGTCGTCGTGCGCTTTGTTGTCATCTCGCCATTGACAATATTGACAGACATTGACGTAGAAGACGTACTACCCGTCAATTGCAACCCATCTGGCGTGGGAACCTGGGGGGCAGACACACTCCCCATCTTTGCAGCCTCAACCTCCACCGTGAACTGAATCAAATCGCCGACTTCAACCCGGGTGCGATCCACCGAAGCCTGCATCGTCACATCCTGTGCATTAATCTCCTGTGTCCACAATAGAGCAAACAAAACACCGCACCAAAATATCCATCTTTTCCTACCATGCATTGCCATCATATCGCCTACCCCGCAACTTCAATTTGCGTCGCTTCTGGGATTCTTCTTCTCGTGCCTTCATAGCATTGAGAATCCGCGCCGCCTCCTCGGGCGTCATCTCTCTGGGATCGGGCTGTTGGCCCTGCTGTTGATTTTGTTGATCCTGCTCATCCTGACCACCTTGATCCTGTTGATCTTGCTGATTCTGCTGATTTTGGTCCTGTTGATCCTGTTGATCCTGTTGATCCTGGTCCTGATTTTGACTTTGATCCTGTTGATCCTGATTTTGATTCTGCTGATCCAGTTTTTCCAATGCCAATTCCAAATTAATTTTGGCGTCTATATCATCCGGCTTCAGCTCGAGTGATTTTTTATAGGCTCCCACAGCCTCCTGGAACTTCTCCTGCCGAAACAGCGCATTGCCCAAATTGTAATGTGCAGCAGCAGACATATCCGGAGGAGTGCCTTCGGTGGCACGCCCCATCTCCTGCAGGGCCTCGGCATATTTGCCCTGCTTATAGAGTGCATCGCCAGCATTAAAATGCAACTCTGGTCGGGACCTCGCCTCTTGTTGTGCTTCCAAATACCGACGCAACGCCGCTTCGTACTCCCCCTTCTCAAACAAAACATTGCCCTCTTCATTCTTTTTTGCCACGGGATCGAGAAATGTCCACCCTAAAAATGGCAATGCCAGCAAAACATATAAAAATCGCGTCATAATCTCACGTCCATAGTCTAAGTCTCAAATCGTCCACGCCACACTTCTTCACCGCGTCGCCGATCCGATAACAGAGCCTCGCTCACAAAACACAACAGAGCAAGAGCCAACGGCCATTGAAACCTGTGAATATACTGTGCGTAACGCTGCGTACCCAAATCGCGCTTCTCCATCTCTGAAATCCGTTCATGCACTGCCTGCAATCCAATCCCCCCGCCGCTGGCACGCACATATAGCCCATCTGTCACACGCGCAATCTCCTTCAAAGTTGCTTCATCCAACCGCGTCTTGACAATCTTGCCCTCAGCATCCTTCAAATAATCTACCCTATCGCCATCGCGAATCGGAATCAACTCGCCCTCCGCAGTCCCCACACCCACAGCAAATATTTTCACATCCTCCTCCGCTGCCGTTCGCGCTGCTGCAATGGGATCGCCTCCGTGATTTTCGCCATCCGTAATCAAAATGAGCGCTTTGTATTTTCCATTGCGCGACCCAAATCCCCGAATGGCCGCGCGAATCGCTTCGGCAACTGCCGTACCCTGCTCTGAAATCAATGTGACATCGGCCTGTCCCAAAAACATCTTTGCCGCACCATAATCCAGCGTAAGCGGACAGAGCACATGGCTATAACCGGCAAAAGCTACTAAACCGATGCGATCGCCTTCAAGACGATCAATCAACCCTTCAATTTCAAAACGCGCGCGATCCAGCCTATTGGGCTTAATATCCTCGGCCAACATACTCAACGACGTATCCAGAACAATCACCAGATCAACGCCCCGGCGATGAATCAATTCCAATTCGGTGCCAAACTGCGGTTGCACCAGTGCCATAATTAAAAAAACAAACCCGACACACATCAGCGCAGATTTTATGCCCTGCCGCATGCGACTGACACCCGAAGCGAGTTTATTCATCAACCCAGGAGCACCAAACGCATACAGCGCCCTGCGCTTACGCCGAAAAGCCCACCAATAAAAAAGCGCGAAAACCGGCACGCACAAAAGGAAGTAAAAAGCCTGTGGATCGCCAAATCGCATCTAAGGCAACCTCCGAAATCGCGTATTGCCCAGAACCAATTCCAATGATAGCAACGCCAAACCAGGATAGAGAAACAGGTGAAACAACTCGCGATAATCCACATACTCGCGCACTTTGATCTCGGTCTTTTCCATTTCGCCAATCTCGGCGTATATCTCTTCCAGCTTTTCTTCACTCGTGGCTCTAAAATATCTCCCACCCGTTGCATCGGCTACTTTTTTTAGCGTATCTTCATCAATCTCAACTTTGACCGGCACAAATCGCTTGCCAAAAATCCCATCAACCTCCTGCATAATCGTTCCCCTGCTGCCCGCACCAATCGCATAAATGCGAATACCCACGGCTTCTGCTGCCCGCGCTGCGGTCATCGGATCGATCTCACCGCGGTTATTCTTCCCATCTGTTAACAAAATAATCACCTTACTCTTGGCCTCAGACTCGCGCAAACGATTCACCGCAGTTGCAATCCCCAAACCAATCGCAGTACCATCCCAGTCCTTGCCGGCAATTTCAACACCATCGAGAAAACTTAAAAACACGCCGTAATCCAGCGTGAGCGGACATTGCGTATAGGCTTCTGCGGCAAAGACCACAAGCCCCAGGCGATCATTGGCGCGCTCCTGTGCAAATTGCGCCACCACCTCTTTGCACACTTCCAACCGCGTCTTGCGCTGGTCTGCCAAATCTTTGGCCTCCATACTGCTCGACACATCAATCGCCAGCGCAATATCAATGCCCTGACTTAAAATTTCGCGGCCTTCACGCCCCGACTGCGGCCGCGCCATCGCCGCGATGAGCAAAGCCAGAGCCACACAGCGAAACGCGATCAAACAATGCCGCAGCTTCAGCGAAAAGGACGGGCCAATACGCCGAAAAAGGCGCGTATCGGAAAACCGAATACGCCCCGACTTGCGCCTTTCGCGCCCAATATAGCGATAGATGAGCACCGGAATAAACAACAGGAGCAGTAACCACTCTGGATTGGCAAAACGCATCACTCGGCTACCTCCTGTGTTACAGAAGGCGTCACCAGAGTGCTCACAATGTCGCGCACGCCATCCATCGCCTCGCGCGCCATGTAATCACGCGGTGCAAATTTGGCAAACTTGACCCGGTCTGCTTCATTCAAAAAACCTTCTATAGCCATCACCAATTGATCGTCAAACGCCTGGGCGCGCAAATCCCGCCCAATTTCAAACGTCGTACGCTCCACCGCACGCACGGGGGTTTTGGCTTCCAAACACCGCCTTAAAACAGCCGACAATAGAGAATAATACTGCCGATAATTTTCCCGCTCTATCAACCCCAACTGCCCCACCCTGTCCAATTCCTCTAACCAGTTAACGGGCGGCGGTGGCAAATCGGCTCTGGGGCGACGCCTGCGGCGATAAACATACCAGACCAACCCTGCAAGCAATAGAATCAGCCCACCAACTACCAGCCAAAACCACAGGGGAATCTGTGCCACAACAACCATGGGAGGCTTCACGTCGCGAATATCCGTTGTGCCTTCTGGCCTTACACTCTGCACCAGCACATCAATGGGTTGCGACGTGATTCTTCCAGAATCGCCCTCTGCATCGACAAAATGTACGGAAACGGGTGGCACGCGAAACGCGCCCACCTGATAAATCGCCAGCACGATGTCTTGCGTTTCCCGCACCCGTCCATTTTCAAGTTGCTCTGTTTCAACCCCACCCGTGTGCCGAATTTCAAATGGCTGGGGAAAATCTTCTGGATACGCAATTTCCGCCTTATCATCAATCCCGCGATGGACGCGCAGACGCAAAACAAAAGGGTCACCAATTGTAATGGTATCGCGGTCAACCCCTGTCAAAAACTCTACCGCTGCATCGGTCGGAACCGTTTGTATTCCGAACCAAATTGCGAATAAAAAATAAATCGCACGCATTGCCGTCCATTATACTCCTTTTTATATCGCGCCTGAAGTCCAATTGACTTGTAACCACGACATCACCGAATGCGGCAACACAACCACCTCGCGGCGCGTTTTGGCCGTACCGTACCAAAAATTATTGGCCTGCCCGATGATCAGCTCTTGTACCAGTGTTTCGCGCCGCCATAGAGAAACCGTCAACACGGGGTCATTCAAACTATCTACAGCAGATTTATCCACTTGATCGGGAAACTCGGCAACGACCAAATTGTGAACGCGATCGATCAAATCTTCAACATCGGTGTCCCCTTCTACAACGCGCCCATCACCCATCACCACCTGCCACGAGCCATCGTCATTCTTTGCGCAATTCACCACACTATCTCTATAGGCCAACCGCACGCGGTCAACACCCGTGCGATCAAACTCAAAAACGCGCTTGTAACGCAATCGGGTCAATGGAATATCCAAAGCTTCTGCGAGCAATTGTTCGACGATAAACACCTGCGACCGACTCATTACGCGCCCATACCACAGTTTCTGCCGATCATTGGGAACGCGCCTGCCCAATAACAGCGTATTGGGCACTTCATTATCTTTCAGATGCAACACAACTTTGTAATCCGGATTATCGAACCCGTAAATTGTGGGATCATCTACCGCCTCTTTGTAAAAAGATGCAACGCGCTCATCTTTCAACTGTCCCAACAACGTCAAAATCTCGCGCGCATCCGCCCGCTCTTTTATCGGCTGAATGAGATGCCACTTCAACCCATCTCGCACGACCTCATAAACACCTCCAGGCGTTTGGAAATACGCCCGCGAGACCAGATCGGGATCAAAGGAAAACGCCCGCGTATCGCGCAATGCCATCAGCGGACGATTAAACCGCGCGCGATATTGTTTTTTCGTCAATACGACCTTGTCCCCTCCCGACCAGGTCAGATAGCACCCCTGCTTTGAGGGAATATCATCGCCAAAAAACAACCACACGGGATCGCCCGATACCGGTTCAAATCGCACCTCAACCACGGGCGGGTCCAGCCCAAAATCGGCGAGATTAGTTCCTGCGTAATCGCCTTCATCAACCACAACACGACCGCGTTCAACAATCTGTGCGATCTCGATCATACCCTCAAACTCTATCCAATCTGCAGGCACTTCCATCGGCGCGATCAGCACCCACTCATTGCCGCGCTTCTCAGCGACAAAGTGCCCGTAGTCATTGGTCAATGTCAACCGCGCAACGCCGTGCCGCTGAACTTCAATAAACGCATTCTTCGCCTCAATCTCGCGTTGTTCCTCTGCCATGCGAGGACGTTCAAATAAAAAGACAAACCCCACCAGGCCCAAAAGCAAAACCGCCAAAATCGCTGTTATCTTAATACCCACAATTTCCTCAGTAGTCAGTAGTCAGTAGTCAGTGGACAGTTACCCCCCAACCAGTTCATCTTCTTTCATCTGCGTCCATCTGCGCCATCTGCGCCATCTGCGGATTCTCAACGCCTGCGCCACCAGACCAGCACACCCGCGACAATTGGAATACCAGGCAGCACCAGCCAATACACCCACCGAATCCAAAATTCATCGCCCGGATTCAATGTAAGCGGGCGAAAAAGCGTACTTTTGGGTCGAATCGTAATTTTATCGCGCGCCCTGAGCAACCAATTCGCTGCATTCATAAACAAATCGCCATTGCCCGCCACCGCCACAAAGCGATTGCTCGCAAAATCCGAATCGCCAAATACCACAATCCGCGCGCGCGCGCCACGCCGATCATCACCTGCTTTTGCTGCAATAGTGGCCGAGCCTTCCACGACCATCGCCAGCCACAGTGGCCCCGGACGGTCAGCCCCCGATGTATATTGCACCGCCTCTTTGTCTCTATCGGAAACAGCGTCCAAATTGGTCTCGCTCCAACTGTTCGGCGAAGACAGCACCAAGGAAGAAATATCAGCACCTGGCAAAGATCCCACGCGTTCCATAGAGCGCGTCAGCGGATAAAACGTCTGCAATCCCGAATGCTTCTCCGTAATGGGATGTTTGCTATAATGCGTTGTCACGGGAACCGAAAAATCCGCGCCCGGCAGAACCTGACTTTTATCGACCACAAAATCATTGCGCAGGCCAATAGACCACTTTCGCAACAGCGGCTCAAGCCCCGTATCGACGAGGGGATCCAACAAAAAGAACGCCGCCCCACCCTGATTGAGATACGTCGCTACAATATCGATCTCTGCTGGCAAAAACGGGCGTTTTGGTCCCGCGACAATCAGCGCATCACAATCTTTTGGCACGCGCTGTGTTTGCGCCAGAACCAGGGAGGGACGCACATCGTGATTGCCTTCTATGAGCAACTGCTTGATCCCGGAAAATCCCTGCTCTGATTGATCGTCGGGATGCGCCTCATCGTGTCCCCCTACAAAATAGACCACCTGCCTGTCTTCGCTCATCAAACGCGCAATGCCATTAGTCAGCACCTTTTCAGACGTTTCCTGAATTCGCTCTTCCCGATTGCCATATTCAATCACCGAAACACCGTACCGCGTCACAGCATATCGCCGGGCCTCAATCGGCTCCCGGTCGGGATCGACAAACCGGTACGCAAAACGCCTCGAATGATAGGCGTACTGTTTGAGCAAATGCTCGTAATCGCGCTGCTCTGCTTCGCGGAAAAACGCCACCACATTGACATCCTCAGACAAATTTTCCAAAAGAGAAATTGTTTGAGGCGACAGCGTATAAAGACCGCGAGCCGTCAGGTCAAAGCGCGCGTGATACCGGGTGGTCAAAAAATTAACCACTGCCAGAATACCCAGCGTGATCAACACCGCCACAAGGGCATTAGACCCGTATTTCAATATTCGATGCGATAAAAACTTGGGCATAAATCTTTCCCCTATTTCTCACCTGAGTAGCGGAATCGCGCGAACACAGGTAATTTTCATACGCGCTCCTTCAAGTATTCGGCTACTGCGCGTGCCACAATAACTTCTTCGTCGGTCTGGACAATTAGAAGGGCAACCGCGCTGTTAGATGTCGAGATCATGCCATCTGAGGGTGGATCGGCATTTGCGGTCTCGTCGAGATGAACGCCCAGGTATTCGAGACCGGTGCAGACGCGCTGGCGCACATTTGCCCCGCGCTCGCCAATGCCCCCGGCAAAAGCAATCGCATCCAGACCGCCCATTGCAGCAGAGCAGGCACCGATTTCTCTTTTGATCCCATAGCAAAATGCCTCCAGAGCGAGACGTGCGCGTGCGTGCCCCTTTTGAGCAGCTTCTTCGAGATCGCGCACATCGCCGCTAATACCCGAAATGCCGAGCAAACCGCTTTCTTCTGACAGGATGCGGCTAATTTCGCCTGTCGATAAATTTTCGCGGTCCATTATATAGGGAATAATGAACGGGTCAATAGTTCCAATGCGCGTGCTATTGACGATACCTGTTTGGGGCGAGAAGCCCATCGAGGTATCTACAGATTGACCATTGCGAACCGCGCACAAAGAGGCACTCCCGCCGAGATGGCAGGATACCATGCGGAGATCCTCGCGGTTGAGTATTTGCGCCGTGTGTTGCGAAACGTAGCGATGGGACGCGCCGTGGAAACCGTATTTGCGTACCCCATATTTTTCATGCCATTCGTAGGGCACACTATAGATATAGGCATAATCGGGTATATTGGCGTGGAAGGCGGCTTCAAAAAGCCCAATCAGGGACAGATTGGGAGCACATTGCTCGAAAATGCGAATCGCCTGGATATAGGGCGGATTGTGGGCAGGCGCGAGGCTATTGTAGTCCGCCATGCGCTGCAAAACGTCTTCTGTGAGAAGATAAGTGCCCGCTTTTCCGCGCATGTGAACGGTCTTGAATCCAACGGCATCGAGATCAGACAAGTCGGAGATTACGCCGGTGCGCGTATCTGTCAGACGTGCAATAACATCGCGTACAGCATAAGCATAATCCGGCAAGTGTTGTTCGGTTTCAACAGCGTATTCGCCAATCTGATGTGCAACGGGTGAAGACGAATCGCCGATGCGTTCGAGACGACCTTCGGCGAGCACCGCTTCATCGGTCATATCAAACAGGCGATATTTAAATGACGTAGAGCCTGCGTTTGCAATGAGGATTTTCATGGTCTAACTGTTTCAAGCCTCTGCAGGGGTTTATCGGCAATGGGCAGATGAACGAGCGATGAAGTCACAGCCAGGAGAATAGCGGCAATCCAAATGAGGTCGTAAGACCCCGTTGCATCATACACGCGCCCGGCCAGCCACACGCCCAAAAAACTGCCGATCTGGTGGCTGAAAAAAACAATACCATACAGCGTGGAAAGATAGCGCGACCCAAAAATCTGCGCGACAGTGCCACTCGTCAGCGGAACGGTTGCGAGCCATAAGAACCCGATCAGACTGCCAAACACAAGGGCCGACGTATTTGTAACGGGTATGAACAGAAAGCCACTAATGACAAGCCCACGCCCCAAATAGAGCAAACTCAAGAGATATTTTTTGCGATATCGGTCGCCGAGTTGCCCCGAAAGATAAGACCCAAAAATATTAAAAAGGCCAATCAGCGATAACGCCGTTGCCCCGACCATCTTAGAAAGACCGTAATCGGTCAAAAATGCGGGCAGGTGCGTGGCGATAAATGCCACGTGAAATCCACACACAAAAAATCCCGCATTGAGCAACCAGTACCCCGAATGACCGCGCGCTTGAAGAAGTGCTTGCAGCAGACTGCCATCGTGGGATTCAACGGTATTAGGGGACACCTCTCGCCCGCGCTGTGGAATCCCAATAGCGAGAAAAGCACTCGCCCCCGCAACCAGCGCAATAAAAGCGAATGAAGATTGCCAGCCCAAATCAGAGAGAAGCCATTGCACACCCGGCACAATTGCAAACGTCCCGAAAGAACCCGCAGCAGTAATAAGCCCAAAATACGAGGCGCGTTTTTCCGGTGCAACAACCTGAGCGACCGCACCGAGGACCACCACATAAGAAATGCTGCTAAGCGCAATGCCCATGAGCACACCGAGCACGGTGTACAGACCAGGAGGCGTGCTCACAGAAGACAAAAGAAAAAAACAGACAGCATAGAGCAACGCGCCGCCAGCGACAACCCATCGCGGTCCAAAACGATCTGCAACAATGCCCAGGATAGGCAAACCAAAAATGAGGTTTTGCCAGGCAATGGCCAGACTGAAAACCTCGCGTCCAATGCCGAGATCCCGGCTGATCGGTGATAAAAAAAGGCCAAAAGATTGGCGAATGCCCATGCTGACAAACACAATCAGGGCACTGCAAAATATGACAATAGTCGCTTTGCGATTGGGCACTTTCCGATCCCACCTCACCTATGAACTACTGTCCCGTATTCATTCGGAATCGGCCCGTCGTATTCCCAGGTTTCCCAGGGCGTATCTCGATGCGATTCCCGAACGATGATTCGAATTTTCGAAACAATATCTGGATATTCGGCTGCGAGATCATTTTGCTCGCCGATATCCGTCGCCAAATCGTAGAGTTCAACAACGCCTTCGGGATTGGTATGCCCCTCGGGTAAATACGCTTTCCAATCACCCAGGCGAACAGCACTGACCCCGCGCCGTTCCCAGTAGAGGAATTCGTGCGCTTGTTGGGTATCGCTACCCAGGAGTGCGGGCAACATAGAAATGCCATCGACCGGTTCCTCGATAGACGCATCAGCCAATTCGCAGAACGTGGGCAACATGTCCTGAAAACCCGAATAATGTGTGCTCACAGTACCGGGTTGAATCGTTCCCGGCCACCGGGCAACAAAAGGCACGCGGATACCACCTTCGTAGAGGCTCCCCTTTTTTGCGCGAAGGGCACCAGCCGCGTTGAAGTGTCCAAGCGTATTCCCACTGCCGTGGGGGCCGTTGTCACTCGTAAAAATAACAAGCGTATTCTCGGCAATGCCAAGATCGTCGAGCATATCCAAAAGCGTGCCAATATCGCGGTCCATACGCGTAATCATAGCCGCCTGCGTTTTCTGATTTTCCGTCCAGGGCTTGTCTTTGTAAATATCGAGAGATGGGATTTCGAATCTGGTGTGGGGAATCGTGTAGGCCAAATAGAGGAAAAAGGGATTGGATTGCTGCTCGCGCACAAATTGCAAAGCCTCAGCCGTGAGCAGGTCGTGTGAATACGATTTGCCGTAGAGCATAATTTTCTGATCGTTGCGCCAGAGGTGTTGAGGATAATACGTGTGGGCTTCGCGCTGGCAATTGTACCCAAAAAAGTGATCAAATCCCTGATTGTTGGGATCGCCTTCCGATCCCGGATACCCCAATCCCCATTTGCCAATGCAAGCAGTGGCATAACCGCCCTTTTTGAGCAATTTGGCAACCGTCTGCGTCTCCCCGGGAATGGGCACATTGCCCTCAATGGGCAAAGCGCGATTGTCCCGCACATAACAATGTCCCGTATGCAGACCCGTCATAAGCACACACCGCGAAGGCGCACAAACCGAAGACCCGGCATAGTGATCCGTAAAGCGAATGCCCTCTGCTGCGATACGGTCAATATTGGGCGTGTAAATAAACTCCTGTCCAAAACAACCCAGATCGCCATAGCCGAGATCATCCGAGAGGATGTAAATGATGTTGGGCATTGTTTTCATTATTTCAACTCTTCCATAACCCGACGGGTGATCTCCCCGATGAGATCATCCTGAGAAATTTCTGCCTCTGCCTGACCGCCCGCACTCAACGTGCGAATCGTGGGAATACCGCCATTGGTCTCAGGTTGCGCTGCGGGTGTATCGGGAACATCGCACGCTGGGTCGGGACCGCGAAGACCCATGCGGTTGCGAATCGCGACCAATTTTTCCACCTGTTCCGCATTGAGTTCGTTATAACCGCCGAGTTGTTGTGCCACAAAAAGTATTTTTGCAAAATGCTCCAGCGTTTCCATCTTATAATAGGCATTCATCACATCGCTGCCGATCGTAGTCGCACCGTGATTTTCGAGCAAATAGGCGTCGTAATCTTTGACATATTGCCTGATCGGTTCAGATATCTCTGGTCCCCCCGGCGTACCGTATTCCACAATGGGTATGGCCCCCAGCGTGATAACCACCTCGGGCAACACACACATGGTAAGGGGAACGCCAGCCACCGCAAAACCCGTAGCCGTTGGCGGATGCGCGTGTACCACAGCGCGCACATCGGGACGCTCGCGATAGAGAAAAATATGCATGCCAATTTCCGACGAAGGTCGCTTTTGCCCACTCACGAGCGTGCCATCCATGTCCGTAATACAGAGATCTTCTACCTTGAGAAATCCCTTGGACATCCCCGTTGGCGTAGTGAGAATGCGATCTTCTTCAACCCGGCATGAAATATTGCCATCGTTAGAAGCGACAAAGCCGCGTTCGTACACGCGACGCCCAGCTTCAACAATATCGAGTTTGGCCTGATGGAGATTCATTTTATGTCTCACCTCTTCATATCAATATCATCCACAACACCGACAATAACGGAACGTACCGCAGGCAATTCCACATTGAGAACGAGACCTGCTGCGACGCCCTGCCGGATCACGAGGACAGTTTCGCCGCGACCCACGCCTGTGGCGTCAACAGCGAGCGCTGATGCGCCGTCATCTTTACCATCGGGCGTAATGGGCTGCACGACCATGAGTTTGGCGCTGTTGTAATCGCTGTGTTTAATAGTCGATGTGACGCTACCAAGTACGCGAGCCAGGAACATATAGAATTTGGGATTTGGGATTTAGCTATTTTCTCCCCTTCTTCTATGGGGAGCCGGAGGGTAGGGCCTCATGCATCAACCTGATCGACAATACCGACAACTGCCGCGTCAACCGGGCCGTATTTATCGGGCAGGGCGTTGGGAGCCTCTCGTGAACCCACCCAGTAGATGGTCTCGCCATCGCTGGCATTGACCACATCAATTGCGACAAAAGCATCCCCTGCTTTATTGTGCTCGTGATCAATCGGTTCAACGACAAGCAGTCTAAAACCTTTGAGCGAAGTATCTTTGCGCGTCGCCCAAATTTTGCCAATGACGCGACCGAGGAACATTTTTACCTCGCGAAATGTGGGACTTATACAATTCTGAAGTAGTCGATAAGGGCACAGCGGCGCTGGCGGGTAAATGTGCGGGCAGACGTGCAACCTTCGCCAGTGGGCGTGGCAATAGAAAAAGACGTATAGCCTTCACCACCTGCACCCAATCCCGCAGATGAAGCACCGTTTTTCACAAAAATCGTACACTTACATCGGCGGGCCATAACCGTCATATTCTCGACATTCTTAGAATGCATGACCGCCGTGTGGCGATACCCCTGTTCGGCTCGAATAGCCCAGTCAATTGCCCTGTGTACATCGGGTGTGCGAACAATGGGGACAAACGGCATCATCTGCTCGTGTTGAACAAAATCGTGCTCATTTTCAACCTCGCCAACCAAAAGCTCTGTATCGGGCGAAATATTGAGACCAATTTGGGCAGCAAGCACATGCGCGCTGCGACCGACGAGGTCTCGATTGAGCATCCAATCGCCTTTTTCGTCGCGAGGAAAAGCGATTTTGGTCAGTGCATCAATCTGCGAGCGATCGAGTTCCACACAATTATTTGCCTTCAGGTGGCGCATCAGTTCATCGGCAACGGATTGAACTGCAAAAACTTCCTTCTCGCCAATGCACAAAATATTATTGTCAAAACCACCGCCTTCAATAATGCCGAGGGCAGCCTTTTCAATATCGGCGGTCTCATCCACGACCACAGGTGGATTGCCAGGCCCTGCTGCGATCACGCGCTTGGGTGCTTGCATGGCTGCCTTGACAACGCCGCCACCACCGGTGACGAGAACGAGATCAATGCCGGGATGCACAAAAAGGCTCTGCGCCGTTTCTATGGAAGGTTCCCGCACAGCAACGAGCAAATTTGGTGGCCCGCCCGCACCGACAATGGCGCGATTGAGCATTTGAAGCCCCAGAGCCGAAACATCTTTTGCGCTTGGATGGGGTGCAAACACCGCGCTATTGCCCGCAGCGATAAAGCTAATAGCATTGTTGACCATCGTGGGCACCGGATGCGTGGAGGGCGTGACCGCTGCAATCACGCCGAAAGGCGCCATTTCAACAACCGTCAAACCATTGTCGCCCGTCCACGCCGTGGGCTGCAAATCTTCAACGCCAGGCGTGTGTTGTACAACAACCTCGAGTTTGCGAATTTTGTGCGGCACCTTGCCCATGCCAGTTTCTTCAACGGTTTTTTGCGCGATGCCCTTTGAATGCGCCATAGATTCGCGGCGAATGGCAGCAATCAGATCGCGGCGTTGCTCCAGGCTCATTGCTTCAAGAGCACACTGGGCTTCTGAAGCCGCGGCAATAGCTTCTTCGAGATCGTCAAAAAGGCCATCGTCGCCTTTGTTTTCATAGCGAGCGGGCGGAGCAATAACCGCAGGAGCTTCGCGCTCAGCTACAAGGCGGCGCACAACCTGCTCAACCACCGATTGGATTTGGATTTCGTCTAAGTTCATAAAGAGCAACCACAGATGAACACAGATGGACACAGATGAAAGGAATTTGAGATAAGAGGGCCTCCATCTCACGTCTCCCTTTTCTTCACACTTCACACTTCACACTTCATATCTCACTTCTGATAAACCGCTTCACCTTCTATTTCTGCCGTGTCGATAATAGCGACAATCACAGCATCGACAGGACGATCTTCAGTCACACTCGTCATGCGGGCGGAACTCCCACTACAACAGAGCACGACTTCGCCATCGCCTGCACCAACAGCATCTACGGCGACCAAAAAACTTTCTCTAAGTTCGAATGCGGGCAAATCGAGCGTTTGAACGATCTGGAGCTTAAAACCCGCCAGGCCGCTGTCTTTTTGGGTGGCAACCACCGTTCCCACCACCTTGCCGAGGGTCATAGTTTAGTCGCCTGAAGAACCGATAGGCAGAATATTTTCAAGGCTACCATGTGGTCGCGGAATGACGTGTACGGAAACGAGTTCGCCAATTTTGCCAGCAGCAGCAGCGCCAGCTTCCGTTGCGGCTTTGACCGCTGCCACATCACCGCGCACAATAGCAGTGACATATCCCGCGCCAATGCGTTCCCAATTGACAAATTGGACATTGGCGGCTTTGACCATTGCATCTGCCGCTTCAATCATCGCTACGAGACCTTTGGTCTCAATCATGCCGAGGGCTTCACCCATGTTGCAATTCCTCCTGTAAAATGATCATTGGGTACTAAAAATAACTGCTTCTACCTGTGGATCGAGATTTGGGATAACGTGAGCGGCAATGAGATCTCCAACGCGCTCGGCAGCTTCTGTTCCCGCTTCAATAGCTGCGCGAACCGCACCCACATCGCCACGCACCAGTGTAGTGGTATATCCCGCACCGATTTTTTCGTACTTTTCAATCGTAACGGAAGCCATCTTGACCATCGCATCGGCGGCTTCTGTTGTACCAATAACGCCGAGTGTTTCAATCATACCGAGTGCATTCATTTTATCATAAACACCGTATCGCCACATACGAGATCAGCTGCGTTGGCATCGTCGGTATCCAGATGAAGTTCGGGCAAATAGCTTTCGTCAATTTTAAGACGCACATTGTCATATATAACGCCTTTTTCACCCCCTACGCGCACCCTGACAGCTTCCCGTCCATGAAAGCCATAATCCACGACATCAGATGGCCGCAGATGAATGTGACGCGACGCGCGAATAGCCGCATGCACCGTGACCGATCCCCTGGGACCTATGAATGTGACCGGTGGCGCATCTCTCAGGTCTCCCGAATCGCGCACAGGTGGATCAACGCCGATGTAAATGGCATCTGTTCGGGCGAGTTCAACCTGATTATAGTCGCGGCTGGGACCGAGAATCCGCACGCGCTCGATCGCGCGCAACCGAGGACCAACAACAGAAATGACTTCCTCGGCGGCAAAAGCGCCCGGTTGGTAGAGCTCGCGATAAGGCGTTAACGTGTGACCCGCGCCAAAAAGAATCTCCAGGGTTTTGTCATCAACATGTGCATGCCGGGCAGATACACCTACAGAAACGGGAATATCTTTGCTGTCTCCACCGCGTATCTGACGCACGACCTCTCGTGCAATGCGGTCAATCGCATCGCTTTCCCCGCTGTTTTGCCCAAAAGAACAAAGACCGCAGTCATCGCACACAGAGGCATTTTTTCGCATTGAAAGCATTGTCAAAAGTTTGTATCCGATGCTGTTTACAAAAGGCGAAAAATAGCCCATGACTGCTGTAAAGTCAAGAGCTAAACACGTTGTAAAAAAGCGCGATGCTTGACAAGTACCTCGCTTTGAACCAAATTCAGATAAAATGTTTTATTTTTCTTAACTATCATGAGAAATATATACTTGCTACTTAGATTACTCACGTACATCCTGGTGTTTTTCTGTGTCGCTGGTCCAGTGCTGTGTGAAGATGCTTCGCCCGATATTCCACTGCGCCATCCCGTGTATTCCCTGTTAGACCGCCTGAATGCGCGAGGTTGGGTTGCCGTGCCCGATACGCGGCCCTTGACCCGGATACAAGTTGCACAAATACTCTCCGCCGTATCAGTTCAATCTATGTCGGCAACAGAGCGCGGCCTCATCAACCGATATATTGCAGAATTGGAAAATCGCGCAGCCTTCGCACACGAACCCCGCTGGACCTGGCGCGATTCTGCGACATCCGTCACTCTCGAACCGCTGGTGCGGCAACAGGTGATTGCGCGCAGGGGCGATAATTTAGTGAACGAGACAGCGTCTCAAACCCATATTGGCGGTTCTGTGCGCGGGCGATTCCACACATTGGGATTTTATGCCCGCCACTTTGAGGCCCGCGAATGGAGCAACCAACCGCGTCTTCGCCGAGAAGATGTGCTGGCTCACCCCATTGAAGACGTGCAACTCAAGGGCAAAAAGGCGGATTTTCGCGAAAGTATATTTCAACTCGCCTGGGCAAATTCATGGATGCGTATAGATGCGGGTAAAGGAAGCCTCAGTTGGGGGCCTGGGCGCACGGGGAATTTATTGATCTCCAACAATGCGCCTTCTTATGGCCTGTTTCGATTGCAGACATCCCGCGGACGATTGCGCTATACCCATATCGCTTCATCACTGCGCGCGCGCCCGGGATTAATCGACACAACGCGACGGTGGATCGACAATGGGCATGTGCGTATTTTTTTGCGGCAAAAGCGACTGGCTGCGCATCGACTGGAGATTGCGTTCTCAAAGGTGCGAATTGGGTTGCACGAAGCCGTGGTATATGGTGACCGGGGATTTGAGCTGCTCTACGTTCTGCCGGTGGCCGTATTTGCCGGAACTCAAAATCACCTGGGGAATCGCGACAATCTCGTGATTGGAGCCGATATATCGGCTCGCATCCGGACGGGACTAACACTTTACGGCGCGTGGTTTTTTGACGATATGGTCAAATTCGACCCCGATGCATTTTCCAATCAATTTGCCTTTCAAGTGGGCGCGTTCTGGGTTGATCCGATGGGCTTGCGAGATACTGATGTGCGCGCCGAATACGTGCGTGTGGAGCCTTATGTGTACGCGCACAATTTTGACATCAATACGTATGAGCACTACGACATCTTGCTGGGCTATCCTACCGGGCCAAATGCAGACCGATATTTTGCACAAGTAACACACCGCTTTTCACCGAGTCTGAAAGCGTCTTTAACTTTTGCGAGAGAGCGGCAGGGTGAAAATCCAGTAAATCCAGATGGAACAATTGTCAATGTGGGAGGCAATGCACAACTGGGGCGTCGGCTACAGGATGCACCCACGCGAGACTTTATGTCGGGCGATGTGGAGACATACCAAAAAATAGGCGGTCGCGTGGTATTTACACCCGTGAGAAATTGGACTTTGCAGGTGCAGTATCAACACCATCGCATTATAACACAGCAAAATCGGGCAACGGGGCACGAGTGGACAGCGACAATGGATGTGAACTTCTATTGATCGGAAAAGAGAAATGAGTCATCGCCAGTGCCTGTGGGGCCTTCTCGCATTCGCATTATTACTGCGCGTAGGCTTTGGGTTGACGCAATCCGATTTGACCAATGCATCTGATGAGGTACATTGGGACCGCCTGGGGCAGGCTTATGTCGCGCTGGGCATTTTGCACCCCGATACTGGAATGTACCGCCCCCCATTATACGGCTTATTTCTGGCGGGCATGTATCACACATTTGGTCATAACCTCGTCCTGGTGCGGATTGTCCAGGCCATCATGGGCACAATCACATGCTATCTCATCTATGTTCTGGGATGTAAAATGGGCGAGGTAGTGGTCGGTTTGATCGCTGCGGGTCTGTTCGCTATTTATCCGTTATTTGTATTTTTTTCTGGCGTATTGATGGCCGAAACCCTTCTGATTTTGCTGACGACTATTAGCTTTGTGTTCTGTATTCAATTTTGGCAAAAAAGCACCGTCACAATGGCGATAGTATTTGGCGGTATTGTGGGGCTGTCCGCACTTTGCAAGCCCATTTTAGTGCCCTGGCTGCCTCTTGTCCTTTTTTTTTGGTGGAAAAAATCTCACCTGAAACCTGTACAAAAAGCATCGCGTGTACTAATCATAGCTGGCGCACTCTGCCTGATTATTTTGCCGTGGACAGCGCGAAATCATATCATCTCAGGAGAATTTGTTCCCATCTCGGCCAATTTGGGGATCAATTTGCTCGTGGGGGCACACCCCGAAGGGCGGGGCGTTTACGACAACCACATCGATTATCTGGCACTTTATCACACACTGGCCGACACATCTCAGGGCGCAACCGCCGACCACCGCGTCGCAGGCATTGTGCTGAAGTGGATAATCGCACAACCTCTGCACTATCTGAGTTTGAGCATTGACAAACTGCTCTATTTTTGGTGTCCCTGGGTTCCGGGAGAACTGCTATTGTACAACGCAATTGCCGCGCTTACCTGCACCCCATTGCTAACCCTGGGACTTGTCGGCACATTTAGCCAACGCCACAGGCCCGAAGGTCTGGCACTTATTCTACTGATAATTTGCATGTCACTATTGCACATGGTATTCTTTGTTCACACACGCTTTCGGCTACCTATTGATGCGGTTTTGTGCGCGCCTGCTGCGTGGATATGCGTACAGTGGATTAATCGGACGGAACGGTAATTATAAATGCGCGTGGCAAGGCACATACGCGGCAATCGGGTTTTGCTATATATCGTCGTTTGTGGCATTCTATTTTTGTCTCTATGGATTGCTATTTTCGGGTTTTCATCATTCAGACAATTTTGGAACATGCCGCAAACGCCTCTTATTTTTCCCGACTCACACACCATTATAACCGGTGCCGAATCGCATGCCTTAGGCTACGATCCGATGTTTAAAAACATCGCAGATCCTTATGATAGAGAGATGAACTATCCAAAAATCTGGCACTGCCTATTTTGGCTGCCGATCAACCGCGATCACCTGGTAATTTTAGCTGGGACTTTTATTCTGCTGTTCTTTGTAGGAATTTTTTTGTTTTTAAAAACAATTGATACCCAAACAGCTTTCTTTTTGGGGGCTGTGACGTTTTCACCTTCAGCGATTTTTGGGCTACAATCCGGCAACAACGATCTCGTTGTTTTTTTTGTCGTAGCACTGGCATTGAGGTTGGGGTATCGCTCGAAACTTTGGGGATCAGTCGCGATGTTCTTCGCAGCTATCCTGAAGGTATTTCCAATTTTTGGATTGGCGCAGCTTTTGACAGAAGATAAACGCGACTTCTGGCAAATTCTAATGCCACTTGCCGCACTTTTTTTGGCCTACTGCTGGATATCGCTCGATGATTTTCGGCAAATTTACAGTGTAACACCTCAAGGGCGCAGTGGTGCTTATGGCGTGTATGTTCTGCCCCTGATGATTGAAAAAATCCTGCAAAAGTGGGCGATTTTTCCCGACTTGCGCGCATGGATAATTGCGGCAGCACCGATATTTTTTTACGTCATCGCCGGTTTGATCTTTTTGATTTCGCTTTACGCGCTGGTCAACAAAAATACCTCGCCTCGCCCGGTTGCGGGGATACATATCAGTCCATTTCGAGTAGGGGCGTGTATTTACATCGGCAGCTTTTTGCTCGCCAGCAACTGGAACTACCGGATGATCTTTCTCATTTTTACAATTCCCCAACTCTTTGCCTGGTTGTCCATCGCAGACATCCGGTTTTCGCGCATTCTCCGGATCACTCTGGCCGGTATTTTATTTTCCTGCTGGTCAATGTTTATACAGGGTATTTTGGGATCGTACATTTTTATTCTGGATGAAATTGCTAACTGGATCGTTTTTGCTGGACTCATATACCTATTTCTCGCATCACTGCCCAACTGGCTATTCGATGCTCTGTTATATCTTATTCCCGCTCGACGATAATTGAGACGCGAACAAAGCAATCCATTTTTGAATAAAGACCTCATTATTGGAAACCTTTTTATTTTATGATGACGCTTCGAGCAGATTTTTTTGACCCTGCAAAACCTCACCTGCTGGTTCTGGTGTGTTTGGGACAGATATTGTTAATTGCACTGCCGTTTTTAGTAAATGACTTGCTGGCGGTAATCCTCGTGTTGAGCGTGTTGTCGGCAATCGCACTTTTTGGCTCTCTTACGCTGTCAGTGTTCTATTTGTGTTTCACCGCTGCGGTTGTACCTTCCTGGTTTTATGAAAACTATTTGATCTTACCTCTGGACTTCAAATTCTATGAAGGTCTTCTCATAGTGGTAATGGGCATTGCCTATCTGAACTATTTGTTGGAAGGCCGATGGAATTGGCGACGGCATACGTTTTTGGATCGACCAATGTGTGTCTTGCTGGGGCTGGTCGTATTTTCCTGCTTATTGGGATTGATCTACGGACAATCGGTCTCACAAATGTTACGCGATGTGCGCTATCCATTGTACTACACGTTGTTCTTTGTGGTAACATGGTTTTTTGATGTGCGGAGATTTTCCACATTCCTGCATTTATTTTTGCTCATCGCTGCTATTGTTGGCTTCGAATATCTGTTTGAATTTCTATTGCAGGTGGATACGGACATTGCGGGTGGTTTTGTTCGGGTCGCACGGCTCGAAGGCATTGTATTGCCGATGGGCATGCTCATCATCGCCGCAATTTTGTTATTGGAAACGCGGGCATACAGACGGGCCTGGGCGTGGAGCGCGATGTTACCCATTGGATTGGCCCTGGTTTTGACAATGGGCCGGGGCATGTGGATTTCGCTATTCGTAGGGCTGGGCAGTCTGGCCGCGTTGACCCTGCTGGACAAGCAAGCCACACCCCGACGTTTATCGCGTCTCTTTGTCGTGATATTGGTCCCCCTGTTGCTACTGGCGATGGGATATATTTTTCAGCAACAAACCCGTGCTGCCGTCAGCGACATAGCACTGGACCGCGTAACGCGCAGTGTCGAAGCCGTAAGTGGGCGGTTGATATCTTATGGCAATGCACTGGAGAAAATTCGTCAACGTCCTTTGCTCGGCGGCGGACACGGTGAAACTGTGACATCTCTGGTGACATTTCCGCCACCGCCTCAGATATTGACAGTAGGCGCCGTTGACAATGTTTATCTGACAATTGGGATGCGGATGGGGCTGGTCGGCGTCGCGGCGTTTTTGTGGGTCTTCGGATTTGCCCTGTGGCGTGCATATCTATTGTTCCAACAGAGTCCTGATACCCACGTACGTCTGTTTTGTGCGGCATTTATCGCCATCTACGCTGCACTCCTCGTCTATGGCATGGCAGATGCAACCCTCTTTGCCAATCGGTTGATCTTTATTCATGCGACATTTTTGGGACTCATTGCGCGGCTGGTAGCAGAGGAAAAAAATGATGCCTGAATGTGTGACAGCAATAGTGGTCAATTGGAATGCCGGAGAAAATCTGGCACAGTGCATTGCCGCCTTGATCAACCAGGAGGGAATTGATCTCGATGTGATCGTAGTCGATAACGCATCGTCTGACAACAGCCTGGAGACATTGGAAACTTATGGCGATCGCGTGCGCGTGATTCAAACCGGCGAAAATCTGGGATTTGGGCGTGCCGTGAATCGCGGTGTGGCTGTCTCGCATAGTGCGATAGTCGTGGCTCTGAATCCCGATGTCGTATTGCGACCAGATGCGATAAATGTGATGGTCGAATTTTTGAAGACACACGCAAATGTGGGTCTGGTGGGACCAAAGCTTAAAGACCCGGATGGACAGGTATTCGCTTCATGTGGTGAAGCACCCAGACTCAGAGATGAAATCTGTCGTAAATTCTTATTGCATCTAATATTTCCATTGCTTAAATTTCGGCGACGAAGGCCCTCCAAACCCGAAGCTGTAGCCTGGGTGACCGGGGCGTGTTTCGCGGTTCGTCGCCGCGCGCTGGATGCTGTCAACGGGTTGGACGAGGCCATCTTTATGTATTACGAAGATGTCGATCTCGGCCTGTGCATCAACCGTGCGGGCTGGCAGGTCATGTATTTGCCCCACGCTGAAGGCATACACATCGGTGGCGAAAGTTCCAAACAGGCATTGACGCGGATGCTCGTGGTCAGCGAGGCGTCTTATGCCTATTTTATTGCCAAACACCTGGGACAATGGGCCGCGCGCTTACTCAGGCTCCTGCGTCCTGCAGAAATGACGTTGCGCACATTACTCTGGGGAAGTGTGTTTTTATTTTCACGCAGACATCGCACAGAAGCGCAAGCGCGTTTGCGAGCTTACTGGTTTATTCTAATTCACGGTGCTGTGGAGGAAGGTCCATGATTCCCATTTTTCGTCCCTGGTTTGACGACGCGGAAGTCGAAGCTGTCCGCGAGGTATTGATGTCCGGTTGGGTTGGTCCCGGGAAAAAAGTCGAAGAACTCGAAGCGCGATTTGCCCATTATGTGGGGGCACAACACGCGGTATCTCTCAACTCGTGCTCTGCAGCCCTTCTATTGGCTTTGAAGATACTAGATGTAGAGGGAGGCGAGGTCATTACCACACCGCTGACCTTTGTCTCGACCAATCACGCAATTTTGCAAAACGGAGCCACGCCAGTGTTTTGCGACATCGATCCCGAAACACTCAATATCGATCCAAAAGCAATTGCCGCCAAAATCACGCCGCGCACCCGAGCGATTATGGTCGTGCATTTTGCCGGACACCCTTGCGATATGGATGAGATTTTATCCATCGCAAACCAGCGCGGAATCCCTGTTATAGAAGACGCCGCCCATGCCAGCGGCGCGCGTTACAAAAATCGGATGATCGGCGGTGTAGGCACAGTGACGTGTTTTAGTTTTGACGCGCGCAAAAATTTGTCAACCTGTGACGGGGGAATGTTGACCACCAATAATTCAGACCTCGCCGAACGCGCGCGAAAATTGCGCTGGATGGGCATTTCGCGCGGCACTTATGATCGTTTCCGAAAAAATGGTGCAGAGCGCCGATGGGAATACGAAGTGGGCGAACTCGGCTATAAATGCTATATGAACGATCTCAATGCGGCAATTGGGCTGGTGCAATTGGGCAAATTGGAGTCAGCCAATGCACAACGTCGAGAGATTTTTTTGGAATACGGACGTGCATTTGCCGCCCTCGACTGGATGCAAACGCCTGTAGAAAAACCCTATGTTCGCAGTGCAATGCACGCTTATGTGGCACGCGTGTCCCAACGCGATGAATTGATAGATCATCTGGGACAGCACAATATCGACGCGGGCGTACACTACAAACCCTGCCATTTATTTGAAGTGTACAAACCCTATCGCACAGACTTGCCTGTCACCGATGCCGTGTGGCGCGATCTGATCACGCTGCCCCTATTTCCAAGCATGACCGAAAACGAAATTGGACAAGTCATCGAAGCCGTGCGCGACTTTCAACCCTAAGGTATGTTTTGACGCCTGTTATCTTATTCGGTATTACCGCGGTTTTAGCGGCTTTATTCACGGCGGTTGCGCGTATAATTGTGCGCCGTTTTGCTGCGCCCGACGCGCCTGTTTCAACTCTGGGCGGTACAGCTTTGCTGGCCGCTCTTTTTTGTAGCTTTTGGTTTTTGCCCCAATCGCTCCCTTTGGGCCTCGTCATCGGTGCTGTGGGAATGGCACTCATCGGCATTTTAGACGACTGGAGGCCTTTTGCACCGTTGTACAAATTTGCGTTGACCCTTGCAGTTGCAGGCATTGCCGCCTGGCTTGGGCCGCGTATCCATCTCGCAAATATTATCTGGATAGATGCCCCACTGACCGCGTTGTGGATGGTCTGGATGTGCCATGCGTTCAATGTTCTGGACATGGAAGACGGCCTTTCGGCGGGCAGTGGAACCATTGCTTCACTGAGTTTGTGGCTGATAAGTGCTGGCGATTGGGCACTCGTAACAGCGGGCGCACTCACGGGGTATTTGCTACACAATTTTCATCCTGCCCGCATCCTGATGGGCGACACCGGAAGCCTGTTAATTGGCTTTTTGCTGAGTAGTATGGCTATTTCTGTCGCAAATCATATTGGCGGTCTCATGGGCGTCATTGGACCTTTGGTCGCTCTGGGAGTACCAATCTTTGAGGCAGTATTTATCAGTACAATGCGGTTTGCCAAAGGCCGATCCATTGTCCGAGCCAGCCGGGATCACGTCGCACAGCGATTGATACAATGGGGGCTACCAGTACGTGCAGCAGTCGCTCTGATGTGGTTGGCAGGCATTGTTTTGGGTGGTCTGGCCTTCGTGTTCGCTTTCGGAAACTGGATCAGTTTGGTTGGCGTTGCGTGCCTCGCAATCGGTGTGTGGAAGGGATTGTCGCGCGTGGATATGGAACGCGATGGATGCGATGGACGCCCAGTTGGCCTATTTGGCAAAAACTGGTTGATCCACCGCACAATGCGTCAGACAATGGACGAAGTAAAAGGATTTGTGAGTGGAAAATTGCTGGATGCAGGGTGTGGCAACAAGCCTTATGTCGGCATTTTGGGGGCGCGCGTACAACAATACATCGGCCTGGAAAAAGGACGCACGCGATATGAACGCGCCGACGTGTGGGGCGATGTGCTGGCACTCCCCTTTCGCGATGGGACCTGCGATACCGTGTTGTGCAATCAGGTCCTGGAACATGTGCCGCAACCCCAATTGGCGATTGACGAAATGGCACGCGTATTGCGACCGAATGGCTACTTGATTCTCACCGCACCTCATATTTGGGGTTTGCACGAAGTCCCCCACGATTATTTTCGATTTACGCCTTATGGATTGCGCCATCTCGCAGAGCAATCGGGTCTGACGGTCCATACAACGCGAGCGCTTGCGGGATTTTGGGTCACAGCCGGGACGCGATTCTGTTATTATCTGGCGCGTTTTGAACGCGGTCCTCTAATCCCCTTTGTGCGCGTTGGATTTTTTATCGTCCAACTCGGTGCTCTATTTTTAGATCGCTTGCACCGCGTGGAGAGCGAGGCGTGGAATTTTCTGCTCATCGCACAAAAGTGCACACAGGATTTATCCCATGAGTGATTTTGTCGCCTCCATTAAAACCAATTTTAATAAGCGATACCCGGGTATCCACCATGCGATAGTGAAACACTATTTCACATCTATCATCACCCTGGTCATCGTCTTTGCATTTATCCTTCGATATTTCCAATTAAACATCGGTTTGCCCTATTTGTATTTCTGGGATGAACCACTCATAGCCAGTAACGCGCTTCAGATGATGAAAACGGGGGATTATAACCCCCATTTTTTTAAGTACGGTTCTCTGATGATTTATTTGAACCTGCTGATTGATCAGTTGTACCGTATTTATCTTTCTCTCGCAGGCGATTTGGCAAACGTAGAAAATATACGCATTGCAGCCGACACCGGCTGGCACTGGACGATATCTCATCCGAGCTTTTATTTTTTGAATCGTTTTTTGACCGCCACAATGGGCACCGCAACAGTATTTATCACATATTTAATCAGCAGGGCGATATGCAACAGATGGACGGGCATCATATCGGCCTTTTTTTTATCCGTTCTTCCGATCCACATTGTTCATTCGGGCTTTGTGACAATGGACGCGCCAGTTGCCCTATTTGTCTCGCTTGTCGCCCTATGCTCCATTTTTTTCATCGACCAAAAAAAAACCATCTATTTCATTTTGAGTTTAATATGTGTCGGGTTTGTCGCAACGACAAAATACAATTCGGGCCTGATAATATTGCTCCCCATCGCATCGCTGGTCTGGATGTCCTATCGAGATGAAATTCCACGCCCAAAATTTTACTGGCTCGCGATCCCCTGCCTGCCCATGGTGACTTTCTTTCTCATCATGCCCTATGCAATTCTCGACTTTCCAAATTTTATTAAGGATGTCTTACATCAAATTAATTACTACAAAATTACGGGACATCCCGGCGCAACAATTAGTCCCGGATGGGATTATTTTTCGTTTCAGATACAAAAATTTTACCAAAATATCGGACTAATAAGCACCATCCTGTTTGCAATCGGTCTGGCTGGGACAATTTTCCAACCTGTACTGCTTTTGGTCTTATTATTCCCCGTGAGCTATCTTTTATTTATGAGCGGCATGACCGTCAATTTTCACAGAAATTTCATACAGATTTACCCCTTTATCGCCATCTTTGCAGGTGTTGCGTTTTACAATCTGCATGTGGCATTGAAGCACTTTTACCCAAAGCTCAAAAGACCAATTTCGATTGTATGTCTCGCAGCCGCGTTCGTTTTACTGCCGCGCGCTTATGACGCTTACCAAACGGGCATGGTATTGCACAACACCAGAGATACCAGAAGTGCAGTCATAGATACTCTCAATGCGATGGAAGATGTGCAAAAAATCGTCTTTGCCAGAGAACTGCGTATTCACGAACAAGACCTCGACAAACTAAAATACGACTATTCGATACAACCCATTGAAATAATGAGCGCAGAACAAAAAAGGGATGGCGTACACTATGTCTTGCCAGCCGAAGTATCTCAGATTTACACTTATCACCATGAGGAAATACAGAGAAAACAAGCAATCATCGACAAAATTCCTGGCGAGCATATTCTGCAATACATCGACAACAATTACATCGGGCAAAATATTGGAAAGGATTACATCAAACAAAATGCCGCAACTATGCTCGATGTATTTTCCACAAGTCCCTCGCTGATAATCGCAAATCAAATACCACACGAACCATTGCACCCCGGTGTTATTGCATTTGATACCTGCAAGCTATCTCCCACAGGCGTGCAAATCAACATCCGCAATACCGCAACACTTCGCGATGGCGTCATAACAACCCCGGCTTACGACCTGAAATCTGGAAAATACCTGTTCACATTTCAAACAAAAAAATCTGCGACACCAGAACGATCACAAAGCTTTGTCTTTGGAGAATACGAAACAAGCATCACAGTAAAACGCCTGAATGCGTTCCGCGAACATGCGAGCATCAGGGTTTCAATCTTTGCAGATCAGACGCTCTTAACACAACAAATATTCATCCCAACAGAGAACTTCGCTCAAATGGACGCCTTTTTTTCGCTCGAAAAAAACCAGCGCGTTTCAGTCCAAATAGAAAACTTCCATCCTGTGGAAACAACGATTAAGCAACTGAAAATTGTAACCACCGATGAACACTGATGGATAGAATACAAGGGACTGGTTAGGCGACCAAGAGCGGTTTACAACGGGTCGCCCCTATGTTCTATCTCATTCGCACAATCCTTAAATCCGTTTAATCCACGCTCGCCTTTCATCTGCGTCCATCTGCGTCATCTGCGGATTGCCTTCCAAACTGTTGCAAAAATTCACACCTGTGCCACAGCGTCACATATCCCGCCTTTCCTTCTATTTTATATCCTGTTGTAATTCAATAACTTAAAACAATCCATCCCAATTGGCACGCTATTTGCATAACACTTTTACCGCACGCAAAACCTCAACGGAGAAAAGTGCGGTGAAACCAATTTACTACATAGTGCTTCTGATAGCGGTCTCGCTACATGGCTGCACCACCTATTCTCACTTTTCGGGTGACTTTCGCACGAGCCTGCGCGCACGCAATTACGAAGACGCCCGTGCAAAAATCAAAAAGTCGAAAAAAAGAGGCAACCAATTGCTCTATCTTCTTGAAAATGGTCTCCTCACCCACTATCAGGGCCACTATGAAACATCCAATCGCTATTTTGCCGAAGCCGAGCGGCTATCAGATCAACTCTATACCCGCTCGGTTTCCCGAGAAGCCGCCGCATTTTTGACCAACGACGCCATACGCAACTACCGGGGCGATAGCTTTGAAATGGTTGCCGTCCACTACTATCGCGCGCTGAACTACTGGTACCTGGGCCTCCCTGAAGACGCCCTTGTCGAATGCCGAAAAGCCAATTTGAAACTCGACCAATACGCCATCCACAATGGACAGACGAGTTACAAAAATGACGCCTTCATTCACTACATCACCGGCCTGTTCTACGAAGCCACCGGCGAATTCAACGACGCCCGCGTCTCCTATCAACACGCTCAGGACGCCTATTCATACTACGAAAAAAAGTTCCACACCGCCCCACCTCAAACCATCGCCGAAGACCTCAAACAGGTAGATGACATTCTCAACGGCGAGAGTGCTGACATGCGCTTTGCCTCGCTCAACATCCTGCCCTTTGTACCGCCTGTGGGCAATGGCGAACTCGTGATCTTTTCTGAAATCGGTTTTATCCCCCGCAAAGTGCAAGAGGAAATAGATCTCCCTATCTACGAAGAGGACATCAAACACAGCAAGGGCGACAAAGTATCTTCTATCGCCACCGAAATCTCACACCGCCGCCACCGCGTATATCCCATTCGCGACGTAGAATACTGGTTGCGCGTCGTCCTTCCCAAATACGAAGCCGTTGCCCCACGCACAAAGCGCATTCGTATCCGTACAGGAAACCACGCGGTCCAAACGCAGATCGCCCAAAATTACGCCGCGATAGCAAAAACATCGCTCCAGGATCACTACCCGAGGATTATGATCAGAACAATTGCACGCGGGCTTGTGAAATACATAGCCCATCGAGAGGCCAAAGACGAAAATGAAGTCCTCGGTTTCTTCGTCAACCTGTTCAACATCTCAACCGAAATCGCCGACACGCGCAGTTGGGTCTCATTACCCCACAATATTCAAATCGGCCGCCTCGAACTGCCCCCCGGCATCCACACCATCACCCTCGAAGCACTCGACGCCAACGGTCGCATTATCGAAACCGAAACATTTACCAACATCGAAATCAAACCCGGTCAACGCACATTCTTGAATCACAGAGTTTATCAATAATTCCACAAGGAGGAACACAATGAAAATTTCACATCGAAGCCTTCTGTTCATCATCGTTCTCAGCCTGTTGGTTTCAACGACAAATGCGGCGAAACCAGACCTGCCGCCCACGCGGGGCATTGTTGTCAACCTCGTCGAATGGGACGGCGGAGAACTACCCGCGGTTTATGAACGCACCGACCAACTCCCCTTCACCCGTGAAGATCTGCTACAATTGGTACAAAGCGACTTTAAACCCGACCAAATCGCACAGATGATTTCTGAACGACGCTATGCGGGCGATGCATCTGCCGAAGGGCTGATCGCACTGAAGAAAGACGGTATCGAGTCCGTCGTGATACAGGCCATCTCCAAACACGCGCTCGCGCCCAACCAATCGCTCAACCTCACCATTTACCTGACCTTTGACGGCGTTTCCAAAACAGCGCGCCATCGCTTTCTCTACGTCATCATTCCCGATGGAGAGATCCAGCGCGTCTTCACTGCCGACTTAAATACCGTGCTCGCCGGAC
>JAJDYX010000005.1 GCA_022824945.1 Candidatus Latescibacterota bacterium
CTCTTACATTGAAGGATGGTATAATCCGCATCGCAGGCATTCTTCCATCGCCTATCATGCGCCGATAGCTTATGAAAAACTGCATCAATCACACGCTGGGAACACAAACCCTAAATACTCCACCGAAGCGGGGTAACTCCATCGAGCCGTTTTGCCCAGTCCTCCATTGTCATGGGAATCTTGCGCTGTGCCCGGTCTTCGGCGAGGTCAATATAGGCGTTGACGATACGCCCAAGAGATTCCAGTTCTTCTTTCGAGAGATAGTTTTTGGCAACAGACACATCAGACTTCAAGATTTTGCCGTCGGGGCTGTTCTCCCAACTGGTCAATCCCATGTTTTTTTTCTTTTGATCTGCCCGCTGTCGGATTAATTCCGCTGCGGTCTGGCCGTGAATAGCATAATGCAGCTTGTTTTGCACTCTGGCGAAAAACTCGCGGGTGGTCGGCGCGTCCCTGTTATAATCCATGCTGGTGGCGTAAATGTCGGTGATCTTTTGGTAAAACCGCCGTTCGCTTAGCCGAATCTCGCGGATTTCTTCCAGCAACCGCTCAAAATAGTCTTCGCCGAGAAACGCCCCATTCTCCAATCGCTGTTTATCCAGAACATAGCCTTTGATCGCAAATTCGCGCAAAACCCGGGTTGCCCATTGGCGGAATTGCGTGGCGCGCCTGGAGTTTACGCGATAGCCGACTGAGATGATGGCGTCCAGATTGTAAAACTGGGTATTGTAATTTTTGCCATCGGCGGCAGTATGTGCAAAACTTGCACATACTGAATCCTGGTCTAACTCGTTGTCATTAAAGATATTTTGCAAGTGCTTTGTAATAACTGAGCGATCAACGGAAAATAACTCAGCCATGAGTTTTTGCGTCAGCCAGATGGTCTCATCCTGGTAACGCACTTCGATACTATCTTCACCCGCTTGGTTGGTAAAGATCAAAAATTCCGCTGTGCTGCTGCGAATAGTCAGGTCTTTTGAGGATTTCTTGCTCATGGCTTTATCCCTTTCATTATCCGAAGATATTCGCAGATGTTCACAGATTAAACCCCAGTCTTTTGTAGTAGTAGAACTGGGTATTGTAATTTTTACCGTCGGCGGCAGTTGTTTCCAAAATGGAAATGACTGCCTCTTTCTCTAACTCATCGCTTTTAAATCATCTGCGTTCATCTGCGTTCATCTGCGGACCCTTTATTATTCACAGATTAAACACCAGTCTTTTGTGTTCTAATCTTGCGGTGCCAAAATTGATGAGCAGGGCTTTGTTCAAGCCCGATGCTTTGAGGTAGTTAATAACTTGCGCCTCTTCAGTACCGGACAGCTTCTGTAAAGCCTTCAATTCCACGATCACAGAATCAAAGCATATAAAGTCTGCCTGATAATAGGATTGCATCACCTGCCCTTTGTACCATATCGCCAATTTCTTTTCGCGAATATAAGGTATCGTCTGGAATAAGAACTCCTGCTCCAACGCCTCTTGATAAACCGTCTCAAGAAAACCACATCCCAGCTCATTATGCACTGCCATAGCAGCACCAATAATCGCGTAAGTCTCCTCATCTCTCCTATCATCTACACCCATCAGCCTCATCCTCATCTGTTCTTATCTGCGCCTATCTGCGTTCATCTGCGGATCCCTTTTATTAATCTCCCCATCTCTCCTCGCACCACATTCAACTCCTCTTCCAACCGATCTATCTCAAGCTGCACCGCATCAATATCAATCTCTTCTTCTTCTTCAAAGGTATCTACATAGCGAGGAATATTTAAGTTGAAGTCATTTTCCTCAATTTCTTCAAAGATAGCGAGGTGGGCGTATTTGTCCACATCCCTGCGTTTTTTATAAGTGGTGGTGATTTTATCGATGTGCTCGTCCAGCAATGTATTTTGATTTTTCCCTGCCTGATATTCGCGGCTTGCATCAATGAACAAGACATCTTTGCAGTTCTCATTCGCGCCCTCTCGTTCGCGCGCGCGGTCAAAGACCAGAATGGCGACTGGTATTGAAGTCGTGGGGAACAGATTGCCCGGCAAGCCAATAACGGCGTCGAGCAAGTTCTCTTCGATGAGTTGCTGGCGAATGCGCCCTTCTGCGCCGCCCCGGAACAAAACGCCGTGTGGAACCACAACAGAAACACGTCCCTGTTTTTCCAAAGCCGCTTCCACCATGTGGCTGATAAACGCATAGTCGCCCTTGGATTTGGGAGGCAAACTGCGCCAGAAGCGGTTGTATATATCTGCTTCGGCGTCTTCCGCGCCCCACTTATTAAGCGAAAACGGAGGATTGGCAACCACATTGTCGAATTTCATCAGGCGGTCAGATTCTACGAGTGCCGGGGCAGTGAGCGTGTTGCACCATTCGATGCGGGCTGCATCGGCCCCGTGCAGAAACATGTTCATACGCGCCAACGCCCAGGTGCTGCCGTTCACTTCCATTCCGTAAAGGGCGTAGTTTTTGTCGCCCACCACGCGCGCGGCTTCAATGAGAAGACCCGCAGATCCACATGCAGGATCACAGATACGGGCACCGGGTTTGGGAGCGCACAGTTTTGCCACCAGTTCGGATACCTTGTGTGGCGTGTAGAACTCGCCAGCTTTTTTCCCTGCGTCAGATGCGAAACGTTCAATCAGGTAGATGTACGTGTTGCCGATCACATCCTCTGAAACCCGTCTGGGACTCATATTTAATTCGGGTTTGTTGAAATCTTCCAGTAGTGTTTTCAAGCGGCGGTTGCGGTCTCTGGTTCTGCCGAGATTTGTCTCACTATTGAAATCTATATTGCGGAAAACACCTTCCAATTTCTGTTTGTTTTCTGTTTCAATCGCTTCCAGCGCGATGTTGATGAGTTCGCCGATATTGGGAGCCGAGCGTTGTTCATAAAGGTTGTAAAAGCTACTGCCATCCGGCAATACAAAACGCTCATTTCGCAATCTGCGTCGAATGCGTTCATCGTTGTCGCCGTATCTTTTTTGATATTCCTCATAATGGTCTTTCCAGACATCGGAAATGTATTTCAGGAACAGCATCACGAGAATGTAGTCCTTATATCCGGCGGCATCCATCACACCGCGAAAGGTGTCACAGGCAGCCCAGGCAGCGTTGTTGATGTCCTTTTGTTGGATTTGATTATTCATATTTGCTACTCCATTATTAACGATCACCACAGGGTGGATCATATAGACCCCGCAGTTCTGTCTCAATAGTACTATGGTCATCTGAATGACAGTAATAAGCCGCGTAACTCTGATAGGGGTAACCTAATGATTTCCAACTGTATTTTCGTTCATGATTTTCTACGCGTTTTTTCACATCCTCCGATCCACCTATATCAACAAGTCGCCAGAGCTGATGTATCGTGGGCCGCCCTAAAATGGCATATACTCCGGATTCGTTTCTAAGCTCGGATGGATCATCAAGAGGACCTTCAAAGCTGTACTTTCCTATTCCAATATTCATGTCAATAGCTCCTATTTTATAGAGTTGATTTAAGGTTTTTCAGATTCAGTTGCCAACCGCATCTGAATTGCTTTAACCAGTTTTTCCTTTTGCTCTGCCAAATTTTTCATCAGTTTTTGTTCCTTATCTAACAAATCGGCGAGGGCGACGATTTGCTTCTGTGTTTCCAGATTGGGGAGAGGAATTTCCAAAGCATCGAGAGCCGATTTGCCTATCATAATCATCATCGTTCCGGTCGCCCTGCTATGTAAAAATGCTTGCGATGAGGACAGGTTGATAAACCAGTATAGATACTCAGGAAGTACTTTTTCGCTTGTAGCCCGAATGAGAAACAACGGGGCCGCAACAACTGCTTGACCTGGTTCCTGGTCGATGATTGCGGCAGTAGTAGTTCTACCTCGAGAGCGGAAAACCAAATCTTTGCATTCGACCAGATGGCGTTCATCGATGCCGTTGATGTTGACGGTCGTAAGAGTGCGATAATCTAATTTGTTATCTTCGGTCAGATCACGCATCTGAATGACGGCCACATTTCCATCCGCGTCCGGCTCAATGCGGGATCGAAAGGAAAGGCCCATCTGAACAAGGGCGATGTCTTTGAGCTTGTATTTCATAATTACCGGCAATAAGAGTTGCGTTTGATTAAAAAAAATTACATGAAAGCCTTTCCTGCAATATAAAGAAAAGAATTCCACTGTCAAGTGAAATTCTTCATTTAGCCGCAACTTGGCGTCCTGTTCAGATCCCTCGCCTTCATCTGCGTCTATCTGCGAAAAACGTTCATTCGCGTTTTTTTCTGCGGATTCTTTGGGTTTTGCCTTTCATCTGCGCCCATCTGCGTTCATCTGCGGATTCTTTTGCCTTTCATCTGCGGATCAGCATCACACGCCGCACATCCATCACCTGTGAATGGGGTACGTCAAGGGCGCGTAAGGTCAGGGTTCCTCTGCCCTCATTTAGATGGATCGTCCCCAGTGTCAATGGCTCAAAATCCTTCACGTAGGACTCGCCGCCGCGCGGCCAGCGGTCATCTGCTGCGCCGATTAGTGGTGGGTCGTGTGCGTCGGTCACCTGTCCTTGCACTTTTGTTACCTGCCCTTGCGAGGGGTGAAATGATAGCTCAATGGTTGACCCTATATCTTCCTCTGGACACGTATAATAAACCGCTGCTTCATAGTCGCCCGTTGTGCCGACTTCAATCTCCCAGGTCATCCGATCACCCACCTGGGTCCAGTGCGTGAAATACGAGCAGTTGGGCGCGCCAGCACTGCGCTGGACTGTGCCGTGATGCACCCCGTCTCGCGCGGGTAAGCGGGTCGTTTCCCAGTAGCCCGTGGCAAAGGGGCGGTCGTCGTTGACGGGCAAGACTTCAGCGTGATATTTTGCCGTCGCATCTGACAATGCCGCATGTACATCAGGGTGTTCTTCGGATACATCTGTTGTCTGTCCGCCATCGGCGACCATATCGTACAACTTGCCCTCTGTGTCCAATCGGAATCGCTGATTGCGCGCGCTTAACTGTGCCCGCTGGTGTGATAGGATGATGCGGTCAGACCATTCGACATCTTCGCCCAATAGCAGGGGTTTGAGGCTGCGTCCATCTATGGGTTTTTCGACTTTCAGGTCGATATCCGCGAGGTCTGCAAATGTGGGCAATAAATCAATCGCCCCGGCGATTTCTTCGATTACTGTACCCGCTTGAATCTGCCCTTTCCAGCGCATCAAGCCCGCCACGCGCACGCCGCCTTCATCTGTGGATCCCTTTGTGCCCTTCATCCCGCCATTCCATCGCGCGCCATTGGGTCCATTGTCTCCAAAATAAAACACAATGGTGTCTTCCGCGATTTCCAGTTCGTCGAGTTTGTCCAGCAATCGTCCCACGTTCCAATCGATATTTTCGCATAGAGCCAGCGCCGCCCGCGTGCGGTCTATATCTTCTTGATTGGGGCTGGTCGCCAGCATCTCAATCGGTTTGTCGCGGAATGGATCGTAGAACTCGTCGGGTACCTGAAATGGGGTGTGTGGGATATTGTAAGGGAGATAGCAGAAGAACGGTTGATCGCGTTCGACATTTGCCGCCATAAAATCCATGGCGCGGTCTGTACACTCATCGGGTAAGTATCCCTTTCCGCGGGTGAGTTCGCCATTGTGTTCGAGTTCGGCATCGAAATATTGCCCCCAGTGCCCGGAACAGAATCCAAAAAATTCGTCAAATCCCCGTGCGTTCGGGTGATAGGGATGTTGCGTGCCGTTGTGCCACTTGCCATAAGCGCCCGTGGCGTATCCAGCGGCTTTGAATACGTCGGCTATGGTTGTTTCATCGAGGTTCAATCGCTCGGCGCCGGTACTTACGCCGTGGACACCGCCGCGCAGATGATAGCGTCCTGTCAAAAACTCTGCCCGCGTGGGCGCGCATACCGGGCAGACGAAAAATCGGTCGAATAGCGCACCATCTCGTGCGAGAGAATCCACATTTGGGGTGTTGAGATTTGTGTTGCCATGTACACTCAAATCGCCCCAACCCTGATCGTCGGTCAAGATTACGAGAATATTTGGTCTGGTCATTGTGTCTCCTTTTTTATTTTATCATATTCCGGATTTACACACTTTTCTCCCCACCTCTTCAGCGCCCATCGCAAGCCGATTTCGGATTCGGGATATTGGCCTTTGTCATCGGTTTGTGCAATCCACTGTGTTAGAATATCGCGGTGGTGTTGCAAGGCTTCGGCATGGTTTGGATCATCTACGAGGTTGTTCACCTCTTCGGGGTCGGCATCACAATCGTAAAATTCTTCTGCGATGCGTTCTTCTGCCCAGAAAAATGCCTGTTCGGGCGTGAGTTCGCCGTTGGCATTCATGGTGCGTATCAGTTCCATATAATCCGATCCATCGCGGTACTGCGCCTGCATAAAGGGCCGATCGGTCATAAAGTTCCGCACATAGCGATACCGCTGGGTGCGCACTGTGCGCATGCGATCTATTGTGAAGTCGCAGCGGTCTTTTGCGGCAATTACGTAGTCGCGTTCGACGAAATGGTCGCCAAACACATTTTGGCCTTCCATGTAATCGGGCACATCGAGGCCAGCGAGCGCGAGTGAGGTGGGACCGATGTCAATGCCGCTGACCAGGTCGGAGCGCACGCTTCCGGGTTTTACGATATCTGTATTGCCTTGCCAGGAAATTATCAATGGGGCTTTGTGGCCGCCTTCATAGATAAATTGCTTGTGCCGCGGCAACCGCATCCCGTGATCGCTGAAGAAAAATATGATCGTATTTTCGCGCAATCCATCTTCTTCTAATCGCTCTAAAATCCATCCCACCTGCCGGTCTGTGTGCAGGATACAGTCGTAGTGCAGGGCAATTTCTCTGCGGATGATTTCGTGGTCGGGATAAAACGATGGCACGGGTACCGAGGCGGGATCAATGCCCGGTCCTTTGAGCAAGCCTATGCTTTTGCCGCCCCGAAGCTGAATTTGTCCGAAGAACGGTTGGCCGTGTGGACAGCCCGACCAGTCGCTTCCATCTTTTGCCCCTTTGAAATCCATGCTTCCATGGTGGTTAAATAAAACATCTAAATCAAAGACAAAATTGTAATGCGTTTTTCCTTCGTTAAATGTGTAATATCCGGCATCTCGAAAATACTCGGGAATTGTCTTTATCCCTTCGGGCAAACGGGGGTATGAACTGGTGTGGTTGTGCGCGCCTATGGTGGTTTGATACATTCCCGTAATGGTCGCCGAGCGCGAAGGCGAACATACGCCAGAGGTTTGATATGCCCGATCAAATTTGACGCCCGAAGCAGCGAGCGCGTCTATATTCGGCGTTTGTATGGTCTGATCGCCATAACAACTCATCCACGGGTTCACATCTTCGAGAAAAAGCCAGAGGACATTCGGACGGGAGTTCGACATTTTTTTCTCCTTTGATTACGGATTAAACAGATGACGCGGATTGTACACCACTCCGTTAATGAATTGGTCTGGAAAACGACCAGTTATACATCGTTCTGTTGATGAACTGCTATCGCCTTCATGCTCGATTTACTCGCCTTCACACCCCGTTCAGTCGATTCGCTTACACTGGCCTGCGCGAATTGCTTGCGCGAAGCGCGCCCAGGTTGAGTCGGAGACGATTGGAATGGGATCGACTTGCAGGGAATCTAAATAGGGCGACAGGGAACGGATGCGATTTTTTGTCAAGGGATGGGTTGAAAGATATGCGAGATCATCAGGCATATCTCCCGTTATTTCGAGCAGGATTTCAAAAGCTTTGACCATTCCATTTGGATCGATTTTCGCATCTATAATCATTTTCATGCCCTCGATATCAGCAGAAGATTCGTGGTCTCTCGAAAAACGCAAGGAACCCGCCAGGGCGGCCTTGTCGAGCACAAAGTCCAAACCTTCGTCACCGCCGGAAATGGCTGCAATGATTGTGCGCGTCGCCATCGCGCGCAAAACAGCTCGGGTGCCGTGTTTTTGCACAACGTGTTGCATCTCGTGTGCGATTATACCGGCGATTTGCTCGGCGGATTTTACGCGCTTTAGAAAGCCGGTTGTAATTGCCATATAGCCGCCGGGAAGCGCGAAGGCGTTTACATAGGTGTTCTTGACGACATAGACGCGAAATGTATAGGGCGTGTTTGTCGGCGCGGTCAAACGGGCGATGATTTCGTCAAAAACCTCAGTATAAATTTCATCCGCACATCGATTCTCTTCTGGCGCAATATACGCGACGACGGATCGGCCGAGTGATTTTTCCCAGGCAACGGGTGCGAGGCGTGCGATTACATCGATGAACACGGGCATTCCATAACCGTAGAGCAACCATACGATAAACACAATAGAAACGAGAGAAAAGCCAACAAGAAGGGAGCGATACCGGCGAAGCTTGGGATTGTGAAAGCCCGAATTGGGATCGCGTTCTCGAATGATCTCCAAAATTTGCACATCGTCTATTACCAGTGCTTGCCCAAAGGTATCGTTTTTTTCAAATCGGACCAATTCTCCGCTGTGAAATCCCTCGGCCTGACGAAAACTTCCGTAAGTCCAGATTTCAGACGGGCGATTTGAAAATATTACCTCAAGGCCATTCGCCAAAACTTCTATCTGCACGGTATGGGGCTGTGCTGTTTGCCCATCGTAAAAGTGCGCGTGCCACATGTGCGTATCTCGTGCCATAGCTCTAAAACTCAAATTCGAAATCCAGGTAATCGCTCAAACCTTCGCCCGTTGTTGTAGAATCTGAAAAGTCCTGAGCTATGCTGGAAAAATCCGGTTGATCGGACAAAACGAGATAGTCGCACCAAAATTTGCTGTTGCGAACTGCAACCCAGGGCCATGCCAGCCCCAGGGAAATGACGAGTAAAATGAAGTTTCCGATCTTCAGCGAGAGAAGGCGAGTGCCAACAACGGTCGAGTGAAATGAAATACCTTCGAAAGTCGTGCAAGACCAATAGTAGCGTGTCTTACGTGCTGAGTACCAAGCCCAGCAAAAGCCCAGTGTAAAAGGCGTGAGCAACAGGGCCAGCACAAAAGGCCAGAACAGGTCGCGCCCTGTGCCGGTAAATCCAAACCGCCCTGTGCCAAACCGCGATTCTTCGGTCATGAATTGGCGAATCTTTGTTTCAAAATAGGGATAGTACAACCCCAGGGTGAACAGTGTTTTCAAAAACCCGATGTAATAGATTTTGAAAAATGTTTTGACATTGCCCCGAAAGGACATGCGAATACCTTGATAGGACGTGCGACTGAGCCTGAAACGCCACGATCCCACAATGGCCAGGGGCAGGAATAGTAAAAACAGAAACCCGTAAAACGCGAGCAAGGTAATCCATTCATGCGTCCAATTTTCCCAGAAAAACGAAGGTGCTTCTGAAATCAATGTGATGGCGAGAATTAAAAGAACGGCTTTAATCCAGCCAATGCAGAGTTCGCCGCCAGTGGTGTGGTTTGCAAACCGGCTGTTGTGCAATTCTGTTTGGCTGTGCATATAACGCCGGATTTTTGCCTTGCCCCAAAAATAATACACGCCGAGCGTGAGGAGTGTGAGCAATGTATTGATCGCAAAGATGCCAAACAGGCTGCTTCCATTTCCGTGAAAACGAAGACGGAGGGGATTGTGTTCTTCACTCAGTTCGGGCACGTTGAGCGGTTGCGCGGCTGCTGCGAGAATGACGATATAGAGCAAGCCTACGAGTATAATAGCTGTGAGAACTAAAGGAACAATGTAGAAAATGGCCTGGAGCGTTGCCGAACCGATAAACCACAGGGGACGGATATTTACATCACTGACAGTCTCGCCAGGAGCTACGACTATGTCGCGTTCTCCACCCCATGCATCGGGTACTTGAACCCTGTATTCGCCGGGCAAGGCCCTCATTTCGTAAAAACCCTGAGCATTGGTTACAGTGCTCGCTTTTACATGTCCTTTGGGTGTTGTGAGAGACACTGCAATGTGATCTATAGCTGTTCCACCCCGATTTTCAACATGTCCCGAAATACGCGCCCATTGCGTTGTATCGGGTTCAAATACTACAAGTGCTTGATCGGAAATTTGCAACGGCGTTGTGTCTGACTCAAATACCCTCGATGTCGGTTTTCGGATCTGCAACAACAGCTTACCATCCAGTAGTTCAGAAATCGCCAAAACGTCACTACCCGGCAAGCCGTCATTTTTTGTCAAAACAAGCCAAGAGTGCCCGTCAAAACGAATGAGACCTCTTTGTTCTGGATCTGTAATATCGTGATAATGTACACCAAACCAGAAGGTACCATCTCGCGCACAAAGTGCTGCCCGCACTTTCGCAACGGGCATACCGGAACCCGTGTTGATCACGCGCCATTTGTCACCGTCATAAACGGAAATATCACTGCGATCGCCATGCGTACACCATAAGTCGCCATTTTTTTCTACTGCAATTCGATACACTTTCTCATTGCTTAAACCGTCTCCCCGGCCATATTTGTGCCATTGCCCGTCTCGGTATTGGCTGGCACCTCTGTAAGTCGCGGCCCAGAGGTGGCCTTTTTGATCTACGGCCAGGTCGTAAATACGGTCGCTCCTGAGTCCTGTTTCGGTTGTGTGGTGAAACCAGTATCCATCGGAATACTCCAAGATGCCGTAGCTCGACCTGCGTTCATATAGGGGTTTGGCACGCATCCAAAATCGCCCGTTGTCATCTATAACCGCCGGGGGATTCACAATCAAATTCAATTGCGTTCTCGTTATTTCCTGTATCACACTGTCGTAGCGCGCTGCAATGAGTGAATCGCTGTGATGTCCAAAAAACCACATGGCCCCCGTTGAATCTTGCACTATCGCGTTCACATGCCATCCTACGGTTATCTTTGATACCTGACTTTGCCTCAGCACAAAGACATCCTCCTGGTGTCCCCACCACATGTCGCCTTCTCGGTCTATGTAAGGCCATTCACCGGCGTGCAAAAAATCGGTACCGGCTATAAGGCTCCAACGGCCAGCAGCCGTCGTGTCCTGAGACACTACGGAGATTTCCTGGGCAATGCTGGATGATATGGATCCCCAAAGGAGAAAAAAATAAACTGTCAAGTGAGACAATGATTTCATTGGGCGATTATTGATCTTTCAAATAAGTTCTTTGCCTGAAGCCACTGGACGCCTGCTTAAAACATGCAGGCGTGACGAACGGCAGTTGTCATTGCGGCAGGGTGTTAGCCGCAATCCAGTCTATTATTTATAAAGGACGGTTTAACCCATCCGATCATTGATCTTTAAGCCATTCGGGAGGACCGTATAGCAATGGCTTTTCGTTCCAGGTAAATAGCGGTTCTATGTCTCGTAAAATATCGTCGAGGGCTTCGTGATCGTACGCATCTTGCGTTGGAAAACGGGTTGTCAAACGGCTGTGCGAGCTTTTGATGACCTGGCGTCGGCGCAGTATTTCGGGATAATTTGTGCCTTTTACTGTCTCGAGCGCGAATAGGGGTGCCATGATGCCATATACCCGTTTTGCCTCTTTCAAATCTCCGGCCTCTAGGGCATTCCACAGGCGCACCACAACGTCTGTTATGTGACAGCCCGGCATTTGTCCGGCCGCGCCGCGCGGGTGTTCGAGCAGTAAATAGCGGCCACTGGCTCCGCCAAATACGCCCTTCAATTTTGGACCGGCCTGTTCGATTAAGCCCGTAATCATGTGCGTTGGGGGGAAGACCTCTTCTTTGACGTATTCTATGTGTTCTACTTCGTTGATCAAGCGCACCACTGTGTCGATTGACAACTCGCTGCCCCTCAGGTGATTTTGTACAAAAATTGGCATGTTCACTTCGCGGTCTATCGCCTGGTAATAGTGTACCATTGTATCTTCGTCCTCGATTGGTTCCACATAAGGAGCCATTGCGATGACGCCATCGGCTCCCAATGCCTGCGCGTGACGTGCGAACATCGCAGCGTGATGACCACTCGTCCCCTGAACGCCGAGAATTGCTGGTATGCGGCCAGCGATGTGTTCTACGACCATCTGCATCCCGTGCAGGCGTTCCTGGTCAGTCAATACGGGAAAACTACTGGCATTTACGGGCCAGACAATTCCGTGCGCGCCGCAGGTGATACAAAAATCCAGCACGCGCTTGAGATCGCTCCAATCGACATCTCCATTTTGCTTAAAAGGTGTTGAGGGAATGGTGAATACCCCGCGAAATGTATCAGAACTCATGTTGTCTCCTTTTTTTCGAACACGATTGCGGAACAATATGTACAAATAAAAAATAAGTTATGAAATCTTATCTCCAAACAAAAAATCCCGCCATTGCTATCGTGCAATAGCGGGATATCATTCCAATTTCTCAACTGTTTCTATCCGATCAACTCGGGCAGATGCGCGGGCAGTAACTCATCGCCGTCACAGTTCACGACGGCCTCATCGATCACCCGGCAGAGTTCGGCAGCATTCCTCGGCCAATGATACGCGCTCAATTTTTCCAAAATACCATCGGAAATCCTCGGAACACTTCGACCATCTCGCTCGGCACGTCCTTCAGCGAAATATTGCGCCAGAACGGGGATATCCTCTTTCTGGTCTCTCAGCGTATGTGTTTCAACCACGCATACTCGGAGTTGATCGTATAAATCTGCGCGAAATCTTCCGGCTTTCACTTCTTTGCTCAAGTCCCGATTTGTAGCCACCATTATGCGAACATCGGCATACACAGGCTGCACCCCGTTCACGCGGGTATAATAGCCATCGGTCAAATAACTGTGCAAACGATATTGCGTTTCTGGCGCCATGATATTTACCGCATCCAAAAACACAGTACCACCCTGCGCCAGTTCCAGCAAACCGCGCTTGGCAATTCCCAAAGCCCCACCATTTTCTACTCCGAAGATCTCTGTTTCATTGTGTTCAACAGATATTTCACAGAAATGTTCTAAAAACGGATGGTCTGCACGTCGGCTAAATGAATGAATGCTTTTTGCTGTGAATGCTTTTCCCGTGCCGGTTTCCCCATAGATAAGCACGGGGGAGGCTGTACGCGCAACTTCCCGAATTCGCGCCCGCAACTGTTTGGCTGCCTCGCTCTCTCCCACAATCTCCATCTTCGGAATATGCCCACCCACTGTTCTTTGTGGCGCGAGTGCATCCAGCATGGCCTCGGCTTCTTCGACGTTTACTTTGCCTTCCCGTAACATCGTCAATACCTTGCGTCTATTTGCAGACATACGAACCTCCTGTTAAAGACTTAAAAGCAACCACCGATGAACACAGAGGAAAAGGCGAATAGGCAACGATCAGCTTCAGTAGTCAGCGTACTGTCCTATAATCCCCGCAACTGTGCAATCGCTTCCTGGGGGCTCAATTCGCCGCGATCTACGGCATCCAAAATTGTTCGCTGATTCAGGCGTTTCTCCACGGCGGGATACCCGAGGGCCTGCACGACCTCTTCCAGGCGCTTCCGCACAGTGGGATACGAAACCCTCAGTTCTTTCTCCATCTCTTTGATGTTGCCTCGGGCGAGCAAAAATGCCTCAATAAACTGCTGATGTGCATCCGTTAGCAGAGCCAAACGCGATACGGGCAATTCGCCCTCTACGACAATGTGACAGGAGGAACAGCGCAGCTTAACAGGCTCCATCGTGCCATTACACACCGGACAATGGGGTATTGAACGTCTCATAATGTCTCCCTTCGATATGCTATTTTAAAAAATATAATCAATAATTTCAATTATATCAAGAATAAAAATTTTATATTTTTATAAATATACTCATAAATATCAAAAATCGTATTTTTGAGTTCTGAAATTAGACGCCAATATTGTCCAACGAGACAATATTGGGCGTAAAATATGGTTGTTTATTCCAAAATTCGGCGTAAATTATGGAATTAAAGTCCATATTTTACGCCAAAAGAGGTGATCATGTGAAAAATAGAACCCTGCTTTCTTTTATAAAACAAAAATCCGCCTCCAGACTGGGGCGTCTCATTGCTTTGACTGGTGCGCGCCAAACGGGCAAGACCACACTTGTGCAAACGGGATTTCCCGAGTATTTCTACATTTCTCTCGAAGATCCGATCACGCGCCCGGATTTCACAGCGCTTTCGGCTGCACAGTGGTATCAACAGTATCCAAATGTCATTTTGGACGAAGTACAAAAAGCGCCTGCGATCATAGAGTCTATCAAAGCCGTTTACGACCAGTATCCCGATGCTCGCAGTATCTTGCTCGGTTCCAGCCAGATCCTGTTAATGGAACAGATTCGCGAAAGTTTGGCCGGGCGCATCTCCCTCATTGAACTGTATCCTCTCACATTGCCGGAAATGCTAACAGATTCCTGGGATGACACTATTGTGGATTCCAGATTTATCCATTTTCTAAAAACAGGTGAGCGCGATATTTTGTATTCGGGTATGCCACTCCAAAGCGAACGCTATGCACAGGTAGCACATTACCTGGCACATTATCTGAATTTTGGCGCCATGCCAGCCGTTGTTGATCCCATGCTCACAATCCGCGATAAATACGATTGGTTGCACGATTATATCCAGACCTATCTTCAGCGCGATTTGCGCGATCTCGCCAATTTGCGCGATCTCACGCCTTTTGCTCGCATGCAGCGCGCATTGGCGGGGCTGACTGGGGTGTTGCTCAATATGAACGAATTGGCCCAACTTGCTGGCGTTACATCTAAAACCGTCAAACGCTTCATTTCATATCTCGAAATAAGCTACCAGGTCATTTTGTTACAACCATGGTTTCGCAACCTGAACAAACGCCTGTCCAAAGCACCCAAAGTTCATTTTCTCGATCCCGGTATCCAGCGTGCGTTGCTCAATCGACGTGGTCAACCCACAGGCCATGAATTTGAAAGTGCTATTATTGCTGAAATTTACAAACAAATTCAAAATAGTCGGTTACCCATTGATTGTTACCATCTGCGCACGGCGGATGGACGCGAAGTCGATTTGCTGCTCGAAACCGAAAATGGCTTTGTGCCTATTGAAATAAAAATGGCGGAACGCATTAGTTTTACAGACGCCCGCCATTTGCGCAAACTCGACGAAATTTTAGACAAACCCATCCTGCAGGGACTGGTGCTCTCTAACGACCCTCGTATTCACGATTTGGGTAATGGCATTGTGGCACTACCTGTGGGTTGGGCACTTGGCGCATAATGAACACAACCTAAAAGCCCCCTGGTGATGTACTCAACGGGGGGCTTTTTTAATTTTTTTTCAGGATATAGAGTATCAATTCACTCGGTGGTGGGATTTTTTCTCTGGGTCTGTCGCGGTTGCGATCCAGTGTTTCCCAGCGCAAGACGTATTGCTCACCGGGTCGTGTTCCATTGCCGCGAGCACCGCGCAGGTTGACAGTCATGCCCGGATAGTCAGATGTTACTCGTTCCAATTCATCGGGGATCTCGTTATCGGGTAGTGGGTATGTCCCGATCACTTGCAGGGTTTGGGGATGCAGTTTCCAGATCCCCTGGCCTTCTTTTATGTGCCAATAATGCATACTCAGGCCCCCATCAGCCTCTGCCTGGACGCCGCCCAATCGGATTTCTGCACCGATAGAGCCACCGCCCCCAAACTCCCACCGATAGGTCCAATTGCTCACCTTGTAAAATATCCACTCGCCATTTTCCAAACGCGCACAATAGGCTTGTGTGTATCCATTTTCGTCGTGTTTATGATAGCTGATCACGGCGCGTTTCTGGTCGTCAAAACCCAGGGATTGCGTCATATTGATCAATCCACCCCCTGGGGGTACGGGATCAACGGTGGCACCGCTTTCTATTGTAATTGGCAAAGTTAGTGTGTCGCCGCCGCCTGTTTCCCAGGATAGGAGGTCTGGACTGCGTGCATAAGAAATACTGTGATTGGTTGCGCAATCGGGTGTATTGCGCCAGATCCAGACCATGTGATAATTTCCGTCTGGACCTTTTTCGGGCATGCGCGCGTACGCATTCATGCGGTCGAGGCCATCGAGCAATGGTGTACTGTGCATCCGGTGCCAGGTTTTTGTCTGGACATCATACACATTGTAAAAATCGACCCCATTGCCGCTTTTTCCATCTCGAAATCGAAAAATCAATTCATTATTGGGACCGCGCATAAACACGGGGTAGGTACAGCGATCCTCATTTTTGCCGACCATAAAGTCTATGCGTTCAAAACTCGTGACATCGAGTGGGCGCATTGTGCGAAAGTAAATCAAGGGATCCACATGCATATTGCCGCACAAATGAATATGGCCATCGTCGTCGATGGCCATGGTTAGTGAATTGTGACTGTCCCACCCGATTTCCGAAGAGAGTCGGCCCCTATTTTCCAGCCATACACCCTCTGGGCGTGCAAATATCCATGTATCTTCATTTAACTTTCGCATTCCGACAGTCATTTTGCGTTCGACATTGTAAAACGCGATAAATTGCACATCACCGTGGGTCAACAGATCAAATCCGACGGGATGTCCAGACCAGACCGTTGCGACAAATAGCGAACTGTAAACGGAAAGTGTACTGGAACTCATAGTTTATCCTCTGATTCGCTAAAACAAAGAGCGTGTTTTTTGATCAAAGATGTAGTGTTTGGGATTTTCGGGTTCGCCATTTTTGTAGACTGAGTAGTGGAGATGAGGGGCTGTTGAGCGTCCTGTTCTGCCCATTTCTCCAATCTTTTCACCGCGTTTGACGCGATCACCCTGCTTGCCAGACGGCCTGCTATTGAGGTGCCCGTATAGCGTTTGTAAGCCATAGCCGTGGTCGATAATTACATACCATCCCAAACGATTGTTGTGAGCAATTTTATCTATTTTCCCATCGGCTGTGGCGATAATGGGTGTGCCCCTGCGACCGGGATAATCGATACCAAAGTGAAATTGTCTGCGCCCGGTGAAGGGATCGCGACGGATGCCAAATCCCGATGATATTCTCGGATTGTCCATCCGGACGGGGGTAATTGAAGGTATGTGCTGACGCATTTGGATGTCTTTGCTGAGTACTGTCAAAATCGTATCAAAACTGGTTTTCAGGAAGTGTGCCTCTCGCAAGAGTTGATCCATATTGATGCGGTTATCGGCCAGAAGGCTTGAGACGCGGTCTGGAACAACGGTTTCCCATTCTGAGGGCACGGCTTCGCCACCCCCCACACCTATTTGACGCACTTCGTCACTCGGTTCTGACAGGTCAACCCATGCGCGCATGATGCGATCTTTTTCCTGTAGCTGATCCATGTTGTGGCGCATGTTTTCCAATTCTTCTTGAATCAGGACAAATTCGCGTTGAAGTGCGGTGTTCTCCTCCTTGAGTTCGGCGAGTCTTTCCCTCTTGCCAATTGTGGCAACATAGCCGAGCGAGAGCAATAGGAGCAGGCATAATGCACTCATGATGCCGATAAATTTGGGTCGTGAGAGATGGTATTCTTTGATATAACCTTCATTGTGGGAGATAAACATTAGAGTCAGATATTTTTTCATACAATAAATCCAGGTAAAGGTGAAAGTGACTTATCTATGGTTGAGGGAGAATATAGAACTTTCAATAAATCCGTGTAAAGGTGAGAGACGTTTAGAAGTGGGCAATATATAACTTTTCGGTCATTTTATCAAGCGTTGACTGTTTCCCAATTTTTCAGGAAAGCGAAGGCTTCGTCGCGCACGGCCTGACGCAGATTGGGGATATCGTCGCAAAAAATACGCACCACTTTTGCCTGTGCTTCAAAATTGTCGATTAGATAGTTTTTAAGCAAAGAGACTTCTGGATCATCAAAGCTCAGAGGTTCTGATTTTTCTACGGGGATGTGGGCGTCAAAAAATACTTTGAGATCTACCTCGGGACTTTTGTCAAATTGGAGAATGTCGAGGAGTATTTCATCGCCGCTGAGGTTGAGGTTGTGCTTTGAGGAAAGATGGGCACAAAAGGCCATCTCGAGTTCCCGCCGCTGGTCGGGTGCATCATAGAGGAGACGGAACAAATTTATGAGGTTGTGCGCGTATTCATGGGGAAAGAATATGCGACCAACTTTGAAGAGCTTGCGTCTTTTGAGACGGCCAATCAGGCTGGTTCGGTAGGGGAACCCGAGGTCGGTGTGTTCTTTTTCGAGGCGGTGAAGCAGGTCAGATTCGGTGGCGCGGTCAAAATCGTTTTCCGTCAGCGAACAGTTGGGATGCGCCAAAAGGTCCTGTATCCCGCGCTTGAACATGGCATTGGCTGAACGAACCGCGTGGTGCCAATAGACATTGCGATACATCAGATAACTGGTAAAGATGAGTGCTTCAGCCGCAGATACGCCTTTGTAAGTGATAGCTGGTCGTTGTGTTGCTCGATGATATGTAATTGAGGATAAGAGGCGGTCTCTGTTCACGCTCTCGCCAAATGGGACACCGCAGTAGCGCGCGTCGCGCAGAAGATAGTCGATTTTGTCGGGATCGAGCGTACCGCTGAGAATGTGGGCAAGGCGCGTATCGCGGTCGGGAATGGTGCGCTGCTGGTAATCGATAACATTTGCAACGCGCTGGGGATCAATGCCCACTTTGAGAAGTGCGGCGTGAACTTCTGTACTCGGATCTTCAATGATGTAGCGCCCCCGCGTTTCATGGTCAATAAAAAACATCTGCATTTCTTCGAGCAGATGCGAAAAGGGATAATGGCCGATGTCGTGCAACAAACTCGCCGCGAGAAGCACGCGCACGTCATCGATATCGATATTGGGGGGGGGCTGGGTTTTGAGTAATTGTTTGAGGAAATGGCCAGCAATGTGAAACACACCCAAAGCGTGTTCAAAACGCGAGTGGCGGGCTCCGGGATACACGAGCAAGACGTGTCCGAGTTGCGATATATCGCGAAGGCGTTGAAACTCTTCGGCATCAACGAGGGGTAAAAAATCGGGCGGTATGTGGATATAGCCCCAAATGGGATCCCGAATAGCTTTGCCTTCTTCGAGAAAGCGTAAATCGATCATGAGAGGATAAAAGTAAAAGACGAATCAGCGGAACGGGGTACAACTGCGTCAGCAGTTCATCAGCGATAGTAGTTGGGTGGTTGGGTGGGGTTCGTCTATTCGTCCATTCGCAGTCCGCGCACAAAAATTGTCACGAGATTTTCAATCATGGCGTCATCGCGCTCTGGCGTATCGGTTTCATTTCGCGCAATAAAACGACTGATGCAGTATTGCAGGAGTGCATAGAAGAAAGAGCGAAGCGATTCAGCGGGATCAACCGCGCAAAACAGGCCCTGATCGACACCGGTTTGAATGGCCTGGCGGATAGATCGCATGTGGGGATTGCTGTAAATTGCGAAAAATTTTTCTCGGAATTTGTGATCTTCGAGTGCGCTGTACATCATCAGGCGTATGAATGTCGAATCTTTGCGATTGCGATTGACAAATGTCTGGGCGAAATCGCGCAAGAGGTGTTCGATATTGCGAGGGTCTGGCGGAGGAGTTGTGTCTTGATCCCACTGTTCTGAACGTTTTTCAACTGTATATGTGATAATGGCATTGTAGAGGTCTTCTTTGGTCGCAAAATGCCTGAAGATAATGGCTTCCGAAACATCTGCCGCACGGGCAATGGCACGCGTGGTGGTACCGGTAAATCCTTTGGTGGCGAAAAGCGTCATTGCCACTTCGGTAATTTGGGTGCGCCGTTCGGCCTGTGTAAGTCGTTTTCTGGGCATATTCGGACCAGTAATCTGAGGAGGAATAGTTAAAAAAATATCATCAGAGAAAGAATAGTTGTCAAGTTGAAAAAAACCTGGCATTTGGTGCAAAATGAAGTATGAAATCTGCCACTTATCGCGTGGGCCTGCCGCTTTTCGAAGGATAGCCGAAGGCGGGGGAGGGGAGTAAAAGACATTACTTTTGCTTGACACTTTTTGATCAATATGATAATTTTGCTCTCAAATAGGATGTGTCTGATATCAGTTTCGCCCTTTGATAGAATCCTTAAGGGCAGGTTTTTTGCTCCCGTAGCTCAGCTGGATAGAGCAACTGCCTTCTAAGCAGTAGGTCGCAGGTTCGAGCCCTGCCGGGAGTGTTTTGCGTTTTGTGTGGTGGGTGTAGCTCAGTCGGTCAGAGCGCCTGGTTGTGGCCCAGGAGGTCGGGGGTTCAAATCCCCTCACTCACCCCACATTTTTACTGTGTCTTGGGCTTTTAGCTTCTCTATACAAGGGGTTAAAAGCCCTATTTTATTCTGGGATGGGGATAGATGCTTAATTTTTTTCGACGAAATAGATCCAAATTTAGCCGGGTCGTTGTTCTGGGCTTAGATGGCATGCCACATAGCTTGTTGCAACGTCTGATTGCCGAGGGGATTATGCCCAATTTTCAGCAGTTGATCGTTCAGGGGTCATTGATGTCTATGACATCGGTTCTACCTACGGTATCGTCAACGGCATGGGCGTCAATTGCGACGGGTTGCAACCCGGGTAAGCACGGGATTTTTGGATTTATTGACCGCGTACCCCAAACATATGAGATGTTTATTCCATCTTCGAAAACATTGCGGAGCAAGACGTGGATTGATCTGTTTAGTAGTATGGGGCAGCGGGTTTTTTCTATGGGGGTGCCGACTACTTTTCCCCCTCGCAAAGTCAATGGTATCTTGATTTCGGGATTTTTAGCACCTGATTTGAAACGGGCGACCTATCCGCCTTCGATAGCGTCTGAATTGGAGTCCATGGGGTATTTGATCGATATTGACGCCTGGCAGGCGCGGATAAACCGTCATAAATTTCTCGATGAGATCTTCTGGGCACTCGACCGACGTGCAGAGGCTATGTTCAAGTATTACGCCCAGGAATCATGGGATTTATTTGTAGCGCATTTTATGGATACCGACCGGTTGCACCACTTTCTCTGGGGCGATGTGGAACGAGGAGATGTGTCGTGCATCGCGTGGTTCAATCGGTTTTACGCGCGCATAGATGAGATCATTGGAGAATTGGTTTCACGGTTATACAGCGATACGCTACTCATGATTGTGTCGGACCATGGTTTTTGCACCCTACAGCGCGAAGTGCATTTAAATTTTTGGCTGCAACAGATGGGGTTGTTGTCTTTTGCATCGCCTGAACCAAAACAGTTGAGAGACCTGGATCCTCGAACGCGGTGTTATTCATTGTTGCCCGGGCGATTTTACGTGAATCTAAAGGGCAGGGAGCGCGAGGGTTGCGTGCAGGCAGGTGCTGAATACGAGCAGGTCCGGCGAGATGTGGCAGATGCACTGATGGAAATTCGCGATCCCGATGGTGGGGTACCAGTCATTGATCGCGTGTTGATGCGCGAAGAGGTTTTTGCCGGCGATGACCTCGATGTAGCACCCGATCTTATGGCAGTGCCTGCGCAGGGATATGATTTGAAGGGCGGTTTTGAAAAGCGCGTTTTGTTCGAACCCAGCCCGGTGAATGGCACGCATACCATCGATGATGCGTTGTGGTTTGCCAATGCACCTGGTCTGGCATCAGATGACGCGACTGTGATGGATATTTTGCCTACGATGATGGCTCTGTTGGGGCTGGAAAGTCTCGATGGGGTGGATGGCCGAATCGTGAGAGGGGCTTTGTGAAACGTTTTGTTTTTTGCTGTGCGGTTGTCTTGCTTTGTGCCGATATACACGCGGACGACCACCATATTTTGGATACGAGCAAAGAGGGTATGGAAGCGATTTCTAAAGCTCTGGGAGTAAAATGCCAATATTGCCATCCGTCTGTGATTGAGGCAGGTGAGCGCGATTACAAAGCACCATCTCCATTGAAGAAAACAGCGCTTTATATGAAGCATCATTTTGTGGATGGTCTGGTTACAACAACTGGGAAATCGATTGATTGTGCTTTTTGCCACACGGGCACGGCGCGGTTTGTGGTGCGCGATACGAGTGCGGCCAAACCCTCGCGGTTGGCGGGCATGTCGCGTGGAGAAATTGTGGCGATGATGAAGGAAATGCAGAAAGCACTGGGTGTGAAGGCATGCGACTATTGCCATGTGAGAAGGCGCGATGGACGGCTTGATCCGGTCACGCCCACGCCCAATAAGGTTGTTGCACGCATGATGATGGAGAAGTTTACAGATCGCTTATTGGATATTAAAACGGGCAAGCCCGCAACGTGCCAGACTTGTCATGATGGGAAAGCGAAGTTTTTGGAAAGGGAAGTAAAAGCGGGTGAATGATGAACGGGCTCTTTTACGTCTCACCTTTCAAATTGCCTCAGTTCTTTTTCAAAGTCGCTGAGGTCTTTGAATTGGCGGTACACAGAGGCAAAGCGCACGTAGGCAACATCGTCGAGGCGTTTGAGTTCTGTCATGACAAGTTCGCCAATGTGCTCTTTGGCTTCTATTTCGCGTTCGCCTCTGCTTACGAGTTGATCTTCGATTCGGTCGGCGATTTCCTCGATCTGAGTTGTTGAGATTGGACGTTTGGTGCAGGATAGCCGAATTTTGTCCATGAGTTTGTTTTTGTCAAAGATTTCGCGCCGTCCATCGGATTTGATAACGGTGAGGGGTGTGTCTTCGATGTATTCGTAGGTCGTGAATCGACGTTCGCACCCCAGGCATTCTCGGCGTCGTCGAATGGCGGTGCCTTCTTTGCTCGATCTGGAGTCAACCACTTTGTCTTCGATCACGCCACAATAAGGACATTTCATGAGAGTAGGATTCCTTTCTTAAAATCAACATGATATTGTGTGCTGTCCAAATTATAGCACTAAATATAGGGTACTGTCAAGAGAGGAATTGTAGATGTTTGTTAAAATCAATGGCGTTTAAAAAAATGGGACCCATCAGTTATCCGATGCGTCCCATTTTGGTTTTTGGTGGTTTTTTTTAGAACGCTTTTCCAAATCCGATGGCAAGGGAAAGTCCACTAAAATCGCCGGGTGAACCCAGCGCGTCGATGAATCGTGCCAGGGTGTATCGGCCTTCAATGGTGAGAGCGAGATTTTTTTGCTCGCCGAAATGGATGTTCAGGCCAGAAGCGAGATGGCCGCCCATGGTCAAGGAGGTACTTGGAAAATCATCGAGGGTAATAGGAACGGTAAGATTGAGGCTGTTGTGTCTATTGCGAACGATTCTGTCTAAACCCAAATTATTTCCGTAGTATCCCAGTCGGTGTGAGCGATGATCCAGACGGATGATGGGGCCAAAACCAAATCCAATATGGGGATTGATGCGCGATGTGGGCGCAAAGTGGCGTTGGAGGCCGATTGGTATGGTGATCAGGGTAATCCGCGTTATACCTGGGGGCATAAGGTCCCCCAGAATAGTGCTGGCCTTAGACAAGCTATAGGTGAGAAATTCTGGACTGGCGGTAAAGCGTGTGTTTGGAGATACTTTATGATCGTAATCGATGCGGGAGCCAAATCCGCCACTGGCTGTTGAAAAGAAAATTCCGATATGATTGAGCAATTCCACCGGGTCTGGAAGTGGTGTATATACAGGAGATAGTCTGGCTGGATTACTATGAACTGATTGTCCGGGACCACCGAGGATGCAAGGGGCATAGGGGCCGGATGGGCCTTTGGGCACTGTGGAGAGCGAATCGGTCGGGAGTGAAATGGTGCCTTCGGGGACCGGGAGTGGAAGAGTGCCTTCGGAGATGTGGATCGTTATTTCGCCCCTGGAATTGATGCCAATGTCACTGCTACCGCGTTCTACTGAACCCGACAATTGGGCTTTGGATTTTTTGAGCGGGGATTCAGTGTGCGGTGCAGATGATGCAGTGACGGGCAAGCAGAGAAGAGCGGCGAGCAAAAACAGTCGGATATATGACATGGTAACCTCCTGAAAATGTGTGGCCCCGGCTGGATTATAGTATAAGCAAAATTTGTGCCGCAAATTGATTTTTAGAAAAAATAATATAAATTCCTGTTTTTATATTATTTGTATCATACTGTGACATTTGAAAGAGAAAACAAAATATGTGCCTTTTTCGCACATGTGTTGTAAAATTGATACAGTGATGCGATGGAGATATATAAATAGTTGATATTTACAACTTGACCCGCATAATAGATTTCTGCATGAATAATTTAATTACCTGAACAAAACCAAAAAAGGAAATACGTGAGCAATATATCGCTGGAATCTGAAAATGAAGCTGTCAAGCGTGCGCTTGAGTCGTCCTATTGTCCCGAGCCGATTAGAGAGGCTCGGGAGATACAAGACGAGATACTCAGTGAGCGACTTCGGCATGGTCCATACAAAATTGCGGATATCGGGTGTGGAAATGGCTATCACGCCGTGTTATTCGCGTCGCAATGTCTTTTGTATCACGGCTTTGAAATATCGCCCGCAATGGCTGAGGAGGCACGCGCGCTGTGGAAACAAGAACGCATTGGCAACGCACAGATATTCATAGGCGATGCCGCCGAGGCAGTGGTTGAGGCGGCGTTTTACGACCTCGTTTTCTGTCTGTATTTTACCCCAGGCAATATCAGGGATAAATCCGACGATCTCAAATTGTACAGCGATGCGTATCTCGACCGCAATCCGCGGTTTATTCAGACGATTTCTCGTTTTTATGGTGCTCTGAAAATCGGCGGTTCCGCATTTTTCACCATGTATAAGGATGTGCCGGAAACTGAGGCAGCGCAAGTCGATTTCTACGAGCATACAGAGCAGCGCGTTGTAACGCCTTTGGGGGCGCGATTTGTGGCGACTGCCGAGGGCTTTTGGTCTGCGAGGTGGACGCGAGATAGCATTGTGTCCAATCTCGGTGCGTGTGGCATTAGTACTGAGGATATCGTGCTTCACGACCTGAACGATATTGCGTGGTTGGTCGAGGTGGAGAAGCATTCTCACTGAAAAAAGGAGTGTTTGCATGACAAGGCGGGAGCTTTACAATAAAGAAATAGCAGGTGAGAAGATTCAGCGCTGGCAACGCGAATCGGGTTTACAGGGCCAGGAAATCGCCAAACTGGTTGGGATTAGTGCGCCCTATTTCAGCGATATTCGAAAGGGCAAGCAGCGCGGGTCAATTCCCGTGTTGGCAAAAATTGCAGATGTGTTGGGCAGAAGTGTCGAAGATTTGTTGACGGATCAAAAAACCGGCCGGGAAACAATACAGGTCGCCGAACTGAGGAAGGTATTGCAGCCGATATTCAAATCAGAAACCGATGATATTATTGAGGGGATTCAACTCTGGCGGAGCGCACCACACAATTTCAAAGCTGCGTTTCGATCCTTGCTCGATGCCTGATGAAGATGGGCTGGAAAGAAAAAATAAAAGGGAACCGAACATATCGGTTCCCTTATTTTTTTGGTAGCGGGGGGGGGATTTGAACCCCCGACCTTTGGGTTATGAGCCCAACGAGCTACCAGGCTGCTCCACCCCGCGACCTTATGTCCAGATAAGCACTAAAAAAGAACGGGATTTTGGGGTTATTGTCAAGCTAATTCTGTAATTTGTCGTTTTGCATTTGTATCTCTTCACCGCGTTTTGGCTCGTCCTGTGAAGGCTCTCCGCGTTTGGTAATTTTTACCTGTGTAATGCGTTGTCCTACGACTTCGAGAATTTCAATCAATAGATTTCTGTGTTCTAAATTTTCATCTATCTGAGGTACGTGTCCAAGCACGTTGAATATAAATCCGCCGAGCGTTTCGTAACCATCTTGTGGTAGTTCGACGTTGAGCACGATATTGAGATCCTCGATATCAATGCGCGCATCTGCGACGAGTATTTTGCCCTCTTCGAGCCATTCAAAAAGCGGTTCTTCATCGTCGTGTTCATCTTGAATTTCACCGACAATTTCTTCGATAATATCTTCCATCGTAATGAGGCCAGACGTTCCGCCATATTCCCCAACTACAATCGCCATGTGTACTTTTTCGCGCTTAAATTCGGCCATTAAATCGGCGAGTGTTTTATTTTCTGGCACAAAGTATGGCGTACGCATGATCTCTGGGATAGACCACGGCTGATTGGTCGCCAAATTGAGCAAAATATCTTTGACATAGACGACGCCTTTGATGTTGTCGATTCGTTCTTCATAGATGGGAATTCGCGAGTGCCCGGATTGTTGGATTAGCTCGAGAAGCTCTTTGGGCGTGGCCGTTATTTCGGCAGAAATTATATCTATGCGCGGGATCATGACCTCTTTGACCGTTGTTTCGTCAAATTCAAATATACCCTCAATCATTTCCCTTTCTTCTGCTTCGATAGTGCCTTCTTCTGTTTCCGATTCGACGATATTTCGCAATTCCTCTTCTTTTAGTGCTCGGCTATCGTCTTCACTCAAGAAGACAGTTTGCGCTTTCTGCAATAGCAGTGTGGGAAGGACAAGAAGAAAGTAAAAGGGCAAAAAACATAACGGCAAAAAGGGCAGCGGACGGTCTGATCCCTCTTCTCTCCGGTAGGGAGGGACAATGCTGCGAATGATCAGGGCGATAAATACATAAAGCGAGATGAGCAATGCTGAGCCGGGGTACAGCCAGAAACCCGGTTTTAGCGTCTGCAAAAGAATGGATAGCAGTGCCAGAGCGCCTATGGATATGGTGATTGTCTGACCAAGCAAAACCATTTGTGAGACAAAATCACGAGAGCGATAGAGCCAGAGGTAGAGTCCTGCACGTCCTATTTTTTCTTCGTGCAGGCGTTCGAGGGTTGTGCGCGAAACAACAATTGAGCCGAGCCTGGAGAAAGCTGCTGTCAGAGCAATAGAAGCGATGGTTATAAAGATAAAGATTGCTGGCCAAGGATCGTCCAAAAAAATCACGCTCCTTTCGGAGAAGAATTGTTTATAACAAGGGTTATCCCATCAGGGTCAGATATTTTTTTTCTTCGTTTTGCATTTGCGCGTACCCCTCGGGGGTATCGTGTTCAAATCCCAGCAAATGCAGAGTCCCGTGCAATGTCAGGTGGGTTATTTCTTCCTGTAGGGATCGGTTATGTGCTTTTGCTTGCTGTCGTGCGCGATCTAATGAAATGTATATCTCTCCACAATAATGTGCCTCTGGATGGATGGCATCGGAAAGCTCAAACGAAAGAACGTCGGTTGTTTTGTCTATGTTTCGATATTTTTTGTTGAGTTGTCGGATATGGGCATCATGGGTTAGAACGCACGAAATGGGAAGATGCACATCGTTGTCTGAAAGAAGTTGTTTCACTACAGCTTCCAATTGAGGGATATCCAGGTCGCACACATCGACTAAAGTTGTAATTTCCAGTGTATTCATCCGCTCGCGATTTGGCGTTCTTGTTGTTGCACTTGCCAGGGATAGGGGACTCGATGATGGTGCGAAGCCTGCAAGACGGGTAAAAAGGCTTCCTGGATTCTGGTCAGGTCGCGCAGTGTAAGATCGCATTCATCCAATTCCCCAGCGTCATAACGACCTTTGACAATTGTATGGACGAGTTCCCGAATTTCGTTTGGGTCATTGTTGGGCAGAGACCGCGTCGCAGATTCAACAGCGTCTGCGAGGTTAATAATGCCCGCTTCTTTGGTCTGGGGTTTGGGACCAGGATAGTGGAAGTCGGCATCGCGGACTGCTTGTTCGTCTATGAGTTGCGCCTGATGCTTAAACGAAGTCATTTCTGAAGTCCCATGGTGCTGTGGGATGAGATCAATAATTGCCGGAGGAAGTCCTTCTTCTTTTGCCAATTCGATCCCGTCCCTGACATGAGAAATGAGAATCAGGGCACTTATTTGAGGCTGCAACTCATCGTGGGGATTCACGCCATGCTGATTTTCTATAAAATAGTGTGGGCGTCTCATCTTCCCAATATCGTGGTAATAGCACCCCACGCGCGCGAGCAAGGGGTCTGCACCTATTGCGACTGCGGCTTCTTCCGAGAGATTAGCCATATTTATGCTGTGGCTAAAGGTGCCAGGAGCGCGAAGGGCCAAATTGCGCAATAGCGGGCGATTTAAGTCCGCCAATTCGAGTAATGTCATTGATGTTACGACATTGAAAACGCTTTCGAATACGGGCAGTAGTCCAATGGTTAGGATTAAGGAACCGCAGGCAGATACGATGCCCCAGAATAAATCCTCGCGTATTTCCGTGAGAAACTCAGTGGTGTTGGCATAAGAAAAAAGAAGTCCAACTGTGGAGGTAATTGTCAAGGCATAAGCGGCAATCAGATACAGCCCCGGACGGTAAAAATCTCTGCGATGACGCACCTGATGTACCGAAAATGCGCCAATAATGCCTGTGGTGAGAAAGATGATCCCGTATTGGAGTTCGCCGAGAATGCTGGCACAAAGCGTTGTAACGGCAAGGGTGATCACCATGCCGATGACGGCATCAAAGAGCACGGTTGCCAGCATTGCAGATAGTGCGACGGGGATGAGAAACGGCGATATGGCCTGACTTTGGGCGGCGTAATCAGCCACGGCAGTAGGGATTAAAATAATGATGCCAAACAATACGATGTTTTTGGACGGGCGATAAAGGTCTGGACGATAAAATTTTAGAAACGCAAAAAATATTATTAACGTCAACGCACAAAGTGATAATCCAGCACCTCGTTGAATGAGGTCAATGAATGGGTCTTGCTGACGGCGTTGGTTGATATGTTCTGCCAGTGACCTGAGTTTGTCTATGTCGTCAGATGTGATGCGGTCGTGTTTGTCAATAATGCGCTCGCCTTTGAGAACTGTCCCAGGCTTGGCACGTTGGACATTGCTGGCTGCCTCATCTCTTCGTCTCTGCGTTTCGGTAGCGTCATAGGCAATGTTCGGGGATAGATAGGCCAGGACCAGTTCACTGCCCGCTCTCATTTCCATAGCACTTGCTTTCGGCAATTGTTGTTCTATGGTTTGTTGGAGTCCCGAGGTGAAATTTTCTATATCGGTCAGTTCTTCAAGGCTAATTTGGCGTTCTGAGCCATTATTAAGTAGTATAACCTCTGCGTACCCCTCTTCGACGGTATTTATTTCCCGGTCAATAATCCCGTTCTGGTAGGTGCTTTGAAGAATTTTCTCGACTGCGGTGGTCAATGTACTGCGGCTGGCTGATCGCCTTCGAGATACGGGTACGAGATATTTCAGGGTGGATTCCGACAGGGGGCTAATCTCCGGGTGTGAAAGCCGTAGCTCTTGTGAGAGCGATTCGCTTACCCCGGAGCCAGTGTGTTTTTTTAAGTCATTTAGAAATGTTTTATATGCGTTCAGTTTGCTTTGCTGCATTGTACTATCATAGCTCAAAACCGGCAAAATCTGACGGCGAGCTTCTGCGACTTCATCCTGGTATGCCTCTTCGCTTTTATACACGGGGAATGATTCGGATGCAATGACTTCATCTGGCGCAATCGCGCCTTCGCGGAAGGCACTGTACTCGTAATGCTGTTGCGTGGGAAACAAAACGGTTAGTACGCCTAAGAGGGCGAGCATTAACACAATGCGGAAGGCTTGTTTTCCCCGCTGTTTCCACTGTTGTCTTGTCCGACGCGTGCGTTTGCGCTGACGTTTTCTAAAGAACATCATGGCTTTGGCATAGCCTCTTCTACATCTGGTTCACGGGAATGTTCGCTTTGCTCATAGGCTGTTATGATTTGTTGGACCAATGCGTGTCGTACAACATCTTTTTCTGAAAAGCTGACAAATTTGATGGCTTCTATATGGGACAGGATGTGTTGGACGTGTATAAGTCCAGACTGAATACCCGGTGGCAGGTCTATTTGTGTTATATCACCCGTAATCACGGCCTTGGCATTGTTGCCCAGGCGGGTAAGAAACATCTTCATCTGGTTGACGGTGGTATTCTGAGCTTCGTCGAGAATGACAAAAGCGTTATTCAGGGTACGTCCTCTCATAAATGCAAGCGGTGCAATTTCAAGTGTGCGCATTTCCATAAGGTGTTGCAATTGTGTATCGGGTAACATGTCGCGCAGTGCATCGTAGAGAGGGCGCAAATAGGGATCGACTTTATCCTGTATATCTCCCGGAAGAAATCCCAGAGTCTCACCAGCTTCTACGGCTGGCCGTGTCAGAATAATTCTGGAGATGTGCTTGCTTTTTAGTGCAGCAACAGCCGCTGCGACTGCCAGATAAGTTTTTCCCGTGCCCGCAGGCCCAATACCAAAAACAATGTCATAGTTTTCTATAGCTGCCGAGTAAGTAACCTGAGTCCGTGAGCGGGGGCGAATGAGAATTTTGGGTGTTGATAGAATGGGCTTTGCGTATTCGCCAATTTCAGATTCGCAATTTTCTGGCGGTGGCGCAAGCAGGTGCAGAGGGTCAAACTGATCGCCACGCCGAAGGCACGAAATCATTTCTTCTAATAGACCAGAGACATGTTGAACTTTGTGTTGTGGTCCCTGGACATTTAGCTGATCCCCGCGAGCGGTTAAACGCACGCCATAGCGGTCTTCAAGGGCGAGCAAATTGGCATCGTTGTGACCGTATAACGATAGGAGGTCAACACCGCGCAAAGATAGTCTATGGGAGAGTTCTCTATTTTCCACGATTTGAGTATTTAAAAAAGAAAACTCTCATTCCCAAACAGACTACGGGAATGAGAGTTCTATTTTAGAGTTAGAGGTTGATAGATGAACCTTCCATTGGATTTATGAAAGATCCAAATTCTGGGATCGAAAAGGTTGAGGTCAGTTTGCCGGAATATCGAATACTTGAGCAGGGAAAATCATGCTCGGATCAAAGATCTGTGTTTTGTTGGCCTGGTAGATCCGATTCCATTTGGTGACATCATTGTACACCTTGCCAGCAATGGACGAGAGGTTTTCGCCACTCATTACGAGATGTTGATTGATATCGACGCCAAAAGGAATGTTGAGAACCCATTTGGGATAAATTATATCGGGATGTTTAATTTTATCCCGGTTTTCAACATAGATACGGGGCCAGAGATAAGGATCGCCGTAAATATCGTCTTTTTTGGCGATTTTCCAGAGATTATCACCTCTGACAACCGAATATTGCCTAATGCGTTTGCGAGGCATTCGCGCTTTGACTTGCTCGAGTAATTGATCAATACTGGTCAGTTTTACCTGTGCCGCTGGGAAACAGGCTCTTTTGTCTGCTTTAAGCTCTGATACGCGGGCTTCTATTTGATCAATTTCATCTCGAACTTCAAAAAGGGCATCTTCTGCCAGGCTGCGCAAGCCCATAAGACGGCCTTCAATGCGACCGAGTTCTTGCATGTATTCGTTGACCCCTGCTTCATCGGACTCAACGAGGCTATAGACTTGTTGTTTGATTTCATTAATCTGGGTATCCAAACTCGACATCTGGTTCGAAAGGTCATTAGATGCTGTTTGGCATTCAAGCAAAGACTTTTTGAGTTCTGCAAGCCGTTGCTCCTGCTCTGTAAGTTTCATCCTGTATTCATCATAGGTCATTTCCATCTGGGCAATTCCCTTTTGAGGAAAAACCAAAAGGGTGACTGCACAACAAACGAGGAAGACCCCAAAACGCTTCAAATCTATCATCCGACCAACTCCTTTCCACACACCAAAAGATTACTGGCTCAAGATCTGTTGCACTGACTCAAGATATTTTGCCACTCGGCCAAAACCTGTTTTTTCTGTGCCAATTGGCGTTCCAACTCGGCCCGATGTTGCTTACAGGCTGCGAGGTCGGCTTCAGCCGATTCTGCGGCTTTACGCGTTTCTTCAAGCATTTGGAGTTGCGATCTTGAGGCCATTGGCGTGCAACATCCAGATAACAGAACGAGTAACAGACCACAACCTGCCGCTTTTTTGAGTCTTTTCATAACCCGACTGCCTCCTCAGAAATATTAACGTAAGTATTTGAATTATCAAAGGTTTAGGGAGAAAACGAAAAAACTAATAATACAACTTTTAGACAAAGTACTACATAAAATACAGAAAGTCAAGTAAAAGTTTTGAATGCGTTATGATCCTCTGTGATTACAATAATCGCAAACCGAGTTCGCGGAGTTGGACGGGATCTACTATGGATGGTGCCCCATCCATGAGCGATGCCGCTGTATTGGTTTTTGGAAATGGAATGACATCGCGGATAAACGCTTTGCCAGCCATGAGGGCGACCAGGCGGTCGTATCCAAAAGCGATACCGCCATGAGGAGGCGCGCCGTATCGAAAGGCGTCGAGTAAGAAGCCAAATTTTTCCCGTGATTCGCTTTCGGATATCCCCAGCATGCGAAATACGCGCTCCTGGGTTTCTCTGTGGTGGATACGAATACTTCCGCCAGCGATTTCGTTGCCATTGAGAACGAGATCATAAGCTCTGGCGCGAACATCACCTGGGGCTGTCTCAAGTTCACTGAGATCTACTTCCAGAGGAGATGTGAAGGGATGGTGGCAGGCAACGTAGCGTTTTTCAACGTCATCAAATTCGAGGAGGGGGAACTGCGTCACCCATAAAAAACTAAAGTCACTGGTCGTCATAAGGTCTTGTTGCCGCGCGAGTTCTAAGCGCAGATTGCCCAGTGCGTTTGCGACAACGGCGGGTTGATCAGCGACAAATAAAAGCAGGTCTCCCGTTTGTGCGTCGAGTAATTCTCTGAGCATTTGTTGGGCCTGATCGGGAAAGAACTTGACAATTGATGATTCGAGACCCTGGTCTGTCACTTTTATCCAGGCGAGTCCCTTAGCACCGTGTTGTGCAACAAAAGCCGTGAGGTCGTCGATTTGTTTGCGCGAGTAGTTTGCACATCCTTTGGCATTAATGGCGCGAACCTGCCCACCGGAATCGATTACGGATTTAAAGACCCGGAATTCTGAAGCGAGAGCAGCTTTTGCAATATCGACAATTTCGAGGCCGAAGCGCGTATCCGGACGATCGGTGCCAAAGCGATCAATCGCCTCGCGGTAGGTCATTTGTGGTATGGGAGAGGGGATATCAAAGCCTATGACCTGTTCAAATAAGTGCCGCGTAAGCCCTTCTGCGAGTTGCATGACATCAGCTTCTGTGACAAATGCCATTTCAATGTCAATTTGGGTAAACTCGGGCTGGCGGTCGCCCCGCAGGTCTTCATCGCGGAAGCAGCGCACGATTTGAAAGTAGCGATCATAGCCAGCGATCATGAGCAACTGTTTGTAGGTTTGAGGCGATTGGGGCAGGGCATAGAAGCTACCTCTTTGAACGCGAGAGGGGACGAGATAATCTCTTGCGCCTTCGGGCGTGCTTTTCATGAGGAAGGGAGTTTCGATTTCGAGAAAACCCTGGCCAATCAAATATTTGCGCGTCTCCTGTGCGGCGTTGTGTCTCAGGAACAGAGCTTGTTGCATATCGGGGCGGCGCAGGTCGAGGTAGCGATAGCGCAATCGCAGTTCTTCGTTGGCGTCGATTTCGGGTTCTATGGCAAATGGTGGTGTGTCCGCTTCGTTGAGTAGGCGCAGGTCTGAACATTCAATGTCGATGGCACCGGTGGGCAATTTGGGATTTGTCATGCCTTCTGGGCGGGGTTCAACTCTGCCTTTAATTGCCAGGACGAATTCATTGCGAATTTTTTCGGCAATGGCGTGTGTCTCTGATTCGAGGTCGGGACGAAAGACCACCTGGGTGATGCCGTAGCGGTCGCGCAAATCGACAAATATGACGCCCCCGTGGTCGCGTCTTTTGCCGACCCACCCCATCAGGCAGACTTCTTCGCCTACATTTTCGATGCGCAATTCGCCGCAATTGTGCGTGCGTTTCCAGTCGCCGAGCGACTCTGACATGGCTGTCTCCTACGCTTGGGTAATTCCGTTTTTAAGCGTTGTTTTTATCGCGCACAGGTCGTTTTGTGAAAAAATTTGTTGCGCGCGCGCTTTGAGGTCTTTGATTACGATGGTATTTGCAGACGCCTCGTCTGGTCCAATAACCGCTGCAAAGGGTATATTTTGGCGATCGGCATATTTGAATTGTCTGTCGAGACGCTGCCCTGGAATGAGATGCAGTTCTGTTGCGATACCCTCCTGGCGCAGTTTTTCGGCAAAAGAAGACGATTGGGCGAGAAGGTCTTCGGAGAATACCGTAACAAAGACGCGGGCGCCGGGCGTTTCGAGTTGGGGATAGGTGTCTATTTCTTTGAGCAATTCGGTGATGGCCATATCGCCAACCGCAAATCCCACGCCGGGTACCTGGCGCTTGCCGCCTACTTGACGCGTGAGATTGTCGTAACGACCACCGCCAAAGAGGGCGCGGCGCAATGAGGTTTTTGCCCACGCTTCAAATACTGTGCGCGTATAGTAGTCAAAACCGCGCACGATTTTGAGGTCGAGTTCTACGAGGTCTGTAACACCATTTTGGTCGAGTTGCTCAAAAATGTGCTGAAGCCAGGGAGAAAATGTCAGGTCTGCTGTTTGGAGGATTTCGTAGAGGGTGTCGATTTGACCTGCACTGAGATTCAGATCATTGGTCAGATAGGTGCGAAATTTTTCCTCGGGCATTTTGTCTATGCGGTCAATGGCCCCAAAAACGGGTTTGATATCCTCGGGCGATAGGGCCAGTTCTCTGGCGATTAAATTTTCGAGGGCCTGTCGATCGTTGACTTTGATAGTGGCGTGTTCGTTACTGAGACCGAGTTGTTTGAATAGCGTGCAAGCTATGGTGATTATTTCGGCGTCGGCCAGATAGCTATCGCTGCCGAGCGCGTCGATATTCCATTGAAAAAAGGAACGGCCTCGACCGCGTTGGGGACGCTCGTAGCGGAAGAACCTGCCGTAGGATTGCCAGCGGATGGGGAAAGTGAGTTCGCCTTCTTTTTGAGCGACCATGCGCGCGAGTGTGGGCGTGAGTTCTGGGCGCATGACGAGTTGTTTGTCGTCTCGATCAGATAGCGTGAATGTCTGCTGGGTGACGATTTCTTCGCTGCTTTTGCCCAGATAGAGGGCCATGTATTCGAGTATTGTGCTTTCGTATTCTCTGTATCCAAAGAGGTTGCCAACGCCGATAAATTTCTCGCAGAGCCACTTTTGGTAGGCCCAGTCGTCGGGATAAAAATCGCGGGTGCCTTTTACTTTTGGAATCAACTGTGGCATGGGTGTATATCCGTTGCAGATTATTTTTTATAACAGAAAACGAAGATAAAGGTAAGAGGTGGTATTGTCAAGGTTTTAGAGGTAAAATTTGGGGATTGGCTCTAAGCCGTAAAAGCGTTTTCGTAGTGGCGGATGGCAGGGCGCGATTGTGTCAGGTCAATGGCGATGACATCAAATCGCGGTGCCGCGTGGTCGGGGTGTTGTCGCAGGTAGGCTTTTGCTACTTTGATGATTTGCGCTTGTTTGGCAGGCGTCACCCATGCTTCTGGCTGTCCAAAATGTGGGGTGGTCGCGGTTTTGACTTCGACGAAGACCAGGACGTCGTTTTTCACCGCAATGAGATCGATTTCACCACCCAGGGCGCGAAATCCGCGTGTGCGAATGCTATATCCTTTTTGTTCTATAAATTTTTCTGCCAATTGTTCGCCTTTGGGACCGGATTGTTGCAGGCGCGTGCGTTGTTTGCGAAATAGCAGGCGCAGGGCCTGGACCTCATCCTGTGGGATATGTTTGCTGGCACTGGCAATGGTTTTTCCTATGGCTTGAAGTTGGTCGAGGTTTGTGGCGGCTTGAATACCTTCGGCAAAAATTTTGAAGTCCTCAGAGCACCTGGCTTCAAAGACGCCTCGGAAAGACCGGCGGTGGATGGGGCAGGGACCGTGTTTTTCCAGGGCGGCGAGGTGTTCGGCACTGCCATATCCCTTGTGATGGGCAAAGCCATAAGCGGGGTATTGCGCGTGGTAATCGATCATCAGGCGGTCGCGCGTTACTTTGGCGATGACAGATGCTGCGGCGATGGAAAGAGACTTCCGGTCACCACCTATGACTGATTGCTCGGGGAAAGGACTGCCGGGGAGGGCATTGCCATCGATGAGCACGCGGTTGGGTGAGATGCTGAGGGAGGCGAGTGCCTCGCACATGGCCTGGTGGGTGGCGTTGCGGATATTGTATTTGTCTATTTCTTGCGGAGACGCTTTGCCCACGCCAATGGCGAGGGCTGTATTGTGGATGGTTTCAAAAAGTTCTGCTCTGCGTTTTTCGGATAGTGCTTTGGAGTCGTTCAAGCCGGGGATGATTGTATCTGCCGGAAGGATAACCGCCGCGGCGACAACCGGACCTGCGAGAGGACCTCGTCCGGCTTCATCTACGCCTGCGATGTGCTGGATGCCCCGTTCTCTGAGTTTTTTTTCTATTGTGAGCATTTGTTCGAGGCGTGCGTTCTCACGGACTTGTGCCTTTTGCTTTTTCCTCACCTGTTCTGCGATTGCGCGAACACCGACGCGAGGGTCTTGTTCGAGTGCGTGGAGGTCTGCCTCATCAGGGCGATTGACAGATTTGATGTGGGCGCGAATTTGCGCGATGGTCATTGTTGAGATATTTTTCATGGCTGAAGATGCACGCCTATCGGATGAGAGGGGCTTGATTTAATTAAAAGGTATCTTTATATTTTTACATCTGTTCTTAAATATTATTTATGTTTACCCAAAGCTATGTGAATAAAGAAGCGTCGAGATCCAAAAATCTGCAACTTATTTTTGAGATGAGATCGATATGGCAGACGAGAGCAATACCGACAAGCTGCGCAAGCTCGCGCATTTTGTTACGCCTTTTAAATCGCGCCTGATCTTGCTGTTTTGTCTGACAGCGACGATGACGGCACTGAGCATGCTGCCCCCACTGGTGATGAAGTTTATCATCGATGATGTCATTACCATGGGCAACTGGCAGTTGCTTGAAGTGCTTCTGTTTATTTCGATTTGCCTACCTATCATGTCCGCTGCGATGCGCGTTTGGGTCTCATTTACCAATGCCTATGTTGGGTGGGGGATAACGACGAGTATGCGAAAGTTCACGTATGAATACATGTTGAGATTGCCCATGCGCTTTTACGACGAGATGGGTACGGGCAAAATTATGTCGCGCATTATGTCTGATATTGCGAGTGTGCGCAGTATGGTGACATCGCGCATGTTGGGTATTCTCGTCGATTTTGTGTCGTTCTGGGTGGCGCTTGCGCTGTGTATGGGCTTGAATTGGAAGATGGGCTGTTTGCTGCTTTTGCTGATGCCCCTGTATTTTTTTAATTATTACGGGTGGCGCACGCCAATGCGGGAGTCGTACAGTCTCTGGCGCAGAAAGATGGACCAGGTGTCGGTTGGACTACAAGAGCGGTTGTCCGGGGTGCAACTGGTAAAATCTTATGGACGAGAGCGCAGAGAACACCGCGCATTTGCAGAAGATACGCACCAGAGTTTAGATGCGGCGATGCAGACTGCCACAAATCGCGCTGGCTATATGGCGGGGTCCTGGGGGGTATCGGGATTGCGCAATACGGTGATTTTTTGTTTGGGCTGTTATTACGTGATTGAGGGTGAAATGACTTATGGGGCTGTGATGGCCTTTTTTTCTTATTCGAGCCGGATGTTTCAGCCAGTTCTCAATCTCACGCAAATTGCCATGCGTCTTCAAGCCGTGATGGTGTCTGTGGATCGCGTGTTGGAAATTTTAGATTTTCCCATAGAGATTGCGGATAAGGAGGATGCCGTTGAATTGCCGCCGATAAAAGGGCATATTAAATTTGAAGATGTGCATTTTGAGTACAAAGAGGATGAGCCGGTTTTGAAGGGTATCAACCTGGAGGTGCAGCCGGGACAGATGGTTGCACTGGTGGGACATACGGGATGTGGCAAGACGACGTTGACGAGTTTGTTGATGCGCTTTTACGATGTGAAGGCAGGGCGTATTACTATTGATGGCCACGATTTGCGAGATGTGAAGTTGCGGACCTTGCGCACGCAAATTGGACAGGTGTTGCAAGATTCGGTGATGTTTGATGGGACGATCCGGGAGAATTTGCTGTATGGGCGGGCAGATGCCACAGAGGCCGAATTGATCGAGGCGGCACGCATTGCCGAGATTCACGAATTTATTATGCGTACGCCCGAGGGATATGATTCGATGTTGGGAAAAGATGGCATCAAGCTGTCTGTGGGAGAGAAACAGCGTCTCGCCATTGCGAGAGCCGTGTTGACCAATCCGTCGGTTTTAATTCTCGACGAAGCGACTTCGTCGCTCGATTCTCTATCGGAGGCACTGATACAAAAGGCGATGACCAGGGTGTTAAAGGAGCGCACGTCCTTTGCCATTGCACATCGATTATCGACGATCGTCAATGCGGATATTATTGTTGTGATGGACCACGGCGAGATTATTGAACAGGGGACGCACAGCGAATTGTTGCAAATACCCGAAGGAAGGTATCGCCAGCTTTACGAGCAGCAGGCTGCGGGTTCTATTGAAGAGGCTGTAGAGGCTATGGCGAGTTGAGGTTATGGAAAACTTAAAGCGATTTATCATTTTGTATATCAAGCCGTATTGGGGGCGCTTGTTGATGGTCATGGTGATGGCCACTATTACGTCGTCCTATACGTTTTTGCTCGGGTTTATTTCAAAAATTACAGTTGACGAAGTCTTGCAACTCAAGCCCGCAGGTGAAGTTGTTTCAGAAGCCCACATGCAGTCTTTGATTCAAGAGGAGAGGCGCCCAAAACGAGATCCACAGGCAACGATTCCGGGGCTGGGCAAAGAAGGCGGGATAATGCTGCCCAAAACGCGCACGGAAAAACTGGAATGGTTGGGGTGGATTTTCATTCTCTATCTGGTCGTGAGATCGTTTTTTGCCACGCTCAACTGGTTTTATACGTATAGCATCGCCTATGTGGGACAGCGGATTGTTTTCCGGATTCGCCTGGCTCTGCACGAGAAGGTGCAGCAGTTGCAGATGACGTTTTTTGATCGCCAGCAAACCGGGCGGATTATGGCGCGGATTGTGGATGATGTGGGGTTGTTGCAGAGCGAAATTACGACGACGTTTGTAGAGACGCTACGGCATGTTGCGCGCATTTTGATGGGTACGGCGATTTTGTTTACGATTGATGTCAAGCTCGCGCTGATGGCTTTTGTTGCATTGCCCGCGTATGTCGTGACCTATAAGGTGTTTCAACGTCCGATCGCAAATGTTTTTATGCGGTTTCGAGAGGATTATGCCGAGGTTTCTGCACTGCTGGAAGAACGCTCTAAGGGGATTCGCCTCATTCTGTCTTATGCGCGAGAAAGACGGGAGTTTCGGGACTTTTTCAAGCGTCTGATCGGGTTGTATCGTTTGGGCGTCAAACAGTCTGTTTTGAGTTCTGGCCTGGGGTCAGTCTGTTCGGTTGTGGGGGGGGTTGCAATGGGTCTGATCTTTTATTTTGGCGCGTTGCAGGTTCGCGGCGGTATGATGACGGTTGGGGAATTGGTTTATTTTTCTATGTCGATGGGGAATCTCTTTTCGCCACTGGTCGCACTTGCCAATGTGAATGCGACATTGCAACAGATGCTGGTGGTGATCAGTCGCGTGTTTGAGGTGCTGGATGAAGAGGTGATTATTCGGGATAGGGAAGATGCGAAGACCCTCGACAAAGTGCGCGGGCGAGTGTCGTTTCGCAATGTGTCGTTTCGCTATACAGAGGCGGGTGATTACGTTCTTCGAGATCTCAATTTTGTCGTGCGACCGGGCACGACGGTGGCTGTGGTTGGACCTTCGGGTTCGGGGAAGAGTACGCTGGTTAGTTTGTTGATGCGTCTTTATGAACCCACAGAGGGGAAAATTATTCTGGATGATTACGATATACAAGATGTCAAAATTTCTTCACTGCGACAGCACCTCAGCATGGTGCCCCAGGAACCCGTTCTGTTTTCCGGGACGATTGCCGATAATATTCTCTACGGTCAGGCCGGTACTTCGCCCGAGCAGGTGATGGCTGCGGCTAAGGCGGCTGAGTTGCACGATTTTATTATGACGCTGCCAGAGAAATACGAAGCGCCGGTTGAGGAGCGCGGTACCAACCTGTCGGGCGGTCAAAAACAGCGTCTGGCTTTTGCGATGGCTGTTGTCACCGATCCCAGTATTCTGATTTTGGACGATACGACTTCAGCGCTGGATGCAAAGACAGAAGCGAAGATTCAAGAGACGCTGGATCATTTGATGGAGGGGCGCACGACTTTTGTGATTACCCACCGGATTTCTACAGCGATGCGGGCAGATCGCATTCTGGTGCTGGACAACGGTCGCATGGCGGGCTGGGGTTTCCACGACGATTTGCTGGAAGAGTGCGAGGTCTATCGCTTGCTCTACGAACAGCAGCAAAAGCAGAAAGACGATGTGGCAGATGAATTTATTGAGGGGATTATGACGGCGGTGGAAGAGGTTGAAAAGGGGAAGAAGGAACTGCAGCAAGCCACAGAGAAAGACCGATGAGAGGTGAGATATAAGAAGCCGTCATACATAGGGGTGGTTTCACCGTCCCGTCATCGCGGCATGGTTTCGAGCCGCGATCCAGTGTTTTCGAACTGTGAATGGAGAACCCATTCACAGTTTTTTTTATGCTCAATCTAAAAAACGATAAAAAAACAGAAATACGCGGTGGGAATCACAAATACGCATGGTTACTCTCTTTGAGTAAGCTGGCTCGTAAGAGCATAAAAATCAAAGAAGATTCTTTCAGGCTTGCTGGAAGAACCTTCAGGTTTTATACTGTATAGTGCAAGAATGCATCCAGACATATAGACGAAGCAGCCACTTCCAACTTTGCTGAGTATCAAACATGATAAAAACCGGTAGATCAGAGACCGTAGCATAGATATACGTCGCGGTTTGAGGAAAGAAGATAAATGTTCAATTTATTGATGCGATTTACCAACTCTGGAAAAATCAGTGCCGCCACTGCAGAGGAACAGATGGCCTGCCTCGAAGCCGTGATTATCACCCTGTGTAGTGACAAACGCTTCACTTTCATGGAACAGTGGGAATTTCAGCAATTCATCAAAAGGGTACGCTGGCGCATCAACGTCAAAGCAGAAGTACCACATATTTGGGAAAAGGCACATGCCGCACTTCAGGATTCAGAAAAATGGGCTGCCTATTTAGCAAATATAAGTGCGAACATCTTCAGCAAAAAAGTGGCCAGGGCGATCTTCCTGATTTGCGAAGACATCGGGTATGACAGCATCTATCTTTTAGACTGGCAGCTTCAAAGACAACTTCGCGAGGCCATTCTGAGTGCCCCATCGCAAAGCTCATAGCTACAGGCAGGTGTGGTTGCAAGCGTGATAACCACTGACATGAGGAACTGGCTGTGGAAGCTTTTATTATTATGATTACTCTGGTTATTGTAGTCCTGGTGATTGGTGGTCTCTGGGCAAAACGTTTCTTTGGCTACTCATGCGAGAAGTGTGGAACCAAACTACAGCCCTTTGAAAAATTGTCCGATGATGACAAGGCCGATATTCTGGCGTATTTCAGACGTTTCGAGGACCGCGAGCCAGATGTAGAGGACATTTTTGCGTGTGGAAATTGTCTGGTGGTGTACGATGACTTTTCGGAATGGTCCTGCAAGGTGTGCAACTCTGCAGGTCTATCATATATAGGTGCCATGGCATCTCCTAATGAGTGGGTGAAATTCCAGGGACGCAACAAAAACCTGATTGAACAAATTGAGTGCCTGCGATGTCAAAGAAAGCCTCAGGGGCGTTGGGATTGTGTCCTCTGTGACACAGAGATCAAGATAAAGGCGTGCCGGCGTTGCTATTCAATCTATGCCCAGATGCCTGTTAATGGCAGTCGATACAGCTTTTATGTCCTGCTTTCGGACAGGGAGATCATCAAGGACTCACCCGACTCAAAGTGGTGTGTATTTGAAGCTGAGTAAACGATTATATGCAAAGCGGTTTGAGAACATAATAAAAAATCCCCCATCGCGCGTTATTGCGATGGGGGATTGATTTTTGGGGTGGGCGGGCTGACTGCTTTCTCACACTTTCCCTTGCTCGAGCAATTTGAGGAAGGTCTCGTCTTCGCCCAGGTAGCGTTTGTTGCACAGGTCGCAATCGAGGCAGGAGCGTTCGTAGCAATTTTTGTGAATGCGAATGGGGTATTGTTTTTGGAAGGCTTCGTTGCATTTGTCCGAACAGAAGACATAGCGCATCTGGGTGGTGCCGAAGGCCGCATAGACAATGATATTTTCATCACCATCATCGGCGAGTGCTTTTTCGCACCAGCTACATATTCCCGTTTCCTCTTTTGCGCGGGATTCGCGTTTGCGCTGGATTTCTTCGTCGGTCCAGGAAAATTCGATGTATTCGACATTTTCTTTTGGGACTTTGGCGCGTACAACGCCATTTGTGATGCCGAGTACAAAGTCGCCTTTGGTGTCAAATGTGGTGCCGCATTCGATGATACGGCCACTTTGCAAGTGGATGTGAGATTGGCCTTCTTCGGGAGAGATGAATGAAAACCAACCGCAACTGGAACACACAGTTGTAAAGAGGAATTGACGCAGGGTTTTGTGTCCGCAGGATGGACAGTGGCCCTCTTGCATGAGTCTCAGGTCGCGCAGGGAGGCTCTGGCGGCTTCTCGCACGGTTTCATTGACTTCGTCAAGGGCTTCGTCGAGATCATCTTGATCCTCTTGTGCGAGGAGGTCCATGGCTTCCTGAACGTGCTCGTCTTGCCCTTCGATGTGGATTTGTCTTTCTTTGCTTGTACCATTGTCTGGTTCAGCATTTTTACTAAAGAAACGTCTCAGCATTTGGGTCCTCACTTGAAAGCGTCGAATACGATCTTTTATACTTGCTTATAAAGTAGGATATAAGACCGAATATGTCAACCTCGTACACAGGGAAAATAGAGGTAAATTTGGGGATATGGACTATCAGAGCCGGTGCATGTGGAATCCGCCGTCAACCGGGATTGCTGCGCCGGTTGTAAAGTCGAAATAGCCGAGTCCGATGGCGGCTACAGCTTTGCCAATATCGTCGGGTTGTCCCCACCTGCGGATGGGGGTCAGGCCATCGGCTATCAGGTGATCGTATTTTTCTTTTACGGGTCCTGTCATGTCGGTCTGGATGATGCCCGGTTGGATTTCATTGACGGGGATGCCGTGTTCTGCGAGCCGGTCGGCAAATAGGCGCGTCATCATGCTCAGGCCGGCTTTTGAGACGCAGTATTCGCCGCGCGCTGTTGAAGAGGTGTAGGCTGATATAGAAGTGATGACGACGATGCGCGGTGTTTGTATTTTGCCTTGTTCTTTGAGTGCGATCATGTGGTTTGCCGCGTATTGGGTTAAAAAGTAGGGTCCTTTGAGGTTGGTGTTCATGACGTCTTCATAGCTTTCTGGCGTGGCTTCGAGGATGTCGGCGCGCACGCGGGGGGCAATGCCGGCGTTGTTGACGAGCATGTCGAGGCGGCCAAAGGCGTCGAGTGTGGTATCCACAAGGCGTTTGCCATCTTCTATGCGGGTTATGTCGCCCTGGCAAATGTGGACGTTTTGTCCGCGTTCTCGAATACCTGCTGCAGTTTCTTCTGCTGCTGCCTGGTTGCCCGCGTAGTTGACGAGGATGTCGTAACCCGCGTCGGCAAGGCAAAGCGCAATGCCTCTGCCGATGCCTCTGCTGGATCCGGTGACGAGTGCTGCTGGCATGTTTCCTCCTGTTTTTTTGTTGCAAATATTCTTTATAGGGATAAGATAACTGATGTTACACATGTCTGGCGTTTTTGTCATGCTGAGTGGAGTGGAACGGAGCCGAAGCATCTTTTCCACCTGAGTTGGTAGGAGATGAACTGGCCTGAGAAGCGGCCAGTTGTACCCCGCTCCTTCGCCTCCACTACGTTACGGCTCAGAATGACAGGCGTATTATATTGTGCCTCTGCGTAACGCCAGTAAGATACGATATATAGGGGTGACTACTCCCAACGCTAAAGCACTCTGCGAGTGGGCTTCTTGGTGGTTATTCCACCTGACGTTGTAGCCCCAACGTCAATATGTTTATCGCAGCATTATGGTCTCTGTCCGTCGTATAGCCACACGCCTTGCAATGATGCACACGCTGAGAAAGAGATTTCTTTTCCCTGTGTCCGCATGCCGAGCAATCTTGTGACGTATAATCAGGCTTGACGGCTTTGAATCCAATACCAGCTTCTTCCGCTTTGTATTCGAGACAACGCCGAAACAGTGACCACGCTGCATCTGAGATGCTCTTTGATAAACGACGGTTCTTTTGCATCTTTTTCGCGTCTAACTTTTCTGTTGCAACAAAGCCATACTTATTGACGACTTTTCGAGCTTCTTGATGCACAAAATTATGTCGTCTATTACGGATACGCTCGTGCACTCTGGCAACAGTCTTACGCGCTTTCTCTCGTTTCTTTGGCGACGCTTTTTTTACTTTGTCCCACTTGCGCTGTGCTTTGGCAAGCACCTTTTCCTCTTTACGAAAAAAGCGAGGATTGGCTATCTTCTCTCTGTCGGAAAACATGGCAAAATTATCAAGTCCCACGTCAATGCCAACGGCGGGGCCAGCGTCTGTTTTTTTAGGCGCGTCGCCTATGTCACAAGAGATAGTAACAAACCACTTGCCCGTGGCTGTGCGTCTGAGCGTGCAAGACTTAGGCATACCCTCAAGGGGTCTGTGCTGCACAATCCGAATACAGCCTATTTTGCCTAATCGCAAGCCCTTATCGTCCAATCGGCAACCATTGGAAAACTGAGGATAGGTGATAGAATCATAGCGATTCTGACCCTTGTATCTGGGGAAGCCAGCTTTCTCGCCCGTCTTTGCCCGCTCTTTAATACGACGAAAGAACGCCTTGAATGCAAGATCAACCCGTACCGCAACCTGTTGCAACACCTGACTATACACTTGCGTAAATTCAGGTCGTTGTTTCTTCATCAATGGAATGGTTTTTATCTGGTCATAGCAGGACAAAGACTGATGCTTTTGCTCCCAGGCTTGTACTCTCACGCAAAGAAGCTGGTTGTACAGCAAGCGACATTCTTCACTATGCGCCGTCAGGATTTTCTCCTGTTTTTTCGTCGGGCGCAATCTGTATTTGAAGGACTTAAGCATAATAAAAATATATACTTATGAGTGTATTTTGTCAACCCATTTTTCGTGGAACTATCGGACGAATCACAATGCCTCACCGCCCACAATCCCTTGATGATTGTGCCCCAACGCTAAAGCACTACCCCATAAGCATGTCCCTGCGAAAGCAGGGATTCGTAGAGCCACTTGCAAAACAACGCTCGCTAACTCGCGTCTGCTTCCCATCGCTAAAGCCGATGGGTTTTACGGGCTATCTGATAAAAAAAACCCACCCGCTATCCTCGCGAGTGGGTTTCTGCGATCCTCATCATCCCATCAATCAAACTCCGAAAGCTTGACCGTGCGCCCCTCCGACGCCGAAAGATCCGCGGCAAAATTGACGCGATGGGTCTCAAAAGCAATATCAAAATTCGTACGCTCCATCGGCTCATTGGCATTAATACCATCCACAAACGCCTGGAACTGCGGCTCATAAGGATGATCTGCCACATCGCCAGAGTCAATCAACGACGTCTCGAGCGTACTCCACCTCTCTTTGCTCATACCGTGCAACTTGTGCGAATAGATCCGATTATCCAGCAAGCTACCTTCGGAACCCACGAGATGAATATGAAAATAATAGGGCTGCAAGCAATCGACACACGACGTCACCTTCGCCGCATTGCCATTGGCAAATTTGAGAAGAGAAACCGTGGTCGTATCGTACTCATAAGGCTCAAAAATATCAGATTTTGATCTCGTGGCCAGACTGGTCACCTCTGCCACATCGCCATCCATAAAAAACAAACATGCATCCAGAGCGTGACACCCTGCGGTGAGCAAACTCGATCCGGCAAAATCCTTCTTCACATTCCATTCAAATTGACCATACCAGGGACCAATCCCGTGGTAGTAATCAACCTCGCCATAGTGCAACTCGCCGAGCAACCCCTCGTCAATAATCGAGCGGATCATAGAAAAATGCGCGCTAAAGCGGCACTCAAAACAAACGCAAGACTGCACACCGGCTGCGACAATCGCATCGCGCACCCGTTTGAGATCCTCATAAGACAGACAAATAGGCTTTTCAATAAGCAGGTGCTTGCCCGCCTCGGCAGCCGCAACCGCCTGATCCGCGTGAAATTTGTGTGGCGTGCAAATATCGATAATATGAATATCGGGATCTGCGATCAGATCATCGTAATTCTTATACGCCTTCAAAGGCGTGCCGTATTCTGCTGCAAGATCATCCTCGTTGTGATCCCGGCGAGAACATATCGCCGTGACATTTGCGCCATTGACCGCCTTAAACGTATCAATATGCGCCCCGGCTACCCAGCCGAGTCCAACAATGCCGACATTGAGATCGCTCATGAAAGCCTCCTTTGAGCCGGAGCTTTTTTACCCCGGCTCATTTATTTCCAGCATCCCCAATTCACGAAATCCGACTTTGAATATGCGGTTGAATTTCCTCGTATTCCGGAAAGCGTTTCTCCTTGAGCTTGGAGAACACCAGTTCGCCATCAACCGTAACCTCAAAGCGACCACCGCTGGACGGAATCAGGGTAATAGCTTCGATATCCTGCTTAAACGCATTGACAATTTGATCCGTCATCCCGACGGATTGTGGTTCATAGCCTCAAGATGCACAATATTCAATTTCTACCCGGGCCATGTGACGCCTCCTTTTGAAAAGAGTGAAAAAAGAGTGAGCGACCTTGTGAAAGAGGCTCTTCGACATATCATGCCTCCTACATTATAACCAATTAAAAAACTGCTTGCCTGAAAAATACACCCGTGCGTTTGGGCAAAAAAGACGCGAGATCTTCGAGATCGAGATCCACGCCCAATTCTCTTGCCGCATGACGGATATTTTGCCAGCAATCCGCACAGTCATCCCCAGCGAGCAACCCATCAACCTGCCTCGAAAACGCCCTCGCCTCGCGGCGGTCCACAGGGAAAGGATAATCAGCCGTGCGGAAAAAGTCACCAACAAAATCATAGTGCCGCCGACGTTCTCTGGAAAAATCTGCATCCTCACGATGCACAGAAAGCCATTCCGCAGCCCGAATGAGATGATATCCAAAATATGCCATCGCCGGATTGGAAATCCGCGCCTTATTATGCCTAAGACTCTCCACATGCACACTGCGAATAACCGGACCGGGCCAATAAATATCCTTGCGATACCGATCCGTGCGGCGATCATACCCAAAGCCATCGAGAACAAAACCACTCGTCGAGCGAATCGTCAGCGCCAAACGCTTTTGCGAAAACCGATCGGGCTGCCGCATCAGAGCCTCACGCGTAAAATCCGGAATACCAAACAACGCGCTATACGCATAACAGAACACGACATAAGCATGTGACACAGGCAACCAGAACAGCTCACCGAGCTGCCGGGACAGAGCATCGTATTTCTCATCCAGAAAAAACCGCCCGTCGGACAGTGCGTCAGCCACACACACGGGTTCTGTTGAAAACGCATCAACAAGGGTCTGGATATCATCGCGGTTATTACTCATACATTTCTTTCCGCCATCGAAAGCATAGCACGCGCATCATCAATCCCGTTCATAGAGTACTATTCCTTCTTTTAAGGCATGGGCAATAACATGGTTGGATAATTTTCCCAGTCTTTCAACCTCATCAGAAGCATAGATCAAAAAATCTTGTGAAATAGGCGCATGGGCAAATCTTATCAAGAGCCTTGCCATTTGCTTTCGGCAAGCATTTTCACCTGTAAATGGCAGATCTTGAATGAGCAGAAAGTCGAGATCGGAATCTTCATGGCCTTCGCCTCGTGCTTGAGACCCAAAAAGAATAATCTGCACGGGATCGACCTCATCCACAATGGCCTTGACCATTTCCGCAATCATATCTTCCGTAGCGACTGCCATACCGTCCTCACGCTGTTTTGTTTTCATCTATTTCAATAAGGGCATGTCTATAATCAAATTTAATCAGTTTGACCATCGCCCTCTGAGTTTTTAGAATCAGCGAATTTGTATTTGCCAGATCGTCTAAATTCTTTCTCTATCTTCTGGTAATGAGCGACCAATCGACCAATATCGTGTCCAAATCTCGCTGAAATTTCATGTCGAATTCTGCGAACTTCATTAATCTCTTTATCTCTCATTTTAATCATCTCCTCCCAAATAATTTAATGGTGTCGTCAATTCCGGCATGGATAATCCCAGTTCTTGATTGATCTGCCTTATGAGATTAATCTTGTTAGCATTGGCAAGATGCCTACAATTCCAAGTTAGAAGTGCATCCACATTATGAAACGAGGCAATTGCCAGATGAAGCGCATCACCAGATGGATCTTGAGGCATTACCAACCTCTCAATATAGATTCGTGCGATATTCTCAATATAACCTGTAATTGGCAGCAGTTCGACATCTTTAAGCAAGTCAAGACGATCTTGAATTTTATCACTCGTCCCTCTGCTGATTTCCTCAATAACGGCGACACTTGATGTCAAGGTAAATATGCCAGCATATTCGTTCCACCATTGACGAGTCCAATTTTGTCTGACGCGGGATTCGGCATCGGTACGCAATGTGTGGTAGAAACTGGGAATTGTCGTTTCAATGTATATGCGTTTCTGAAATTCTCCATTCATTAACATTGACTCCATCTTTCGCATTCTCTCCCTTGTTCCTGACAGAATGCAAAATATTCCTCTATCGACTTTTGCATCTCTTCCCGGAGTTCCGTTACAGATGATCCATAGAACGTGATCACGTCATTGATATTGATCACCGTTCCGTGAAATGCATCAATCTCAGGATCAAACACAACATTCCCGAGATACCCTTTGTATTCAATCATGGCATAACCCCTGCATCCCCTATTCCCGAATACCGCGGTTGATTTCTCTCGTAACAAGACAAGCCTCACAAAGCATACTCAGAATTGCATATTCTTTCAAGTGCTTTTCTGGTGTGCGCTCAAACTCTGGCTCTTGAGATCAGAGACTCAGCGGATATCTGAAAACGGTATTTGCGCTTGACGGGTGCATGGAAGGCACGTAGATTTTGTCCTACTGTGCGTCGCATTGAAAAACCATCATCTGGATCTCGGCCCCGTATTACAACTTACGGGACATGCTTTAAACATGCCGCGATGACAATCAAATGACAAACAAGGAGCAAAAATGGCCGATGTTAAATCCACATATCAGCAGCTAATCGCAGAAATAAAACAAATCTCCCTATTGGGATCCTGTGCCAGTGTATTGGGCTGGGACAAACAGACCTACATGCCCAAAGGCGGAGCCGGACATCGCGCCGAGCAACTCGCATTGCTTAGCGGCATGATACACGAACGCGCAACCGCCCCTCAAATTGGCGACTGGCTCTCTGAAATAGAAAACAGCGACCTGATCTCCGACCCGCATTCCGAACCCGCAGTCAACGTACGAGAACTCCGCCGGGACTACGACCGGGCCATCAAACTACCCCGCACCCTCGTCGAAGAACTCGCCCGCGTAGCCACCATCTCGCAGCAAGTATGGCGAGAAGCCCGCGAAAAATCCGACTACGCCCTGTTCCAACCCCACCTCACAAAGATCCTCGAACTAAAACATCAACAAGTAAATGCGCTGAACACGGGCGAAACACCTTACGACACGCTCTTAGACGACTATGAACCCGGCGAAACCTCTGAAAATTTAACCCGCGTCTTCTCGGGCTTGCGCGATGAACTCGTCGAACTCGTGGGTGCAATCGCCGAATCCGGCAAAAAACCCGACGAAAATATCCTCACGCGCACATATCCCATAGACCAGCAAGAAGCATTTGGAAAAATCGCAGCCGCACAAATCGGTTTCAACTTTGACAACGGTCGCTTAGACATCACCACCCACCCATTCTGCAGCGGCATTGGACCGGGCGACACCCGCCTGACCACGCGGTATAACACAAACTTCTTTTCCGAATCATTCTTCAGCATCATGCACGAAGCGGGCCATGGCATCTACGACCAGGGCTTAAACGACGAACACTACGGCACGCCCATGGGAGGCTCTATATCCCTGGGCATACACGAATCCCAATCCCGTATGTGGGAAAACTTCGTCGGCCGCAGTGAGGCATTTTGGACACACTTCTACCCCAAAGCACAAACCGCATTCCCGGACGCACTGAGCGATGTATCCGAACGCGACTTCTACGCCGCAGTCAACGCCGTCGCTCCCTCATATATCCGCGTAGAAGCCGACGAAGCCACGTACAACTTACACATCATGCTGCGCTTTGAACTCGAACAAGCACTGATCGATGGCGAGTTAAAAGCCGAAGATATCCCCGGCGTCTGGAACGAAACATTTGAAAAATATCTGGGAATCACCCCCCCGGACGATGCCCAGGGGTGTTTGCAAGACATACACTGGAGCGGAGGAGGGATAGGGTACTTTCCAACATACTCTTTGGGCAACTTGTACGCCGCGCAATTCTTTGAACAAGCGCGCCAGGACGTGGGCGACCTGAACGCACAATTTGCCGAAGGCGTATTTGAACCTCTGAAAAACTGGCTAACCGAAAAAATCTATTCGCAAGGACAGCGCTACCGCGCAAATGAACTCATCGAAGTCGTAACCGGAAAACCCCTCAGCCATGAACCCTTAATGCGGCATCTGAGGGCAAAGTACGAACCGTTGTATGGGATTTAGGGAATAGCAAAGACGGATCGCGGATTAAACGGATTGAAGGATGACGCAGATTAAAGGCGAGAGGCTGGGACTGGTTATGTGGTCGTCTCACGTCTTACGTTTCACCTGGAATGGAGCAACCATTGAACACACAACCCATAATCTTAGACACCGACCCAGGCGTGGATGACGCGCTGGCAATCATGCTCGCCCTGGGTTCCTCAGAACTCAATGTAATGGGCATCTGCACCGTAAGTGGCAACGTCCCTCTCAACACCGGCACGCGCAATGCACAGGGATTATTGCAACTATTGGACTGCCCGGAAATACCCGTCTTTGCAGGTGCGGACCTGCCCTTAAAACGCGACCCCGTATTCGCCACCGAAGTCCATGGCGAAAGCGGCATGGGACAAGCCGTATTGCCAGAACCATCTCGTGATGTAAAAGGCGACGCCGTCGAATTCCTCGTACAAACCCTATCCGATCAACCCGGCGAAATCACAATAATAGCCGTTGGACCCCTGACAAATCTGGCACTGGTCGAACAACGCCAGCCTGGAACACTTCAAAAAGCCAAACAGGTCATTGTCATGGGCGGAGCCATTGCAGAAACCGGCAACTCAACACCCGTAGCAGAATTCAATTTTTACGCCGACCCGCACGCTGCACACACAGTCGTACATTCCGGTGCCGCACTCCTGATCGTACCATTAGATGCAACGCGTCAGGTAAAACTATCCGAAACGGATATCGAAAACCAAATCGCACCCATGAAAACAGTCGCATCTCAATTCGTCGTCGATGCCGTCCAAAACGTATTCGCCCTCTATCGACAACTCGGACGCGAGCCAATCGTGTACCTGCACGACCCCCTCGCCGTAGGCGCGGCTATCGCGCCCGAACTCCTCCGCGCAGAAACCCTGTACATCGACATAGAAACAACGGGCGACCTCACCCTGGGCCAGGTCGTCACAGACCGCCGCGGCCTGCCCTCACCCTATCGTCTCGGAACACCCGTCGATTGTGCGATGCACGTCAATACCGAAGCATTTTTGTCTCTATTTCTGAAACGGATTTTTTAAATACCTAAGGCCTCTCCCGCAGCCTCAAATAGCTCTCGTAGCGTTGACGTGCGATCCCGCCATCATCCACAGCCGTCCTCACCGCGCAATTGGGTTCGTGGACATGCGAACAATCGCGAAAGCGACAACCGTCGAGAAACGGGTAAAAATCTCGAAAAAGAACGGGAATATTCTCGGGACTTATATCGTACAGATAAAACTCTCGAACACCGGGCATATCGCCGACAAATCCCCCCTTATCGAGCGCGACCAATTCCGTATGGGTCGTCGTATGTATGCCCTCGCCCGTAGCTTTGCTAACAGGGCCTGTACGCAATTGTAACCCGGGTTGCAACCAATTGAGCAAACTCGACTTCCCAACGCCAGAAGCCCCCATAAAAAGGGTAATTTTCCCGCGCAGAAGATCGTAAAACGCCTCTTTACCCGCATCGGAAACAATACTGGTATAAACCACGGGATATCCCATCGCCCTGTACGGATCCATAACCCGATCTGCCCATGCCTCATCGGCGAGATCGAGCTTATTGAGACACAGTGACACGGATATCTGCTGCCACTCTGCAATACCTATCATGCGATCCAGCAAAATCCAATCCGGAACTGGCTCCCCCGCAGAAATAATGGGGACAACCTGATCGACATTCGCAGCTAAAAGTTGCTCCCTATAAGACCCACCAGATGCGCGCCGAGAAACCTTATTACTGCGAGGACACACCTCGCGGATCATACCCCTATTATCGGCACCCTCGGAAAAAATCACGTGATCCCCAACCGCAACCGGATCAATCACCCGCACCCGCCTGACCGACTGCACGCGGCGGCGGCGCGAACCCGGCGCTGCTTCGGGATATTCGAGCTGTTTCCGCAAACGAGTCGAAAGCGCGCACATCACCACGCGATCGGCAGTCTGGACGACATAATGGCCGAGATGGTGGCGGATAACAGTACCTTCATTGGCAGATTTAGCCATATCTCAACAATCAAACTAAAGGGCCTTCCCACTGTGATGAACGCCCCATAATAACGCCCGCTATATGTACTTGTCAAGCACTGTAGCCTATGCAAACGGGTTGACTTTTAACGGGGTTTTCTTCATATTTCCCCGACATTTACAGGCTTATAAAAAAAGGGGAAATAATGAAACACGACCTCAGCCCATTTTTATCTAACTGGGATTTTGACCCCACCGATATTTGTGTACGCAAAATTCGGGGTCTGGACGGACGGGAAAAATTGCAAGTACGCCTCGACCTGGGCTTAATGCAGATGGAAATGAACGACCGGCCTGACGGAAAGTGTATGGACGGTCATTTTTCATTGCTGGACTACTATTTAGACCAACTCGAAACCGAACAAGCTCAATCTGGCACAGATGAGAATTTTTATCTCGACAGAGATGCATGCATCGAATTGAGTCAAGAGGGATTGTTATTTTACCATCGTTATGTTTGTCTGATGCGGTTGGGCGATTTTGAAGCCGTCGTACGCGACACCGCCCACAATCTGGCACTTCTGGATCTTGTGAGGGCTTATGCCGAAGATGAAGAAGATCGAAAAATATTTGAACACTATCGGCCTTATGTACTCATGATTCACACCCGTGCGCGCGGTGAAATTTGTTTGCAGAAAGGCGATTATTCCGGTGCCCTGAATCACATTGAAGAAGGAATCGACAAAATTCAAACATGTGTGGTAAATTCTGGCATTGAAGCAGACGAAGAGATCGAAGCCCTTTCGGAATGGGCCGAAGAAATAGAACGCGATCGTCCAATCACCTTACAACAAAAACTGGCACAAAAACTCCAAAAAGCCATTGCCGAAGAGCGATATGAACAAGCGGCTCGATTGAGAGACAGGCTCAGTTCCCTGGAACAAAACAACTTGTGAAAACTGCAACCTGAACATCACAACACAAAAATCCTGATTCTAAACACCGGTGTGCTTCTGAATCGGGATTTTTTGTATAAAGGCAGAGGGAAAGAAGTGGGCTATGAATGGACCATAATCAGACGACACCTCTTCAGCGTTGGTCGTCGCATGGGATTAACCACAATCATTGCCATCATCGGTGTCGGGCTGGGCGTTGGGGCACTCGTCATCACCCTGTCGGTAATGAATGGCTATGCAGACATGATTTTTGATCGCCAGGTGGGCATAAATCCCCATATAACCGTGCGGCGTCCGTACAGCGAACGCATCGAAAATTACGCACCTATCGTCCAATTGCTCGAAAAACATCCCGAAGTAGTCGGCGCCAATCCCGTAATAGAAACAGAAGGTTATATATTGAGCAGGGTCAAAGATGTGGGACCTGTCACATCGGGCGTCCTGGTGCGGGGAGTAGATCCTATTGTAAAAAGCAGCGACATCGTCCATCACATAACCGAAGGAAAAATGGAATTAGCCCGCATAGAAGGCAACACCTTTGGAATCGTAATAGGCAAAACACTCGCCGAAAAATTGGGCGCCTCCACAGGATCAAAAATTCGCCTCTTGGTCGCCCCGAAAGACCTCACCACAGCCCGTATGCCCCCCCTTCGCCAATATGTGATAACCGGCATTTTTGAAACGGGATTTTACGAATTTGACGCCTCACTAATCTACATATCCCTCGCGGCTGCACAACGGGACCTGCAATGGGGCGACCTGGCGACTGGCATTCAAGTGCGCCTCGTCAATGCATTTGAAGCTGACCGCGTCAGCGTTGAATTGCGAGAGACATTAGTGAAAACGCATGCCGACCTGTTCCCCACATCGTGGATGTATGCTCAGGGCAATCTGTACGCGTGGATCTGGTTGCAAAAATGGGCGAGTTTCGTGGTCTTGAGCCTGATTGTAGTAGTCGCGGGATTCAATATCATCAGCATACTAACCATGGCCGTGAATGAACGCAGACGCGAAATTGGCATCTTAAAAGCAATGGGAGCAGCACCCAAAAGCATCGCCCAAATTTTTTCTCGAGAAGGCCTGATAATCGGAGCGAGCGGTGTATTATTGGGCAACATACTGGGCGGGGGCCTGTGCTGGATACAAAAGATCTATGCACCCATATCTCTTTCCGGCGATGTTTATTTTATCAATGCCCTCCCCGTAACCATAAACATACTGGACTTCGCGATGACCTCGGCACTCGCATTGTTATTATGCCTCGTATTTGCCCGTTGGCCCGCAAAACGAGCGGCAGCACTGGACCCCGTAGAAGCGATCAGATATGAATAATACCTACGAATACTTCATCGCGCGACGATTTATGCGCGCCATACGTCGGCAGCGCCAGATATCGTTAACCGCGGCCATTGCTATTGCAGGCATAACCATTGGAGTTGCCGCCCTCGTCATTGTCCTGTCCGTTTTCAACGGCTTTTCGGCATTATTGTGGGACAGCCTCTTGAGTGTAAGCCCGCATATCATCGTGCAAAAACCCCATGCACAGCCCATGCCGCCCAACGAAGAACAAATCGAACAACTGGAAAAATTGGACCCTGTACGCGCAGCAGCACCTTTTATAGCGACCAAGGGATTCGCGCTTCGGCGTCCCCCCGGCGGCGAAATGATACAAGCTGGCGTAGCCGTGCGGGGAATAGACGCCGCACAATTGGCAAAAATCACAGACCTCAATGCGTATTTATGGGCAGGTGACCTCGACTTGAATATTCAACCACCCGACCCGGATCAAATCACGCCCGCCACCAGACGCGCCAAAGTATATGGCACGGCCATTGGACGCGTACTTGCAGACCGGCTCGGCGCAGTAATCGGCACCGAAATCATGCTGGGATTGGTCCCCAAAGAAGTCTTAATGGGGCAACAACCGCAATTGTGGCCCTACAAAGTAACCGCCATCTTTCACACGGGATTGGACGAACTCGACTCCGCACTCGCCTTTGTATCGCTCGAAGCGGCACAACGCGACCTGGGACAGCACAGCCAGATCTCGGGCATCCAGATTCGGCTCGCCGAGCCATTTGAAGCACACCACATCGCACCCACCCTTGCCACAGGAACAGAATTTGACGTCATAACCTGGATGGACACCCACCGCAACTTATATGCGTCCATTCGCCTGGAAAAATTGTTTAGCTCTCTGGTACTATGTCTCATTGTAATGGTAGCCGGATTCAATATCATCAGCATTTTGACCATGACAGTAGGCGATAGACAGCGCGACATCGGCATATTAAAAGCAATGGGAGCAACGCCGCGTTCAATTGGCAAAATCTTTACATTCAAAGGACTGGGCGTTGGCCTGACAGGCGTCGTTTTGGGCAATGCGCTTGGCTATATCCTGTGCTGGTCACAACAGACATTTGAATGGATCAAACTACCCGGTCAAATTTACATCATCCAGGCACTGCCTGTAAAAATGCTCGCCATTGATTTTGCATACATCTCCCTCGCATCTGTGGGATTATGCTTTGCATTCGCGCTCTTGCCCGCCCGCAAAGCCGCCTCACTCGCGCCCGTTGTGGCATTGAGAGAATAACCACACCATGCAAAAACTAAATTTTCCAACCTCATCCACTTATGACATCGCAAACCGCGACGGATGCGACCTGATCTTAGACCCCCTCCGTCAAAAATACGTGGTATTAACCCCCGAAGAATGGGTGCGTCAGAACTTTGTGCGATACTTAATCGAAGGACTCGGCTATCCGCAGGGACGCACCGCAATCGAAACCGGATTTGTATTTCAGGGCATGCAGTGTCGCGCCGACGTACTCGTATATGACACAAAAGGAAAAGCACTGTTAATGGCGGAATGCAAAGCCCCCGAAGTAAAAATCACCCAACAGGTCTTTGACCAGATCGGGCGATACAATACAGTCGTACAGGCCACCTACCTCATTGTGACAAATGGACTGCAGCATTATTGCTGTGCAATTGATCGAAAAAACAACTCCTATCGCTTCATAGACACACTGCCGCGATACGAGGACATCGTAAAAAAACGCGAATAGGTTGATTTGTACATTCGTTGATTCTCCAGGAGGTTACATGCTTGATCTACTGAGCTTTATCGTCGTACTGTGCGTATTTCTCACCTGCACCACAACCGCGTGGGCAGAAGGAAACTACAGCAAATTGGTATATCCGGGACCTGACGGACGGCTGGTCTATGTACCAGATGAAAAAGGCAATATCATCCCGGACTTCTCGCACTGCGGGTACATGGGTGGTGGTGTGGCACTGCCAGATGTACTTGTCGTATTAACCGTTCAACCCCAGCCCGAAGGAGACGACACAGCGCGATTACAAGCGGCGATTGACGACGTATCTGCTCGAACACCGGACGCCAATGGATTTCGCGGAACCCTGTTACTCGAACGCGGAAAATATCGGATTGGCGGAACCCTGCAGATACGAGCAAGTGGCGTCGTACTCCGCGGTCAGGGCGCAGGTGAAAACGGCACAGTATTGATCGCAACCGGAACAGGACAGCGCACCTTAATCGAGTTTAAAGGCCGGGAACGCAGACCGCGAGAAATAGAAAACACGCGACAGAAAATTGTAGATAATTACGTCCCCGTAGGCGCAAAAACATTCGCCATCGCAGACGCTTCAGGTCTTGCAGTTGGCGACGCAATCATCGTACATCGACCCAGCACTGAAAAGTGGATCGCGACCATAGGCATGGACCGCATCGAAATGAGACATCCCGACGTTCGGCAATGGCGACCCGGCACCTACGACTTTCACTTTGACCGCACCATAACCGCCATAAATGGCAATCAGATAACAATTGACGCGCCAATGGGCAACGCGATAGAAAGCGAATACGGCGGCGGATCAATTTACAAATACGAATATCCCGGGCGCATTGAACAGGTCGGCATCGAAAACTTGCGCGGCGTATCGGAATACGATAAAGAAAAAAAGGATTCTCGGCGAGCCAACGAATATATCGACGAAGACCACGCCTGGAACTTCGTCGTATTCTCCCAGGTACAAAATGCATGGGCACGCGACATCACCTCAGTTCACTTTGGATATGCGTGTATAACCATCGGCAACCAGGCAAAATGGATGACCGTACAGGATAGCCAGTGTCTCGACCCCGTATCAAAAATCACCGGATCGCGGCGCTACTCCTTCCCCATCCACGGACAATTATCACTCGTACAACGGTGTTATACCCGACGGGGACGTCACGATTATGTACTACACGCCCGCGTACCCGGACCAAATGCATTTGTAGATTGCACAGCGGACATCGCGCACTCCGACACCGGACCCCATCACCGCTGGTCTGTTTGCACCCTATTTGACAACGTAATCGTAAACGGCAACGCCATCAACGTACAGGATCGACAAAGCTCGGGCACCGGTCACGGTTGGGCGGGGGCGCAAAAAGTATTGTGGAATTGCGAAGCAGAGAGTTATATCTTGCAAAAACCCCCAACATCGCAAAATTACGCCATCGGCTGCATCGGCGAGAAACGAGATGGACGGTACAAACGCGAAGACGGATATTGGGAATCGCACGGAAAAAAGGTACACCCGCGCAGCCTGTACTTAAAACAACTCGAAGACCGCCTGGGCATAGAAGCATTAAAAGCGATAGGCGCACAAATCGGAGAGGAAAATTAAATGGCAAAACGCAAACGACGACCACAAGCGGGACCGGAATTCATGCGGCGCACACAGTTTAAAAACTTAGGCCCAACCGGGCAGGCACGCAGAGAACCACCCCCCATGCCCGAATTGCATTACCGGGGCGAAACAATAGATCTGCCCGACCCCACTCAGATCGAAACAACGGAAATCGACCTGCGTCGCGCGATAGATGAGCGCAAAAGCGAGCGGGTATTCTTCGATGACCCCATCACACTGAACGAACTGACCTACTTACTCTGGGCAACACAGGGCGTGAAAGAATTTGAACAGGGCGAAACATTTCGCACCGTACCATCGGCGGGGGCGCGTCACGCATTTGAAACCTATATCATAGCAAACAATGTGGAAGGCCTGGGTCGCGGGTTATACCGGTACCTATCTATGGGACACAAACTGGGAATAATCGACCAATCAGAGGAAATTGGCGACAGAATTGCCAACACCACCTTGCAACCGGAACTAATCCAGACAAGTGCCGCCACATTTATCTGGACAGCAGTAGCCACGCGAATGACCTGGCGCTACGGTGACCGAGGGTATCGCTACATCCACCTCGATGCCGGTCATGTGGGACAGAACCTGTACCTGGGCACCATGGCTGTAAACTGCCGCGCCTGCACCAGTGCGGCATTCAATGACGACGAATTAAATCGGGCACTCAGGCTCGACGGCATCGAACATTTTGCCGTGTACTTTGGCTCAGTAGGAAAATAGGAGGATAACGCCATGAAAATTGAAGCAATCGACTTTCTGATCCTCAAAAGCGAACCCGTAACCCCGGAATGGCGACCATTGCGCACCATGCGGGAATATCCCGGCGCGCACAAAGTGCGATTCGGCCACCGACTCTTCCAAGGCGAGGGCATTCGCCTAGAGAAACAGCCAGCTTACCTCACCTTACTTCGCATCCGCACAGATGCAAACCTGGAAACCTGCGGTATCTTCTCGATGGGCTGGGCGCAGGAAGACCTCGAATGGGCAGCGCGCACCTTCAAAGTCCAATGGGAACCGGAAATCACAGGCACGGACGCGCTGGACCGGGAGTACATGTGGCACAAAATGTGGATGGCGCGGCGGTATTTCCACATGGCATCCACCGCCCCGCTCGCCCTCATCGACTCCCTCCTCTGGGACCTGGCGGGCCTTCACGCACAATTACCCGTCCACAAATTGCTCGGCGGATTTCGCAATCGCGTCCCCGCGTACCTCACCGAAACCGGCATCCCCTACGAAGACACCCTGAAATCCGCCCAACGCGCCATTGACGAGGGATACAAAGGCTTCAAAGACCACTCCATGCTCGGCGTGGAAACCAACCTCGCCCTCGCCAAAGACATCCGGGACCTCGTCGGCGACGACATGGTACTCATGCACGATCCCGTACAACAATACTCCGTCGAAGATGCGATCGTCGTCGGACGCCGTCTCGAAGAACTGAATTATCTCTGGATCGAAGAACCCCTGCAGGAATTCGACATCAACGGCCTGAAACGGCTATCAGACGCAATCGATCTTCCAGTAATGGCATTGGAATCCATCCAGGGCAACCCCTATCTCGCCGCGCCGTACCTGTCAATCGGCGCCATCGACATCGTGCGCCAAACAGGACTGGGAATCACGGGACAGATGAAATTGGCCAACCTGGCGGAAATGTTTGGGCTAAACTGCCACGGGGGAAATCCCCATGTCGTAGCCGCAGTGCGAAACGACGACTGGTGGGAAGTCTCGGCCTGGCCGCCCACGGGCGCAGACAGATCTCTCTCCGCGGCCTTTGCTGGCTTGATCGAAGAAACGACAGAAGTACGAGACGGCTACATGTACGTACCCCAAACACCCGGACTCGGACGAAAAATCGATTGGGACCGAATCGAGGCGCAGACCGTGATCGAGATTTGAAAGGAGGAAGAACTTGAAAGGGTGGGACAACATCATCGAAAAACTGTGGATCGTGGCCCGCTTCGTAGTAGAACTCGTCATCGTCTTCGTGGGTGTCTATCTCGCCTTTTTATTGGCGGACTACCGGGACGAGCGAAAAGATCTATCACTCGGCGTGAAGTACCACGAGCTTTTGATCACCGAGTTCCAGACGTTCGCAGAGTACTTAGAATTTGAAAAAAAGAAAATAGAGAAGTACCAGGATATCGTCGCCGAGATCGAGCAGGGCAGCCAACCAGACCTCCTCGCCAGCGACCTCTATTATTTCTATCGCGGCAGTGTGTTGGACGCGGCTTTCGACAGCCGCAACTTCGAGTCCCTCGACGCCTCGACCCTGAGAAAAATAGTCACAGGTCTGCCCGCGTTAGAAATCCTCGAAAAGCATATAAACCGATTCAACCAGCTCTCGGCAACCGTGCTGCTACCGGCGAAAGCCTCGAATGCGAGTTATTACGACAGTGAAGGGCAACTGCGTCCGGAATTCGCCTGGTATCCAGACCTGATTCGCGGGATTGCACAGATCAATGAGCAACTACATAAAGTCATCAAAGATGTGGCGATTCCTGATCTGGAACAGTCGAAAGAAAAGATAGAAGAGCGGCTATAGGATTTTGGTTGGGGAATTAGCAAAATCGTGCGCTCTTCGCGCACCAGCTCAGGGTCTCGGGCATTCCCACAAAGCGGGTTGGGGGCATACTGTATAATGACATTACTAAATGGTTATCGTTTCTCTCACGAACAAAGGAGGCTAAAATGGATATACCGAGTGTAAGGCGCGAGACACGTTATGGGATGCCACAGGCTGATCAAGTGATATTCAATCGTCATTATATTTCTGGGTATTCTTACTATTTTCGGCAAGCCAAGTGGACACTTGAGATCATTGATCCCGATTATACTGGACTGGAACGTGTTGATAACTTCCGTCCCGATTATCGCGTGCCAGAAATGTTTCGCGCAGACCTCGCAGATTACAAGGGTTCTGGTTATGACAGAGGACATTTGGTGGCAAGTGCCAATCAACGAGAAGTGGAATTGCAAAACAGCGAGACCTTTTTGCTTTCCAATATGTCGCCACAAGTTCCGGGTTTTAACCGCGGCGTGTGGAAACAACTGGAAGAAGCGACAAGAGCGTTGAATGCACAGGAAAATATACTGGAGACCTATGTCATTTGCGGTCCTATTTTTTATTTTGATAAGGCGACCGAATTGATTGGGTCTGAAGATGATAATGGCGTCACGCTTCCCATTCCCCACGCATACTTTAAGTCCATCCTTACCGAAAACAACAGGGGAACATTGGATTTGTGGTCTTTCATTTTGCCTAACGAAGACAGTGATAAACCTCTTGAATCATTTTTTGTTCCAACTATAAAAATTGAACGATATGCAGGTATTAATCTCTGGGACCGCCTACAAGGCACATCTATAGCACGAAAAAAGAGAGCACAAAGAAGACGCCTGTGGAGATCTTAAGTCAGAAAAAGCAACCTCTGGCAAGTTATTGAAATACGGTTGACAAACTTTCATCGTTGCTACACTTTTATTTTTACGAATCGTTTTTATACCCGACCATACGGATATAGAAGGAGATAGCGCGTGGAAAAGTTCACGAGAATTACTTTCGATCCCGCTGTCATGGGCGGCAAAGCGTGTATTCGGGGCCTGCGGGTGACGGTTGGAACTGTTGTGGGGCTTCTGGCTGCCGGTCGCTCACATGAGGAAATCCTGAAAGCCTATCCTTATCTCGAGCGTGAAGATATCGATCAAGCTCTGGCATATGCAGCCTGGCGGGTCGAAGAACGGGAAGTTGCACTGGTTACCAGATGAGTGTGAAGCTGTTGATCGACATGAATCTATCACCCGATTGGGTACCCATTCTAAAGCGTCATGGATGGTCGGCTGTCCATTGGTCCACAATAGGGGACCCGCGAGAGAGTGACCGGGTAATTATGGATTGGGCACTGAGGCATGACTATATCGTGTTTACCCACGATCTGGATTTTGGCACCATGCTGGCTTTGTCCCACGCGACCGGACCAAGTGTGCTTCAGGTTCGCGCGCAAGATATATTGCCAGATCATCTGGAAAATATCGTAATCGCTGCTCTCAGACAGCACGATGATGATCTGGCTTCTGGATCCCTGATTGTTGTAGATGAGAACAGAACTCGGGTCCGAATTCTGCCAATATGAATATGAGGAGAATGAATGAACGAAATTACAGAATTAAGAGACCGTCGAACTGAACACGCGGAACGACTGATCAAGTTGGAAACACTTATTGAGCGATATGACAAAGACCAGCGGGATTTTGTGAACCGCTATGAACAAGACCAGCGAGAGGCACGAAGCTGGCAAAAGTGGACTGTCACCCTTATGTGTGGCAGTTGGATTACCCTTATGGCGGCTATTTTGTTGAAGTAGTTGTAAACCCTTTTTCCAGATTTGTCACGAATTCCCCTATCCTATCCCAACCACGGCTTTCGGGGGAACCGGGCATATACGTACTGTTTATCGTACGTATCGTCCTCTGCGTAGGACGAGCGCCCGCCCAGCAGTTCACACGCATACTTCTCGATCTCTTCATCCACCAAATCAACACCTAAGCCCGGACCCTCGGGAATCGCGATATAACTATCGACCACCTCGGGTTGCGGAGCCATCACCTCATACCGCGCCTGAACATCGCCCGTTCGATGCTCCCAGATCAAAAAATTTGGCAGCGTTGCACACAGATGGATAGACGCGATCTCCCCCACCGGACCCAGCGACCCATCGTGCGGTGCAAACTGGATATAGTGTGCCTCTGCCATACCCGCGAGCTTCTTCATCTGAGCCAGACCACCGAATCGACCCGCATCCGGCTGGATAACATCCACAATCTCGCGCTCAATAAGCTCGCGCGCACCGAAGATATAGGCGAGACGTTCCCCGGCAGCGAGGGGGATATTAATCGCATCGGACACGCGCGCAAGCGCCTCCACATTCTCGGGCGCAACTGGTTCCTCGTAAAAAAACACCCCGAACTCCTCAAGCCTGCGCCCCATAGAAATCGCATCGCGCGTCGTCATCCACGGCATACCGTGCAAATCGACCATAATATCGACATCGTCCCCCACCTCATTGCGTATCGCCGTAATATCGCGGATACAGTGCTCAATCCCCCCCATCTTGAGACCCGTAAAGCCCTGATCCACGAGTTCCCTGGCGCGCTCAGCCGTATTCGCATGCGTGTACACCCGCAACCGCTCGCGCATCCGACCGCCCAGCAATTGCCAGACCGGCATATTAAACGCCTTCCCCTTAATATCCCACAGCGCTATCTCAATCGCCGAAATAGCACCCGCGCCCACAATGCCCGACATCCCGTGGGTCTGTAAAAACATCTTGCTCCACAACCGCTCGATATTAAAGGGATCCTCGCCGATAATCAAACTCGCCTTGTGGTGAATCTCCGTCTGAATACTCGGCCATGCAGTCGCCTCTCCCACCCCATAGATCCCCTCATCCGTAAACACTCTGCAAAACAAAAAATTTCTGCCATCCTGTCCCGCAGTATAGGTCTTGACATCCGTAATCTTCATTCTCTCACTCCGCGATTATGGATCGCAATGAATCTCGTGTCCCTCTCCGGGAAACCAGAAAACATCGACAAAAACACCCAGAAAAACGCCCGCGATATAGCCCATAATCATACCGAGAAAAAAAGGAGCGTAGTGCCGATAGCGCTCCAAACCGCCCAACTTCATAATAATCGTCTTCACACCCCACATCAGGAAAATACTAAAAGAATTATCCTGCATCTCGACCATGCCACAGATCGTAAAACCAATGGGATGAATCGGAAAGCCCGGGAAGCGATACCGCAAAAAGTAGAGCGTACCCGTAAAAATGCCGCCAATACCCATAAACAAAACGCGATTCCAGTCCGTAAACAGCACATCGCCTTGAATTCGAGATACAGCCAGCCGACTAAAACCCGCCCCATTGAGAGATCCAATACCCTTAAATGTCGTCCGCCCAAAATTGGCACTGCCAATACCGTAATACCCCTGATATATGACGAATATGATAACCACCGCCGCACCGAGCAAACACCCGAAGAGCACAGTCGGCGCCACGGCCTTGCGACTGCGCTTTGCCATCGCCATACTCAACCTCGGAACATGCGCCATCTGCGTCGTCGCAAACGTCTTCCCATCCGCCACAAGACTCATCGTAAGCGTCAAAATAGAAGCGCCAGCAGGCCCCATGTTACCAACGCCGACGGCATGCCATGTAAACCCCGGCGCCGTCAGGGGCACCCGAAGATAGACCAGACCGCTCTCCACCACAATGCGGGACATCCCCACAAACAAAACGAGCATCGCAAACGACCAAGCGAGAATCGTCTCCGGCCCCATGCCCGCGCGCCAGAGCCAGAGAAAGACAAAACCGCAACACGTCAGCAAAAGCCAGACAGCCGTGCGATAAGACATAATCTCTTCGGAATCATCCACACGCTCATCGCGCAAAAACGCCTTGCGAAAAACATCTCGAAAATGAGACCGCGCAATCCAGAACCCCCAGCCGACAAAAACGGCCATTCCCCCAAATGTCATCCAGCCAATCGCCGGATGGCTCGAACTCCACGGATCGTTCGGGCCAAGGTCCAGGCCAAAGCGGTTGAACAGCCCCACCACACAGATCTGAACCACATGGAAAAACCACAGACTGAAGAGCACCTCCAGCTTGGTAAAATACCCCAGGCAAAACGTGAGCAACACAAACGTCGTCACAATACTCGGAAAACCCGGCGCAACCGAAATCACATGCCGCCCATATCGCCCCGCCAGAAAAGGAAACATCGGCAAATTGACCGTAAACCACGTGAACACATTCCACGCAATAATCGCAAAAGTAAGGCCAAATCCCCATTGAAACAGGCGATTGCGCACAAGCGTCCTCAGCGTACCCGTCGTACCTGAAACTCCCGTGAGCTCCAGCAGCGCAGTAGCAACCGGAAAAGACAGCCGCTCGTATTCCATCCACTGTTTCCGCAGCAAAACGCTGAGACACAGATGAATCGTCAAAATGCTCGCAATCAGCGCACCCCACCAGAAAAGCACCGAAAACCACTCGCCCCACGGGAACGCTGCACCGGGCACTTGCCCCTCGTAAAATCCGCGCACCGCATCGCGATTGGTAATCGTCGTCCAACTCGGCATATACGGCAAAAGAAGCTCGTCGAACCGATTCTCTGGCGACGCGTAATACGCCGGCATCGTCAGCATCTGCAAAAACCACACCGTGAGCCACTCACCCTGCATAGTAGATGCGACAAAACCGATACAGCAAACCGTGAGCAATTCCGTTGGAGAAAACCCGATACCGCGCCGCTCGAGAAAGGCGTTCAGAATCAGAAGCCCCACAAAAGGAATGAGCATCGCCATAGAAAGATGCGAATGGTCAGCCCGCGTTGAATTCACCACAAAACTGGTATAGGTCGGCCACAGGGGCATGAGCACAGCCATACCCAGCCCAATCAGGAGGGATCGTTTGGTAATAACGGAAGACCCTTCGGAGGTCTCCGATTTGGAAAGGCGTGGTTCTGGAGATGCAGACATAGACTACTCTTCATTAACCGCTTGCAGCAGCGCGTGGATATACCCGTACGTGTACGCAAAACCGACCTGCCTGGCTTCGGGACCAGAAATACCCGGAACGTGATCGGGCATAATCATATATTCGTACCCAACTTCTTTGAACGTCCGCAAAGCCTTGAGCATATCTACATCGCCCTCATCGGGAAACACCTCGACAAAATTGCGAAGACCGCCCTTGATATTGCGGAAATGCACATTGAAAATCTTCTTGCGCTCTCCAAAATAACGGATCACATCATACGCGTCCGCACTGGGATCTTCCAGGCTCTCGGACATACAGCCCAGACAGAAATTCAATCCATTGTACGGACTATCGTACAGATCGATAAACTTCTTAAATCCATCCACCATACCGAGCACCCGCGCGACCCCCCGATACGTCGTCCCATATCCGATACCCGGATCCGAAGGATGACACGCCATCTGGATCTTGTACTCCTCCGCCACGGGCATAATATTCTGCAACCAGTGATCGATGCGCGCCCACATCTCGTCTTCATCCGCGGCACCACCTTCAAACTCGCCCAGAGACTGATCCAATTTATCGTACTCAAACGACGACAGCCTCGCGCCCCCGCGTCCGTATCGCGGCTCTGTCCGCATATGCCCCAAAATCGTGATATTGTAATTCAGCCCACGCAACCCCGCCTCCGCCGCCATCCTGACCGTCTCGCACATGCGCTCAATAGCACGGTCACGTTCATCGCTTGGACCCAGGAAAATCGCGCCAGCTTCGTTTTGGAAAGCACTGCTGGAACCCAACGGAATGTGAATCATCTCGAGATTAATACCGTATTTATCATACCGATCGCGCATGGACTTAATCACATCGGCAGTCCACTCCGCCCAGGGTCCCTCCGGCGTTTGATCGACATTAAAAACCCCGAGTTGCGCGAGAACCTCGATATCCGTGTCGTTCCGACAACCCACCTGTGTTCCGATATACATGGTAACCTCCAATTTGTGAAGTTAGAACTGCGATAGTGCTTTGAATGCCAAAATAAGTTGCGATTCTCTCAATGTCAATGTGTATGATTCGGCTTTCTATTTGAAAGCCCGATAAAAAAAGCCCTCAAGCAATAAGCTATAGGGCTTTTATTTTTTGTAACGATCAGAGGTCAGCCAAAAACTTCCTGGATCGCGGCTTTAAGCATGCCGCGATGACAACCTGCCTTCACACTTCTCACTTCCTACTTCACACTTCTCAATCCCAGGGCAGCGGCACCCCCAGACGCGCGCCAACCTCGCGTGCGTTCTCCTGTTCCATCTCGCCATAGCGAACACCCTCGGCGCGGTGGAGCGCCATGCGCTCTTCTTCAATCGCACCCGGCAGCAGCGCGCGGTCAAGTCCCGGCATCGGCTCGTACGTCTCGCGCACCGTTCTCACCATGTGATCTGACTCAGCCCGGAAAACCTCTTCGGAAACCGCCTGATCAACGCGGATCGCAAGAACACAACCACCCGCACCTGATGAGGGCCACTTCTCTTTCATCTCATGAGAAGACGGCAGACTGGCACCTGCCAATCCACCCCCCATAATCGAAGCCACAGCCGTGTACCCAATACTCTTAAAAAACGCCGCCGGAATCATCTCGAACAAAGCCTCATACTCCGGACCCCGCTGGTAATCTGCCAAAATACAGGTCGCCGCATCCAGAACAATCGGAGGCTCATCCCCAGAGGGAATCGCAAAACATATTGGCGGATTGCCAAAATAGCCGAGCAGCGGTCCCCTCCCATCCCTCTTTGCATTGCCCTGCTGCCTGCCCTGCACGCAAAAACCAATACACCCGGCCTCGGAACACATCCTCGCATAATGACCCGCCGAACCAATATGCCCCACATGCCGCGCCAGCCCCATACCCATACCCACCTCTCCCGCTTTGCGAATCGCGTGCTCTGCCGCGTGCACCATCGGGAGATACCCCACCGTCCCATCCCCATCAATAACAGCACACGTCGGCGTCTCCCCGATCACCCGCACATTGGGACGCGGGTTGAGACTCCCATTTTCAAAACTCTTGCAATAACCATTAACCGTGCGCGTACCGTGGCTGCGAACACCTCGCAGGTCGCTATTGACCAGCAGGCGGCTGATCACCCGCGCATGATCGGTCTCGAGCCCGGCCTTTTCAAAACAAGCCGAGGCAAAATCCAGAAGGCGATCTTCCTGGACCTGAACAAATGATTCGGGAGGTTGATTCATAGGAATAATCCAAAAGTGAAAAGTGAAAGAACGACCTCTAAGACCACAAATAAACCTCGGGATCGTCCTCAGACATACCGATAAACGACGCCAGCACAACGCGGGGCTGAGAGCCGACGACAAAAGGAACTTCGTGAATCGTCTCGGAATAAAAAAAGTAAAGATCCCCCGGCTCCAGATTGATCTGCACGCGCGCAATCCCCTCCTCCTCCGCGTACTCGCGAAACCGCCTCTCCTCGAGAGGGCGTTGAAACGCCGGCGACATAGGTGCCCTGTACAGAATACCCTCGCCGCTATCCCCTCGATCCTCACTATTTTGAAAACAAAGCACACCCGCAAACTGATGCCTGAACCGGGAAACCGTGAAATTATAGCGTTTGGACCGCTTGGACACGGAATCGTAATGCGGATAATGCCCCACGCCCTCGTGATAAGTTCTGAAAATAGAGGGACCGTAAAGACGCCCATCAACGCTCCGAGCCGTCATAACCCGCTTGTCTGGAAGCATCCTATCAAGCGCGTCGTACAGCGTCTTCACGGGATCCTCATACCCATCAAACAGATATGAAAAAAGATCGTGCGTCTGGCGAGAATGCTCGTAAAAAGCATCTGGATTATTCCCGTGATGCCCCAGACTCGTACCAATATCGACCCGCCGAGGACTCCCATCATCCACCTTGCGCGGATCGTAGAGCAAACCGCGTTCATAGAACCGCTCAATAAGTTTCGCACAGTGATCCGACGGAAACGCGCAACGCACAATAACAGCGGGAATCTCGCTCGCCATCATCGCATCAAACGGCCGCGGAACCTGCGCGAGAATCTCATCAACCGTGCCCTCGACAGGGGACCAAACCGCTGTTTGAGACATCGTGATTTCTCCTTACACAGCTTAAGACATAGAACTCAAAGGCTCTGAAATCGCGGCAATTTTCTCCTCATCCAGTTCCATCCCCAACCCCGGACCTTCAGGTACAATCACATAACCATTCTCGTATTGTATGCGCTCCTTAACCACATCGCTCTCATACAGCAACCCACCTGTTGGGTCGCCCGGATAATCGAGATTCTCCACCACAGAACCAAACGTCGCCTGAGCCGCCACGCCAATAGACAACTCCTGCGTCGTACCCACCAGACACGACAGACCCGCCGCATCGGCCACCTGCGCGACATGCAGCGCATTTGTAAACCCACCCGCACCCGACAAACTGATATTAAAAATATCGACATACCGGTGCCGGGCAAACTCATACGCCTGATTCAGCGAACTGACATGCTCACTAATCGGCAGATCAATTCGCTTTCGCACCTCGTATTGACCCTCCAGATCTCTCCGATCAGAAACAGATTCCAGATGAAAAGGCCTGTAGTACCTCAGCAAAACATCCAGCGCCTGCACAACCCGTTTCCACTTGTGCGCGCCACTAAAATCGAGCGACTTCAACACAAACTGATCGCCCCAGGACGACTTCACCCCATCCAAAAAAATCTCATCTGCCTCCACATTGCCGCCGTGATACAACCGAAACAGATCCTGACCCTCTTGCATCCGGCGATTGACCCGCGCGATATTCGCCTCGGCATCTTCCCTGGAATAATTCCTGAAAATCGGATAACACACGCGCCACTTATCCCTCAGCGACCCGCCAAACACACCCGCAACCGACTGCCCCTGAATCTTGCCAACCAAATCAAAAAGACCGATCTCAAACCCCGCTCGAATCGCCCCACCCATTCGCAATCGAGACCTCGCTGCAATAGTAATCGTACGCCACGCCAGCGGATCCTTTCCTATGAGCAACGACTCGTAGGCTCCCTTGACATCATCGAGATTGTACATAACACCCCAATCGCCCACATCGGACATCTCCCCCAGACCGATCAATCCCTCATCCGTATGCATGCGAATAATGACGTGACGAGACAAATGCCCCGTCTCACGCATCGATGCAACGGGAGTCAAATCAACACTCGTGATCTTCATAACCATTCTCCTCTGGTCAACTGATAGGTAAGCTCATGACGCAAGCCTTGGAATATCCAAAGACGCCATTTCTTGGAAATCATTCAAACTTGGATACTGTTTATCAGCGTTCCTGGTAAGATAAAGTCTTTCTTTTCTTCCCAGTTCCTCCATATCTTCATGCACAATGAGACTGATAAATGGCAAATTTGCTTTTTGAAGTTCTAATAATAAAATAGCCGCATTCTTTGCTTTATCGTTGCTGTGTACTCCAAACAAATAAAGATTGCGATTATTGTGAGTTAGAGACCAATCCACACCGATAATGTCATAATCAGGCAAAGGATATATGTCAGGCTTTGGGGTAAAACTCTGTAACTCAGTCGTAGTGTATTTCTTCAAATCCTCATAAAACGTGCTTCTGACAATCTCTCTGCTCCAATAACGCATATTGCACACTTTTTGAACACAACCCGCAAATTGAAGTATGCCCTCATAAAGCATTTCAGAAGAGGCATCCAAATAGAGATTTCCCCGGTCATTTTGCACGCCATTGTTTATCAGGATACTATCAAAAATTCTCTGACGAGAGTCTGTGCTTATTTCGTAAGTGTAGGAAAGGCGCATTAACGCCATGCCATAATCGCAGATACGGATATGATTTCCACCTTTCGGGCTGTCTTGCAGATAGATATCGACCATATCGCCATCTTCGTAGCATATCGGAACGATAAGCTGATATTTTCCCGGCCTTCGTTCATAGACCTCAAAGCCCGTTTTGGCCCTGTCGCAAAGTAAATTTTTGACCTTATTGATGTCCATTAAAAAAGCGTTCCTTATATCCTCCGACAGGAATCTTTTCTTTTATTTCTTTGGAAGACCTTATCAGACCTTGAATTTCTTGATCTGTCAGCATATAAAATCCTTAATTCAACTCATAAAAGGCTCGATTTTCTTTAACGCAAACAGCGAATATAACCTCGTCCGCTGATCACATAATTCGACTCACCCAAATATATCTTTCTTTGATGTATTTTTCCAGTTGTCTCTTATCGCCAAGCATTGAGCCAATAATACATTTGTTTTCGATTTCTTCTGGCAAAGTATTGATTGATAAACTGCCAAAGAGGATCAAGATGCTTACATCACGAATGTCCTGTGTAAGGTCACGAGGTTGTAGAAGACCTTCTCCATCAAGTCCTAAACTGGGATTGCTCCACTTCTTGCCCTCAAAAAGAGAATTCATTTCATACTCATAAACTTTATCTCGAAAGATAAAACGAAAATTTTCGTTTCCAAATTCTCTCGGAAGCTCTGTTGTAAAGCGTTTTAAGCTTTCTCCACCTATGTCGGATAAAATACAAAGGTGTTTCAGGAATAGATTCGGATAGAGCGCATTCGTGAGAGACAAAAATTGAGTCCAGGTATAAGGATTTTTATCCGCAAGATGGAGTACACTGATAAAATGATCTTGCGTTGCGAGGAGCAATGGAATAATACTGGAATTTCTCTCTTTCTCAGCTATATCAGAGGGCCAATAGATCCCAGCATTTTCTTTCCATTCCTCTACAATTCTGGGATAAGGCATGACAAAACACTCCATTTGCAACTAAAATAACTATATAAAGTATTGAAAAATAAAAATTTAAAGTTTGTATTATGTTTCAATTCTACACTATTATACTCTCACCTGAAAAAATCATCAAGGGTATTTAAGCACGTTTTTTTGCTATTCGTCTTATAGGTATAGAAGAATGCAAAAGCATCCGACTATGGCAAGAAGAGATTGGTAAACGCCTCGGAGGGGATAACCGTATTGGCGGGGATGATATCGGCGGCGACCATTTGATCTAACAACTCTTGCCAGCGTTGCAAAGTCATGCTGCCAAGGCCATTTGCGCGGGCTATGGGGTCAAGGACAAGAGCTCTTGATTCCTCTGCGCCATAGGCGAGAATATCCAACCCCATCTCGACATTGAGTGAGTTGATGTGGCGGTTGGTGACATCCGGGTTGTCGAGATAGTGTTCCCAGCCTTGTACACTTGCCTGGACAACGGCTTCTACAATTTGTGGATCGGCGGCGATGCGGTCTTCCGTCGTGATGAGCACGCTGGTGTAGGGATTGTAGCCAATATCGGCTACCAGCAAAGCCCTGGGGTTGCCACCTCTGGCCCTGGCAACGTATGGCTCGCTGAAAATATAGCCTTGTTGGGCGAAGTTTTCATTGGCGAGGAATTGAGTGACATTGCCGGGATAAGGGACGATTTCAACGTTTGAGAAAGGGTATTTCCAGCGCAGGTATTGGGAAAATCCCGAACTTTGAGACATCGCCAGAGTGATATTGGCAATGTCGGCGATGGAAGTGATGCCCGAGTTCGCGTGTACCATAATGCAGCGCGGGCTGATTTGGTAAGGTGCCATAAGGGCGACAACCGGAATTTGTTGGGCGCGGGCAGCGAGGATGTTGTCGGCATTGGTAATGCCAAAAGCGACAGCACCAGTGGCTACGCGTTCAATGACAGGCACACCCGGACCACCGGCGAGGATATCGACCTCTACACCGCGTTCTTGATAGTAGCCATGTAATGAGGCGGCGTAAAAACCCCCGTGCTCGGCTTCTGGAAACCAGTTGAGTGCGAGTTGGACTTGCACTTCGGCTGGAGGTTCTGGTCCCACGCCACAGGCGGCCAGTGCGATGAGCAACAAGAAAGCAAAGCGGATCATACGCGATAATCCCCTTGGAGATTTGGCACCCATTTTGGAAATTCTGTTATTTAATATACGGAATTATTACATAAACTTTTAACAAAAAAGCGGTAGGCAGCTTCTTAATACTTTCTCGCCAGCGGATCTGCACCGAGAACATTGGGATGGGCAATTGCATCGCGGAGGGCTGTATAGAGGGGATGGAGACACTCGACATTTTCTGCGAGGGATCGTATCACAAAAAGATCGGGTCTGGGGGAAGCAAAGGAAAGCAAAAGAGAATTTTCCGAGGATTTCAACAAAGGAGCGAGCGATTGGGAAAGACTTTCAACCAGACAGCTAAAACGCGCGGAATTACCCGCAACAAAAATATTAAAAACAACATTATAAGCCCCAAACGCACCCGTATATGCTGGCGACAATATCTCCGGCTCGGAATAATAGCGCTCCAATAGAACCGGGCGTTCGGCCGTATGCACAGTAATATCAGACCGGTAACTCGTGTACCCAAAATGCTCCCCAAACGCCATGCGTCCAGCCGTATGACTATCGGCGAGCACCAGACACGAATCAGCCCCCAGATGCCACGACTGCTCCTGCTCAAAAACACTCTGCGCATAAGGAACAACGGGATCGGGCAAAACAACGGCAAGGCCCCCGGCCTCCACCTCACCATTAATTATTTGTTTACACGGAAGACCCCGGGGACTCTTATAAACTTTAGTAAACGCCTGAGTCCCCAGATAAAGAGCCGCCCCCTCACCACATCGCACACGCAGCGTCGTCGCATCCCCTTCCACCATACCGCCCCCATAACTCGAAAGCACAACAGCGCAATAATCGCCCTGTGCGGCGGGATTGAGCAACTTCAAAGGCGCGACTGAGCGACAGGCAGTAAGGACAGAACGGGAACCATTGCGGGTCACTTCAATTTGAGAAGGAAGCATCATCGCGGCTGAGGTGACAGAACAGACCTGCGCGCTCTGAGAACATGATCAATAATCTCGTCGAGACCAGACCCGTGTTTCAAACAGGCAAAAATCGTGGGACCATCTCCGCGCATCCTTTTCGCATCCCGCGCCATAACCCCCAGGTCTGCGCCAATGAGATCGGCGAGATCGGTCTTATTGATAACGAGCAAATCCGATTGCGTAATCCCCGGACCCCCTTTTCGGGGAATCTTGTCTCCAGCGGACACATCAATCACATAAATCGCGTAATCGACGAGCTCCTTGCTAAAATGCGCCGCCAGATTATCGCCACCGCTCTCCACAAAAAGCAAATCGATATCGCACGCAAACCGAATCATCAAATCTTCAAGCGCGTTCAAATTCAGCGAAATATCTTCCCGAATAGCTGCATGCGGGCATCCGCCCGTCTCAACCCCAATAATGCGATCCGCCTCGAGCGCCTTGTGACGCAAAAGAAACTCGGCATCTTCCCGCGTAAAAATATCATTCGTAACAACCCCGAGGCTATAGCGTTCACGCAGAGCTTCGCACAGCACGCGAACAAGAGCCGTCTTTCCCGTACCCACCGGACCACCAACCCCCACGGTAAATGCCCGCTGAGAAAAATCGCGATCGCCGAGAACCGACTCGCGCAGGGCAAAATCGCCCGGGGATTCAAAAGGCTCGTGAGAATGATCGTGGTCGTGATGATCGTCATGGTGATTATGCATAGCAAATCCTTAGTGTTGGCCCAACCAGTCCCCAGCCCCCGCTTCTCTAACTCTGAAACAACCGCGAATACAGATACCCATGCATACCCTGTGCAATATCCCATTGAGGTGCACAGCGCGTCGCACGCGTATAATCTACCTGTGCGACAGAAGTCATAGCCCTAATCGCCGTCTTGTGATGGCGTTTTTGCAACCGTGCGGCTTCGAGAGGACCAATCTGTCCCAGACGCACAGCCGCACTGACCTGATCGCGCAAAAATTGATACATAAAAATCCGACACGTATGCCCGCGTTTAAGACCCGCAACCCGAAATGTCGTACCAAAAACAATCGTATAATGAGCCGGCACAGATTGCGAAAGCAAAGACTTGTGCAAACGCGCCATCGCATCGGAAAAATACAAATCGCGCATCAAACGCAACAAATTGCGCCCCTGCACCTCACTGCCGCGGGCAATCGCTGGTGCCGTAAGCATTGCGTCATAAGTGAGCAGCATATCCGTCAAATCTGCGGGAATCGCATCACCCGCAAAACACGCATTAATAAATGGAATCTCACTTCTCGCCGTCGCGTGAATCACCGTTTGCATATACGCATCCAGATCATCGGCAGAACGCAACAACCCCATCTGTTTGGTCGCCTCCAGACCATTGGAAAATGCGTATCCACCCGTAGGGAAATTGCTATCGGCAAGTGTGAGAAGATCGAAGAGCATAATCAAAACAAATTATAAAGCTGCGCCAGCGGCAACTTCTCTGCCGCCTCACAGGTAAGCAACTCGCCATCAACCGTAACGCTATAAGTCTCCGGATCAATGTGAATATCGGGAATAAAATCATTGAGCTTCATATCCTTCTTCCCAATATCCCGACAATTGGACACCGCAACAACGCTCTTGGACAGATCATAAGACCCAACTGTCTCCAGCGAAGCCCGGGAGACAAAAGCGAGAGACGTAGAACCCACGGCATTGCCATAAGCGCCGAACATAGGACGCGGATACACGGGTTGCGGCGTGGGAATCGAAGCATTTGGATCACCCATCTGTGAGTATGCGATCACGCCCCCCTTAATCACCATCTCGGGTTTTGCACCAAAAAAAGATGGCTTCCAGAGCACCAGATCCGCGAGCTTGCCCACCTCAACCGAACCGATATGATCGCTCAAACCATGAGCCGTCGCGGGATTAATCGTGTACTTGGCAATATAGCGCTTCACGCGCCCATTATCACTGCCCCCATCACCGTTCAATGCACCGCGCTGCTCCCGCATCTTATGAGCAGTCTGCCACGTACGACAAATAACCTCCCCCACGCGCCCCATCGCCTGACTATCCGATGCAATAATCGACAGCGCCCCCATATCGTGCAAAATATCTTCTGCCGCAATCGTCTCCTGCCGGATCCGACTCTCGGCAAAAGCCACATCCTCGGGTATATTCTTATCCAGATGATGACACACCATAAGCATATCGAGATGCTCATCAATCGTATTCACCGTAAAAGGCCGCGTGGGATTGGTGGAAGAAGGCAAAACATTCGCCTCGCCACAAAGACGCATAATATCCGGCGCGTGTCCCCCGCCCGCGCCTTCGGTGTGATACGTATGAATCGTGCGCCCCTTAAAAGCCGCACAACTCTGCTCCACAAAACCCGACTCATTGAGCGTATCCGTATGAATCGCCACCTGAACATCGTATTCATCAGCAACCGAGAGACAAGAATCAATAGCTGCAGGCGTCGTACCCCAGTCCTCGTGGAGCTTGAGACCGCATGCACCCCCCTCGATCTGATCAATAAGCCCTTGCGGAAGCGAAGAATTGCCCTTGCCCAAAAACCCAAAATTGAGGGGAAAGGCATCACTCGACGCCAGCATCATGCGAATGTGGTGCGCCCCCGGTGTACACGTCGTAGCATTAGTCCCAGTCGCCGGTCCCGTACCGCCACCCAGCATAGTCGTAATACCCGAAGCAATCGCCTCCTCAACTTGCTGAGGACAAATAAAATGGACATGCACATCGAGCGCACCAGCCGTGAGTATATGACCTTCACCCGCGATAACCTCAGTCGTAACCCCCACGATCAGATCGGGATCAACACCAGACATAATATCGGGATTACCCGCCTTGCCAATACCGGCGATGCGCCCGTCTTTAATCCCGATATCCGCTTTGTATATCCCCGTATAATCAACGACAAGCGCATTGGTAATAACGAGATCCAGCGCCCTATCCTGCGACACACCCGTAGCCTGACCCATGCCGTCGCGCAGCACCTTACCCCCGCCAAACTTGCATTCATCGCCGTAAATCGTATAATCATCTTCCACTTCAACAACGAGATGAGTATCACCCAACTGAACGCGGTCTCCCGTAGTGGGACCGTACATACTGGCATAAGCGATTCGATCAATCTGAGACATTTGGAATCCCCTTAAATCCACCATCCCCCGCCCTTTGCAAAGCCTCTGCCTTACTCTCATCAATCTGCCCCGAAATAAGGCTATTCCCCCCATAAACTGTGCGATTACCGGCAATAGCCACGAGGTCAACCGTTCTACTCTCGCCGGGTTCAAAACGCACGGCAGTACCAGATGGAATATCGAGACGGAAGCCATAGGCTTTTTCGCGATCAAACGAAAGCGCGGGATTAACTTCAAAAAATGTATAATGCGAACCCACCTGTATCGGACGATCACCGGTATTAGTCACAGAAAGAGAAATGGTCTCCCGGTCCGTATTGAGAGTAATCGGATCCGCAGCCGTAGTCCCGGTACCCGGCATTTCTGAAACCGTATTATCCGGTGACCAGGGCGAGCGGACGCGCGTAAGCCCCGAACCGTACAACGCGAGTTCAGAATCGCCTTCCACACGACAAATCGGATGGTGAACCGTCACGAGTTTCGTCCCATCGGGAAACGTACCCTCCACCTGCACCTCGTGAACCATATCCGGAACACCGGGCAAAACATCTTCCGTACCGAGCAACTGCTTGCCCTTATCCATAAGCGTGGCAACGGACTCGCCATCGCGAATAAATTCGAGAAGCTGTGCCGCGATAAGCGATACAGCTTCCGGGTAATTGAGACGCAAGCCCCGAGCATACCGCTTCTGCGCGAGAAAACCCGCGTTATGGAGCATCAATTTGTCAATTTCTTTGGGCGATAAGTACATGAAAAATCCCTGCTCAAAACGTAAGATACTGCTTAATACTCTCATCCGACAATTCATCCGCAGAACCGCACAACGCAATGGTCCCGCGATCCATCAAATAAAAATAATCGGCAATCTGTCGGGCAAAATCGAAATACTGCTCCACCAGAATAATAGTGAGATTGCCCTGGTCCTTCAGATGAATCAACACATTTTCTATATCGAGAATAATCGAAGGCTGAATGCCCTCTGTGGGTTCATCCAGAATGAGAATATCCGGATCGCCAACGAGCGCACGGGCAATGGCGAGTTGCTGCTGCTGCCCACCGCTGAGATTACCCCCCATTCGATCTTGCATATCGGCCAACACGGGAAAAAGATCGTAGATCAGATCTTCCGGCAGCGTTGCGAGACCATCTGTCCGCGCTTCCAAACCAATCTGCAAATTCTCATTCACCGTCAGCCTGGGAAAAATCTCGCGCCCTTGCGGCACATAACTCAAACCCGCGCGCGCCCGCAAATCCGGTGCCTGCCCCGTTATATCCTCACCATTCAACAGAATATGACCTCGCCGAGGACTCAACAGACCAACAATCGTCTTAATAAGCGTCGTCTTCCCAACCCCATTGCGACCCATAACCGCCACAATAGCCCCTCTGGGGATATCCATACCAATATCGCGCAAGATCTGGCTCTCGCCGTAATAAACATCCAGACCTCGAACGGTGAGTGCGGTGTCTGTGATCGTCGTCATTAAAATCCTATCCCGCGTATCCAGATTCCATTTTGTCTATCCCCCAACCCAATTCTTAATTCTTAATTTTTAATTCAATGCTGCGCACTACCCAAATAACACTCAATAACCCGGGGATCATTTTGCACCTGATCCATCGGTCCCTCCACGAGCACCTTGCCCTCGTGGAGAACCGTGACTGTGCGCGCGATCTGTCTCACAAATTCCATATCGTGTTCAATAACAATAATCGCGTGGTTCATCGTCAGGCGTTCGAGAAGTTCCCCGGTCTTAACCGTCTCTTCATCCGTCATACCAGCAGCGGGTTCGTCAATTAAAAAAAGCTCGGGATCTTGCAAAATAACCATCGCAATCTCGAGCCACTGTTTTTGCCCGTGCGAAAGAGCATCAGCAACCGTATGCAGGTGATCGGCCAAACCCGTCTGCTCTGCAACAGCATTGATGCGATCGCGATTCTTATCCGACAGACGCGAAACAAGCGAAAAGAGAACCGTGCGATCGGTTTTGAGCGAGAGCATCAAATTTTCGTACACCGTAAGAGAGGTAAAAACAGAAGGCGTTTGAAACTTCCGCCCAACACCCGCTTTGACAATCGCATCTTCGCTCATCTGGGTGAGATCGAACTTTTCAAAACGCGCACTGCCGCGATCGGGTCTGGTCTTCCCACACAAAACATCGAGAAAAGTGGTCTTACCCGCACCATTTGGACCAATAACAACGCGCAATTCCCGGTCGTGCAGGACAAACTCATCTATATCGAGCGCGACAAATCCATCAAAAGACACGCGCAAATTTTCAACAGTTAGCAGAACCGGATCAAATATCATATCAATCCTGGCTTTCAGCGGGTACAGGTGTAGGCGTGCGTACGGAAAAAACTCGCTTCAAACTATTTATATCTATCCTGGATCGCAGACCAATGAGACCATCGGGAAAAAAGAGCACCACACCGATAAAAAGGAATCCCAAAAAATAGAGCCATGTACCGGGGAACGCACCCGTCAAAAAACTGTACAAAAGATTGACAAGCACCGCGCCGATAATAGGACCGATCAGAGTCCCCCGCCCGCCAACAGCAACCCATATCACCATCTCAATAGAAGCCTGCACATCCATGCGGCCCGGTGTAATAATCCCGGTCTGAGGCACATAGAGCAACCCACCCAGAGCGCCGAGCATGCTGGCGACCACAAACACGAATACTTTGTAACTGGCAACGCGATAGCCAATAAAACGCAGCCGATGCTCACTGTCGCGAACCGCAATAAGCACGCGACCGAGCTTGGACTTTACCATAAATCGGCAGAAAAAATAGGAAACAAAAAGCGTGACAAAAGCAATGATATAAAGACCGCGTTTACTCGCTGGATCCGCCAATTCAAAACCGAGCAAAGTCTTAAAATCCGTCAGGCCATTGGTACCGCCGAGCATGGTCTCGTTTCGCAAAAAAATGAGCCAGACGCCCAGGGCAAGTGCCTGCGTAATAATGGCAAAATAAACCCCCTGGAGACGGCTGCGAAAAGCCAGAAACCCAAAAATAAGCGCAATAATCGCCGGAATCATAAGCGCCAGAATAAACGCAAATGTAAAAGTGTGAAAAGGCTCCCAAAAAAGCGGCAATTGTTCCACGCGATTCCACACCATAAAATCGGGCAACGCACTCCCATAAACCCCTTGCGTACCCGTCTTGAGCAGCATGTGCATACCAATCGCATACCCGCCCAAACAAAAAAAGAACGCCTGACACAGCGACAGAATACCCGTATATCCCCAGATCAGATCAATCCCCAGAGCGGCAATCGCAAAACAAAAATAACGACCCCAGAGATTTAATGTCGTATCTGAAAGCAACCCCATCGCATTGAGCACAGGTGCTGCAATACCAAAGAGAAGAAATACAATAATGGGACGGTAGTAAGTCATAAAATATCTCGTGAGGTTTTTTCACCCATCTTCATGCCTCCCCTTCGCGGGAAAGATCCCTGTGGGACGCAACTGTAAAAAGAGGATAATAAGGCCCAAAATGAGAACCTTGGCATAAACGGCTTCGGCAAAAGGCTCAATAACCTTATTGGACATGCCAATACCGAGACCTGCGACAATAGTCCCCAAAATTTTTCCAACACCACCCACGACAACCACGAGAAAAGCATCGACAATATACGTCTGCCCCATATTCGGAACGACATTGCCAATAAGCGTCATAGCCCATCCTGCGATCCCGGCGATACCCGTACCCATAAAAAACGCAATCGCATCAACGCGACGGGTGGGAATACCCATACAAGCACTCATCCCGCGATTTTGTGTAACAGCGCGCAACCGAAGACCAAAGCGAGTCTTAAAGAAAAAAGCGACCAGACCAATCAGAATAACAGCCGTGAGGCCAATAATAAAGATCCGGTTATACGGCAGCATAACCTGCGGAGCCAACTCGAAACCGCCACTGAGAATTTGGGGCAGTTTCACAGCCGTGAGATCGCCAAAAATCGTACGCGCGAGTTGCACGAGAATAAGACTAATACCCCATGTAGCCAGCAGACTTTCAAGAGGCCGGTTGTAAAGGTGGCGAATAACCAGAAACTCGACGAGCAACCCCATACCACCAGCCGTGAGAAATGCAATAGGTAAAGACAGGGGAAAAAACAGATCGATATACGCAGCGGGCAGAACAATCATGCAAATATTCTGAACAACAAACGTAAAATAAGCCCCAACCATCATAAATTCACCATGCGCCATATTGATAATACCGATCTGCCCGTAAATAACCGCCAGACCAAGCGCAACCAGAATCAAAATAGACCCCAGGCTGAGACCGACAAAAAACGTCTGGATCACAACCATAATCTGGTTAAAAGTCTCAAGCCACTGAATCGCATCGCGTATTTCGCTTTGAACCGCGGGATCCAACTCCGCAATATTGCCACTGGCATCGGGTTCAACACGCGCGCGCAAAAAAGAAAGAACAAATGTATTATTGAGTTCACCCAGCGCTTTGGCCGCATTGAGACGAACCTCGGGGTCGGGATGTGTGAGTTCGAGTTTGCCCAGAGCAACGCGGATCAGACTTTGGATACTACTATCCGTCTCTTTCTCCAGAGCATCTCGCAACATGGGGACCGCGCCCAGGTCGCCGCGATTGCCGAGCGTTTCTACAGCAACGCGGCGTTTGCCGGAATCCGGATGAAAAATCTCCATCTGCGTGAGATAAGGTTGAATAAGCGCGCGGATGCGGCGGTTGCTATCAATCTCTTCGAGATCAATCAGCGGCGCAATAAGGGGCTTGCCCTCATCGTTTAAAATGGGATGGCGTTTGGGATATGCGGTGTAGAGCGGGGCCAGAGTATCGCCATAATCGTCTTCTTGCATGTCGCCGATAATGACGAGCTCATTATTCTTCAGATAGAGTTCACCGTTGAAAAGCGCAACCATCAGGGCATAATAAGCGACATCTTTTGCATCGGAAATAGCTCTGACCGCAGTCGTGATACTATCGCGGTCATTGCTGGCAATGCGCCCGAGTTGCAATTGGTGATCTATCTGCGCCTGGATGGGCGATGCGCCCAAAAGGAGGACCAGCGCGCAGACAGAGCGCAAAAAATTGTGGCGTTTTATTTTCATGCGTTTTAAATGATAAAACGGGTAGGGGCGAGGCATGCCTTGCCCCTACTGATTAAAACGTAAAAATAGATTCAAAAGCAAACAGGGTCACTTCTGAATCAATATCGCGGCGCAATTCGGCCAACACACCCCAGTTATCGGTAATCGTATAGCTGGGACTAAAAGTAATCTCCGTAAACTTTCCATCGGCATCTGTATCCAGACCACTGTAGCGCACAGTCGCACCAACCTTGTCGGACAAAGCCATATTGCCCATTAAAATCCAGCCATAGCCACTATTGCCACTTTCCCCCCAGTTCGCCAGATAGTTGTATTCCGCAGCCAGTGTCATAGGACCCGTGGCATACATTGCCCAACCATTGAGAAGCGATTGTTCAAAACCACCCATATCTTCCCAGAGGTACGCCACCTTAGCCGTGAATGCTTCAACAGGTGTAAAAGCAACCTGTGCTTCAAAACCCAGGTCGTCAAAACTGGTATCGGTCCCATCCCACACGCTGGAGACAACAGAGCCAAAAAAGCCGACTTTGCCATTGCCAAAACCCACAGCGGCACCATTTTGATAACCACCATAAACAAGTGTAGCAGAATAAGAATATTGATACAAGCCTGTGGGTTCTGCGGTCTCCCAACCCGAACAACTCAAAAACTTACCCCCCGTAATACTGAATCCATTCGGTGCTTTGTAAGTCACAAAAGCCTGTTCGAGATCTACAGAGCCGCCACTGAGACTATTGATATCGGCCTGGGCTGATAGCCCATGTCCATAACTGTAGAGCAAATCAACTTCAAACTGATCAAAAGACAGATTATTGGATTTGGATTCCGTGTCATACGTTGACGACATATCGAAAAATCCCGTAACCGTGAGGTTATCTGTAATTTTGATCTGAGCGAATGACGAAGTGGCGGAAAAAGCCAGGATCGTGAGAAGCAGCAACAGTTTTTTCATTTTTTTCTCCTTTTACGGGCGGAACAATCGAATTGCTCCGCCCAATTCACTACTGTTTGAGTGTATAGGTTCCCATGTGCTCGACATGGTCACAATCTTTGTCCGCACTCGTGATATCGTCCCAGGGATCGGGAGCGACGAGGCCCTGGGTCTCATATACAATCTTAAATTGACCGTTCTTGCGGATCTCGCCAATCAGCACGGGCTTGTGCAAATGGTGATTCACCGGATCCATCATCACCGTACCACCCGGACCGTCAAATGTGAGGCCGTAAAGCGCGGGACGCACGGCATCAACATCAAAAGAACCGGCTCTTTCCACTGCTGCTTTCCAAAGATAAACACCCACATAAGACCACACGATGGGATCGTCGGTAACCCGCTTGGCACCTCCGGGCAACCCATTTGCCGCGCAGTAATCCTTAAACTTCTTCACAAACGCGCGATTTTCCGCAACGGGAATGGATTGGAAATAATTCCAGGCAGCCAGATGACCGACGAGAAACTCCGTATCCATCGAACGCAATTCATCTTCAGCAACAGAAAATGCCATAATCGGACACATCGCCGACGTGAGACCCTGGTTGGCAAACTCCTTGTAAAACGGAACATTGGAATCGCCGTTAATAGTGGATAAAACAGCGGCGTCGCCATTGGCGGCAAAGCGCTTGATCTTCTGGACTATGGTCTGATAGTCCTGATGGTGAAAAGGCGTATATTCTTCAATAATATTCTCTTCGGGCACGCCCTTGTGCAGCAAGAAAGCGCGGAGAATCTTATTCGCAGTGCGCGGGAAAACATAGTCCGTACCCAGCAAATAAAACTTCTTATAACTGCCACCCTCTTCACTCATCAGATATTCCGCAGCGGGAATCAGTTGCTGGTTAGGCGTAGCACCGGTATAAATAATATTGCGAGAACACTCTTCCCCTTCGTATTGAACGGGATAAAAGAGCAAACCATTATTCTCTTCAAAAACTGGCAAAACAGACTTACGCGAAACCGAAGTCCAGCAACCAAAAGTCACGGCAACCTTCTCTTCCCGAAGCAACATTTTGGCCTTCTCGGCAAACAGATCCCAGTCCGATGCCGGGTCAACAACCACGGGTTCAATCTTCTTGCCCAGCACACCGCCACTGGCATTGATTTCCCCAACAGCCATAAGCACGACATCGCGCAGTGAAACCTCAGAGATAGCCATGGTCCCGCTGAGAGAGTGCAAAACGCCGAGTTTAACGGTCTCCTCTGCCTGAACAGTAAGACCTGTAGTACATAGCAGTGCAGCGGCAAACAAAACGTTCAAAAACTTTTTCATACGCGTGATACCTCCATACAATGTGTGGGTTGTGATTCCTCGAAAAAACAAAATCTTTTTAACTAAAAGGTTAGCCTGCAAAAAGCCTCCTTTCAACAAGGCAATACCCGATATGGATCGCGGCACATACAGTTTTACCCCGCCGCAATACCCTATGATCGCGACGGGGTAAAAACTACATTCAAATTATTTCAAAAAGATTAAACAGAGATAAACTCGATATTTCTTTTATTTTTTATTTCGAGCTAAAACTCTAAGACAGCACCCTTTTTCAACGTGGATTTTCTGCTGTATTTGGAATATCTTAAACATGACCATTGACCTTCTCAATACCATTAAATCAACGAGGTTTGCATGACAATCTCAGAACGAATTGACAAATTTCTCAAGGGAAAAGCATTCGGTGTTGTCGGCGCATCGCGCGATCGGGAAAAATACGGCAACAAGATCTTGCGATGTTATCTACAACACGGATTGACGGCTTATCCCATCAATCCCAAAGAGACAGAAATCGAAGGACAACCGTGCTTTCCCGATCTCAATTCACTCCCCGAACCCGTTCACGGCATCTCAATAATCACACCACCCCCTGTGACAGAAACCATAATCCCTCAAGCTTCCGACGCCGGCATTCAACACGTATGGATGCAACCCGGCGCCGAAAGTGCAAAAGCAATAGCCACAGGAGAAAAATTGGGACTTTCGGTCATCGGCGATGGGTCGTGCCTACTCGTCGTATTGGGCTATCGAGAGGAAGAATGAGGTGAAAATATCCGTACTTTTATGCTGTTATCTGTTCGCTATTGGACTTTGTGAAGCCAGCGACAGGATTGAGGCAGCCAAGCGGCAAACCTATCAAGCCATTGACCTGCATCCATTGCGAGACGGGATGAGCCACTGGCGCAAGCGATATGGACGCGACCGCAACGACCCGATGTACGATCCCTCGCAGATTGTCCATATTGCCGAAAACATGCTCACTTACCAGAACGCAGATGGTGGCTGGCCCAACAATGTAGATTGGCAGGCGCAGATCGACCCCGATACAGTCAGAGCGATCAAAGGCGAACGGCGAATGGTCAGCACATTTGACAATCACAACACATTCTCACAGATCGATTATCTGGCAAAGGTGTACGTTGCGACTGACCTGGCGCGATATCGCAATGCAGTCGAACGGGGTCTGGACTATATATTGCGTGAACAACACCCTACGGGTGGATGGCGCGGTTGGGATGTAGATGCCATTACATATAATGATGGTGTCATGATCGGCATAATGACCCTGTTGAAAGATATCGCAGACCGCAAGCCTCAGTTCGCCTGGGCAAGCGATGAACTACACACCAAAGCCAAATCCGCACTGGATCGAGCGATTGATGTAACCCTGAAATGTCAGATTGTCGTAGAAGGCAAAAAAACGGGATGGTGTCAGCAACACGATCATATAACTTATAAACCCGTAAAAGCGCGCACTTATGAACTGCCGTCCATTACAGCGGGACAAACGGCGAAGATCGTGCATTTTTTAATGCGTATTGAAAATCCGAGCACCGAAATAATAGATGCAATCGAAAGTGCGGTACAATGGTTTCACGACGCTAAAATAGAAGGCATTCGACTAAAACGCATCGAAATAGACCCCACGCGCTTTAGAAATCACACGGCGACCACAGACCTGGTTGTTGTCAAAGACCCGGATGCACCGCCTTTGTGGGCGCGTTTTCACGAAATTGGCACAAACCGCCCCTTTATGGCAAACCGGGACGGCAACAAAGTCTATTCCCTATCAGAAGTCGCACTGGAAAGGCGCACCGGATATGCCTGGTACGGATACTGGCCCGCGCGAATTTTGGAAAAAGATTATCCCATGTGGAAAAATAAAAATAGGAGACAACAATGATCTATCGAACATTTGGCAAAACCGGATGGCGCGTTTCCGTCGTAGGATTGGGAACGTGGAACTTAGGCAACCAGTGGGGTGAATTGAGTGATCGAGAGGCAACCGATATTTTATTAGCCGCGATTGACAATGGAATGAACCTGCTGGACACCGCCGAATCCTATGGCATCCCAAATGGAATGAGCGAATTGCGCATCGGCAAAACCCTGACACCCTTAATGCGCGACAAACTGATTATCGTAAGCAAAATAGGCAACTGGGGAAGCCGTACCGGAGCACCCGTGCCAAAGACAGGCGCTGATGCCATTCGCCTGTGCGGACACGCGTGTCTGGGCCGCATGCAAACCGATCGGATCGACGTCATGTTATGCCATGAAGGTAGTATTGAAGACCCAACCGTTTACATCGAAGGATTTGATACCCTGTGCGAAGAGGGCTTTGTCCTAACCTATGGCATTTCGACCAACAGCCTGGATGTGCTAAAAAACTTCTACGAAATATCAAACGGCGTCTGCGCCGTAGTAGAAGTGGATTACTCCCTGATCAACCGCGAACCAGAAGCGGGATTCCTCGACTATTGCACAGAAAAAAATCTGGGCGTACTCGTGCGAGGCCCATTGGCCAAAGGCGTCTTATCCGGCAAATACAACCGCGAAAGCGTATTTGGCGATACCATACGCGACGACTGGAACCCGGGACAATCCGATCGCGAAGAATACGAAGAAATGCTGGACAGGCTGGAGACCATCAGACAAACCATTGGAGACGACTCAAAACTCGTGGAAACCGCTCTCCGATATGTCATCTCGCACAAATCCAATCCCGTCGTCATCCCGGGCGCAACAAAAGTCGAACAAGTAATAGACAATGCGCGTGCAGGTGCCGCCTTGCTGGATGAGAACCTGTATCGGAAATTGGGGAATATGGGAGGAAGCATCTAATGCAACGGGTACCTTTTGAAAAATTAAAAGACGCATTTGTCGATGCACTCCTGAAGGCGGGATTATCACAGGACCGCGCGGAATTATGTGGACGACTATTCGCAGAAAATCAACGCGACGGCGTCTATTCTCACGGACTGAACCGATTTCCCGGACTACTGGCAAAACTGAGCGAAGGACGATTAGACGGCACAGCCGAACCCGAATGCGTAAAAGCGCTCGGCGTTGTAGAACAATGGGATGGCAAAATGGGGATTGGGCTAATCAATGCCCATCTCGCAATGGGACGCGCAATAGAAATCGCAAAAGCAAACGGCATGGGATGCATAGGCTTGCGTAACACAAACCACTGGATGCGCGCAGGCGCTTATGGCCTGCAAGCCGCTGACGCGGGATGCATCGGCATGTGCTGGACAAATACCACCCCACTCATGCCGCCCTGGGGCGCAACGGAAAAACGCATTGGAAATAACCCAATGACAATGGCAATCCCCAGAAAAGAGGGACATATTCTCCTGGACATGGCGATGAGCCAGTATTCCAATGGCAAATTAGAAGTCTTGCAAGCGCGAGGAGAGACCCTGCCCATCGCCGGAGGATTTGACACAGAGGGCAATCTGACCTGCGACCCCGGCGCCATCCTCGATTCACAACGCGCACTGCCAATCGGCTATTGGAAAGGATCGGCACTCGCGATCGTACTCGATACCCTCGCGGCGCTATTATCCGCCGGTCAAACAACGCACGACATCGGTGCGCAGGGCGATGAACACGCCGTATCGCAAACCTATATTGCAATCGACGTCACATCACTAAACGGACGAGAACTGTGTGAACGCATTGTAAACGGCATCATTGACGACCTGCATGGCGTTCACGAATCCGCGCGCTATCCCGGCGAAGGCATGCTGCGGATACGACGCGAGAGTCTGGAGAAAGGGGTGGTGGTAGAGGAGGATCAGTGGAAGGAATTATTGAGGATATAACCATTTCTCAGGAGTATTTTTATGTCTAACCCATTATTACCCACGACCAATGCCGACGGCTTGCCCGTCGTGCCCATGAGTGAAGAGCAGAAATACACATTTGACCTCAAGGGATGGATCTGTTTGCCCGCCTTACTCACCGAAGAAGAACTCATACCCGTGCGCGAACACCAGATGAAATTCCTGAACGAAGGCGAAACACTGCCCCCTGATGAACGCGACAATCACGGCGGCGCATCGCAAATACTACTCGACCACCCGGTTGTGGTCGGCGTATTAAACGAAATCATCTCACACCAGGCGCTCGCAACCGAAGACTGCTACGGATTTCGGTTCGACCATACGTACACCAGCCATCGACGAGCCGGTCACGACAACTTCCGACCCCATGGCGGGGGAGGATACTTCAACTTCTGCGGCAACTCGCACATCTATCAAATGCAACCCGGAAAAATCCACGCGGGATTGATCCGCGTCGTCTGGGAATTGAACGAAGTACGAGAAGGCGACGGCACCATGTTCTTATCGGGCAGTCACAAAGCCGCATTCCCGCGCCCCGAAGCCCTGAGCGGACGCGAAAGCAACCTGTGGGACACGTATTCCTGCGTTGCGGGATCCGCAGTAATCTTCACCGAAGCCCTGTGTCATACGGGCACAACATGGGGCAACGAAGAATGGAATCGGTTGAGCCTATTCACCTGTTACAACACCGTAAATGCAAAATGGGGCAAAAAATGCCCGCCGCCCGAAGTCATTGCCGCCATGCCCCCAAAGCGACAAACCCTGTTCCGCGGCGTCTGGCACGGCATGCGCGAAATACCGAATGTGAATAAGTACTATGATGACGCTAATATCGGACGGTATGTTTAAAACAGGAGCAACCCATGAACGTATTAATCACCTCGGGCAAAACAGCATTAGCCCGGACACTATCAGAGAATTTATCGAAAGAGCACGAAGTCGTATTGACCGATCTCGTAGATGTAGAAACAGATTGCGACTTTGTTAAATGCGAACTCGGGCACGAAGGAGAAACCGAAGCCCTCGTGCAGGGAATGGACGCCATAGTACACCTCGCGAAACTGCCCGAAGAACTAAAAAATGATGAACGGGAAATAGACTTTCAAACCCGGTGTACTTATAACATCATGCACGCAGCCAAAGAAGAGAACGTACCGCATGTCATCTATATCAGTTCCCTGAGCTTATTCGAATCCTGCGACCCCAACTGGAACGTCACAGAAGTCTGGGCACCGCGACCCACAACAGAATCGGCACCCATGGCGCGCTACCTGGGTGAATTTACCTGTCGAGAATTTGCGCGAGAGCACTCCGTCCGCGTAACCTGCTTGCGATTTGGAGATATTGACGGCGATGGCGACACCGCATTGACAGCAGAAGACGCTGTAAAAGCCATCGGCAAGGCACTCGTGACAGGCGGACCCATGTGGCAGGTATTGCACGTGCAATCAGACGTTGAAAATGCACGGTTCCCCACAAACCAGGCAAAGCAAACATTGGGACTTTAATAACGAGGTAAACATGAAAGTCGTAATCTACGGAAGCAATGGCCAATTGGGACCGCACGTAGTAAAAGCTCTGGAAGGACATGTAGAACTGCGCTTAACGGACCTGGAGCCTTATGACACCCCGCACGAAATGATGATCGTAGATGTATCAGACCCCGATGCGGTCAGCCGCGCGGCAGAGGGAATGGACGCGATCATCAACTTATCCGTCTTGCGCCCCCACCGACAGATCGCCTTTGACGTAAATACCATGGGATGCTACAACATCATGCGCGCAGCAGTCGCACACGGGATCCCGCGGGTCATCAACACAGGACCGCACTTCACCGTCCAGGGCGCACCCTATGAGGCACTGGATTACAATATCGGTCCCGACGTACCACCCAAACCCAGCACAAATCTATACGCCCTATCCAAGGGCCTGGGACAAGAAATCTGTCGAATCTTTGCTGCGCAGAGCGACGTCTATGTACTGTGTTACTTATTCTACATCTTCTGCTATCACGACGACCTGTCAAGACCCGGCCTGAACCGCCCGTTCCTCGTAACCTGGCGAGATGCATCAGCGGCATTCTTACCGGGCCTGACCATCGATCTCAAAACACTGCCATCGCAATGCGAAGTCTTCAACATCTTTGCAAACCGACCACACCAGAAATTCTCAAATGAAAAAGCAAAGCGCATCCTGGGATGGCAGCCGAAGGATGAATTAGAGCATACTTATAGAAAAAAATAAAAATTCGACTTTGAAACCCTGAAAGAGGAACAAAAAGATCAGCACAGCATCCGCTATGACTATACCTGCAATTCATCCAGGAGAACACCTCGCCGAGGAGTTGAAAGAACTCGACCTGAGCACAGCATCACTCGCACGACAGATTGAGGTGCCTGCCAACCGAATCACCAAAATCCTCAACGGGCGATGTGCAATCACTGACGATACAGCCCTGAGATTGGCTCATTTTTTTGACACCAGTGCAGAATTTTGGCTAAATTTGCAGAAGCTCTATGAGTTACGGATTGCCAAGGAGAAAATTCGATGATTACGTCGATTCGACTTGTAAATTTCAAAAACTTCGCCGACGAAACCTTGCGCGTAGGCCCATTCACCGTAATCGTGGGCGCGAACGCCAGCGGCAAAAGCAATATCCGCGATGCCTTCCGCTTCCTGTGCGGCATAGGTATCGGCTATACGCTGGCGGAGATTATAGGTGGAGTATACGGCTCTGGTGGTCAACGTGATTGGGAACCGATCCGCGGTGCAGCCAATGAAATCATCCGCTTTGGACAAGAGAAGTTTTCTATTGAGATGGAATTGGACGATGGGAGAGCGCATTATATGATTGAGATCGGTCATCACGAAAGAAAACCTGATGAATTTCAAATAAAAAAAGAAAAACTCATAGTCGAATCAGAGACGATCTACACAGCTCACTGTGACGGTGAAAGTCTCAGGGTTCGCGGCGCGTGGGACAAAGAACAGAAAGAGATTTTGCTTGAATCAAATCAAGCAGTTCTGACGCAGCTCACAATACCGCCTATCCCGATTGAATCAAAAAGACAGGAAGCATTTTTTGAGCTTCTACCAAAGATATCACAGCCTTCTTTCACTCTGTTGGAAATGTATTTTCGTGAACTATCGCCAGGCCGAATGCGAGAGTCCTCTCTCCCTGGTGCGAAAATGTTAGGCAACTTCGGTGAGAATTTGCCGACTGCACTGGAGGAAATCTGCACCGACCCCAAGCGACAGGAGATTCTGACGAGTTGGATACACGAACTCACACCCATGGATGTGCAGGGGTTCGAGTTCCCGCGTGATCCGAGTGGTCGAGTCCATCTCATGCTCTGTGAGACAAACGGCAGTAAGGTGTCGGCCGACAGCGCATCGGACGGCACGCTACGTTTTCTCGCCATGCTGGCTGCATTGCTCGGCAAATATCCCGAGGGCTTGCATTTCTTTGAAGAGATCGACACAGGCATTCATCCGGCGCGGCAATCGCTCTTGCTCGAACTGATCGAAAAGCAGGCTGCAAAGGAAAAAGTTCAGATAATTACCACCACCCATGCGCCAGATCTATTGACCTTTGTCAACGACAGCACATTTGAGAACATGTCCGTCGTTTGCCGACTTGAAAACTCTCACGACGCCATTATCCGCCGAGTTGCCGACTTGCCCAATGCCAAAGAACTGCGCAAGTCTCAGGGGCTGGGCAAACTCCTTGCCGAAGGCTGGATAGAAACCGCACTCGCCTTCACCGAAGACTACGACGAAGCGGAAGGTGACGGCGAATGAACATCCTCATCATTCCCGAAGACTTCCGCAAAGATCAATATATCCTAAAACCCCTCTTCACGCGGCTCTTTCGATCCATTGGCAAGCCGCGTGTACGTGTTGAGATTTGCCTTGATCCTCTGCTTGGCGGCGTCGGAGAAGCACTGAAATCAGAGCGTATTGAAGAGATCATCAGAAAACACGAAGGAATGACCGACATCTTCATTTTGTGCGTTGATCGCGATGGCAATGAAGGACGGCGTCAGAGACTCGACCAGATCGAAGGAGAATTTGGGGATATTCGGGTATTCCTCGCCGAAAATGCTTGGGAAGAGATTGAGACCTGGGTACTCGCGGGCCTAAATTTGCCCACGGATTGGAATTGGCGGACCGTACGATCCGAAGTACACGTCAAAGAAATCTACTTCGAGCCGCTTGTCGCCCAGCGCGGCTTATCGGACGCGCCCGGCGGTGGTCGAAAGCCTCTCGGAGAAGAGGCTTCGCGCCGGATTGACGCGATCCGACGAAAATGTCCCGAGGATTTTGATGCTCTTGCCCGACGTCTCGAAGCTGCGGTATAATACCTGAGCGAAGTTTGATAAGACGCTAAAACAGACTTAATCCTTTTTAGTGAACAACTTATCTCGTTCAGAGAAAGGGCCTATAAAAAAGGAGAGTTATACATAATAGTGCCAAAAGTGCTTGGCAAGATGGAGGACAAGAATTGAGACCCATTGAAGATTCTATAAAAGACTATGTTAAACAGTTAAAGTATATACCATATCAGGTATCCTTATTTTTTGAATATATTCAAACAGCTGCATATGATGAGAAAAAAAAATCTTTGTTGCCATCTAAGTCAGACGTAAACAACCAATCGAGTAATATTCGGCTTGCTTTAGAGTATATGCTTAGTGCTTGTGAAATGGCTAATAAAGAACATTACGATTTGGAAAGTAATATATACAAAAAGAAACGAAATAAACTCACTTTGACAGTTCAAGAACGGTTGAAAATTTTGCGTAATACTTCTAGTTTTCCCGTTTCTCCAAAATTGGCAGTAACACAATCACTGTCTCAAAAGATGAATTTAGAAAATCAAGAGGACGGTGTAATAGATGATTCTAATTTCTACCAGCTATATCAGAGATTGTCAGATTATATGCATGTGCAGGAGACGGAGAGCAACAGTGATCTGATAAATGCGTTACAGACAGCAATCGAAGGCGTGTGGAAGATTGCACAGATGTTATCAAAATTTTTGTCTATTCATGTAATAAAAATATCGGATTGCGATATTTTGGTTTCCACAAATTTTCACGGTATTTATTGCTATCAAGTAAACCTGTCAGACTTTGAGTATAAAGCAAATGGTGATAATTTATACTCATGGCATGTTTACATGGATGATTCTAACTTGATTTACAAGGAAAAAGTAGATTATGACAAATATGCTGGTTACGATAATTTGCGTAGATTAGAGGAAGGTGTAATTTTTGGTCGGCTAATATATGATATAGGGCAGGGTTCTTACAAAGAACATCAAGTAGATTTGTTCAAAAAGGGTCTACGGTTCCAAATACGTGGATGCTGTGCGACAAAGAGAGAACTTCGACAGAAGCACTTAAAATCCGCTAAACAAAATTATGAAAAATTATTGAAACAGTGTCCTGAATGTTACTCAGCTTTGAATAATCTTAGTTGTGTAAAATTAAATATCAGTCGGAGATACCATTCAGATTACATGTGCGATTTAGAAAATGCTATGCGTCATGGAAATTTTAGTCCTATACCTTTTTTTAATAAAGGTTTTGTTGCTTTTATTGATTTTATCACATCTTCTAGTTTTTCATCTGAAAAAGAAAAAATGGATGCTGCATTAATAGTTTGTGATAATTTTAAGCGAGTATCAGAACTGTCACATAATTCGCGAATCCCCGCCACATTATTGTCGTTGCAAATAATCAATGCTAATCCATATTTACATTCTGCGTATCGGAAGAAATATGGGGATTCTTTTTAGTAAAATTTTGAAACTCAGCCCCATTGTATATAATCACAAAAAATAGACAGATTCACCGATTCGTTTAGCGAAACGCGATGCGATAAACCCCTGAATATGGAAATTCAGACACAAAATCGAAAGGACTGAGATTCGTATAATATCCAGTGACTTTCTCTCGCAACTCCTGTCATAAGGAGAACAAAAATGAAAATCCGACCCGACCTCGTTCCGGAGACCGAGCGGAACAACCTCGAAGTCATCCAGCTCACGGATGAATCGGTCCCCTCATCACACATTTACATGGAAGCGCAGATCTTCACGCCCGACTCCCAGCGGCTAATTATTCACCGGTCTGCACATCCCCACGGCTCTGATCCAAAGGACCCCGAACACCAGTTCCTCGTCTGCAACATAGAAGACCATTGCAGCTTAACACCAATCACCACCGAACTCGGAACTACGGGACCATCCATCTCACCAGACGGCGAATGGCTCTACTACTTCGTCAACGAAACAGAGCCTGGAGGCGGGAGGCTAACACTCAAACGCGTCAAAATGGACGGCACAGAACGCGACACCATCTATGTCCTGGACCACGCCATACCCGACACCGACTTCCGATTGAGCCGACCGTATCCCCTCTCAACCATCTCATCTGACGGCAAGCGCATCGCCATCTCGGGATTCCTCGGCGACGGCAAAACCGCAGGCGCACCCTGGGGCCTCCTCGTCTTTGAAATTGAAAAACCATCGGTACGCCTGATCTTTCACGGACCCTCCTGGTGCAACATCCATCCACAATACACGCGCCAGACAGACCCTGTCGCCTCCCACGACATCATGATCCAGGAAAACCACGGCAACACCGCATCGCCCGACGGCAGCGTAGAAACGCTCGTCAGCGGACGGGGTGCAGACATTCACCTCATCCGGGACGACGGCACGGCACTGCGCGACTTCCCATGGGGACGGGACGGAAACGAATTCTGCCAGGGGCATCAATGCTGGCAGGGACAAAGCGACATCGCCATCACAAGCACGAGCACCCGCGAACCCGCTGAAAGACAACTCATCTCGGGACGCGCCGCAACTCACGTCGGAGACGAAGGCATCAACACCCCCGGCGGATGGCGAAACGACCTGTCCCGATCCTTCGACACGCCCGACTTCTGCCATTTCGCAACAGACATCGACGGAAAACGGCTGATCACGGACGCAGGTCCAATAGATGCGGGCGGAGCCGTCTGGTTATTCGACCTCCCCGAAGAAGAGGAAGGCGCACTCGCAAATGCCCGTAAAGTCGCAGACCCCGGATCCTCCTGGCAAAAACACACGCACATCCACCCCTTCCTCTCCCCGGATGGACAATCGGGCTTCTTCAACTCCGATGAAAGCGGCACATTACAGGCGTATATGGTACGCGGTTGGTCTTAAACAAGATTGAAAGGAGATACCAAATTGATTCCCCGACAAGTGCTATTCGGCAATCCAGAAAAATCCATGACTCGGATCAGTCCCGACGGCGAATATCTGAGCTACCTCGCGCCAGTGGAAGGCGTTTTGAACGTCTGGGTAGCCGAAGTAGATGATCCCGACTCAGCCAGGCCGATCACCAATGACGAAGAACGCGGCATCCGCTACTACGACTGGACCTATGATGGCCAGCACATCCTGTACTACCAGGATGCCAAAGGCGATGAAGACTGGCACGTGTACGCGACGAATATCGCCACAGGCGAGACCCGAGACCTGACACCCTTTGAAAAAGTCAACGCGCAGATTCTCTCGGTCAATGAAAAGACGCCCAACGAGATCCTCATCGGCATCAACAACCGCAATCCGCAGCTACACGACGTCTATCGAATCGCGCTTTCCACTGGCGAACGGACCCTTGTCGAAGAGAATCCGGGCTTTGTCTCTTACCTATTCGACAACGACGATCACACGCGTTTTGCCATGACGTTTTCGCCAACCGGGGGACAAGAGATCCTCCAACGGGACGAGAGCAACCAGTGGCACCCCTTCCTGGAAGTCCCCAACACCGACGCCCTGACGACCTATCTGACCGGCTTCGACAAATCAAACCAGGTCCTCTATATGATCGACAGCCGCAAGCGAAACACGGCCGCCTTGTTTACCCTTGATCTGGCGTCCGGCAAACAAGAACTGGTGGCCGAGGACGACCACGCGGATGTGGGCGGGATGCTGGTTCATCCGACAGAGAAACACATGCAAGCCGTGTCGTTCACTTACGACCGCAACCGCTGGCACGTCCTGGACCCGGCGATTCAAGAAGACATGGATTACTTGCACTCGATAGAAGACGGCGAATTATCCATCACCAGCCGCACACTCGACGACCGCTTGTGGACAGCGGCCTATGTCCTGGACAACGGGCCGGTCAAATACTACCTGTACGACCGCACCAGGAAACAGGCGACTTACCTGTTCAGCAACCGCACAGACCTGGACGAGTACCAACTGGCCAAGATGCATTCGCTGACCATCAAATCCCGCGACGGGTGGAATTTGGTCAGCTATCTGACGCTCCCTACCGACAGCACCCCTGACGAAGACGCCCGGCCAAGCAATCCGGTACCACTGGTTTTGCTGGTTCACGGGGGTCCCTGGGGACGCGACATCTGGGGCTACGATTCGCAGCATCAGTGGCTGGCGAACCGCGGTTACGCCGTGCTGAGCGTCAACTTCCGCGGCTCGACCGGCTTCGGCAAGGAGTTCACCAACGCTGGCAATGGCGAGTGGGCCGGCAAAATGCACGACGACTTGATTGACTCTGTCAACTGGGCGATCCGTGAAAAGATCACGCAGCGCGACCAGGTGGCGATTATGGGCGGTAGCTACGGCGGATACGCGACCCTGGTCGGGCTGACCTTTACGCCTGAGACATTCGTCTGCGGCGTCGATATTGTCGGCCCGAGCAACCTCGTCACATTGCTACAAAACGTACCGCCTTATTGGGTCCCAATCCTGCCGATGATGAAAGACCGCGTAGGTGACTGGACCACAGAGGAGGGCCAGAAATCCTTGCTGGCCAAATCGCCGCTTGCGCGCGTAGATCAGATCCAGCAGCCTCTGTTGATCGGCCAGGGTGCCAACGACCCGCGCGTCAAGCAAGTCGAATCCGATCAAATCGTCGAGGCGATGAAACAAAAAAACATCCCCGTGACCTACGTGCTTTATCCAGACGAAGGGCACGGATTCGCACGGCCGGAAAATCGCTTGTCGTTTTACGCCGTCGCTGAGGCGTTCTTGTCCGAGCACCTGGACGGGCGATTTGAACCGGTCGGAGAGGACTTTCAAGGATCGAAAATTCAGGTGCCAGAGGGCGCGGACCAGGTCCCGGGACTCCAGGCGGCTCTGGAGTAATGAGAACCACATGACCATCTCCCTCGACCCCATTCGCGACAATTTGATCGCCTGGGCGGAATCCCTCTACCTCCCGGACACCGGCGCCTTCCGCAATGGCGACGCACCCGCGCCCAGCCTACCCAGCACCCTCTTCATCACCTATATCCTGTACAGCATGGACGCGCTCGACGCAGTCGCGATTGACCGCGCAAAATGGGTCACCTGGATCCAGTCGCAACAGAACGAACAGGACGGAACCTTTACCTTCCCGCCCTCAGACAATCCGCGCCGTGGGATCGCATTTTGGAACGCAGTTCGCGCACTCAACATGCTGGACGCTCAGGTCCTGAAATTCCCCGACAATCAGCGCAGCGCAACAACCATCACCGGACTCCACCAGTGGTTCAAAACGTGGAAAGCATCGGGCGACACCCATCACGAAGTACTCGCACGCGTCCCCATGCTCGTCAGCCATCCAGACCCCGCGTGGGTCCAGGCATTCTTCGACGAACTCGCCGCACAACAGCACCTCACACTGGGGACTTGGCCCGGTGAAGGCCCCACCAACATCAGCCGCACATTTGCCTACAGCCTGATCTACACGGGCATGGACAAACTGCCGCCACAGCCTGAAAAAATCATAGATGCCATGCTGAATCTCCAAGAAGAGAACGGCTTCTGGCACGGACGACCAAATTTTTCAACCATGGACGCGGTCTATCTGTTATCGCGACTACCAAAATCCACCGGATGGCGCGAGACAGATGCAAACGCCGCGCTGCACCGCACCACAGATGCGCTCATCCCCTATTACAAAGCGCACGCAGAACGCGACAAGCAGGACACCCATCAATTCGCGGCCACCGTACAAACATTCGCCCTGCTATACGAAGCATTGCCCCAGCGATTTGCAACATCGCACCCGTGGCGATTCGGATGGTGCAACAGGGCGTTCTGGCAATGCCGCGTAATTGAAGAAGCATTGATCGCATTGCCACACACCAACACAGGAGCACATCACCCATGAAAATCACCGATGTAGAAACCATCGTAATCCAAAACATCCAGCCCTATCGCGGGGGAAGATATTGGCTCTTTGTCCAGCTCATCACCGACGAAGGCATTGTAGGATTAGGCGAGCGACCCTCGGGAAACGCCACCAATTTGGACGGCCAAATCAGCCTCATCAAAAACCTGTGTCAGCAATTCGCCATTGGCACAAGCCCTTTTGACATCGAAAGCCTGTGGCAGCGCATCTTTGCATCCCGACACGACTACCGCCACCCCGGCCTCGACGCAACACCCGCCTTGAGCGCCATCGAAATGGCGTGTTGGGACATCGTCGGCAAAGCCCTGAACCAGCCCATCTACAACCTGCTCGGCGGCAGAGTCCACGACAAACTCAGAGCTTATGCCTACATGCCCACCGACGGCATCTGGGAAAATCCAGAACGCGCGGGCGAAATCGCAACCCGTCTGGTCGCGGATGGAAACACCGCCTGCAAATTCGACCCTTTCCACCCCATCTTTCCCAATCCGCGCGACTTCCCACTCAAAACCATCCGCCACGTCGCCAAAATATTCAAAAGCATCCGGGACGCAGTCGGCGACGAATTGGAAATCGGCATCGGCACCCACGGACAATTCAGCACATCTGGCGCAATCCGCGTGGCAAAAGAACTGGAAGAATTCAGCCCCTTCTGGTTCGAGGAACCCGTCCCTCCAGAAAACATTGACGAAATGGCCCGCGTCGCCGCCCACACCAGCATCCCAATCGCCACGGGCGAACGACTCGTCACCAAATACGAATTTGCCGAACTCCTCAAAAAACAGGCCGCACAAATCCTCCAATTAGACGTGGGACAATGCGGCGGAATATTGGAATCGAAAAAAATCGCCAGCATGGCCGAAGCCCACTACGCCCTCATCGCGCCCCACATGTATTGCGGTCCCATCGCCGCCGCAGCCGCAGTGCAACTCGACACATGCTCGCCAAATTTTCTAATCCAGGAATTCAACGCCAACGACCTCCACAGCGAAATATTCGTAGAGCCAATCCAGTTTGAAAACGGTTATATCACCCCGCCAACAGGACCTGGGCTGGGAATCGAACTCAACGAATCAGTCGTTGCCAAACACCGCGCGTAAGGTTGCATAAAATTGCTATATCTGCTATAATTCATTGTTTCCATGTCATCATTATCGGATGCTAAGGAGAACAGCATGAAAGTACGACAGCCGCGTTATAGCAAAGAGGAGTTCGCCCGACGTGGTCAGACTATCTACGAGCAACGCGTGAGGCCTCAGGTGGAAGAAGGTAACAGCGGCAGGATCGTGGCGATTGATATTGAGACGGGTGAGTTCGAGGTAGCAGACGACCCACTTGCCGCATCTGACCAACTTTTTGCGCGTTGTCCAGATGCACAGCCGTGGTTGATCCGCATCGGCCACCGTGCGCTACATCGGTTCGGACACTCTCATGCCAGTGGTTTGACATGATTGAGGGTACAGTAAACGAGAATTTCGAGGCGACCATACACCTTACCCTTCGCGGCACTGCCGGGGAGGAACATGACATTGAGGCCATAATCGATACCGGCTTCACCGGTCATCTGACGCTCCCCATGGCGTTGATTGACCGACTGGCTCTGCCTTGGCAAAGCCGTGGCCAGGCACTACTGGCCGATGGCAGTTTGCACGTATTCGACGCGTACATAGGGATTGTGTTATGGAACGGACAGGATCGCACGGTAGAAGTGGACGCGGCAGACACTGATCCCCTTGTAGGAATGGGTTTACTCAGAGGGCACGGCCTGAGAGTGGATGTAGTGGAAAATGGCGCAGTGAAGATTGAGGAATTGGTTTATAGGTAAAATTCTTGTTAGCTGAAGTTACTCCATTTGTTTGGAAAGCTTCTCAATAAAAAAGCGGTGATCCGAAGACCACCGCTTTTTGCGTTTATCGTGAACATTTACTCGCGATACAAAATTTGTTCATTATCTCACTCAATACCCAATTTTTTCATAAAATCCGACCACTTTTTTAATCCAATACCCGCATCAACCTTCGCCTCTGCTTCACGCAATTCTTCTACAAATTCTTCACGCAGTTCAAGCCCTTTATCAGGATCGTCGGTCTCCTCTTGAATCACGACACGCGTCTCTTGCCGTGCTATATCCTCTTCTCGTTTAACAGGCATCTTATGCCTCCTGAAATAAAATTTTTGCAATGGGTCTGTCAACACTCCTCGCAGAATCATTCACCGAAACGCGATGCGATAAGTCAATGTATCTTCAGCGTTGATGTCCGCCGTCACGACCTGGCGGTCACCGGACTTGAGATCGGTATCGGAAAAAGTGATCGCATTTTCGGTTTCAATGTAAAAAGAAACATCACCGCGCGTGAGAACCGACCCGTTCTTTATTGTATCCAGTTCTCCCTTCAGAAGCGGAAGAACCTCGGTAAATGCACCGGGATAGGTAACAGAAACAGTGATCGCATCGCTGGTAAAGAGGACCGTCTTGCTACCGGTTTCGCCCAGAGGATAGATGATCTCGAGATCACCACTGGGCAGATCGCGGATACCGGGTCGCGGTATGATCGGATTGCCATTGACCCGAAAAGCAGCAGCAATATCCGTCTTTTCGCAGAGCGTACCATTGACAATCGTCCCCCAGGCAGCATGGTCTGTATCCGTTTGAGACTGTAGAACAGCACCAGCGCGAGGATGCCAGAGCAATCCCAGTCCATACCGCTGTTGGGCACTGAGTACAGGCCCGGTATTAAAAGCAGCGTAATAGGTTGGACGACGGACAAACGTAAAGACCACCGGATGACGACTATCAACCCGCTGGTGTGTGAAGTGGTCTCGTGCGATATAGGGCAACATCGCAGTGGCCGCTTTTTTTTGTTCCGATGTGGGATACCATGTAATGTGATCCCGGTGCAAAAATGCATAAGGCGTAAAAGCCCAAAATTCACCAACCTGAAGCGGAGCAACAGTGGGCCAATTGGCTTCAAGGCGGGCGCGCGCATCTGCAATATCCCGTGCATGTGCTTCAACCGTGCGCCCATAAGCGCGAGGCAACTCGAGTACCTCACCGAGGGCAGTGGTGTCGATATCGCCAGAGTTAGACCTCTCGGCACCGCCGAGATTGGCGCGATACTCAGTGAGAAAAGCTCTCTGCTGGCGGGTTTCAATGGCGCGGTTGAGCGCGTAACCCGTACCATCTGGTTCGCGCACGGTATTATAGGAAAACCAATCGTACCAGCGCCGTTCTTTTTCAAGGAAAATAGACGCCCGATCCGTACCGCGAGCATAGTGATACGCAACGTGGATATCGCTGTGGTGAGTCCCCAGAAAATAGCCCCAATCGGGACCGCTACGCTCATAAAAATAACCGGCGGGACTCTGAAATTCAGTCAGACTCTCCTCGAGACGCTGGTCGAGCAAATGCTCGAGTTCTGAATCGGGAAAGAGGTCCAGATACGCCAGCGCACCGCCCCAGGCATTGGCGTACTGATTGGTAAAGTTGCGACCATGGGTTTGCAATTCATCCATAGTAAAGGTCGCGTAGAGTGCTTTGCAGTCGGCCGATATGACGCGCTGGTGCAAAGTTGGATCAATGGGCGGACCGCTGTCGAGCAGATGGAGGGTTTGCCCCATAAACTTTGTGGCAAAAGCAGTAGCGGCGAGATTCCAATTGCCGGAACCGTACTCGCTGAAACGCCCATCTCCGTTTTGAATGCCGCACCAGAAGTCGAGCGCAGCCTCGAGACGCTGGCGCAGGTCGGGCTGTGCGTAAAACACATTCCAGGGGCGGTCGGTGCAAAAAAAGAAAGCCAGCGCCAGAATATTTTCCATAATGCGCGCATTGTGCGGTTTGTTGTCCTTCGGCCTTCGCCAGACCGAAATATTGATAAAGCCGCGGTCGGGACCGTCCATCTCAACGGCATTGGCAATGCGGTGAAAATGCGACAAATAATAGGGCAAATCGAGTTCGCTGTCGTCAAAGTCAGCGGGTGAGAAATCAGCAACCGGCGCGGGACTAAGCATGGATCAACTCCTTTGGTAACGATTCGTCGAAGAGAGCATACCATTGAAAAATAAAAAAGCGGTGATCCGAAGACCACCGCTTTTTTACATTTACTGCAAGCCACCTACTTGCGATGCAAAATTTGCCACAAACGCCCAAATTCGCGTTGCAAATAACTCATGTGTTGATAAACCGCTGCGTCTTCTGGCTTTACCAGCGGTGCTGGCCGCAAAGCGACCAGAGCAGAGCTATCCATCTGATCCAACTCGACCTGTATTGCCACCACCTGTCCCGCGCGTCGAATACCCAGCGTTGCAGTATCGCCCGGCGTACTTTCCAGCACCATCCGCTTCAAATGCGTCGGACCAGCAATGGCACGCCCGCGATATGAAAGCACCACATCGCCTGGCTGAATCCCGCCCTCAGTTGCAGGACTATTGGCCTGCACATTGACCACCACCACCTCGTTGCCCCGTGGTGCAACTTCCACACCCAATTTGCCATACGTCATCTGCCCATGTGCGACCAGTGCACGCGCCACCCGCATCGCGCGATTGATCGGAATAACAAAAACAGATGACGGCATGGACCCCCACCCAAATAGCGGGCTATTGTCTTGTCCAACGGCGCGAACCGGGTCTTCATAGCGCCACACCATACCCCCAACCCGTCCATTGCTGCAAAATACAGGTGCCCCGCCATAACTGCTCTGCACGCGAGCCGACACCTGAAACAAATCCGTATCCCGATATATCTCATGCACCATCCCAACGGCGGGCACCAGATTGCCAAAGTCATTGCCCAACAAAAGGGCGTAATGGCCAATTTTAATATGCTGTGAATCTCCCACCACAACCGTGGGCAAATTTTCTGCCTCAACGCGAATAACAGCAATCCCCGAAATCGGATCTGCCCCCACGAGCGCAGCCCGCACCTGCACGCCAGAAGCGAGCGTCACCCGAATCTCATCGGCATCTGCAATAGCGGCTTCAATCGTTAAAATATAACCCTGAGGATCAAAAATAAACCCCGTACCGTGGGTAAACACCGAACCAAACGGCCCGCTGTCTGCCCGCGCACGGGGATACAGCGTGTGAATCCGCACCACACTCTGCCGATTATCTTCCAAAATTGCCGCAATTTCCTCTTCAAGCGCGCACAACAGGCTGCGTTCTTCCGTCCATCCCTTGCCTATAGCAAGCAGACACAACGCCATTGCACAACACAAAGATCTCATGATCCCGCCTCTCTTCACTTGTCGAGCCAACGTCAAAATGAATACGAAACGGGAACCTGTTTCACATCGCGCAGGTCGCGCATGTTCGATGGCCGCTGCTTCAACCGCAATGCGGAATCCACACGCGCCGAGTCCCGATAATGACGAGAATCCAGACTATAAGACTCCTTGGACAAACGCTCCAATTCCAGAGCACCTACATCAACATTCGGCAATCTCTCGCCCGGCACCAATGGAATTTCCGGACGCTCCACTGCCACTTGTGGGATAGGTGTTGTATCGCTATAGAAAACCATCTGGGTTAACCCCAGACCGATCACCACAGCCGCAGCCAGCGTGGTAATGGTCCGTGAGACAGAAGAAAACATTGTGCGCCGCGCTTTGTGCAAAAGCTGTTTTTCTTTTGTCATAGCCATCGCCAAATGGCTACGTAGCGTAAAATCAAACTCAGCCGATGGCCGAACCCGTGGCAATTGCGCCATACGCTCTTTCAAGGCTTGCACATCGGCTAACAAAACGCGACAATGCTCGCACTCGGCAGCTTTGCGCTCCATTTCTGCCATCTCCACCGGACTCATTTCACCATCTACATAAGCCGAAACTCGCGCTTCAAAATCAGTAACGGTCATGTCTATATTTTACCTCCGAGCAGGGTTTCCGGGATATCTTAGACATTCAGGCCCACATCCCGACCTTCATTTTTTAATTTTTGTTGCAATTTTAAGCGCCCGCGATTGACGCGCGATTTCACCGTCCCAACCGGACACTTCACAATTTCAGAAATTTCATAATACGACATACCTTCCACATCGCGCAACAAAATCACCTGGCGATAATTATCGGGCAGCGAAGCAATAGCATTCTGAATCTCCACATCGACCAGAGCAGATTCCGCCACGCGATCGGGACGCATAGATTCATCGGGCAATTCCATGCCCGTATCTGACTCCTCGTCTCGATGCAGTGAAAACAACCGCCATCGCTTGCGCCTTCTCAGTTCACTTTTAGCCAAATTTCCGGCAATCGTAAACAGCCATGTAGAAAAATTGGCAATTGCGCGATATTCCTCGCGCTTTCCAAACGCACGCAAAAACGCCTCTTGTACGATATCCTCTGCTGTTTCCCGATCACCTACAAAGCGAAAAACAAAATTGTACAACCGCCCTTGATAGCGCCGCACAATTTTTCCATAGGCATCAATATCACCAGCAGATACCTCAGCTAAAATATCTATATCTGATTGTTCGTCAAGTCCATATCTCGAATTTGCCATAAGCATGGAATCCCTCCCCTTCGGGCATGTATTCCCCCTCCCTTCCCAAAGCTTTCTATCCTCAATCCTACTATTAAACCCTTCACACGCCCTCAGGGTTCCCAAAAATACGCGCCGCCTGTTTTTCCGCATTGCGCCTTCATCAATCCCGTTTTATATTCAACTTCCCAAAACCGAAACTGATGACATACATGTTCAGAAAGCGAGGAATCCCGATGGCAGCAAATCAGGTGGTCGAACAAAACGGAAAATACATCCCACCGCAAAATCTCAGTACCAATGCACATGTTCCCAGCATAGATGCCTATGGGAAACAATACGAAAAATCGATTGCCGATCCCGAAGCATTCTGGGCGGAAATCGCCAATACATTCCACTGGTACAAAAAATGGGACACTGTGCGATCCTACAACTACAATATGGACAATGGACCAATCTCAATCAAGTGGTTTGAAGGGGCCACAACCAACATCACGTACAACTGCATTGACCGCCACCTCGCATCTCGAGGAGATCAAACCGCCATCATCTGGGAAGGCAACGAACCTGGTGAAGACGCCGAACTCACCTATAGTGAACTGCACGAGCAAGTCTGCAAATTCGCCAACGTACTCAAATCCCGAGGCGTAAAAAAAGGCGACTGCGTCTCCATCTACATGCCCATGATCCCCGAACTCGCCATTGCCATGCTCGCCTGCGCGCGCATCGGCGCCGTCCACTCCATCGTCTTTGGCGGCTTCTCCGCCGAAGCACTGGCAGACCGCATCGTCGATTCCTCCTGCCAGATCGTACTCACCACAGATGGCATGTTCCGCGGCAACCGCCCCATGGAACGCAAGCAACCCGCTGATGAAGCCATTGCATTGGCCGACTCGCGCATGGAGAACACCAGCGTTCACACCTGCATCGTCGTCCAGCGCGTAGGCGAAGATAGTGGCATTGCGTGTCCCATGCAAGCAGGACGCGACTTATGGTGGCACAAAGCCATGTCAGAAGTTGATGCCGACTGTCCATGCGAAGAAATGGACGCCGAAGACCCGCTCTTCATCCTCTACACATCTGGTTCCACCGGCAAACCCAAAGGCGTGCAGCACAACGTGGGTGGCTACATGGTGTACACCGGCTACACGCACAAAAACGTCTTTGACTATCAGGACGGCGACATCTACTTTTGCGCCGCCGACATTGGCTGGGTCACGGGTCACTCCTACATCATCTACGGACCCCTATCAAATGCCGCCACCACCATCATGTTTGAAAGTACGCCCGTCTATCCCGACCCGGGCCGTTATTGGCAAGTCATCGACAAATACAAAGTCAACCAATTCTACACCGCGCCCACAGCCATACGCGCCCTCACCCGAGAAGGCGACGAATGGCCCGCCAAATACGACCTGTCATCCCTCAAAATACTCGGCACCGTGGGCGAACCCATCAATCCCGAAGCCTGGCAATGGTATCACCGCAATGTCGGGCGAGAGCGATGCCCCATCGTAGATACCTGGTGGCAAACCGAAACCGGAGGCATCCTCATCAGTCCCCTGCCCGGCGCAACCCCCACCAAACCCGGGTCTGCGACCTTTCCTCTCTACGGCATCAAACCCGTGGTCCTCGAACCCGAATCGGGCAAAATCGTCAATGGCAATGGCGTCGATGGCGTACTCGCCATCGCAGAACCCTGGCCGGGACAAATGCGCACCGTCTATGGCGATCACAAACGCTTTGAAGAAACCTACTTTCAGCAATACAAAGGCTTCTACTTCACCGGTGACGGCTGCCGCCGAGACGAAGACGGCTACTACTGGATCACCGGCCGCGTAGATGACGTCATCAACATCTCGGGCCACCGCATGGGCACCGCCGAAGTCGAGAGTGCCCTGGTCTCACACGCCAAAGTGGCCGAAGCCGCAGTAGTCGGCTTTCCGCACGAAATCAAAGGACAGGGCATCTATGCCTACGTCACCCTCAACGTGGGCGAAGCCTATACCGACGACCTCAAAGCCGAACTCGTCCAACAAGTCCGCACAGAAATCGGTCCCATCGCCACCCCGGACGTAATCCACTGGGCACCGGGCTTGCCCAAAACGCGATCGGGGAAAATCATGCGTCGCATCCTGCGCAAAATCGCCGAAAACGACACCTCGGACCTCGGCGACACCTCCACCCTCGCCGACCCAACCGTCGTTGACGATCTCCTCGCCAACCAGTAGGAACAAAAAAAAGCGGGCACGATTGCGTGCCCGCTTTTTTTATTCCTTCAACTCCACAATAATATTCCGCCAGGGTCCATCACCCACATTGATCGCCTCGTGAATATCTTCGCCATCAACATCTCGCCATTGCACCTGCCCATCCACCATATCGCGGGCCTCGCCTTTAACGCCAACTGACGAGACGCCCTGGAGTTTTCCCCCACCGATCACCACGTACAGATAGTCATTCTCGTGCCGATGCATACCCGTACTCTCACCCGGGGCAAGCGCGAGATCCCAAACGCGCACGCGATCATTTTCAAAGAGCAGCTTAGTCCCAATATCTTCAGATATATTCATCTTTGATCTCCTGTGAAAAAAATGTCAGACCGCAAATTTCTGCGCGACAAAAATATCGGCGCGCCGGCCCAGCACCGCGATATCTTTAATCTGTTCAATCGGCGTCAGATTAGTTCGCGCCAGCGCACGCTTGACTGCCTCCCACTCGCTCGAAAGAATCGCGACAACGCCATTGGGGCGCAAAACCCGGTCAACCTCCGCAAAAACAGATTCATAAAGTGCGCGGAGTTCAAAAACAGACCCAACCTGACGGCCCCAGGGCGGATTAGTCGCAACCTTGTCAACCGATTGATCGGACAGGGGCAATTGACGCGCATCCCAGTGAAAAACATCGCGCGGTTTGTGGCGACTGCCAAAATTTTCCAGCGTATCTACAACCGCTTGCTCGTCGATATCCCCACCCTGAACCAGAGCGTAGCGACCCGCAAGCGCGCGCTCAATCATAACCGTACCAGCACCGCACATCGGATCCAGAAAAACATCGCCATCTTCCGGACGGGTAAGCTGTACCAGTGCCCTCGCAATAGTCGGACGCAACGACGCGGGACGGTTAGCCGTCTTATACGTGCGATGGCGCATCGTGCGATCCGTAAGGCGCAACCCCAGACGCACCTGCCTGCCGGTCTGTTGCAACCACAATTCCAGATTGGCATCATCGGGCACAAGACGCCATTTGGGAAAGCGGCGATGTACAGCCCGTTCAACCGCCGCCTGCATCTGGTTGCGACGGTAAGATTGCCAGCCCTGCATAGATGCCTGAACAATAACGCGATAGCTCGTCCGCCCTCTGGGCAACCCATTGAACTGCCTGTGTACATTGAGCGATGGAATCAGATCGGGTATCTCACCTATGGTATCGAGATCCTCGCGCTCTCCGCTCAACGGCATATCCGCAAGATTGAAAAAAACATCCTCCACAGTCCCCAGTTGGCGCAACGCCAGCGGATCGCCCTGATAGTTGAACTGCACCAAATCGTAATCTCGCACGCGGTCTGTCCGCACATTGGAAAGGCGATTCCCAAAATAAAACCGCAACTCCCGCACGGTAATCTGCCCAATACCCTTGAATGACGTAGTATATAAAGTCGTCACAGTATCTTTCTTTATCCCAAAACCAAATCCACATCAACCCGCGCCTCAATCAAATCCACCATCCCACCCAGGCAAACCGCATCCACATCGACATCTGGATCATAAGGAACAGTACCCGCCGATGGAACCCCAGAAATGCGCGTCACAACCCCTGGACTCAATTGCGCCGACACATCTGGTCCCCCCGGTAACAGCGTATTGTAAATCACACTATTGACCTGAAGACCGCGTGCCCTCGCCGCCTCAATCGTAAGCAACGTATGATTAATCGTACCCAGAGCAGCGCGCGCCACAATAAGAAGAGACAAATCGAAACGCGCTGCGAGATCCGCCACCAGAAAATCATCCGCAATCGGCACCAGAAGACCGCCCACGCCTTCTACGAGCAAATAATCGTGAATTTTCGAAAGACGATCAAAAGCGTCAAAAACAGGTGCCAGATCGAGCACCCTCTCTTCTCGCGCAGCCGCAATATTCGGCGAAAGCGGATCGCGCAAGAAAATCGGATTAATCGTATCCAGAGACTCGTTCGACCGCGCAGCCCGTCTCAATAATTTTGCATCCGCGCGACCACCCGCAGAAATCGGCTTCATAACCCCCGCATCAATACCCCGTTTCTTCAGCACCGCAGCCAACCCGGCTGTAATCGCCGTCTTGCCGATCTCCGTATCCGTACCCGTCACAAAAATCCCCCTCATCATCTCACACCCCTTCGTGTCCTTCGTGTCCTTCGTGGATCACCTCTCATCCCCTTCTGTAACAGCTACAATCGCATCGCAAACAATATCTATCATCTGATCGATCTCGCGTTTGGAAATAGCATAAGGAGGCATAAGAACAACCGTATTGACCAGCGGGCGAATGAGCAGCCCATTTTCTCGGGCAACATCGCACACCCGATGACCTGTGCGATCTTCAAAAGGATACGGCGTCTTATTCTCCCGATCCAACACCAATTCAATAGCCACAATAAAACCCCTCTGACGAACATCCCCCACATGTGCCAAATCCCTGAACCGCTGCAACTGCTCCGCCAGATACGCGATCTTATATTGCAATTTCTCCAGCGTACGATCTGTCTCAAATTTCTCTATTGTCGCAAGTGCAGCCGCACAACCGAGTGGATTGCCCGTGTACGTATGACCGTGAAAAAAAGTCTTCATCTCCGCATAATCGCCCAAAAAGGCGTCGTAAATCTCATCCGTCGTAAGTGTCGCCGCCACCGGAAGGTACCCCCCGGTAAGCCCCTTACCCAGACAGAGCAAATCGGGCGCGACATCTTCGTATTCACAGGCAAACATCTTACCCGTCCGACCAAATCCCGTAGCAACCTCATCCGCAATCAGAAGCACATCGTATCTATCGCACAACTCAGCCGCGTATTTGAGAAAACCCGGCGGATGCATAAGCATGCCGCCCGCGCCTTGCACGAGCGGTTCCACAATAAAAGCTGCGAGGCGATTCGCGTGCTCGGCAATAACCTTCTCCAAGGTATCAAAACACGTCCTATCACACGACCCATCGCAGTATTCACACCGGTACGGATGCGGAACAGGCGCAGAAACAGAAGAAAAAAGCAAAGGCCGATACACCTGGTGAAAATGCGCGATCCCCCCCACGCTCACCGAGCCAATCGTATCGCCGTGATAGCTCTCTGTCAGGTGAAGAAAGCTATCCTTCTCTCGACATGGACGCGCTCGCTGCTGCCAGTATTGAAACGCCATCTTAACCGCAACTTCAACCGCAGTCGCACCACTATCCGAATAAAAAACCCGGCTGAGACCCCTCGGCGCAATCTGCACCAGCTTCTCCGCAAGTTGAACAGCCGGAATATTGGACAGGCCCAACAGCGTACTGTGCGCCACGCGGTCGAGTTGCGCGCGAATAGCACCGTCAATCTCCGCAACGCGATGCCCATGCACATTGCACCACATAGACGAAAAGCCATCCAGATAGCGATTGCCGTCGATATCTAAGAGATAAACACCATCGCCGTGCGAAATAATAATGGGATCCTCATCCGCATAATCTCGCATCTGCGTAAACGGATGCCAGACAACCGCGCGGTCAATATCCTTCAAATGGCGTTTCTGCGCATCGTCCATCGCTCATCGTCCATCGCTCATCGCCGCGCCAACCTCCCGCGCAACGCGGGGGCGACGCAGCTTCCAGATCATGCCATCGTAGATAAAATGCATAAACGACGTGCCATACGTAAAAACGAGAAAGATCGGAAGAGAAAGAAATTTCAGACCGTATAACAAGCCGCTGACCACAACAATAAAACCCGCAGTATAGGGCACAATACGCTTTCCCGCGCGCGTCAGCACAGGCGACGCAAACGCATCGAGTTTTGCCTTATTGTGAACCGTAAGCGCGACAAGCGCGATATATTCCGCCGCATGGCTAAAGCTGGTCGCAATAAAAAGCGCGTCCGACGACAAAATGGGCACAACACCATACATGAACGCGACAGATATAAAAAAAAGCAATTTGGGCCAGTTAATTTGCGCGCCCCGAAACTCGTAAATAAGCCAGGCAATCGTAACAGCGATAGCTGCGACATATATCCCTTGCGCCCCCACAGGGGGAAGCGGCGTGCCGATAAGCGTATGCAGATAATGCATAACGCGACCTTCGACATCGGCCTGAAACGCAAATAGATACCCAAAGCCCGCAATGCCCCATAGGTACGAAGTCCACGCATCGAGCTGTTTGTGTCCCCATTGCCCCTTCCCGGAATAAATCCGCAAAATGCCGTACTTTTGACGGACAAAATGGAAATAATTAAAAAGATACCAGAACGCGAACATCTCCGGCTCTTCAACCCGAAAATAATAACACAGAGCGACGAACCCCAGGCACAGCACCGGAGTTATGAGATAAATTAGCCGCCGCCGTTCAAATTCAATGCGGTCGAGATAAACGAGGGGAAAAGTGAAATACCGGTGGGCAACAAATGACGTGACCGCAATGAGACGGAAAGTCTCACTGTGGTCAGGGAGAAGATAAGGAGCGGCAAAAAATACCAGCCATCCGAGCGAAATACAGCACAAATCGACAGACGGGGAAATAATCCAGTGAGATTTTTTCATCGCACACTACGCGCGGGACGCGCCCAGGGTTTCGAGAACTTGCTTGGGAATTTTGCAAACAAAAGTATAAGCGGGATCAAACATATTGCCCATATCGTATTCAACCGCCTCCCCCAGCAACACATGCACGGTGCGCTCATCCAATCCAAAATCCGACACAAGCCAGCGGATCATTTCAGTCGTGGCGTGCTCCACGCACTGATCGAGCGGACGGGCATTGCCAACCGTAAAAATATGCGTCTCATTTTCACCTCGCGGCCAGTTGATCGTCTTGCCCTTGTGCAGATGAACTGTAAAACGGACATCAAAAGAAATTTCAATACCCGTACCCACAATTTCACCATCGCCCTGAAGCGCGTGCCCATCGCCAATGTGAAAAAGCGCGCCTTCGACAAAAACCGGCAAATAAACCACCGTGCCCTCGTTGAAGCGCTTGTAGTCCATATTCCCGCCGTGCGTGGATGAAGTCGCGGTCGAAATCGCCTGCCCCCGCGGCGGCGCAACCCCAAAACATCCGGGGTGTGGATTGAGCGGCAAAATTAGATCACTTAACGGACGGGTAGCGGGACTGCCATAACCGGGCGTGGTATGATCGCGGTCGCGAGAAACCTCTACCGGGCGTGCCGTGCGATTCTCAAAATCCATCTCCCATAACACCCGCGAAATATCATCGTCAAATTTGGGCACATAACCCGGATCGAGCACATTGGGCGCAACGCGCGCAGACGTATAGCCATGCGAGCGATTGGGCATCAGGTGATCAAACACAACCGAAATCGAATCCCCCGGCTCTGCACCGTCAATATAAAAAGGTCCCGTCTGGGGATTACCGCCCTCGGTCACTTGCTCGCCCGTCATATCCCTGCCACCTGCACAAACCGTAGTCGTCGAAAGCGTATCGCCACTTGCAATGGTCAGAACGGGATCGTGGGATCCAATAGTCGTGTGGTAATGCGTGGGGCTAAAGTTGTGATGTGCCATAGATACTCCAAAAGATAAGGCCCGCCTAAAATTTATATAATCACCGAATCAATTTATCGTATTCGGCATGTGTTCCAATCCAAAACCAGACCAAACCCTCTTCAATTTCAATTGCCATAGCTCGATATTTAATGCCAACTCTTGCCGACCAATACCTGCCGACCTTTCCCCTTCTTACGAGAACATGTTTCAATTGCAAAGAAGGATGTCTCCAATCTCGCTTCAGTAATTTGAAATTCTCATCTGCTAATTCTTGAACCTCTCGCGGAAGTCTTTGATAACATTCCCAAAAATGAGGGTTTGTAAAATGTCTCATACCTCTCTAACATTTCCCGTACGAAAATCAGCAATAGCTTGATTCGCAAGGTGATCCAATTTGCCCAGCTTAACATCTTCCTCAATCTGTTTATCCCAAACTTTTGCATCAAATTCCTCGAACCACGCTCTAAAACGAGCCAGTTCATCCGGTGAGAGTTGGGCAACATCAGCTTGAAGTTCTTGAACCGCTGGCATGTATTTCTCCTTCCATCATTTTATGCAATCATCCGTATTTTCTCCTGTGCCTCCCAAACACCCTCCCATGATTTACCGCGATCATCACTGGCATAAAGCGTCTTATCCACAGCCGCCCATGCACACCCATCCTTTGAAAACGCAATGTGAAAGGTATCGATATTGTGCGGAACCGTTCCTGGAAAACCCGCTGTAACGTGTTCCCATGTACCACCCGCATCATCCGATCTGTAAAGCTGACCTGAAGCCTCTCCGTGTGGCCCCCTGCTCACCGTAGCCAGTACACAATCCGGATCATCGGGATGCACGGCAATCGCGCGACCGTAATAATAGGGAAAACCCTCAGACCGGTGGGACCACGACCTCCCGCGGTCATCGCTCACAAACACCGCACGCGCCGTATTCGCATACACGCGGTCATCATCCCGGGGCGAAGTAGCCACCTGGTGAACATCATCGTGCAAATCGGGGGTCACAGGCTCCCATGTCTCACCGCAATCTGCCGAGCGCATAATACTACCCACGTGAATATCGGCATAAACCCAGCCATCCGTTGTCCTGGCAAAACTGCGCACATCAGGTGGACCACCCCAGGGCGTGTACCACTTATCGCGCACCGAAAGTTGATCAAAAGACTCAACCCGATGTGTTTTCCCATCGTCATAACAATAAATACGGGACTCGCCCGTACCGATAAGCAAACGCAGGGGTTCTTCGTCAACAATAATCAAACACTCGATATCCTCTTCAATACTCGTGGCAACCGTCTGGGACCCCGTTTCGGTACACACAAACAAATCACCACTCTTGAGCGCAACAACGCGATAAACCTCGCCTTTGGCAAGCGCGGCAACATCGCCCTCCAGAATCTGCACAGGAGCGTCCTGCTTCTCAAAACCCGCATGTACTGTTCGCGACGTAGCAATCAACATAACGCACCTCCATGTTTAAGTTTAAAAACAATTTAACGGATCACCCGACCACTGTAAACCCCAAAATCCATAGCCTGACAATTCTAAAAACTTGACAAACGTGGAAATGTTCGGATTATTTGTATTGTCTTTCCATTCTATATATAAGGAGATCGATACCATGAATAATTGGAAACCCACTGAAGAACAAAAACACCAATGGGAAGAAAAGGGATTCTTTATTGAGCGCAACGTCGTACCAGAAGACACTGCTTTTGACATGCGCGGCGTCATAAAAAACGAATTGCTCAAACCCGAGCCAAGTGGCAACCCCAATGCAGATCCCATGGACCCCATGGGCGATACCCTGGAAGCTCGCGCGCTGAGATTTCGAAAACTCGGCAATTTCTGCGTCGAGTCTCCTCTCATCTGGCATACATTTCACACAGGGGAAGAGATGCTCGCCATGGCGCGATATTTTCTGGGCAACGATATCATCGTCAAATTCAACAGCGTATTTGTAAAACCCGCTAAAACGGGCAGCGCAACACCCTGGCACCAGGACAACGGCCTCTGGCGCGACGGAGAAACCGAACCATTTAATGCGTGGATGGCACTCGATCCGGCAACGCGCCAAAACGGGTGTATGCAATTTATTCCGGGCAGTCACAAAGACGAGATTGTACCCCATGTCCTGTATGAAGACAGCATTCACGGTGAACTGCCCCGCAACCTCGTAAAAGCGCGCATAGAACAATGCGGCATAGAACATATCGAAGCCAATCCGGGAGATGTGGTCTGCTGGCACAGCAGCCTGTGGCATTACAGCCCGCCAAACCCCAGTCCAAACAGCCGCATAGCCATCGCGGGCGTTTGGACAAACCCCAAAATCAACGCCGGGCGCATGCGTCCGCTACACCGCTGGGGCATGAAAAACGGCGAAATATGCACCGCATTTCCCCCCGAATTCGTCCAGAACGAAAACGGCAAGCCCCACCACCCAGGAGACTTTCCCAAAGCCTCGTACATAAAACCATGAACAAACAGGGAACCATAGACCGTTCCATCGGTCTGGCAGGCGCGACAGGCGTGGGCATTGGTGCCATTGTCGGAGGCGGCATACTCGCACTTGCAGGCGTGGCCTATGCGACCACTGGACCGGCGACACTGCTCGTCTTCGCAGCCAATGGTGTAATCGCAGTACTGACTGCATTGAGCTTTGCCGAGATGTCAACCGCATTTCCCCAGTCCGGCGGCACCTATACATTTGCCAAAAACGTATTATCTGTACGCGCGGCTTTTGCTTTTGGATGGGTGGGATGGTTTGCATCCATCGTCGCCGGTGTACTCTACGCGATGGGATTTGCATCCTATGCTGCCATAGCACTGCAAGAATGCGCGCGTCTTCTCTTTGGCATCGCACCAGAATGGCTTCTTGGACATGCAATGGTCGCGACACTGGCCATCGGCGCAACAGCCTATTATACCTTCGGCCTCATTCGCACGAGCGGAGGCGGGGACAACTGGATCAATATTGGAAAGATGATCGCTTTTGCCGTACTTATCGGCGGTGGTCTATGGGCACTCACAGGCAGCAGTCTAACAGCTATACACGCCAGCCTGACCCCATTCCTCACCCATGGCACAGCGGGATTTTTTAAAGCCATGGGATACACCTTTATCGCACTCCAGGGTTTTGATCTCATCGCCGCCGTCGCTGGCGAAGTGCGCGCCCCCGAACGCACATTGCCACGAGCCATGCTCTTGTCGCTCGCAGCGGCTCTCGGCATCTATTTACCCCTGCTCTTTGTAATAGCGACTGCGGGTGTGCCACCTGGACAGACGATAGGTGCCATGAGCACCAACCATCCCGAAGTAGTAGTGGCTCTCGCGGCGCGACATTTCTTAGGTGAAACGGGTTTTTGGCTCGTACTGGTCGCCGCCATCTTGTCCATGCTATCGGCACTACAGGCCAATTTGCTCGCCGCCTCTCGCGTGGCTCTCACCATGGCGCAAGATCGTACCCTTCCCGCACCTATTGGCGAAGTACATATTCGCCATAAAACGCCCATAACCGCAATCTGTGTCAGTGCCCTGACAATGGCAATCCTGCTGATGATCGTACCAGATGTAGCGGCTGCCGGCGCTGCGGCGAGTTTGATTTTTCTCATCTCTTTTGCCATGACGCACTGGACCAGCATCCTGGCCCGAACGCGACGGCGAACACCCGCACCATTCCACACGCCATTTTTCCCCCTCATACCCGTTACAGGCGGTCTGTGTTGCGCTGGATTGGCACTCTTTCAAGCCATATCCGTGCCAACTGCCGGTTTGATCTCGGCGGTGTGGCTGGGACTGGGCGGATTATTATATTGGGCATTATTGGCGCGTCGCGCGCGCGTTGTCGATGCCTCTGCCGAAGCCCTCGACCCACAACTGCTTCAAATGCGCGGTCGCAGCCCCCTGGTCCTCGTACCCGTAGCCAATCCTCAAAATGCCTCTGCCATGGTCGCAGTTGCCCACGCGCTCGCACCGCCGGGCGTGGGACGCGTATTGCTATTATCCGTAGTAGCTACCCCAGAAGAGGGATGGCGCGAGGAAGAACCACCTCATACCTTGCGCGACACACAGACAGTACTCAGAGAAGCCGTAACAGCCTCGTTTGCCGCTGGAATGGCACCCGAAGCACTGATGACCATCGCGCCACAACCCTGGCCCGAGATTGTGCGGGTTTCTCGCGCGCACCGCTGCGAGAGTTTATTATTGGGTTTGAGCGACGTCAACAGTACCCATCTGGAAGAACTCATCAGTTCTGTGGCGTGCGACGTAGTGGTATTGCACGCGCCACCGGGTTGGCACTTAGAGAACATACATCGCGTACTGGTACCCACGCGAAGTCTCGGTGCCCACGACAAATTTCGCGCCCGCTTGCTGGGCAGTCTGTGCCGCACGGGCAAACGCGAAGTCACCTTTTTGCAGGTATTGCCCGAACACAGCAGTGATTTTCAGTGTGACCGCGCACAGCGCAGACTGACGCAATATGCAAATGAAGAAGTTCCCACCAGAGCCGATGCCCTGGTGATGCGCCACAACAAACCCCTCGAAGCAATTACGGATATGGCAAATAACTACGACCTAACGGTTTTGGGATTGGAGCGCATTGACAAAAACCGCCGACAATTTGGACAACTCGCACCAGCCCTCGCACAAAATATCACCTGTGCCACCATCATGATCAGCAGGCGAGGGTGAAAGGAAAACACCATGGACGCGAAAAAATGGTTGCAACACTGCGCAACAGAAGCACAACTCAGGCAATTTAACGACGAGGGATATTTGATCGTCGAAGACGCCCTATCTCCCGACCTCCTCGCGCGATTGAATGACGCCGTCGATCGGGTAGAAGCAAAGGAGCGCGAGACAAAAGGACTGAAACCAGATGCATTGTTGAGCAAATTCCGAACCGTTGTGGAAGACGACGCCTTTCTGGAATTGCTCGATAATCCCAAAACATTCCCCTTATTATGGGACATTTTGGGATGGAATATCCAGCTCTATATTTCCCATCTAATCGTATATCCCCCCGAGAAAAATAAAGACAAGATACGCCAGGGCGGCTGGCATCAAGACGGCGGACGACCCGTACCCGAGATGGAACGCCCCCACCCGCGCTTATCGCTAAAAATCAGTTACTGGCTAAGCGATGTTGACACCCCAGAACACGGCGCAATGCAAATTGTGCCGCGCAGTCACAAACTGGACACAAAACCCGAAGAATGCGATGTGATACCCGTATGTGTCAAAGCGGGAACAGCCGTCCTCTTTGACCGCAGAATGTGGCACCGGCGGGGGATCAACACATCCGACATCACGCGCCGCGTGTTATTCTTTGGCTATAGTTATCGCTGGCTGCGGGGACTGGATTACAACCTCATGCCCAAAAATATACTCAGCAAATGCGACCCCATCCGCCGCCAACTCCTCGGCGACGGCGTAGATGTCAAAGGATGGTGGCAACCCACAGAAGCCGACGTCCCCCTCAAGAGTTGGCTGCGCGAACACAAAGGCGAAGAATATCTCGAAGCATTGGGATAGCGTGACCGAATAACAAGAAGTAAGTGGTCGTTTACGCATCCTGAAACAATGTGGGCAAGCGCGTGTCGGGATTGATGCCAATGGCGTGTTTGCCTTTTAAGAGGGCGGTGAGGTCTGCGCCTAAAAATTCGTGTCGCCAACCCGTGTGCAGCGGATTATCCGTTGCATTTTTTTTTGAAGAGATGTATGCTTTGACTTCTGACCGCGATGCTACCATTGCGATATCGATTCCTTCTGATAGACACCGGCCGCGCAGAAATGCCATGGCGAGATCGAGACGGGCATCTTCAAAGGGATCGGGTCGCACAGGTGGCGATATGGGTGGGCAATTTTTTTCGTCGATTGCCAATCCGCGCTGTACAGCATTGAGGAGACTGTTGCCGTGCTGATTTGCGATTGATCTCGGAATGCCGCGTAATCTTTTCAGTGATTGGGTTGATCGCGGCTTGCGCCGGGCAATTTGCACGATGGCGTCATCGCTTATGATCCAGGGCCTGGGTCGATCTGCCTGTTGGGCCTCTTTTTCTCGCCAGGTGGCCAGTTCGCGCACGATGGCCATATCGCGTCTTGATAGTCGCCCCGTGCCTTTTACGCGCGTATATTGTTCTTCGGGGGCGCGGTCATCGTATAATTTGGCAATATCGTATTTGCGGAGTTCTTCTGCCAACCAGTTTTCTCCGCCTCGTCGCTGTATGTCGGTCAGGAGGTGTTCGCGCAGAGCGGGCAAATATCGCACGTCATTCAGGGCATAGGCGAGTTGTTTATCAGATAACGGTCGCCTCAACCAGTTTGTGCGCGTTTCTGTTTTGGGCAATTGTATATTGAGACACTGGCGCAACAAATTGCCCAGAGATAGGTTTGAACTCAGACCCGCGAAGCCCGCAGCACAACGCGTGTCAAATATATTGCAGGGGATAGCATCTGTTATCCGTCTCAAAATCCAGAGGTCTTGCTGTGCATCGTGTAAAATTTTTACTGTGTATGGATCTGATAATAAGGTACCCAGAGGCGATAGATCCGATAATGTGACGGCATCTATCAGGTGACAATCATTTTCTGAAAGTCCCACCTGTATAATGCCCAGGCGAGGATAATAGGTTTGTTCCCAGACAAATTCTGTATCAATGCCCACACAGGGCGCGTCCAGGGCGCGGTTGACAAGGGTTTCGAGTTCGTTGGGTGTATTGATTAGTGGCATAAAAAGACCGTTCTGGTTAATGTGTTGAGATCAAGGTATCACATCACGCGCTTAATATCAAGCAGAGAAGGGAGTCTGTTATGAACCATCGACAACTTGGCAAAGACGGTGCCGACATCCCGGTTATCGGCCTGGGTGCCTGGCCCATTGGCGGCGGTATGGGCAATATGGATGATAGGGATTGTATTGACACTGTGCGTACTGCTATTGACAGCGGTATTACCCTGCTCGACACTGCACAGGCATATCGCACCAGCGAAGCCACATTGGGCAGGGCACTCAAAGATGGCTATCGCGAGCGGTGCTTTCTGGCGACGAAAGTCAGTCGTCAATATTCTCGAGGGGATATTGAAAGCGCCATTGAAAATAGCCTGCGAAATCTCGATGTCGATTACGTAGATTTGTATCAAATCCACAGTTGGAATTCGCAATATCCCATTGAAGAGAGTATGGAAACTATGGCCCGGATGCAAGAGCAGGGCAAAACGCGCTTTATCGGGGTTTCCAATTTCAATGCGGCACAGATGCAACAGGCGTACGATATTGCCTCATTTCACTCGAATCAGCCGCGCTACAATATGTTTGACCGGAATATTGAAGCCGAAGACCTGGGTTTTTGCAGACAAACGGGTATTGGTATTTTGGCTCATAGTCCCCTGGGGAAAGGGTTGCTCACGGGCAAATACACGCCCGATCATGTCTTTTCCGAAGACGATGAACGCGCGCATTCACCTCGCTTTCAAGGCGATTTATTTGCCCGTTATCTCGCAGTTGCAGATCAGTTAAAATCCGTTGCTGCCGAGAAAAATATCACGATGGTCCAACTCGCCATTGCCTGGCTTCTTCGCCGCAGGGAAGTTACCTGTGTGCTCGTTGGTGCGAAAAATTCTGATCAGGTCAAAGAACACGTCGGCGCGGCAGATGTCGAGTTTTCGGATGACGAATTGGAACGGATTGAGAAGATTTTGCAAAATACGCCGAACGGCTTTTAGGAGGTTCATTATGATTATTGATCCCCATCTCCACGTGTGGAGCGATGACGAGGAAGCCTATCCCTACGGTCCCAGCCGGCCCCATGAGGCGGGTTCAGTCGAGCTTTTGTTTGAGACGATGGCGGACTCAGGGGTGGATAAAGCGGTTATTGTTCAGCCGATTCACTATCTTTTTGATAATCGCTATGTGGCGGATTGTCTCAAGCGGTATCCGGATAAGCTCGCGGCGCAGGCACTTGTGGATCCCACATCACCCGATGCTGCAGATGAGCTGGAACGGTTGCATAGAGAAGAGGGGTTTGGCGGGATGCGCATTCATCTATCGCGTTATGGCGACCCTAAGGGTCTAGCTGCATCTGACAAGGATCCGCTGTGGGCGCGTGCCCGTGATCTGGGCCTGTGTTTCAATCTGTTTGGCGGGGCTGAGGATCATCAGCCCATTGAACCCATTATTGCCCGATTTCCCGAGGTCAATGTCGTGGTTGATCACATTGCCGGTGTCCCCGTGGATGAACCCGATCCCAAACCCTTGCTGACCAATTTGCTCAATTGGGGACAATATCCCAATGTGTATGTCAAGATTTCCAATGTGGGACAGCGATCCAATATGCCCTATCCGCACCGCGATACGCACGATATGATCAAGCGCATTTACGATGTGTACGGTCCCGAGCGTTTGATGTGGGGTACGGATTTTCCCCACGTATTCAGAAGTTGTGGATACAAAGGGTCTCTGGATTTGATACGCGACCACATGTTCTTTAACGATGACGATCTGGAATGGATTTTGTGTAAGACGATTCTCAAGCTGTGGTCTTTTGATGAGAGTGGATGAGGCGTTTGATCATAGTTATCTTCTTGTATCTCACACCTCCTCAACCTGCGCCTGTCCCCTGGTCAGATTCCCCACCGCCTGTTTGAAAGGCGCAATTTGTTCTGCGGGCACGGCCAGTTCGCATGTAATATCGGTCCCAAAATCTTCAGCGACAACACGCACTTCAAAATCCGGCAGCAACCGCTTGAAAGATTCATAAGCCGCATAGCCAATCGTCGCCAAAACAGCGATGCGCGTCACGCGTTCCGTACATTGAACCTTCTCAAGCGCGTGTTGAACACCACCTGAATAAGCCCGCACAAGTCCGCCCTTACCCAACTTAGTCCCACCAAAATACCGCGTGACAACCGCGGTCACATCGCCCAGCCCCGAATGCGTCAGCACAGTCAGCAAAGGACGACCAGCCGTACCGTGCGGTTCTCCATCATCGCTCATCCCCACATTGCCCGTTGTACCTGGTGGTCCGATCAAAAAAGCCCAGCAATTGTGCGAAGCGTCTGCAAATTCGGCGCGAATTTGATCGATAAACACGCGAGCGTCTTCTCGTGTCGGTGTATGCGCCAGAGTAGTAATAAATCGACTGCGCTTAATTTCATTCTCTATGCGGCATGTCTCGGCAGGAATGGGATAACGATTGGACATAAGATCTACCACCCGTGAACAGAATGCCCTTCTTCTGGGAAAAAGGTAAAATCCACAACAGAAGACACACCCACGCCGACGACATAACCGATCACAAGGCCAAAGAACAAAGGAATACAGCGCCGATAGAGCGAAATGCCACCAATGCGCAGAATAATGAGTTTGGACGCCCATGTCAGAAAAATACTGAAGGCATAGACCCGGGACCCCTGCATCCTTTGAAAAGCCAGACCCAGGGGATGCAAGGGCCACCACGGGACGCGATTGCGAAGAAGCATAAGCAGACCCGCTTGCCCAAGTCCAAAAACCCAGACCGATATTTTGCCGGGATCAAAAACCGTTTTATCTGCGCCGACAATAGCGGAAACCATGCGGTCGTACGTGCGAATATTGGACCCGCTAAAACCCGACAGCCCCAGATTCTGACCCGCGTAATTATATCCCAAATGCACAATAAAAAGACACGATCCGAAAAACCCCGAAGCAAAAGCCAGCAGAACGACCCAGAAAACCCATCGGCGGCGGACATCATTCCCCAAAAGTTTGAGGTGATGGGGCAGCGCGGGCCATGCGGGAATGCGCGAATTGCCAAAAAATGCACTCGAATTGATCACACCCAGAGCAACGGTATTTTGTTGCGTAAGCGTTGCCGTCCCCGTAAAAATCTCGACAATCTGTCCCCCCTTGCCTCCAACCGGAAAAAGATAAGAAAAGCCACTCGCCGCGGTATATTTTGCCACAGTAAAATACGCTGCATAAAGCAATAAAAGATGGAAAAGGGCGAGAAAAGGCGACAGACCCACTGCGACGAACCAGCCAAAAACAAAAATAGTCGCTGCAATAAAACCGAGTAGTGCTAAACGATAAGATACCAGACCATCATCTGCTCCTCCTGTCACAGCGGCCCGAAGAACATGTCGCAAATGGTCTCGCGCGACCCATACCGCCCACAAAGCCAAAAAGATGAAAGCACCATGAGATTCTAAAATCAGAATCTCACTCGCCTCTGCCTGTTGCCCGGCAAGACCCACATTAAATCCCGTGCGAGCCATCACCCCTTCTTTGACAATAGCGATGAGACGAAAAGCCCAGAAACTGAAGAGGATGTCCAGATTACACATATAAGTAAGCCCCAAAACAGGAGGCAAAATACGCAAATAAAACGATGGAAAATTGCGCGCAATGGGCACCTCTTTGGTCAGATAACCGTCGTAAATGCCAATTCGAGGCAAACTGATGGCAAAATAACCGAGAATATTCCAGGCAAAAACACCGAAAACAACAAAAAACCCTACCCAGAAGAGCTTATTCCGAAAAATACCGGGTATAACGCGGCCCGGTTCATCAAACCCCTCGGTCAATGCAATGGGAAAAGCTGCAAGTGGAAAAGTGAGACGCTCGTTCTCCTCCCATTGCTTTTGAAAAATGACCGCAAGGCATAATCCAGCAACAACAAGAGCAATAGACACGGCGAACCACCAGTGCAGTGAAGCCAGCCATCCGCGCCAGGGAATGCTCGCGCCATCGGGAAGGCCCTCGTAATACGTGCGAATAATCTCAGGCGTTGCCTGCGGCAAACACCACCACGGCAAAAAGTCAAAAAGGACCTCTTCCCATCGATTTTCGGGCGAAGCATAATAAAACGGCGTACTGACAATGCCGCCCCAATAGGTCGTCCACCCACTTGCCGAAACCGTGCCCACAATCCACGACATGCTGTAAATAACCAGAAGCTCTGTACTGCGCAAAGCCATGCGCGGCCATGCGAGCTTTAGAATGAGATTGATCACGAGCCACGCGACAAAGGGCAAGAGCATGGCCATAGACAATTGCGACTTAACCAGCGAAGCAGACCCCAAAATCATGCCCGTGTAATCGCTGTAAATATTGAGCAACGCCGCAGTGATCGTACCCAGAATAATGGACCGGATGGTAATACGCCGCGGGCGCGCAGGTTCGGGTTGTGGTTGTGCAAGTGCCATAAGACTGTGAAAGATAATGTTTAAGTATCCAATGATATTCTGAGTAATGATATATTGCGCATTTGTCAAGAAGGTATTGTATCGGATTATTTATAGAGGTGATTACCTTTTTTTTAAATGCTTGTAAAACCTATATTTTTTTTCTTCCCTAAAAACGCGACATGTTCTACATTATCAGTCCAATGCTGCATTTCCCCACAATATCTTGTATATCCCCTATATTCCCTCTCAGAGTTTTTATTTCGGCCATTGGTCTGTATATCATCCATTGGTCATAAAAATTAGATGTTATGTCGTCTAATGGTAAAAGCCCCCGTGCATACTTTTCTTTTTTATACATTTCTATATTAAGCAATAACAACTGTTTACGAATGTGATCGTCCAAAGAGACTCACATTGGCACAGATATTGCGGAAGGAAAAATAGATGAGCACACACAGCTTAATAGCCGTGGTAAAACAGGACTGCCCGACCTGTGCTCTCATCGCACCCGTGCTCAGACAAATTGGAAAGCGGGACGAATCACTCGCCGTTTACACCCAGGACAATCCCAATTTTCCCGCGGGAATTGCAAACCTTATTGACGACACCGGTCTGGAACAATCGTATCGTCTCAATATCGAAACCGTACCAACCCTCCTCCGTTTTGAAAAAGGGCGAGAAGTAGCGCGGACTGTTGGATGGCATCGCGGCGACTGGGAAACCGTATCGGGACTCAACCCCCTCGGCGCAGACCTGCCCGAATCGCGACCGGGATGCGGATCAAAAAGCATCGAACCGGGCATAGCTGAAAAACTCGCCGTCCAATTTGGCGAAACCGCACTCGCCGCCCGGCGCATTGAAGTCGGCTCTCTCGAAGACGAAATAGAAACCTGTTTTGAACGCGGCTGGAGCGATGGCTTGCCCGTCGTGCCACCCACCGAAGAACGCGTATTGCGCATGCTATCGGGAACAACCCGCTCCCCCGACGAATTGGTAGGTATTGTCCCCCCCAATTACAACAAATGCACCGTAGAAAAAGTCGCCATCAACGCTGTCCTCGCCGGATGCAAACCCGAATATCTCCCCGTCGTCCTCACAGCGGTTGAAACCGCACTCACAGAGGCCTTTTGCATGCACGGACTGCTCGCCACCACATTCTTTGCCGGACCCCTGATCGTCGTCAACGGACCGATCACACGCGAAATTGGCATGAATGCGCGGGTCAATGCGCTCGGGCAGGGCAACCGCGCCAACGCGACCATTGGACGCGCCCTTCAACTCGTCATCCGCAACATCGGCGGCGGCATCCCCGGTGGCATTGATCGCGCCATGCTCGGCAACCCGGGCAAATACACCTTCTGCTTTGCCGAACGCGAAGACGATTCGCCCTGGGAATCCCTCGCTGTCGAAAGGGGATTTTCACCCGACGCCTCCACAGTCTCGCTCTTTGCAGCCAGCGGCGTCACCCCCATCATGGATCAGACATCCCGAGATCCCGACGCACTGTGTCGATCCTTCGCCGCCTGCCTCAAAGCCGACGGTCATCCCAAACACGCAAACAGCCCGCCTCCCGTACTGGTCATATCGCCAGAACACACCCGCCGATACGCAGACGCAGGCTGGTCAAAAACCCGATTCCGCGACACATTAAATCAGTACCTCCAACTCCCCGTCGCAGAACTGCTCGAAGGCGCGGGCGGCATCCCCGAAGGGATTTCAAAACAGCGGACAAAAGACACACTACCCAAATTTCGCAACAACACCTTGCACATCGTCCGCGCAGGCGGAGACGCGGGCTTATTCTCTGCCCTCATCAGCAGTTGGGGCAGCAGCCAATCCCTCACAAAGGAGATCACGCCATGAAATTGCTCGACCCCACATCTGAGCAAAAACCAGCACAAAGAGAACGGGTAAAACGCCCGCAATCACTCGACGGACTGACCATCGGGCTTCTCGACATATCCAAAAGCCGGGGCGACGTATTCCTCGACCGCATCGAAACGCATCTCGCGCAACGCAACCTCAAAGTCAACCGCTACATCAAACCCACATTCACGCGCCCGGCACCCATCGCACTCCAGCAACAAATCGCCACCGAATGCGATGTCGTCGTCGAAGGCTTAGCCGATTGAGGGTCTTGCACAACGTGCAGTGTGCACGACACGACCAACCTGGAAACACGCGGCATACCCACCGTCTTTGTCGCATCCGAGCCGTTCCGCGAAGCAGCCGATGCCCAATCAACCGCCCTGGGATTTAATCCCGCTCGCGTCTTTGTAGGCCATCCCATCCAGGATCGCACCGACGAAGAAATGCAGGCACTTGCCGATGGTGCTATCGAACGCATCTTGAAAAGAATTAGCAGATAAAAAAGGATCTACCCCCCAATGAACGACAAAAAAATCACCAAAACAAACGAAGAATGGCGGGAACAACTCACGCCCGAGCAATACTACGTCTGCCGTCAAAAAGGCACGGAACGCGCCTTCACCGGCATGTACTGGGACTGCCGAGAAGAAGGCGTATATCGCTGTGTATGCTGCAACGCCGAACTCTTCCGCTCAGACCAGAAATTCGACTCCCACTGCGGATGGCCCAGCTTTTTTGACGCCATTGACCCCGACCGCATCAACCAGCACGAAGACCTGAGCTTTGGCATGCGCCGCATCGAAGTCACCTGTGCCCGCTGCGACGCCCACCTGGGCCACATCTTCGACGACGGACCCGCACCCACGGGCCTGCGCTATTGCATCAACTCCGTCGCCATTGATCTGGACCGCGATGAGGAATCGTAAAACACTCCTCAAGAGAGTCTCACGGACTCAAAAGAATGTTCTCACAAATTGAACAAATCTTCTCGCACATCATCCACACCCGCCTGGCGGTATCCCTCAGCCTCATGCTGGCACTGCCAATCGCGGCAAGGGCGCAGGAAATGACAATTGTGTCAAGTCCTACCAGCATAATGGAGGGCAAAAGTGCCACATTTATCATATCGGTGACACCTGCGCCAACCAGCAACCTGAGAGTAAACATAGAAGTGACGGGCAATACCATCCCCACCAGCTACACACGTCCTACAACAATCACCGTCGGCACCTCTGGCACCGCCACACTGACAGTACCAACCGAAGATTTCACAGAGAATCCGAACGACGAAAACTGGGGCGACGTATCCGTGCGGATAATAGAAGGGGATGGCTACACGATCGGTGAACAGGGAAGTGCGTCCGTGCAAGTGATTGACGATGAGGCGGATGAAAATCCGCCAGCCACAGTTGCTCCGCTTCCGGTAGTAACGCTTCACACAGACCAAACGCGGGTCGCAATAGGCGATAGGGTGACGCTCACAATGAAGCGCACCACACCTTATGACAAGAGGCATCGAGTAGATTTCCGGGTGGCCGGACACCTGCCGGATATTACCGACTGGGAACCGATGGTGGAAATCCTTCATCCGCAGTCGGCAAACAGGCATCCGCCTGGGGAGAGATCGTATTCTTTCCGCGTGCAGGAAGAGACCTGTGGGCACACGCCGGGACGCAAAATTGAAGCCTATCTTTTTGATGCCTACTACTATGGAGACAACATTCCACAGGCGGAGAGGACCGGAGACTCGGCTTACAAAGTGGGCGACCCATCTTCGGTAACCATAGATGTTTACGCTCCCTCAAACTGGCAACCGACAGGAGCCCCAACAATCAGCGGCAATCTCGAGGTGGATCAAACATTAACAGTCTCCCATGGCCTCAGCGGTGTGACAAATATTCAATGGATTCGCGTGCAGAGCAATACAGAGACCAATATCGGAACGGGTAACACATATACAATCGCGTCAGCCGATAATGATCACCGACTAAAAGTTAAGGTAACCTACAATAACGGTACGTGTGAAATCGAAAGCGCGTTGACAGCAGTCGTGGGTGGAGAAATGCCAGTCGGGACAATTGACACAAATCCTCCAACCATCCTCGAAGGTCGGTCCAAGACATTCAGAATCACAATGAACCCTGCCCCGACGGCTCCACTAATTGCAGAAGTGCTCATCAGCCAGGTCGGCGATTTCATCACCGGCACACCGGGCGTGGGCACGCACACAGTCAACTTCAGTGCCAACCAGACCACCGCCACACTAACAGTCAATACTGAAAATGATCAGGTAGATGAACCGAATGGCGAGATAAGCGCGGAACTGTTGAACAGCACAGGCTATGACGTAGGCGACCCATCCATCGCAACCGTCATCGTTCAAGACAATGACAATCCGCGGATGAAAATCGAAGCGGTAACAACACCCATCACCGAAGGAGATGATGCGGAATTCACAATCATAGCGGACCCCGTACCGGCAACCCCACTAACCGTGACCGTAAGCGTCAGCGAGAACCGCAATTTTATCACCGGCACACCGGGCGTAGGCACGCACACAGTCAACTTCAGTGCCAACCAGACCACCGCCACACTAACAGTCAATACTGAAAATGATCAGGTAGATGAGCTGAATGGTCAGATAAGAGCGCAACTGCAAAGCGCAACAGACTATGATTTAGGCTCTCCACGCTCGGCAACGGTTACCGTTGAGGACAACGACATCCCGCAGCTATCGATCGGCGCGGACCAGACCGTTGCAGAGAGTGCGGGCAGCATGGAATTCACTGTGACACTGGATGGACCGAATGCGCAAACAGTAACGGTGGATTATGCGACATCGGACGGCACAGCGGAAGAACCTGGGGACTATACGCGGAGGAGCGGCAGGCTGACATTCTCCCCGGGTGACGCTCGCACACAAACCATCCGCGTGACGATCCGGAATGACAATATAGACGAAGACAGCGAGAACTTCACCCTCACGCTGAGCAATGCGAACAATGCGACGATAGGCGGCAATGAGGCGACCGGAACGATCACCGATGACGACACGCGTGGGGTCACAGTGGAACCGACGGCACTGAACGTGCCGGAAAATGGCAACAATACCTACAGGGTGGTGCTGACCTCGCAGCCAACCGAGAACGTGACAGTGTCGGTGGACGTACCATCGGGCACGGATGTGTCGGCAAATAAGACGAGTCTGACATTCACGGCGAGCAACTGGCGTAACGCGCAGACGGTGAGGGTAGATGCGGCTGATGACACCGACTCGGATTTAGACCCATCGGTGACGATCACGCACACGGTCAGCGGCGGCGACTACGGGGCAAACAGCGTAACTGCGGACCCGGTGATAGTAACGATCATCGAAAACGACATATCGACGCTGAGCATTGACAATACAAGTGCGTCTGAGAGCGCTGGGACAATGTCGTTCACGGTGCGTCTGAGCGTGGCGAATACCCAGGCCGTGACAGTGAATTACGCGACATCAAACGGCACGGCGATAGCACCTGGCGACTACACGGCGGTGACGAACGGCACGCTGACATTCCCCGCAAATAGCGCGGCGTCACAGACGATCAGTGTGACAATAGTGAACGACGATATAGATGAGGAAAACGAAACCTTCACCATAACACTGAGCGGGCCATCATCCAACGCAATCATAGGAGACAATGAAGCGACCGGAACAATTCAGGACAACGACACGCGCGGGGTGAGGGTATCACCCACCTCCCTGACAGTGAACGAGGGAAGCAGCAATACCTACACAGTGGTTTTGAACTCAGAGCCTACCGCGAGCGTGACAGTGGGGGTGTCAAAGTCGTCAGGTTCGTCCGAGGACGTGACAGTGTCGGTGACAAGTCTGACCTTCCCGACCAATACCTGGAATATAGCGCAGACAGTGACAGTATCGGCGGACCAGGACAACGACGAGACGAACGACGCGGCCACCGTGCAACACACGGTCAGCGGCGGCGACTACGGAGCGAACAACGTAACGGTGGCCTCAGTGAGGGTGACCGTAGATGACGACGAGACGCCACCACTGCCACCACCGCCACCACCGCCAACCCCATCGGTGAGCATCTCAGCGAATCCCACTACCATCACTGAAGGTGGCACGACAACTGTTACGGTCACTGCCTCCACAGCACCGTCAAATGCGATAAACGTGAACGTGAACGTCTCTCAGAACGGCAATTTCATCACTGGCTCACCGCCATCATCTGTCACCATCAACGCCAACCAGACCACCACCACATTCACAATCAATACTGTAGATGATAATACAGATGAGTCAAATGGCTCAATAACAACACAAGTGCAAGCAGGAACAGGCTACACAGTAGGCTCTCCATCTTCGGCAACTGTCATCGTCAATGACAACGATAATCCACCACCCGGGACCCCACAGTTAACAATCTCGGCAGGAACCTCCCCTGTCACTGAAGGCACGAATGCAACATTCACTATCACAGCGGACCCCGCGCCCTCAACAGCAATAACCGTGAGCGTGAACGTCACCGAGACAGAAGATGTCATCAGCGGCACACCACCATCAACCGTCACCATAGGCACCACCGGCCAGGCCACACTGACAGTCGCAACGGACGACGATAATGTAGATGAAGACGACAGCGTAATAACCGCGCAAGTACAGGCAGGAACAGGCTACACAGTAGGCGACCCATCATCGGCAACCATCACCGTGAGCGACAACGACTCTCCAGGGATAAAGGATCAACAGCCAGAAGTGACAATCTCGGCAGGGACCTCACCCGTGACAGAAGGCACCGCTGCAACTTTCACTATCACAGCGGATCCCGCACCCACAACCGCACTGAAGGTACGGGTAAACGTCACCCAGACAGGCAAAGTCATCAGCGGCACACCGGCATCATCAGTCACCTTCAAAGCCAACCAAACCACCGCCACACTGACAGTAGCAACAAATGACGATAATGTAGATGAAGACGACAGCGCGGTAACAGCGCAAGTACAGGCCGGAACAGGCTATACAGTAGGCTCACCATCCTCGGCGAGTGTCACCGTTGAAGACGACGACGCCCCAGGGGTAAAAGCTCCAGAGCCGCCAGAAGTGACAATTGAAGCGGATACGTCACCCGTGACAGAAGGCACCGCTGCAACTTTCACTATCACAGCGGACCCCGCACCTACAACCTCGTTAAACGTGATGGTGGATGTCTCTCAGACCGGCAACTTCATCAGCGGCTCAACGGGCATGCGCCAAGTCACCATCAGTACCTCCGGCACCGCCACACTGACAGTAGAAACGGATAATGATAATACAGATGAATCCAATGGCTCGATAACAGCGCAAGTGAAAACAGGAGCAGGCTACACAGTAGGCTCTCCATCTTCAGCAACCGTAACCGTAAACGACAACGACGCAGCACCAAGGGGTCCACCGCTACCAAAAGTGACAATCACAGCGAATCCTACAGCCATCACCGAAGGCACGGATGCGACATTCAAAATCACAGCGAACCCCAGACCGACAACCGCGCTGAAGGTACGGGTAAACGTCACCCAGACCGGCAAGGTCTTCAGAGGCACTCCACCCTCAACGGTCACCTTCCGCGCCAACCAGACCACCGCCACGCTGAGAGTAGCAACACACGACGACAATGTAGATGAAATCGCCAGTCAAGTAACAACACAAGTACAAGCCGGAACAGGCTACACAGTAGGCTCTCCATCCTCCGCAACCGTCACCGTCAACGACAACGACATTCCACAGATGACAATCACGGCGAATCGCGCGAGCGTCACTGAAGGCACGGATGCGACTTTCACAATCACAGCGAACCCCAGACCGGCAACCGCCCTAACCGTGAACGTGAGCGTCACCCAAACTGGCCAGGTCATAAGCGGCACTCTACCTTCGACAGTTACATTCAACGCCAACCAGACCACCGCCACGCTGAGAGTAGCAACAGATGACGACGATGTGCGCGAATCTGCTGGTACCGTAACGGCGCAGATAACGACAGGTGTGGGCTACACAGTGGGCACCCCATCCTCGGTGAGCGTCACCGTAAACGACAACGACACGCCCCCGAACTCGCCAGCAACAGGTGCCCCAATCATCATCGGCAAACCCGAATTGGGAGAAACACTGACAACCGATGTCTCTAACATCCGGGATGCCAATGGCCTCACCAAAGTGTCATATAATTATCAGTGGATCCGCGTAATAGGTAGTATGGAGACCGAGATCCCCGGTGCCACTGGCTCGACGTACAAAGTGGTAATAGCCGATAGTGGTTACCGGCTAAAAGTTCGGGTGAACTTCACCGACGATGTGGGCTATCCCGAAGAATTGGAAAGCGCATTGACAGCGATGGTGGTCATACCGGGAGTGACGCCGGTAATAACAATCACAGCGGACCCCCCAAGTATCACCGAAGGCACGGATGCTACATTCACAATCACAGCGATCCCTGCACCCACAATCACACTGACCGTGAACGTGAACGTAACCGAGACCGCCAATACCCTCAGCGGCACACCGCCTTCAACAGTCACCATCAGCGCTGGCCAAGCCACCCTGACAGTCGCAACAGACGACGATAAGACAGACGAACACGCCAGTGTCGTAATCGCACAAGTACAAGCCGGAGCAGGCTATACAGTAGGCGCACCATCCTCAGCCAGAGTACTCGTGCTGGATGATGACTTGCCACCCGCGATAGACGCAACCCTGAGTAGCCTGACAATCAACCCCGGCGTACTGACCCCGACATTCGCCCCGGAGACATTGGACTACACCGCCTTAGTCCCGAATGCGACCTCAACGGCAACAGTCACAGCAACACCCAAAAACCCGGACGCAACCGTATCCATCAACGGTCGGAACACAACCTCATTGGACATGCCATTTACCGGCGACACGATGGACATCACGGTAACGGTTACAGCCGTCGATAACATCACGCAATTGACCTACACCATCACAGTCAATCGTGCGCTATCAGGGCTCCCGCAGGTGACAATCACAGCGAATCCCAAAACCGTCACCGAAGGCACGAATGCGACATTTACGGTCACAGCAAACCAGCCAGCGATAACCGATCTGACCGTAAAAGTAAACGTAACTGAAACCGCCAAAATGCTCAGCGGCACACCGCCTTCAACAGCCACCATCAGCGCTGGCCAAACCACCGCCACGCTGACAGTCGCAACGCAGGATGACGATATAGACGAACATGCCAGCGTGTTAACCGCACAAGTGCGAACCGGAACAGGCTATACAATAGGCGACCCATCCCTGGCGAGCGTACTCGTGCTGGACGACGAAGTGACGATATCGACAGACGCAACACTGGGCAGCCTGACAATCAATCCCGGCGTACTGACCCCGACATTCGATCCGGAGACATTGGACTACACCGCCTCAGTGACAAACGCGGACTCGACCATAACGGTTACAGCAACAGGCAATAACGCGAGCGCAACCGTATCCATCAACGGGCAGAACACCACCTCATTGGACGTGTCACTTGTCGAAGGCACAAACACCATCACAATAGTAGTCACAGCCGAAGACAACACCACCCAAGTGACCTACACCATCACAGTCAACCGCGAAGCACCATCTACAGACGCAACACTGGGCAGCCTGACAATCAATCCCGGCGTACTGACCCCGGCATTCGATCCGGAGACATTGGACTACACCGCCTCAGTGACAAACGCGGACTCGACCATAACGGTTACAGCAATAGCCAACAACCCGGGCGCAACCGTATCCATCAACGGGCAGAACACCACCTCATTGGACGTGTCACTTGTCGAAGGCACGAACATCATCACAGTAGTAGTCACAGCCGAAGACAACACCACGCAATTGACCTACACCATCACAATTACCCGCGAAGCACCGGTCCCACAGGTGACAATCTCGGCAGGAACCACACCCATCACCGAAGGCACGGCTGCGACATTTACAATCACGGCAACCCCTGCACCAACAACCGAACTGACCGTGAACGTGAGCGTCACCCAGACGGGTAGTGTCCTCAGCGGTACACCGCCCTCGACCATCACCATCAGCGCCAATGGATCCACCACCACGCTAACAGTCGCAACAGATGACGACAATGTAGATGAAGAAGCCGGTGTAATAACCGCAGCATTACAAGCTGGAACAGGCTACACAGTAGGCACACCATCCTCCGCAAGCGTCACTGTAAACGACAACGACGCGGCTCCCAACAATCCAGCCACAGGCGCCCCAACAATCACTGGCACACCCGAAGTAGGTGAAACACTCACAGCCGATGTCTCTAACATCCGGGATACCGACGGCCTCGAAAATGTCACCTATATTTACCAGTGGATCCGCGTAATCGGCGATATAGAAACCGAAATCGCCAATGCAACAGGTGTGACATACGAAGTCGCAGCAGCCGATATTGGTCACCAGATAAAAGTTCGGGTGAACTTCAACGATGATTTGGGCAATGCCGAAGAATTGGAAAGCGCATTGACCAGCGCCGTCGTTGCACCAGTGGTCCCACAGGTGACAATCTCGGCAAATGCCACAAGCATCACCGAAGGTGAAGCTGCAACATTCACAATCACAGCATCTCCTGCACCCACAACCGCAATAACCGTAAACGTGAACATCACCCAAACCGGCGATGTCATCAGCGGCACACCACCCGCAACCATCACCATCAATGCCAACCAGACCACCTTGACCGTAGCAACAGATGACGACAATACAGATGAAGAAGCCAGCGCGATAACCGCGCAAGTACAAGCCGGAACAGGCTACACAGTAGGCGACCCATCCTCGGCAACTGTCACCGTCAACGACAACGACCTTCCCCCGAACTCCCCAGCCACAGGTGCCCCAACAATCATCGGCACGCCTCAAGTAGGTCAAACACTCACAGCGGACGTCTCTAACATTCAGGATGCCAATGGCCTCACCAATGTATCGTACACCTATCAGTGGATCCGTCTGGTAGGCAGTGTGGAGACCGAGATCATCGGAGCCACGGGTGTGACATACGAAGTCACAATAACCGACACAGATCGCCAGCTAAAAGTTCGGGTCAACTTCACCGACGACCTGGGCTATGACGAAGAATTGGAAAGCGCATTGACAGCTATTATTACACCAGAGGAACCTCGCGTGGTAAAACTGGACGGATGGCTGGCGCGATTTGGGCGAACAGCATCGAATCATGTCATCGAAACCGTGCGCGAACGCGTGAGGGGGCATGTGGGCATCAACCATGTGGTGATTGGCGGGTACAATCTGGATCAAATGAATTATGACGGACTATTCTACAATCCGACATGGATGACGGGTGAGTCCCCAATGAGATTTAGTATTGACGCCGCGCAGAGTGCTCACGACAAAGAGATATTGAAGCAAATAATATCGAGTACATCATTTGCTCTGTCTGGCAAAATGGGGCCGCATAGCGAACCTCGATGGGCAGTGTGGGGCCGGGGCGCAACAACGCGCTTTAGCGGCACCGACGACGATCAGACAGTAGAAGGCGACGTAACATCGGTCATGCTGGGCATCGACTATGGAGATAACAGTTTCCAGGGCGGACTTGTCCTATCCTACACCATGGGCGATGGCATACTGGGCACCGTCGCCAATACCCGCGACGAATGGTCAGTAGAGACAACGCTGACGGGTATTTACCCCTGGGCGCGCCTCGCCTTGACAAACAAATTCTCCGTATGGGGAATGCTGGGCTATGGGGGAGGCGACCTGCCCCTATCGCTCGAAGGCATCGTGAAATTAGAGACAGACGCAAACATGGTAATGGGAGCAATTGGTACCCGCACCGATTTAATCGGATCGACCTATCATGACGGATTCTCACTATCACTGGCGTCAGATGCAGTGCTATCGCGTGCGAATGCGGATGATCTGGCGGATTTGTTGGAAAACAAAGGCACTGCGAGCCGAGTACGCGTATTATTAGAGGGATCACACGTACTCTGGGTCGCCGGGGGATCACTGCAACCGTTGGTCGAACTGGGCATGCGGTATGATGGCGGCGATGCAGACACGGGCATGGGCATAGAATTTGGTGCCGGAATACGCTATGTACTGACCTCGCTGGGTCTGATGGTTGAAGGTCGGATACGCGGCCTCATAGCACACCAGGAAGGCAGTTATGAAGAATGGGGTGGATCGGGCACAATCCGCCTGTCTCCAAATCCATCAGGCGAGGGACTATCGCTTCGGGTATCGCCGTCGTGGGGCGAAGCATCTGGCAGCGCGCGTGCCCTGTGGTCAAGACCCGACATGAGCGACATCGCATCTGGTCGCAACTCGGAAGTCTTCGCATCTAATCGCGTATCCGCCGAAGTGGCCTATGGCGTGCCGATATTGGGCGATAAATTAATCGCAACGCCATTCGTCGGACTACAAAACAGGCACAAACGGCTCGGTATTGGCCTGCACAAAAATTCGTTATTCGGCCTTGCAGTAGAAGGCATGCAGCACAATCGGGATCTTGCCCTGCGGGTCCGCGCGGGCATGCACACGCAACACATCATCCTCCGCCTCGAAGGCAGCCTCGACACATACGGTCACCACGCCTATCTCAGACTACACCACGATATAAAGTAAAAAGTTAGAAGGCAGAAGTTAGAAGGCCACCCCACACACCCCAGAGCGGGTGCTTTATCCCACTTCCCACTTCCTACTTCACACTTCCCGAACATGACCCTCAAAACCCTAAAACAGACCCTCTCCAAATTCCGCAACCTCGCCATACTCGTCATCGGCGACTACTTCCTCGACCGCTATCTCATCACTGACCCCGACCTCGCCGAAACATCCATCGAAACCGGCCTTGAAGCGCACCAAATAGTCGCCATTCGCAACCAGCCCGGCGCAGCCGGCACCATCACCTCCAACCTCTGTGCCCTCGGCATTGGACACATCCATGCCCTGGGCATCATCGGTCGCGATGGTCAGGGCTATGACCTCAAACAGGGACTGCGCGCCACAGGTGTAGATATCACCCACCTCATCGAAACGCCCGACCGCTTTACCCCCACTTATACCAAACCCATAAACAAAAAAACAGACGCCGAAATGGAACGCCTGGACATAAAAAATCGAACGCCACTATCCCTCAACCTCGAAAATCAACTCATCAAAACCCTGCACAACCTCTTCCCCAAAGTAAACGGCGTCATAGCCCTCGACCAGGTACAGGAACCCAACTGCGGCGCACTCACAGATCGTGTCGTCGCCGAACTCGCAAAACTCGCCAAAACGCATCCCAACACCACATGCTTCGCCGACTCCCGCACCCGAATCACCAACTTCAAAAATGTCATCCTCAAAGCCAACAGCGACGAAGCCATTCACGCCACGGGAGAACGCGACCTCAACCAGTGTGCCCGCATCTTTTCTCAGCGCACCGGCAAACCCGTCTTCATCACCCTTGGACCCGACGGTATTCTCGTTGCCAACAACGAAAACCTCACGCATATTCCCGGTATAAAAGTTCCGCCTCCCATCGACATTGTGGGCGCAGGCGACAGCGTCTCCGCATCTGTCGTCTCCGCCCTTTGTGCCAGCGCATCACTATCCGACGCCGCTCAAATCGGCGTATTGGCCTCATCCATCACCGTACAACAAATCGGCACAACCGGCACAGCCTCACCCGAACAGATCGCAAAACGATTTCAAGACACCCAAACGTCTTAAAAGGAACCCCATGTCTGACAAACCCAACTTCATCGTATTCATGAGTGACGATCAGGGACATCGCGACCTCTCTTGCATGGGCGCGACCGACTTCCAAACCCCCAACTTTGACCGCATCGCATCTCGGGGTGCCAAACTCACCCGCTGGTATTCCAATGCCCCCATCTGTTCCGCCGGGCGCTGCGGCATCCTCACCGGACGCTATCCCATTGCCGCGGGCATACCCGGCAACGTAGGCGTAACTGCCGACGGCATGTCGCCAGACTTGCCCACCATACCCAAAGCACTCAAAAAACTCGGCTATCAAACCTTCATGTCGGGCAAATGGCACCTGGGCAACCGCGAACCCTTCTTGCCGCACAACCACGGCTTTGACCACTGGTTTGGCTTCACCAACGGCTGTATCGACTACTACTCGCACATCTTCTACTGGGCACTATCCTCAAAAAACCAGGCGCGGCACGACCTCTGGGAAGACGGCAGAGAAGTGTATCGCAACGGCACCTACTTCGTCGATCTCATGCGCGACAAAGCCATTGAATACATCCAAAAAGCCAAAAACGATGGTCGCCCCTTCTTCATGTATGTCCCCTTCAACACCCCGCACTATCCCCTGCACGCGCCAGAAGAATACATGGAACGCTATGCCCACCTGTCTCGCTCGCGACAACTCATGACCGCCATGCTCACCGTCATGGACGACGCCATCGGCAAAATCCTCGACGAACTCGAGCGCTTAGACCTCTTTGACAACACCTGCATCTTTTTTCAACCCGACCACGGACCCTCGCGCGAACCGCGCAACTGGACCGACGGCACAGACCTCCCCTACCCCGGCGGCGACACAGGTGGCCTGCGCGGACACAAAGGCACCCTCTGGGAAGGCGGTATCCGCGTCCCCACCCTCATGAGTTGGCCCGCACGCGTACAGGGCGAAAAAACCATCGACGAAATCGGCATCGGCATGGACATCTTCCCCACCATCCTCACCGCTGCAGGAGGCGACCCCGAACAATACAACCTCGACGGCACGGACATTCTGCCAATGATCGCCGACAACGTCCCCTCACCCCACGGCGACCTCTTCTGGACACAAGGACCCAGAGGCAACACCCGTGTAATTCAAAGCGACCGCTACAAACTCCTGCTCGACAGCAACGAAATACACCTCTCCAACCTCAACATCGACCCCAACGAAACTACCAACATCGCGGGCGACGAACCCGACCTCACCAACAACCTCCTCACCCGCCTCAACGAATGGCATGCCTCTGTAACCTAACCTCTTCCCCCTTTCACACTCCACACCGAACCCGACGTATAGGTATTGCGCTCAGAACACAAAAACTCAATCACCTCAGCCACCTCCTCCGGGTCCGAATACCGCCCCATCGGCTGACCTGGAGGACTGGCAACATACTCGGGCGAAAACCTCGGCACCACCATATCCGTCAACGCCCGCCCCGGCTCCACCCCATTGACAAACACACCCTGTTTGCAATACGCATTGCCCAGCGCGCTGACAAATGAATACACAGCCCCCTTCGACACCGAATACGGCACCTGATTGGGACTGCCATTGCGCGCACCCGAAGTAATCGTCACACAGCGCCCCCAACCCCCTTCCAGCATATGGGGAATTGCAGCCTGGTGAAAATGATAAACCCCGTACACATTGATCCGCATCACCTTATCAAACTGCGCCACAGGCTGCTCAAAAAACGGCTTCTCCCAGCCCAAAATACCCGCACAACACACCAGAATATCCAATCTCCCAAAACGCTCAACCGCTTGTGCCACACACGCCTGAACAGCGGACTCATCCGTCACATCGGTCGCCACAAACATCGCCTCCTGTCCCAAAGCCTCAATCCTTTCAACCGTCTCCGCCCCCTCTTCTGCCAGAACATCCGCAATAACAACATCCCGCCCCTCCTCTGCAAACCGAACCGCCGTTGCCCCACCAATACCCCGCGCACCCCCCGTAACAAGCGCAACCCGCCGTTCCTTCTCTGCTGCAAAACGCAAATTCGACATCTCACCCTCCTCGTATTCTATTGCCCATTGTCGTCTCATCGTTTAATATAACCCAAGTTGCGACCAATTCCATACCAGAATACAAGGAGTAAAACATGAAAATTGACCAGGTCGAACACTTCCTCCTCGGCAACAGCTATGTCGTCCGCCTCACCACCGACACCGGCATCTCCGGCATTGGCACCTCTGCCTGCTGGGGCTATCCCGAAGCCATCCAATCCATCGCCAAAGTCTTCAAAGAATACCTCATCGGACAAAACCCCATGCGCATAGAACACCACTGGCAGCACCTCTACCGCATGGCACCCTTTCGCGGCACCGCGCTTTGCGGCGCTGTCAGCGCAATGGACATCGCCCTTCACGACATCAAAGGCAAACACTTCCAGGTCCCGGTCTGGGAACTCCTCGGTGGCAACTGCCGCGACAAAATTCGCCTGCACCTCCTCGCGGGCGGACCCACACCCGAACAAATGTATAAAAACGCAAAAGCCGCCGTTGCCGAAGGCTTTACCGCCATCAAATTTGATCCCATCACAGGCGGGTACCAGAACCAGGCGCAATCGCGCATCATACAAAACGCCGTCGAAATCGTCGCCGCAGCCCGCGAAGGTGCCGGACCCGATGTGGATCTCATCGTCGAAGTCCACCGCAAACTCACCCCAATGGTCGCCGTAGCCCTGGGCGAAGCCCTCATCCCCTATCACCTCTACTTCATGGAAGACCCCATCCAGATAGACACCATCACCACCCAGGCAGAAATCGCCAAACGCATCCCCGTACCCCTGGGCAACGGCGAGCGCTTCACCTCAATATGGGAATTTCGCGAACTCCTCGAACACGGCGGTCCCCAGTACGTGCGCCCGGACATTGCCCTGGCAGGTGGCCTGACCCACTGCAAAAAAATCGCCGCCATAGCCGAATCCTATCACTGCGCGGTCGTCACCCACAACTTTCTCAGCCCTCTGGGCACAGCCGCATCCCTGCACCTCGACGCCAGCATCCCCAACTTCATCACACAGGAATACTCCAAAAACGACGAAGCCGAACACAACGCCGTGTACAAATGCGCCCACAAACGCGAAGGCGGTTATATCCCCCTTCCCAAAGCCCCTGGCCTTGGCGTTGAACTCGACGACGCCAAAATCCCCGACACCCCCTTTGCCCCCCTGACCAAAGTCAGTACACCGAGACGAGAGGACGGATCAATCGCGTATGCGGTGTGAAACAAATTACAAAACCGCCATACTCAATGCGGTATCAAACCCCGAAACCTTTCTCAGGCTTACCCTGAGCCATCCGCGTCGCGGCACAACATGTAACAAAATCGCCGTCCGTCTGGTCCAGATCAAAAACGCACCCCACCTCCAGATCGCGCGATATAGCCGCACGCAAGACATCACGGAAAACATCCCGCTGACCGATGCGAACACCGCGCTCGACGAACTACTCGCCCTGCCCTTCGCACAAATCCACGTACAAAATAGTCACGAAGACCTGCATATCCGCATCACCAAAAAAGGCCGCGCACTATTCAAACGCGCAAAACCCTCGCGTCCAGATACCCAACCCGCCCTATCGCACAACCGCGTCAAACACCACCCCCTATCCGACAACCGCCCCGACGCCTTCCTACAGGGCCTCGGCATCATGGATCAAAACGGACGCGTGCGCGCCTCCATGCGCGACAAATTCAAACAAATCAACGCCTTTCTCCACCACTTCCAACCCGTCATCCCAGCATCGAAACATCCCCTCACCCTCATAGACTGCGGCTGCGGCAACGCGTATCTCACATTCGCAGCGTATCACTACCTGAACAACATCCAGAACATCCCCGCGCGACTCATCGGCATCGACCACAACCCATCCCTCATCGCCAAATGTCGCACCCTCGCCCGTGACCTCGGCTGGACAGACCTCGCCTTTCGCGAAACCAGCATCGCCAACTTCACACCCCAAACACCGCCCGACATCGTCTTTAGCCTGCACGCCTGCGACACAGCAACCGACGACGCCATTGCCCGCGCCGTACAGTGGCACAGCCCCGTCATCCTCGCAGCGCCCTGCTGCCAGCACGAACTGCGCCCACAACTCGACGCATCCGTCTTCGCACCCGTAATGGCGCACGGCATCCTCAAAGGGCGCACCGCTGACATCCTCACCGACGCCTGCCGCGCACAACTCCTGCGCATACTGGGCTATCGCACCGAACTCATAGAATTCATCGACTCCAAACACACGCCCAAAAACATCCTCATTCGCGCAAAAAAAACCTCCCGAACAAGTGATCCAACCCTCGTTCGGGAATATTGCACTATGCGCGACTTCTGGCACATCGCCCCCAGCCTCGAACAACTGCTCGCCCGCGAACTCGCGCCCCTTTTATCGTTATCTAAGTTGATTTAAAAAATAAAAAAACGGGTAGAGATTACTACAATTCTCTACCCGTCTCTTATTGTGTGCTGAAAACGATGAAAATCGGATACTCTTCCTGCTCTGGCAGCACCGTATTCCAGTTCATAGAGCGTGACGACGCTAATGTAAACGCGGTCTTAATCCTGCACCAGTTCTTGAAGGGATAATCTACCTCGCAGGTGGGCAATCAAAATGGACGTATCGATCAATACGCCTCGATTTTCTTCTGCCATTCATCCCATTCCTTTTCAACTTCTCGAAAAGCTGCCGCTATTCCCTCGTCGTTTTTCCAGATGCCGTGCGTCTGTGCCAGTGCTTCCAGCACCTTTTCTTTATATTGCGCCTTCAACTTCACGGGGACCTGTGGAGCGGGATATGCCAACTCATGAATCGTCATTTCCATTGCTTTAATCCTTTTATAATTCTTTTGAAATTCGCGATTTCTCTATATCCGAATAGTAAAGACAAAACTTACTATTTAGTATCTGTCAAGTCTCTAAAATTTTTCTCAAAAAATTCAAGTACGCCAAATATCGAAAATTGGCAACTGATGGTAGCTTCGCGACTTAAAAAACTTATCAAATTTGACCGTAGATGGAAATTCAACAGTGATTTCGTTCTCCAATCTTTCCAGGACTTTGTCGCCTATTAGTGTTGCCGATCTTCCCTGTAAGGCTTTTTCGTACCACACATCAAGCTCATCTTCTGTTATTACGCTTTGAATTCTGTTTGCACCGCCAAATTGTCGCAATACCGAAATTAGAACGTCTTTCTCGCACGCTTTGCAAACAATGATGATTCTATCGGCTGAAATGTTATTAGAAATATCCTCTGCCATTTCTGGCGTCAGGGATAAATGCTTTATTTGAATAGCGACGCCAAAATTTGCCCACATATCAAGCCCTCTATCAGCGGCGTTCGTCACGCCAACTCTATAGACCTTAGGTTCTTGATACACCTCGGGCATTGTTTGAGACAATCCAAGTAATTTTTTTGTGAAGTCGGAAAACTCCCGGAGAATCGCGTTTTCAATATTCTCAATCTTCACACCGACTTTCACTTCAAGAGCTTCTAAAAGCGTTGAGAACAAGGCATAGACCACAATTTCAAAAATTTTATCGACACTTCTCGCCAAACCGGGGTCACGCCTGAAACCCGCAATAAAGTTCTGCAATTTGAAACTCGTTCGGTCTGAATATCTCACATAATCTAACCATTTCGACATTTGGGCGTGTTTCTGTCTAAAAGCCTCGTAAATGTAGGCTTCTACTGCGCCGTCATATCTTCGATTTATCTCTCCCAATGTTACAAGAACGGGTGGAGGTGTCGCGTTTGGATCAAAAAGATTGTCTTGAAATTGGGCACTTGAGGTCGAAGTTCTTCCCAGAATCCTCATACAAACCTCGTCACGCCATTTTCTTGATTGAGTTCGATACGTTTCTACATCTTCGAGGTCAATGTCGCGGTCCACTCTATCCCTGTAGAGTATCTCTGCAACCTGTATCGGTTTGTAGAGATGGACCCGGGCTTTTCTGATCACGATGTCCAGGCTTTGTTTTGCAGCACGATTGTCCATTGGGTATAGGCTCTGATGTTTTTTATAAAAGGGTGAGTTGTTTCGCGGGAAGTTCTGCGCGGTTCCGTTGTATCAGGGCTTCTTGCATTTTCTCTGCAATCGCGCGAATTACTGGGATTGCTACGCTATTTCCGGTCTGCTTCCGAAGTTGCGTGATACTTACCACAATCTTAAAATCTTCTGGGAAACCCTGTAGCCGCAAGAGTTCTCGCCCTGAAAGGCGGCGAATGCCATTGACCAGAAGATAGTTATAAGATGCACCTGCTCGCAAAGCACATGAGAATGGCAATACTGATATATTACCGCCTTTATTCTCATGCCAGACGGAGGGATAGAACGGCTCAATTTTGCATTTTTCAAAACGCGATTTTCGAATTCTCTCCGATGCAAATAAACTCGAATCTATTTCGCTATCTGGCTCGAGAATCTCTGACAAGGGCTTATAAGTCCCGTTTCCGATTGGAAAAGTGAATGCGATGGGGTCTCGAAATCCAACAATGAAAGTCCGTTCTCTCTTTTGAGGCACTCCAAAATCGAGAGCGTTCAAAACTTTATGGTATATGGTGTACCCCATCTCTTGAAGATGTTCGCATATCACCCGAAAAGTTCTGCCTTTATCGTGGCTCACCAACTGTTTCACGTTTTCAAGAAGAAACGCCTGCGGTTGCTTTGCTCTCAAAATCCGTTCTATATCAAAGAATAAAGTGCCCCGCGTATCTTCAAACCCCTGTTTATTACCGATAATACTAAACGGTTGGCAAGGAAAGCCCGCCAGTAAAATATCGTGTTCCGGAATCGTGGCTTCGTCAATTTTCGTAATGTCGCCCGCTGGTATTTCACCAAAGTTGTGATAATAGGTCTGTTGGGCCGGTTCGTCCCACTCAGAACTAAACACACAGGTGCCACCTAAGTCTTTAAACGGAATACGCATCCCGCCAATGCCAGCAAACAAATCAATAAATGTCCAATTGCTCGTATTCATTCTCTGGATCATTCCTATCTTTAGAGTTCGAGCCAATCGTTCTTCTCTGTGAACTCAAAATGAAAGGGGATGTCACGTACAACTGAAAAATCTACAAGATTGAGCCTTCAACGGCAACTCTATTTTACTCAGATTTTTGTGTCATGAGCTTACAAATCCCTTATCTTCTTTGGCACTATTTTTTATAATTCCCGTTCAAAACAGAGACCAAAGACAGGTTTGTATCCTGCCACCACATAACGTTGAGGAAAAAGCATGAAATATTTTATAGTAATCTGCATCTTGAGCTTCGTACATCACTCCGCATTCGCACAAGACGGCAAAGCACTGTACGCGACATATTGCGCGCAATGTCACGGACCCGACCTGAGAGGGGGCAATGCACCGAGCATGGTCGATGGCATCTGGAAATACGGGGACGGACGCGGCTATCGCATCCGCAACATCAAAAACGGACTCACCGATTTAGGCATGCCGGGCTATGAAAAACAGCTCACAAACAGACAAATCGCGATGATCGTGGATTTCATCGAACAACAAGAAAAAGAAGTGGGCCAACCCAAACCCCCGCCACCCGACTTCATACAAACACTCGACTACGACATAAATGTCGATATCTGGGTCCAGGACCTGAAAATCCCGTGGGGAATCGACTTCATCGACCCACAAACAGCACTGATTACCGAGCGTCCAGGCACGCTGCGAATGGTAAAAAACGGACAACTCCTCGCCCCCGTCGCGGGAACACCTCAGGTCCTCCATGAGGGACAAGGCGGATTAATGGACGTGGCAATAGACCCGAACTACTCTGAAAACGGCTGGATTTACCTCGCCTACAGCCATGAACTCGCCCGCATTGAAGGACAGCGCCGGCCCCCTGCAATGACCCGCATCGTACGCGGTCATATCAGGAACAACACCTGGACCAACCAACAAGTAATCTACGAAGCCCCGCATGAGACCTATCTCACAACCCGGCATCACTACGGCACTCGCATCGTATTCGATGCAAACGGATACCTCTACTTTGCAATCGGAGACCGGGGCGTGCAAAACCAGGCACAGGATCTGACTCGACCAAACGGCAAAGTTCACCGCATCCACACAGACGGACGCATCCCCAAAGACAATCCCTTTGTGAGCCAGGACGGCGCACTAAAAACAATCTACTCCTATGGCCATCGCAATCCCCAGGGCATGGCAGTCAATCCCGTCACCGGAAAAATATGGGACGGCGAACACGGACCAATGGGTGGTGACGAACTAAACGTCGTCGCCAGAGGAAAAAATTACGGATGGCCTGAAATTACCTACGGCCTCAACTACAACGGCACAATCGTCTCCAACCGCGTCAGCCAACCGGGAATGGAACAACCAACCCTGTATTGGAGACCATCAATCGCCATCTGCGGCATCAACTTTTATCAGGGCAACATGTTCCCCAAATGGCAAAACAAATTGCTCGTCGCATCCTTAAAATACGAAGACGTGCGCGTCCTCTCCATTAACGGGGACCGCGTCCTGCACGAAGAAGTCATTCTGAAAAACGCGGGACGGGTGCGAGAAGCCATATCCGGACCAGACGGCGCAGTGTACGTAGTCCTCAACCAGCCCGATATAATTTTGCGCTTAACGTTGGGTGAAGAGAGATGACAGGAGGGGCAATTCAAACCAGACTGCGCTGCAACTCAATTTTAACACCCATTTTTTCTGCTTCTTTTAGCAAAAAAGAAATGATGTCAACAGGTTCAGACGCAAGGGATTTAGCCACCAATTTCATCATTAAATCCACCGTTCGGGTCTGTTGATTGATCCGATCCTGGCGTTCCCAATTATAAATTGACTGCCGGGTACAACCAATTAACTGGGCAAAATCGACCACCGAAAGCCCAAGCGATTCACGAAGAGCTTTGATCTCTTCGTGAGAATAAAAAATCTCTTCGTCTTCAAAACGTTGATAAAACAAATCCCGCCATCGCTTCGTCTCTCTGGGGTCAAACGCACGGGCATTACAAGTATCGCACACGCCCACAATTGCTTCCGGAACCACAAAGGGATAGGCTTTAACTTTGGTTTTGTAATTCTGAAATCGCACAGGCTCAATAGTTCCCTTACCACATTCAGGACAGGGAACACCAAACATTCTATCATCCATTTTTCAGGTCCCTCCTTTACTCGGCATGGTGGGCGGTAATAAAAAAATAAAAATGCCCTGTGTAACTTCTCACCACTTTTCCAGCGGTGTAGAAGAGATGTCCATGTGTATCGCGCCCAATGATCACATATTTCATCCCATCCACTGCCTGTTTCAGTTCGTCTCGCTCCCGTTTATAAACTCGCGTTGCCGTAAAGATGCAATGTTCGAGATCTGCTTCTGAAAAATAACCTTCTTCTATGAGGTCTTCAACTTTAGACGAAATCAAATATTGTTTTCTTGCAATGAGTGTTTTAATATCATTGAGGGTCATTCTCTCCCCTTCTATTTTCTTTTCAAACCATAATATATGTAAAAATATGGACTTTTCAAAAGTAAAAATTTATACATCATGGCACTCGCGCAACCCGTAAACAACACCGAACCCTTGCCCAATCGCGACCGCGTAACCGCGCGTTGCGTCCTGCTGGGATTGGGACTCGTCATAAGCGTGAACACCTGGCCCATCTACGGACTCTATGTCATCCACATCAACCAGATGGTCTTCAGCTACATGGCGATGGCACTCATGATCCCATTTGTATTGCTATCGCTGGGGCTGAACGTACTCCTGCGAAAATTCTGGCCCCGCGCCGCGTTTTCCCCCCTCGAAATGGCCGTCGTATTCTCCATGGGACTGGTAGGCGCATTATTCCCCCTCATGAACTTCACCGGCCTGATCATGGGGCACCTCGCAACCCCCTATTATTTTGCCTCCGCGCAAAACCGGTGGTCCGAATTTCTCCATCCCCACCTGCCGCACTGGTTATTCCCCACAGATGACAATGGCGCCATGCGCCTCTTCTTCGAGGGCCTGCCACCCGGCCATGCAATACCGTGGGAAGTCTGGATCGTCCCCCTATTCTGGTGGTTTGCATTTGCAGGCGCAATCACCTGGACCTGTCTGTGCATCGCCGTAATTTTGCGACGGCAGTGGTCCGAACACGAAAAACTGCCCTTTCCCGCGGCTCAAGTGGCATTGGAACTCGTACGAGAAGAAAACAAAAAAATATGGCCTCCTCTCGTGGGACGCCCGGCATTCTGGATCGGCATGGCAATACCACTCACTGTAATCTGCTGGAATATCCTGTCGTATTTCATGCCCGACTTCCCCAAAATACCAATCACGCGAGCGGGCGAAGGCGTCACATTCTTGCACATCAGCCGATATATTCCAGATCGGTACTTCTATATCGGAATACAATTCTTCATCGCGGGATTTGCCTACTGGACCAGCCTGGACGTACTATTTTCCATCTGGTTCTTTTACTTACTCGTCGTAGCCGAAGTCTATACCTTCAACCGGATCGGATACACCATTGGAACACCCGGCTTGTGGTCCTCAACACACGCAGCCAATGCCTGGCAGGCATTTGGCGCACTCGCCTGCATGCTATGCTGGGGACTGTGGATGGGACGCGAACACCTCAAAGGCGTATGGCACGCCATCAGAGGACGAAAAAAATTAGACGACGCCGAAGAACTCATGTCCTACCGCACAGCGGGCATAGGGGGCCTGGCCGGATTGTTATTCATCATCGGATGGCTACACACCGCGGGCATGGCCTGGTATGTGATCATCCCCTTTCTAATCGGCATGGGAATATTGTATATCGGCATCGCCCGGGTCATTGCCGAAAGCGGACTCGTGTATTTGCGCGGATCCATGATGCCCCCGACCTTCGCCCTCTACACCCTCGGCTCGGCGAATATCCCGGCCGCGAGCATGGCAAATTTTGCATTCTCCTTCGCGTATTTTACAGACGCCAAAAGCCTCGCCATGGCCAGCATGGCGCATTGCTCGTGGATCACAGCAGCCATCAAAGGACGCAAACGCATGGTCGCAATTGCCCTGGTATTGGCGGGCATAGCAGCGGCCATCTCATCAGTCGCGTTCACACTGTATCTGGGCTATGAAACAGGCGCCTATAACTTCAGAGCATTTGAATTTCGCACGCATCCGCGGATCTTCGACTACTGGATTCGACAGATGCAAACCTTTAACCCACCCGACTGGAAGCGAATTGGATTCTTCGGTTTTGGCGCAGCCGGAATGGCACTCTTGACATTCTTGCGGTATCGCGTATCCTGGTGGCCCTTACACCCGGTTGGATTCGCCATCATGGAAACCCAGGCCGTGCGGGGAACGATCTTCACAATATTCCTCGTATGGCTGTGCAAATTGCTCATCCTGCAAATCGGCGGCATCGCTCTGTACCGCAAAGGCCAGCCCTTATTTCTCGGTATCCTCGTCGGGTTCATCCTCGGCGTGGCAATCTCGGCAACAGTAGATACAATTTGGTTTCCGGGTAGCGGACATTCGGTTCACCATTGGTAATCCAAAATGAATAAACACCATTCAGACAAACCCTCATCACTCGGCCAGGCCTATCGTAGTATCGGACCCTATTTAACCCTGGGTATTCAATTTATCGTGACAATATTGCTATGTGTAGTTGCGGGACACTGGGCAGATGGTAAATTTGACACATCGCCCATATTTATCCTGATTGGTAGTCTGGTAGGCATTGCCGCGGGATTTTACAACTTTTTTAAAGTCGTCTTAAAAATGGACCGCAAATCGGAGGAAGATGAGTGAGTTCTTTTATCAAACAAATTGCCGTAGTCCTGCTGGTATTATGGATCCTCGGAGGATACCCGCTCTACCTGTGGCAGGGAACAAATGTCCTCATTGCCGCAGGGGTTGGTTGTGCGATTTGCACGCTGAATGTAATCGCCGGTGCCTATCTCGCAATGTGGGGCATGCGTCGAGATAACCGCACATTTATGACCGTCGTATTCGGCGGAATGGGGATTCGCCTAATTATTGTACTGATTTTCTTTTTTGTCGCTCTAAAATTAGTTAAACTTCACGTTTTTAGCTTGACTCTTTCACTATTTTTATTTTACGTAGTGTTTCAGATTTTAGAGATTCGGTTCTTCGTCGGGCGCCCGCCCGACAAAGCCAATAATTCAGGAGTCTGACGGATGGCAGCACAGGCAGAGGAGCAGCAAAGCGGCGGCAGTTTCATCCTCGAGCATATCATAGACCATCACGAGCTTCACCTCGGTCCACTCCATATCCCCCTTCCTCATATTGAGCTTTTTGGCGTTGATATGTCCATTACCGGACACCTCGTCATGATGTGGGTCGCCTCTCTATTACTCATTCTCACCCTGATCATTTCCACAAAACGACGCGGACTCATTCCCTCGGGCTTTGCCAATGCGATTGAAGCCATCGCCATATTTATCCGCGACGATATCGCCGTGCCCAATTTTGGAGAGCGGGACGCGTCGAAATACATGCCGTTCTTAATGACGGTCTTTTTCTTCATCCTCTTCTGCAATCTATTGGGCTTGATACCCTTTGGACAAACCGCAACCGGCAATATCAATGTAACGGCTACACTGGCGGGTATTTCGTTTGCAATGATGCTCGGCGCCGGAATCAAACACAACGGCTTATTCGGTTTTTTCAAAGGCCTGATTCCCCCTAATTTGCCCATTGCATTGCTACCGCTCATGATCCCGCTGGAATTTCTGGGCCTCTTGACCAAACCATTTGCACTGTGCATTCGACTCTTTGCCAATATGCTGGCCGGTCATGTCGTAATATTGTCTTTTATTGGCCTTATCTTTATTTTTAAAACAATTTTTGTTGCTCCCTTTTCTATCGCTTTTGCACTGGCAATGTACCTGTTGGAAATTTTCATAGGTTTTCTTCAAGCTTATGTATTCACGCTCCTGACCGCCCTGTTTGTGGGCCTGTGTATTCATCAGGAGCACTGATTGTATCAACTCACAAGGAGGAGTACTGTGGAAGGTCTTGGCGCTGAAGCTTACGGTTATTTGTCCGCTGGTATTGGTGCTGGGTTGGCCGCACTGGGTGCTGGCGTGGGCATCGGTCAAATTGGTCGAGGTGCAGTAGAAGGCATCTCTCGTCAACCCGAAGCCATTGGCGATATTCGATCAACGATGATTATTGCTGCAGCACTGGTCGAAGGTGTGGCATTGTTCGGCGTAGTCATCTGCGTGTTGTTGGTTCTACCTCTTTATGTTTAGCAATACTGCAGTGGCATTGTTTAGCGTATTGTTGGTGTTTAAGTAAAATAAACCGCGCGAACCAAACGCGGTGAAAGAGAGACATAACAATGGATTTGTTGAGTCCAAACCCCGGCTTGATCATCTGGACGCTCATCACATTTGTGCTCGTCTTGCTCGTCTTGAAAAAATTTGTTTGGGGACCGTTATTATCGGCACTCGACCAGCGAGAAACGCGCATCCGCGAAGCACTTGAGCAAGCCGAAAAAGCGCGTGCCGAAGCTGAAAGGTCCGCCGAAGAGAACAAACAGGCACTCGCACAGGCGCAGGCCGAAGCTCAGGCTGCGATTAACAAAGCGCGCGAAGACGCCGAACAGGTCGCTCGGGACGTACAAGAACGCGCCGAAGCCGACGCCCAACAGCTTCTCGAACAGGCGCGTCGCACCATACAACAAGAGCGCAATCAGGCTCTCCAGACATTGCGTCAGCAAACAGCCGAACTGGCCATTCTCGCTGCCGGACAATTGCTGGAGGAAAATTTGGACGATGAGCACAACAAAAAAATCGTAGATGACTTCATCAACCGCATGCCAGAACATTCCTGAGTTCGGGAGTCTTTTGTGAGCCAGTCAGCCGTTTCCATCCGATATACCAGCGCACTGATCGATGCCGCGCAAGACAGCGGAGTACTGGATCGGGTTGAAGCCGATGTGCAGGCATTATTGGACCTATTGCACGCCTCGGAAGACCTGCGGGGATTTGTCGCAGATCCGATGATGCGATCCGAACAAAAGCGCGCGGTATTGAACAATTTGCTCGCCGGAAAAATCGAGGATATAACCCTCAGATTTTTGCTCTTACTGTGCGACAATCGCCGCGAGCGCGTATTGCCCGAATTGTTATCGGACTTCCTATCTGTATTGGAAGACCAGCGAGGTCAGGCCACGGCTCAGGTGACGGTTGCTGCGCCCCTGTCCTCTGAACAGGAAACGCAATTAATCGCAAAACTCTCGACCTATTCTGGCAAGCAGGTGCGATTGGAAACCACAATAGACGAACAATTAAAAGCCGGGTTTGTGGTGCGACTCGGCGACCGTGTATTTGATGGCACATTGGCGACGCAACTCAACCGGTTGCGACAGCGCCTCGTGTCTGATTAACTTGCTAAAGCAGTACATCCCTTGCAGATATTTCGGGATGTGCAAAATCGCAACCATCCGTGTTCATCGGCGTTTATCTGTGGTTGCTTTTAGAGAAGGTAGGCAGAACATGGCGACGAATTTACAGATTCGCCCCGACGAAATTTCGGCACTGCTCAAACAGCAGATCCTGGATTCCAGGATTGACATAGACGTCTATGAAAGCGGCACTGTACAGCAGGTAGGCGATGGCGTGGCCCGTGTGCAGGGGCTGGGCAACGTGCAGACCAGTGAACTGGTCGAATTTCCCAACGGCATTATGGGGATGGCTCTCAACCTCGAAGAAGACAACGTGGGCTGTGTATTATTTGGCGATGACACACTGATCCGCGAAGGCGACGAGGCCAAACGCACCGGACGCATTGCCGAAGTGCCCGTGGGCGAAGCCCTCCTCGGTCGCGTGGTAAATCCACTCGGCATGCCGATTGATGGCAAAGGCCCAATCAACGCAGAAGCGACACTTCCCATTGAACGCAAGGCACCGGGTGTCATTGATCGGCAACCCGTAACCGAAGCTCTGATGACCGGATTAAAAGTAATCGACTCAACCGTCCCAATCGGGCGGGGACAGCGCGAATTGATCATCGGCGACCGGCAAACGGGCAAGACAGCGATTGGCGTCGATACCATCATCAACCAGAAAGACAGCGATGTAAAGTGCATCTATGTCGCCATTGGGCAAAAAGCTTCGACAGTTGCCAAAGTAGTGGCCGAACTGGAGGCCAATGGCGCAATGGAATACACCATTGTCGTATCGGCTACAGCCAGTGAACCCGCCCCGCTTCAATTCCTATCACCCTATTCGGGCTGCTCAATGGGCGAGTATTTCCGCGACAAGGGAGAGCATGCGCTGATCATTTACGACGACTTGTCCAAACAGGCGTGGGCTTATCGCGAAATGTCCCTGGTATTGCGCCGCCCACCGGGCCGCGAAGCCTATCCCGGCGACGTATTCTATTTGCACTCGCGCCTGCTCGAGCGCGCTGCCAAAATGAGTGACGAACAGGGCGCGGGTTCGCTCACCGCATTGCCCGTCATTGAAATCCTGGAAGGCGATGTATCGACCTTTGTCCCCACCAATGTAATATCGATCACCGATGGGCAGATCCTGCTCAAACCCGAATTGTTCTACGCGGGTATCCGTCCCGCCATGGACGTGGGCGCGTCCGTATCGCGCGTGGGCAGTTCGGCGCAAACGAGCGCGATGAAAGCCGTTGCCAGAACCATCAAAGCCGATATCTCGCGCTACAACGAAGTCAAAGCCTTTGCGATGTTTGGCACAGAAGGCCTGGATGCCTCAACTCAAAATTTGCTGAATCACGGCGAAAAACTAATCGAAATCCTCAAGCAAGATCAGTATTCCCCGATGTCGCTGGAAGAACTCACCGTGGCACTCTTTGCCGCCAACCTGGCCGACGATCTGCCCACTGAAGACGTGCGGCGCTTCGAACGAGAATTGCTGGCACACATAGGCCACAGTGAGTTGATGGAAGAAATCCGCGAAAGCGAAGACTTGAGCGACGAAAATGCCGAAAAGCTCACAGAAATAATTGAAAACTTCAAACGCGGCTTCCGCGTTTCGGTATAAGAGAACAAAGGACCGGATGTGGCAACCTTAAGACAACTGAGAACGCGCGTTGCAAGCATCACCAATATCCAGAGCGTGACCAATGCCATGCAACTCGTGGCAGCGGCTCGCATGCGACGGGCGCAAGAAGCCATTGCGGCTGCGCGGCCCTATGCACAGCAACTCGATCGCGTTTTACAGCGTCTCAGCAACATGGAATCTCTTTCACATCCGCTGATGACAGAACGCGCTGTTGACCGCACCGCGCTCATTGTCTTGACCTCTGATCGCGGTTTGTGCGGCAGCTTTAATACCAATTCTTGCCGTCACGCGTTCAATGACCTGTCCCCCGATGATGGCATAATAGCCGTGGGGCGCAAAGGGCGTAGCTTTTTTAGAAATCGCGATCGCGAGATACTCAATGACTATGAAGATGTATTCCGCGACCTATCCTTTGCCTCGGCAATAACAATCGCCGAAGATGCGGTGAACCGGTTCTTATCGGGTGAAGTCGATCGCGTGATGCTCATTTACAATGCCTTTGTCTCGGTCGCACAACAACAACCCGTTTCAGAACAATTGTTGCCCATTGCACCCAGCGAAGGCGAAGCAACTGGTGTTTATTTATTTGAACCATCGCCGGAAGTGTTGTTGGAGACCCTGGTCCCGCGTCATGTGAATTTTCAAGTGTGGCGTGCCCTCCTGGAATCCAACGCCGGTGAGCAGGCCGCGCGAATGCGCGCAATGGACAATGCAACCAAAAATGCGGGTGACGTAATCGAAGAATTGACCCGCGAAATGAACAAAGAACGTCAGTCGTCAATTACACTGGAACTGATGGATATTATCGGCGGCGCCGAAGCCGTTGCCCAGTAGTGGAGAGGCCAATTATGAACCAGGGTATGATCAAAGAAATCGTGGGCGTTGTCATCGACGTGGCATTTGAAGGCGACCTGCCCCCCATATACAATGCGTTAGAAGTCGAAGGCACGGACCCCCGGCTGGTGCTCGAAGTGCAGCAGCATCTGGGCGAAAACATGGTGCGCTGTGTCGCCATGGATTCCACAGACGGACTGGTGCGCGGCACCGCAGTGGTGGATACGGGTGGACCAATCACAGTGCCCGTAGGTGAAAATGTTCTGGGACGCCTATTCAATGTGATTGGCGATCCCATCGACGGCAAGGGTCCAGTACCCAACGACACGCCGCGACTGCCCCTGCACCGCGACCCACCCGAACACGAAGAACAGGTGACATCCGATCAATTGCTCGAAACCGGCATCAAAGTGATGGACCTGATCTGCCCGTTTGCCCGCGGCGGTAAACTGGGATTATTCGGCGGGGCGGGCGTGGGCAAAACCGTGGTCTTAAAAGAACTCATCAACAACGTGGCTTCGGGACACGGCGGATATTCCGTATTTGCCGGCGTGGGCGAGCGCACGCGCGAAGGCAATGACCTGATGCTCGAAATGATCGAAGCCGACGTAATCGACAAAACCGCCATGGTCTTCGGCCAAATGAATGAACCACCCGGCGCACGCCAGCGCGTGGCACTGACCGGATTGACAATGGCGGAAAATTTCCGCGATGAACATGGCCAGGACGTATTGCTATTCATCGACAACATCTTCCGCTTTATTCTCGCAGGTGCAGAAGTATCCGCGCTACTGGGCCGCATGCCGTCAGCCGTGGGATATCAGCCCACCCTGGCAACCGAAATGGGCGGCTTGCAGGAGCGCATTACCACCACGCAAACGGGATCCATTACATCAGTGCAGGCCATTTACGTACCCGCCGACGACTACACCGACCCCGGCGTGGTCACGGCATTTTCACACCTCGACGGACGCATCGTGCTCGACCGCGCCCTCGCCGACCAGGTACTGTATCCCGCAGTGGATCCGCTGGCATCTTCATCGCGCATCCTCGATCCCCGCATAGTGGGCGAAGAACACTACGGTGTGGCACAACAGGTGCAGCAGATCCTTCAGAGATACCGCGACCTGCGCGAAATCATCGCCATTCTGGGCATCGACGAGCTATCAGACGAGGACCGCATCGTCGTAGCGCGCGCCCGCCGCATCCAGTTATTCCTGACACAGCCCTTTACAGTGGGTGAAGTATTCACGGGTATCCCCGGAGAATACGTGAATATAGAAGACACCGTACGCGGCTTTAAAGAACTCGTCGAAGGCGTACACGACGACCTGCCCGAACAGGCATTTTACATGGTCGGACCCATTGAGCAGGCAGTTGAAAAAGCGAAAACGCTTTAAAAAAATGGCCACTTTCCAATTAGACATCGTAACACCCGAAAAAACCGTGTACTCCGGTGAAATTGAGCATTTTCAAGCGCCGGGCGTTGACGGCAGCTTTGGCGTACTGGCTCGCCACCAACCCATGCTGGCCGCACTCGGCATTGGTCGGGTCGGCTTCCGGGAAGCAGACGGCACCGAGCGCACCCTCGCCATCAGCGGTGGCTTCGCCAATGTATCGGGGGACGGTGCAACAATCCTCGCAGAAGCCGCCGAGTTTGGCGATGAAATCGACATAGAACGCGCGCGCGCCGCGCGAGACCGCGCACAAGAGCGATTGGACAACCGCACGCCAGACGTAGATGTAGAACGCGCGCAAGCTGCACTGGGACGGGCATTTATGCGCCTGCGTGTGTCAGGCTCTGAGTAATATTTTTCAGAAATAGAAATGAGAAAGCACGCTCTGTTTAGAGCGTGCTTTTTTTTGACAGTCTTTTATTTTTGTACAAATAAAATCGATATACTCACCGCGATTGAAAGGATAAGAATTGAACACGACTGATACTGCGCGACGCGTACTCGTAACAGGCGCTGCTGGATTTATTGGATTTCATCTCTCCAGACGACTACTCGAAATGGGACATTCAGTGGTCGGATTGGACAATGTGAACGACTATTACAATACTCAACTCAAAAAAGACCGCCTATCCATTCTAAAGCGGGAAAGCGGATTCAAATTTGTTCGCATGCACCTCGAGGACGAAGAGGGAATAACAAACCTCTTCCGCGCAGAGAACTTTTCTCATGTCATCAATCTCGCAGGTCAGACAGGCGTGCGTGACAGTCTGGAAAACCCTCTGGTTTATGTCAAAACCAATGTGGTGGGTTTTCTCAACATCCTGGAAGGATGTCGCCACAACGGTATCGAACATCTGGTCTATGCATCCTCCAGTTCTGTTTATGGCTTGAACGCCACCACGCCTCATGGCGTCCGTCAAAACGTCGATCATCCGATCAGCCTGTACGCGGCAACAAAAAAATCAGATGAACTGATGGCGCATGTGTATAGTCTATACGGTATTCCGACGACGGGATTGCGATTCTTCTCCGTATATGGACCCTGGGGACGTCCGGATTTTGTCGCCTACTTGTGGACCAAAGCTATCCTGGAAAATCGACCAATCAAAGTCTATAATCACGGGAAAATACGTCGCAGCTTTACGTACGTCAGCGACATTGTCGAAGGGATAGTTCGCGTACTGTCAAATCCCGCAAAGCCAAATCCCGAATGGACGGGACAACGTCCCGAACCGGGATCGAGTTCCAGCCCTTATCGGATCTACAATATCGGCAATCCCAATGTCATAGAACTGGAGTATTTTCTTTCACTATTAGAAAATTTATTGGGCAAAAAAGCGATCCGAAAAGATTTGCCCATGCAGCCCGGGGATGTACAGGATAATGCAGCAGATGTATCGGACCTGATGCGAGATGTCGGCTACAATCCCACAACGCCCATAGAAACAGGACTTGCAAATTTTGTCGCGTGGTACAGGGACTATCACAACGTGAAGTGAGTTGAAGAAACAAAAATGAAAAAGCACGCTCTAATCTGAGCGTGCTTTTTTTATTCGATCCCCCTGTGATTCAAGACGATTCGTTGACACCCTTTTGGATTTGGGCTATATTGCTTGAAATGATCAAGATCACCTGAAAATTAGTCCTGGAGTTTAATAATGGCAACATATACAGTTGATGAATTGGTCAAAGCGGCTGAGCAATTGCCTCAAATAGATTTAGAAAATTTGACAGCTCAGGTACTTACACTTAAGGCAAGACGCGCGGCACCAGAATTGTCGAAAAATGAAGCCGAATTGCTCCGAAATATCAACCAGGGAATGCCCGATGAGTTACAGAATCGATATCGGGAACTTATTGCCAGCAGACGCGCAGAAACACTGACCGAATCCGAACATGCCGAATTGCTTCACCTGACAAATCAGGTTGAAAAACATGATACCGAACGACTGAAATATCTCACCGAACTTGCACGTATTCGAAAAATTTCTCTGACAAAACTTTTGGATGAACTCGGCATTGAGCCAGCCTATACATAAACTGTGAATGCAAGACTGAAACAAGCTGTTATTCATCGTGCTCAGGGATGCTGTGAATACTGTCAGAGTCAGGCCCGTTTTGCAACCCATCCATTCTCTATTGAGCATATTTATCCACTTAGCCGAGGTGGCGAAGATACGCTCAATAACTTGGCTTTGGCTTGCCAGGGATGTAACAACTACAAATACACCAAAGTCGAGGCACCTGATCCCGTCAATGGCCAGCCCGTTCCACTCTTTCATCCAAGACAGCAATATTGGATAGACCATTTCAGATGGGCGGATGGCTTCACCCATATTGTTGGAATTACGCCAACAGGTCGTGCAACCGTAGAGGCTTTACAACTGAACCGTAGAAGTCTGGTGAACTTGCGCCGAATCCTATTTGCCGCAGGTGTACATCCCCCATCAAATTCTAACCACAATGAGTAAATCTCCATAACTCCAAAGATTTGAACCAAAATGAAAAGAGCGAGTCTTTTTTGGCTCGCTCTCTTTTTATTAAAATACTCCGTCGTGCTGCGCGGGGCATAATTCAAGACGACTCATTGACACCCTTTTGGATTTGGGCTATATGGATATCTTTTTGCAGCTACTGAGTCTTTATTGGCAAGATAAGTTGCATCCTGAATATGGTGCTTTTGTCTTCGACGCTAAGATCAGTGCGAATTTTGGGATTGTCTTTATTTCTGATTGATATATTGCAAGGAGCTGTAAATATCACCTGTCGGTGGGCTTGTTGGTTGATCTCAACGAGACCGGGAAAAATATTAATCACTGCGCGTTGATTAATCTCGCGAACACGGTCAAAGGAACCGTACTCGCTTATGACGCCCTCAGCCAGGCCACCCACTCGCCTACAGGTCTCGACAGCGGCTTTTACAGAGGAATATTGCTGATTAACAGTAAATTTGACAAACTTTTGATCATCTTCAAACCTTGCAAGAGCGTCCAAACCCCACAACTTCCCCTTATAGCTCCCCTTATCTGGTCCCACTTCTACTTTTTTCCAGGTTTCTTCTGCTCGGATGGATGACGTATGCGACGTCATCCAAAAGAAACATAGTGTTGCTAAAATCACATTGGCTCTCATAGCACCCTCGTACCTAATATTCCCTGCACCGATTCGTAATGGGCAATCGCCTATCGCGTCCGAAAGCGCGGGGCGTGATCTTGATGCCCGGAGGCGCCTGGCGGCGTTTGTACTCGTTGATATCCACCGTGCGGATAACCCGCGTGACGAGTTCTTCATCATAGCCCAGCGCAATAATATCTTGCAAACTGGCATCGTCCTCCACATACGCTTTGAGAATCGGATCCAGCACGGAATAAGGAGGCAAACTATCCGTATCTTTCTGGTTATCACGCAATTCCGCCGTAGGCGGTCGCTCGATAATCGAAACGGGAATAACGGGATGATCCGACAGACCATTGCGATAATGCGCCAGATCGTAAACAAGCGTCTTGTAAATATCTTTAATAACCGCAAACCCACCCGCCATATCCCCGTAAAGCGTGGCATAGCCCATACTCAACTCGCTCTTATTCCCCGGCGCCAGCACGAGCGCCCGGAACTTATTGGCAAGCGCCATCAGCAAAGTACCCCGAATGCGAGGCTGGATATTCTCCTCCGCAGTATCAGAAGGCAAATCGCCAAACTCATCGGCAAGAAGACCGAGATACTGGTCGAACAACTTTTGAATCGGCAGCGTCAGAATGCGAATATCGAGATTGCCCGCCATCTGCAAGGCATCGTTAAATGTACCCTCTGAAGAGAACTGAGTAGGCATCGTCACACACACCACATTCTCTCTCCCCAGCGCATCGTGTGCAACAGCCGTAACAAGTGCCGAATCAATCCCGCCGGACAACCCGATAAAAACCTTCTCAAACCCATTCTTCACAACATAATCGCGCGTACCCAGAACAAGCGCATCGTAAATATTCTCGAGACGCTCATCTGGACGCGGAAAATCTGGTCTCTCAGACGGAGAAAGACATACAGATTTGGGTTGCAGATCGGGCAAATCAATAGCGACAGGAGCAGAAACATCGCGCTTCTCCTTGCGCCGACGCGAATCGTGCAGGCGATTGCGAAAAACAGCTTCAACATCAACATCCGCCACCAGCAGGTCTTCCTCAAACCGGGGAGACCGCGCAATAATGCGCCCTTCTTGATCGACAATCAGACTGCCCCCATCAAAAATCAACTCATCCTGTCCACCAACCAGATTGCAAAAAGCCAGCACCGCACTATTATCCGTCGCGCGCGTAGCAATCATCTGCTCGCGCAACAACTCTTTGCCATCGTGGAAAGGGGAGGAAGAAATATTGATCAGCACCTCGGCATCGCCAGCAAGTGCTTGCTCCCGGGCGGGACCGCCGGGATACCAGATATCTTCGCAGATCGTAACCCCAAAAGTGATACCATTGAGGCGGTACACCCCTGCGGTCTTGCCAGATTGGAAATAGCGGTCTTCGTCAAAGACGCCGTAATTGGGCAAATAGGTCTTGTGATAAACATCGATCAAGCGTCCGTCGCAAGCAATAGCTGCGGCATTGTAGATATCGTCGTGACGATCCACAAATCCAAAAACCGCAGCAACACCCTGCGTCGCCCGAACGAGTTCGTTTAGCACATCGAGATTAGACTGGATAAACCGGGGCTTAAAAAGCAAATCTTCGGGCGGATAGCCCGGGATCGCGAGTTCGGGAAAAACGACAATATGCACCCCCAAATCGCGTGCCCTGTGAATATGGTCGAGAATTTTATCACGGTTGCCCGCAAGATCACCAACGGTGACATTAATTTGCGATAGGGCAAGGCGAATCACGTGTCCGGTCCTCTAATAATCGGAGTAGAAGAAGTGACGATAATCGACAATATCGGCATTCTCTCGCAAATCGGCAAACCAGACAGTGAAAACCTCCTGGCGTTTTTGCGAAAGTACCTGCTGCAATAACGTCCCTTTTGCCGACTCTAAACCCGTCTCATCAACAGATTGTTTTTCATCTACGCGCAAAATATAAGCCCCGTGGTCAGTTTTGACGATCTCACTCGTCTGCCCCGTTGACAAACGAAATGCCGCGCCCACAAAAGCATTGCGACTGCCCACATTGGGAACAAAGCCCGTGCGCGCAAAAGGCTGCGGTGTCTGAACCGTGAGATTGAAAAACTCGGCTGCCTCTTCGATTGATTTGCCAGTCTTGATCTGCCCCATCACCTCGGTCAACCGACCGGCTGCAACCTCGACCTTCTTTTTGGTTTTCAGACTCGTCTCAATCTGCGGTTTAACTTCGTCCAAAGGCCGGGGACCCGCCTCGCGGATCTCCCGCAAAGCGAACACGTGGATACCCTGGTCATTTTCATAAACACTGGAAACATCCCCAGGAGAACCGCGCAAGAATTTGTTCACCAGCCCCGACGTGCTATTGCCCAGAAGAGGGAAAAAGCTGCCAGCGGTAATAAACTCCGAGTCCTGACTTTGCAAATCCCTCTGGGTGACAGCCGAGTCAAACCCGACATCCTCGGCTATTTCTGCAAACTCTTCGGCAAGCACGCGCAAACTGTCGAGCGTATCGCGCCCGGGGCGCACCTCAATGAGAATATGCCGCGCGTGAACCTCGAGACTATCCGCCGCGCCCCTCGTCTCCTCCACCTTAATAACATGCCAACCAAACTGAGTTCTAACGGGATCGGATATTTCCCCCGCTTTGAGCGCGAAAGCCGCATCTTCAAAAGTCTTGACCATGCGTCCCCTCCCAAAGAAACCGAGATCGCCACCGCGCGGGCCACTTGGCCCATCGGAATACGCCCTGGCGAGTTCGGCAAAATCATCACCGGCTTTGGCTTCGGCGAAAACCCGATCAATTTCGGCTTTGGCTTCGGCTTCATCGCGTGCGGTCGCTGCTTTCGGCAACGAAACAAAAGCGACGCGCACGGCGGCATCTTCCTGATATTCGTCCCGATGGCCTTCGTAATAAGTTTGAATCTCAGTATCGGCGATCAGCGCGAGCGAGTCGGGAATGGCGTTGGCATCAAACCCGATATAAGATACGCGCACTTTTTCGTTCTGTTCGATATACGCTTTCTCAATCTCCGCATCGGAGACTTTCACTGAACCGACAATAAGGGTCTCGAGCTTTTGCGAAAGCAACTGGCTTCGCGCATTCTCTTCGGCAAACAGAACAAACTGCTTCATTCGAGGATCGCTGTACGTGCTGGGATCGTCGAGAAATTGGTTGTATTTAGCGGGATCAAAAGTGCCGTCCGTCTGGAAAAATTCTTGTTGTTGTATCCATTCGGCGGGTTGCGTGCGATTGATATGATCGACCTCAGCATCGGTAACGGCAATGCCGTATTTCTCAATTTGTTGTCCAAACAGGGTTTGCGTAACCACGCGCTCCCAGGTCTGAGAAATAATCTGGCTCACGTCTGGATCTTCATTACCACGCGCCCTGGCCTGTTGAAGGTCATTTTGGACTTCGGCTTCAAATTGCTTCACAGAAATGTCCTGACCATTTACAGAACCGACATTGTCACCAATAGCGGCAAAACCCCGACTGCTAAAATCAGCACCCCATTCAAACACCATAAGGCCGACAAAAGCAACCGCAACAATAATCATCATCGCCTTGATAAAAGTAGCACTACGCATTTGAGCGAGCATTGGGACTTCTCCTCCAGATAGGATCAGGATAAACAAGATTAACAGGATTGTACAGGATGCCACCCACCCACACCAGTTTTGTAATCTACTTGTTGAACTTTGTACTGGCAAGATTTTTTTCTACAAATGCAAGCAATTCAGCTTCTTGACGAGGATGGGCAAAAGCCCTATACTCAATGCGACAAAAATTAAAACCTAATTCCTAATTCCCACATGCTCCGTCTATCTGCCATAAGTTGTATTATCCTATCCCTCCTCACAACTGCACACACAGAAAATTATCACTGGCCCATGGATGCCGCCCCGGCATTGACATCGACCTTTGGCGAATATCGGGGTGGGCGATTGCACGCGGCAATCGACTTGAAAACCTATGGCAAAGAAGGATATCCCGTAACAGCGATTGCCGATGGGTACGTCTGGCGGATCCGCACATCGCCCTGGGGATACGGCAGGGTGGTATATGTTCAACTCGACAATGGCCTGTTCGCGCTCTGGGCGCACTTATCGGGATTTTCCAAACGCATTGAAAAATATGTCCAGCAAGAGCAAGACCGCCGCGGGACATACAGCGTAAATCTGTATTTTCGCCCCGATCAAATCCCCGTCAAGCGCGGAGAAATAGTGGGATATTCGGGCAGCACGGGCATTGGCGTACCACATCTGCACTTCGAATTGCGCGACGCGAAACACCGCCCCATAAATCCCCTGCTCCATGGATTTGATATCAAAGACACACTGCCCCCAACCATACAGGCAATCGGCCTCGCACCCTTAAACGCGGATGCACGGGTCAAAGACGGACACAAGCCAGTGTCACATCGCCTCGCCTATCGAACAAAAGAAAATATCTTCACACACCCCGATACCATAGCAGTCTGGGGTCCCATTGGCATTGGCTTGAAAGTATTTGACCGCGCAGATGACTCTCAACTAACAAATCGATTGGCCCCTTATCGCATAAGACTTCTAATAAATGGCGAAGAGATATTTCAAAAAACCTGTGGCCTGTTTGGATACGACGTAACGCGCCACGGAGAACTCGCCTATGACTTTTATATGAGCCGCCGCGGCCTGGGACGATTTCACAGCCTGTATCGCAAACCCGGCAATCGCCTGCCTTTCTACGGCGACCACAAAGTGGGATCAGGCGTATTATATGCGGGAACAAAAACCGACGGTGCGGGACATGAACTCTCGCCGGGCGTACATCGTCTGCAGATCATTGCCGAAGACGTAAAGGGAAATCGCGCAACAGCAATCGTATTTCTGCAGGTGCAGAACGCGGATAGAATATTCCCAAAAAAAAATTCATCACAGCAAAGCAGATCCCCAAAAATAACCTGCAAAACATCGTATTTCCCCACCTTCGCGGTTGTCCGCATCACAGCCAATCAGACCCTGTCAGAAATACCAACCGTACGAGCACAACTTTCCAAACAATGGACGCGAAACCTCGCAGTTCAACAGACGAGTTCGCAAACATATCAGGTTGTCATTCCATTTGATGAAACGCACGCCGACGACATAGACCTGCAAATTGAAACAGCCGGACAAACACAGAAACTGCGGATCACCCAGCAAACCGTCACACAAGACAGCGGAGAAATGCGCTCGGATGACGGACTGGTGCGGGTGCAATTTGAGAAAGCGGGCGTTTACGAAACCCTGTATGGACGCATCGTGTCCGAAAGCCAGATAAAGGACAAACGCATGGTGGGAACTGCGTTTCGGATCATGCCCGAAGATGTCGCAATCAAAGGGGCGAAAATAGCGTTTATCTATCCTCCTGATCATCCCAATATAGACAAACTCGGCATTTATAAATGGAACGGAAGAAACTCCTGGACCTTTGTCGATAAGAGCCGCGCCCCAAGTGCTATAACGGGAAACGTGAGAAACTTTGGTGTATTTGCATTGCTCGCCGACACTGTACCCCCCAGAATTGCCAGCATAACCCCCGCCAACGGCACAGTACTCACACAGCGCCAACCCAGAGTTGCAGCTTCTGTGTGGGATACATCTTCGGGTATTTGGCGAGAGGAGGATATGGTGATGCGCATCGATGGCAAAGCCCTGATTGTAGAATATGACCCGGAAGAAAATCGCATCTTTGCCAAACCGCGAAAACCCCTGACTCCCGGAGCGCATAAACTGGAAGTCATCGTACGCGACATCTGTGGCAATGAATCGCGGCGCACCACCACATTCAGGATCAAATAGCCATGATGATTCCCCTCAAAGACGAAACCCCTTCCGGTCGTGTCCCCGTATTGATGATCGGCATTTTGCTGACCAACGTGGGCATATTTGTGTACGGGTGGTTATTGGGTGACATCGGATTTCATGTACTTAACGCGCGATATGGGGCAATCCCTTTTGAAATAATGCACGGCATTGACGCAATTTCCCCCACACCCTTCCCGATATATCTCACCCTATTATCGTCGATGTTTATGCACGGTGGCATATTACATCTGGGCGGCAACATGCTGTATCTATGGATATTTGGGAACAATATAGAAGCCGCACTGGGACGTGCGCGATTCTTGTTCTTCTATTTATTCTGCGGCGTGATCGCAACCCTATCACATGTGATTTCCGAACCGGAATCCACCATACCGATGGTGGGTGCCAGCGGCGCGATAGCGGGCATTTTGGGAGGATATCTGGCGGCATTTCCCGGCACGCGAATACTGGTACTGGTATTTTATTTTATCCTTCGCGTACCAGCACTGATCGTACTCGGTGGATGGTTTGTCATTCAGTTGCTCAACGCCTCAAGTGCCAGCGGCACAAGCGACGTAGCCTGGTTCGCCCACATCGCCGGATTTGTCGTAGGCTATATGCTAATGCGGCAATGGAAGAACAAGATCCCGGTCAAAAGAGTATATGAGCAGTGGGAGTATTGAAAGCGGATCGGGATGATCAGGATATTTCTCAGCGGTCAAAAGGGGATTATGTAGAATAGTACCGAAGTGCCAGCAGAGTGAGGGAGAGCGGTACGTTGTTAGGGAGCACTCATAGAGGAAGAATGCCCCCTAAGCTATATCAACGGGCTGTTATCAGGAGTTAGATCGGGTAACGTGTGTTTCTCCATCCAAGCCACACCATCACCTCCTTTCGCTGTGCGTCAATACATCTACACAATCTTGATCGCACTTCGGCACAGAGTAATATAACAAAGCGGTTCTAAAAGTTGGGGTTCATTGGATAATCTTCGTTCAGCCTTGTGTAGTATTTATCCAGATCGGTATTCAGTTGACTCACCTGAGCCTTGTCGTCGGTGTGTCAAGTGGCTGCTCCAACAAGGACCACTTTGATATTCACGCCGTGCGTCGGCTTACGCCAAGTGCCACCAGTTAAGTTGGAGATTACCGCCAATGCTGATTCTTCACCACATTTCTCTATGTGCTCAACGACTTGTGGTGCAATGTGACGGCCTAAAAAGCCGATCTGTCTATACCTCTCGTTCCCGAACCATGTTCTCTCGCTGCAATAGACCTCGATGGCGTTATTGTCATATTCATTTTCGGGATCGTGACGCAGAAAAAGCTGATCCCCTTCCCTGCATTTGCGAATATGCCCTTGACGACTTGACCCGTCGGGATTGTCAAACGTGACACCAGCTACTTTGGTATAGAATTCTTGATTGCTCATGGTGTTCTCCTTACATTCTGAATCCAAAGCGGCTCATAATTTCCACCACGATATATTGCCATTGTGGTGGCGTTCTCCGATACCATTCTTGCAGGTATTCAAGGAAGTCTCTGTTTTTGGATATATGTCCTCTGTTCATATACCTTACAGCGTCCCAAGCATCTTCGGGGTAAGTCTCAAATATGCCCAACAAAGCGACAGAGACAGCCTCTTGCCTATCTCTGCTTGATAGAGATTTTACAGGTTCGGTTTCAAGCTGATGTCTGTTTTCTATATACCATGACCCCAAAGGCTTCCCTCCCAGATACTCTCGTCCTCTACGAATCATAAAATTTGCTTCTACTCCCATTGTCTGAAATTGACGCAACTGCGCTTCTTTTTCTTGTGATGGGTTCGCCAGATAATCTTTAACCCAAACATCCTTTATCTCTCGCATTGCGAAAATAGACGCCAGGTTTGCTATTGATTCCTCAAACCATTCCTGTTGGGAGTAGGGGGAATCATCTCGATAATTAGAAAGAATATGCCCGTATTCGTGAGCAAACTGTAAAACAAGACCGTGAAGGACAAAACCACCACCATAGAAAATACCTGGCTTGTGAAGCCTGATTCTGTACTCGCCACGCGAAGACCTCTCGTAAAAAATGGCAGGCCCTTTGCTTTGGCTAAACTCTACAAGGATGTTCGAGTCCGCAACGTAATCGAGATATTTACAAAACACATCCCGGACACTTTCAAAGTGACTGTAGAGGTCTGAGGTTGGTTGTATTCCTGCGCTGGGAATCACAGTAATTGATGGTGGTGTTACATTCGGGCCTATTCTGATTGTGTCTCGGACGGTAAGCGTAACGGTAACAGTGATCGTATCGCCAGGACTGTTAGGATCATAAGGAAGCCCATCTGTTCTTCCAAAATCCTTCACAAACAAAACGTAATCAGCAAAGTTGACTGCGCCATCGCCATTTAGATCAGCCCTAATACGATCCCCGGCGTTTATCTGGTGTGGCAAGCCTGTTAGCCCTATCAGCACCAGAAGAAAAAGCAAACGTCTCATGGTTCTATCCTTTGTGCGTGAACCGCGTGAATCGTCAGACTTGACACAAATGATTGATTGTATTCAGGTTGTATCAACCTGACGGAGTTGATGTGTTGTAACCCATACCAAAGAGGATTATGTAGAATAGTGCCGGGCAAAAAAATAAAAAATAAGGCTAATCGCAAATCAAAAGGTGCAAGGTAAAGCGATTAGCCCGTATTTATATCCCTTTGCGAGCTTTTTCGTCACGACCTAAAAACTCCTTCTATGGCAACCATTCTCTTCTCAGTAGATTAGCCTTTCAAGCCTATCAATTCTCTCACTGTAATTTTCCAGAATGTCTCCTGTGGATTTATCCGTATTGGCGTCGAGTTCTATTATCGTAATTATCTCGTCTATTTGATTTTGCAGGCCTTCAATGTCTTCCCTTATCTTGACTACCGCTTTCTGAAGGCTATCGATGAATTCAAGCACAACTAAATCTTCAGCCATTTTCACTTCCTTTCCTTCTTATCCGTAGCGAAATAAACTGCCAATATAACGGCGACGCATAAAAGTACAATGATGAGTACTGTTTGCCAATACTTCATAATCATATGAAGTACAGAGAGAATAACGACAAGCCAAAACAGAGCTACGTATGGGTGCATTGATCCATACATGCTTAACCCCCATATTTCCTCCCTTATGTTGAAGATCAAGCTTGATCCTTTTGGAGGCCGAAACCGTAGCATTTAACTGGCTGGAATTTGCATAGATTTTATTCCATTTTCTGGCCGTACTGTAAATCAATTATGTCCCGTCAACATAGGGATAACTAATGTTTGAACAATAAAAACTATTGGGCACAGTGCATAAGTTCGTCTCATCGCACATATACAAATTGAATTAATCGTGAAAAATATCACGCTCAGCCTCACGTTCGGCTTGTCGTTCATATCCTTCGGCAAATTCTCGCATAGCATCCGCAAAACGCGAATAGCCCTTAGAACGAAGAGCCTTAGCCTTGTCATGATTTAGCTGTGCAAGTTCCCGTTCCTCTCTTCCAGCAGTATAGCTATAAACGCCTCTTTGGTTAAACAACTCCGTAGTGAACCCCGAGCGCATCTCTTCAGCATCTCTACCATCTAATACCAAGGCGACAGCCTCGTGAATCCAAAGTCCATCAGGGTCAGCGGGTGCATGTGTTAATATATGACCAATCTGAAGCTGTGCCACCTCCCCGTGTCCTGTATCCTCAGTAATTCTTCTAGCCTCGTTTATCCAGGTGTTAAAGGCATTGACATCCAGTGTACCATCGGACAGAGTCGCGGGACACTTTTTCCACTCTCTCAGTAAATTATATGCGTTGCGGACAAAATTCTGCTTTTGTTCATCCGGTTCAACATCTTCCTCCTCATCGTTCTTTGAACGAAAAACAATCTTCACAATTTCTGCAAAGAAAGCTGGGTCTGATGCAAGGTGTTTCTCAAGTGTAACTGGGGAACCAGAAGAGAACTGATCTAAACAGAATAAAAAGTTCCATTCGATTTTGAATAAGGCATTCTGGTCGGCATCTGGCGATTTTTGAAGGCGTTTGATTAATTCGACCGTCTCGTAGCGATCCAACTGGTCATCGGACGACGGGGCTTCAAGCACCGTCAAAAGTGCCTTCGTAGCAAGACTCTCGTCGAACTGTTCATCGTATATCGCAGTTTGCGAAATACATCGGACAGCAGCACTCGCTCGTCCATATTCGAGGAATTTTTGGATCGCAATCGTCGGATTTTGGTCAAAGCCTACTCTCGTCTCCTGCCAATAGAGCTTCTCATTTTGTTTGCCCAAATGTGTAGCGACCCGATTCCAGACTTTTTCCTCAAAAGGCAAGAGCATGAAGAATGTAGCCTTTTGTTCTGCGTTCCAATTTCTTTCGAGAACAGCGTCAACCCAATTCCACTTAAGTTCTCGATACCGCGCCCACACGAAGCTGGCTACAACCTGCCTCATCGTTTCATCTTCAGCATTCAATTGTGATGGTAGAAGCTCGTCCTCTACTTCCTTCGGGGCTATAACACCTAGAGCTTGCCCAACCTCATGGGGTGCCGATACGCTTTTTGCAAACGCCAGTGCGGCAGGCAAACTTCCCGCTTCAAAGATAGTTTTCACCGCAGCTTGTCGAGCCTCGTCAAGACGTTTTCTTTGTTCGTCGTAATCACCTTTTTCTTTAAACAGATCGAAATCCCGACCACTAAAAAGATAGTGATACTTCAACTCTGGGGCTTGCGGCACCAACGCCCTCGCGGTCTCCTCAATCTTTTTAACTACTTCTTCGGAGAGTGCCCAATCAGCGTCAGCGAATCTTCGGTGTCGCCGCACCAAGCTATCGAGTTTCTCCCAAAGTGGGAGTCGTTTAGCCTCAGGTAATGCCACAACTTCTTTCGATGCGAGATGGAGGAGAAGGTTTTCCTGGGCAACTCCTGGCAAATCCGACAGGCGGTTTATCAGTGCTCCTAATTTCTCAGTATCTTTCTTTCCGAGATCAATCGCAAGCTCAGTGTAGGCCGTGATTTGTTCCCAATAATCGCTTAGAAGGACACTATCCTTCCAGTCGCGAGGAATATATTCTCGCCAGGTTGGATGATGAGACGGTAAAGCAAAGCCACGATTACGCGGCAATAGATTCAATAGTAGATTCCAGCCGACCTGCGGTTGTTCGCGTAGCACAGTTTCAACTGCAGTCTTTCGTTCCTCAAATGGAGTTACTGTCTGCACAAGCCACGGCAGGAAGATGGTGGCTAACGAATTGGCGGGACGATTCCCCCAGTTTCCTCCCGGGTCAATTGATGCAAGATCGGCAAGGATCAGCGCTACTCGCGACAGATAATCAGGGTTCCAGGCCAATCCTTCAAGTGCCCATAGAAGACCACTTATGTAAGTCGAACCACCTAATCCATCACTCCCTTCTTGGGCAAAAATTTCGTGAAATGGAGTGTCATTAAGGTCAATCAAGGCTAATTCAACCGCTTTGAGAAATTCGTCAGGCGCGGCTTCTGCAAGTAGCGGTAAAAACGAATCCAAGCTAGCCCATCTGTCCCAACTCGCGTTGCTCAACAGGCGTCGGATAACGAGCATAGCTGTGTTCTCAGCTTTATGGAGGGAACAAGAAGAAAGAGCCTTTGGCTGGCTCCCGACCAATGCGAGTGTTTCAGCAAGACCTTCTCTTAAAAGGCTGGAGTGTTTCAGGGTTTTGTCATAAATAATGGCGGCATATCGTTCCTCTTTTGGTAAGTCGAATTGTGGGTCCCGTTCTCCCAGCACGATAACCACAGTCTCTTCAAGCCGATCCAGATCGTCATCCGTAATGCGGTTGCCCAGCGCGTTCCAAGCTTCACCACGCGCAACGAAACGCCATTTCTCATCGGATTGAATCAGGGGAGAGTCCGAACGAATTACATCAGGTCTCAGAGTCTCGGTCCACTCTCCATATTCTTTTCCCAGCAACATCTCTAAAGCAGACTGATCCGCCTGATTTTTTCCATCCCACTTTCCAGCAAGTCCGGCTTGTGCAATCCGAGTTGCATTCTCCCATGTTGCATACGGAGGCAATACAAAGCCCTGTAAATATCTCCTCAGGGCGGAAAGGCTATCACCGCCTGCTCTCGCCAGTTCTCGAGCACGAATCTCTGGATACTCTGCTTCTTTGAGTACTACCTCAATCTGTGATTGAGTTGGACTTCGTAGTTTGATGATTTCGGGGTTGACGCCTGGCCAAACCCCATATCGTGGAATTATTACAGCGTGTCCCTTCTGTCGGGCAATTAACCGAAGGTTGGCTCCCACATCGGTCTCTAGCCCGAGCTGAGGATCAGCTACCAATACATGTGATGTTCGCAACTCTACGACGCTTCGCCAAGCCTCCTCTTCGTTGATGTAAAGACATCGATTAGTATAGTTTTGTGCCACATCTGGATCTATTGTCTTAAGATATGCTGCAACAAAATCGGCTACATCTTGACGGCTTTCGGCAAACAATAGCAGTGATTTTTGAGATGTGTCTTCAAACAATTTTTGTAAGGATTCGCAAACATTGTCGCGGCCTAACGTGAATAACTTTGCGGGCAAGGGTGGATCGCTTCCGTCACCTTGCGAAAGTATCAGTTCCCAATGTTCGGATGGGGTAGTAATTCCACCTAAACTGGAGGTAATACCGATTTTTTGCGCCATCCATCTGCCGATGGCAGGAAACCCTCTTAACCAATCGGCGAGTTTAACGCCGTCGATAATGCGAATCTGTTTCCAGCCTCTATCTTCTCTATTTTTTTTCCATTTCGTCTGTTCAGGCTCGTTCCATCCACCGGAAGCAGAAGATCGTGGGGTCACAAAAACAAATGATGTCTGTGATCGCTCTTCTTCAGTAATGGCCTTTGTCCTTTTCCTGAAGTCCTCTGTTGCCTTTTCCTGTGGGTTTCTCCCTGTACCAATCTCCCAATACGATTTTCCTTTCGGAACGAATTCGAGAAACGACTCTTCGATTTCGACGATCCCATCCCAACCCGGCTGATTAACCGCATCCCCATAAGGAATGCGGCAAACATAGGGCGGAGGCACCGATTGTTTCACAAGCAAATAGATCAATTCTGGGATAACTGCCTCGCTGTCTCGAGTATCCGAGTATCGATTCAAATCGTTGGCCGTAACAATATGGGTATGATCCATCAGGTCCTCTATTGGTTGTAGCGTAACGACCATTGCTCCTTACTCAGATTTGGGTGGCAACGGAATATCGAACTATTTTCATTTGCCCAATTCAGGGTTTCTTTTTGTGCATCTAAAATCGTTTTCAGGCGTGACTGGATTCGTCTATAATATCAAGAAAAAACGTAACGTATTTTCATCAAAATTCAAGTAATTTTTCTGTGTTTTTATGGGGTGGGACTATCTCAATTGTTGCGACAGTGTAGCAATTATTTCTCCTTTTGGAATGACGACTTTTACGCGAAGGTTGCGGTTGATGGCTGGAATTGGCGCGTCAGGTTGAGTTATTTCTTTCATTCCAATGCATTGCGGCTCAAAATCATGTCACAATGACAATCGCAAGATCGATATGAATAGCCTTTTTGCCGCGATGCAGTAATTTTAACAAAAAGAAAAGGGATGCAGATAGGTTTGCATCCCTTTGTCATTACAATCTTTGTATGAAAATATAAATCAACTCGCTTCGCATTCCATAATAAATCTTTGCTTTTCCTCCTCTGTCGGTTCGGGATTTCGTATTTGTCTGGGAGCATGAGGGTCAAGAGCACGGACTGAACCAATATCAGGATACAGTTTTCTAAGCCTTTCTTCTTCTTCGGGATTAGGATAAAGTCTCTTTTGCGGTTTCATAAAAGCCTCCTTAATCTTTTGGGGTAATGTGCCCCTGGAGATTATAACTAATGTTACGCGGTACGGTGTCCCTGTATCTCGTCATGCATTGGGAAATCACGTCACGCATCTAATACGCGCTGAAATGCCTCGAGATTGGGCACCTGTATCGCCGCACGATGCAATTGCTTCAGACGTTGCAAATCCGTGATGCCAGCAATGCGAGCAGATAGGGGGTCAGTCTCGTGCAGATCAAATCGAATCTCCAGAACTTCTTGGATACTTTCTTGGAGCCCTTGCTCAATACCTTGCTCAATACCTTGTTGCTTGATGTATTGTGCAAACGACGATTCGCGCATAATAGCGTCCATAAGACCCTCCTGTAATAGAATACGATTGATCAGGCTCTGATCATACTCTAACCCACTCAATATCATCAACCTGTCCAAAAAGTCAACCTTTATTGATTCATCCACCGGCAGCGCATTCGTCGCGTCAACACAGTGACGCAACCACATCTCTGAATCTATTCCAACAGGACGTTTCATCAACGGCACGAATGGAAACAAGCCCGAAGGTCCGCCATCTATAATCTCCTGTCCCTCTATCTCACCCAGCCGAATCACTGTGTATTCCATCACAACGGGACGGCCGGATATTTCATGAATAAAGTACCCCGGATCGCGCCGACCTGCATTGCGCCGCAAATAGATCACGCTGGAATAAATCGGCAATTCGTGACGCTCTATCGCACGTATAATATAGCCCGCCATGCGCAGCGGCATAGAGGGATCGTCAGTGGTTTGAAACTCGTGATGCACCAATGCCTCCTTGCCCGCGATATGGGCGCGGATGAGGCTATCGGTATGTCGTGTTTCAACCGTGGTTTGCTCTGTGTCGAGTATGTCGAGGACTTCTACATCGTCCTGTTCAAATGTGAGTCGGATGAAGTCTTTGGGATAGGTCTGGATGAGATCTTTGGAGACAGAGTCATATTCGGCCATGTGAGATGCCCTGAGTCTGATGGGTGAATTTTACACGCAACAGTCAGACACAAAGCAAATATCAGGCCAACATCACAGAAATTGAGCGATAATTTGCGTTGGAAGATGCCTGAACATCATATTGTGCTTTAAATATGCTGTATTGCACACTTGTTCATAACCTGAATTTAAGGATCGAATGTTGAAACGGGGGGCGGCACACAACAATCTCGGACGCGAAAGGGTACATTTTGAGTTATGAATGAGTGGTCATGTGAAAGATATGTACCGCTTGACCAAGTGGTGGAGGTTCTTGCGTAACATCAGTTATTTACCAAAGCCTCCACCAAGATGATCAATCGTCTGTCATTCTGGTCAATATGCGTTTCTAACTTTTCCGCGTTGCGGTCCCGTTCATTGGGACCAACCCGATTATCTCGACGGTGTAGAGAAAATTTTTGCGACAGTGTAGCAACAATCTCCTCACTGCTCAAGAGATTTCACACTATCTGCCTCTCTCGGCATTGTCCCCAATTTCCATTGGTCTATGAGCCTGTGTATATCTTCGGAATTTTCAAGCGGTGGACCGAGGCGGAGCAGGTTTTCAAGCGAAGAGACAGCACGGGTTATGTCACCTGATTCGTAAAAATAGATAGCCAGATCGCGATAGTGTTCGCCAACGAATCGCCCTGTTCCCGGGATGTTGAGTGCGTAGGGCAGCACGCGTTTTTCGAACTCGGCAAGAACATCATACGCATCTTTGTGCATACCCAGTTGAATATAAGCGCGGACAAGCCCATCATAAAGAATCAAATAAGTTTCTGGGCTGTCGAGCGCGTATGGAGGCACGCGTTTTTCGAGTTCCGAGAGAACATCATACGCCTCCTCGTGCATACCCAGCCGAATATAGGCGCGGGCAAGCCCATCAAAGAGAATCAAATAATTGCTGAGCAAACGACGCGCAACCGGGTCTTTGTGAACCGTACTATCCGCAACACCGGTGTACCGATAGACCTCGAGCAAATTGCGTTTGATCTTTTCCTCCTCAAACTGCTCATATCCTCGGGACTCAACCAGTTTATACGCCATCCCCTCCATAGACAAATAAGGCTTCAACCCCGCCATATTGATATCGGGCACGGTCACGGCAAAATAAATGGGCCGCTTTTCCCAGTTGTGTTTCACAATGCGCCATATCATCAAAGTATGGGGTTCCAGGACCGACACCGTGCCTCTACCCGTGGGATACTCCATTATGGGAAGATCCCCCGCCTCGAGTTTAAGACCTGCCACTTCTATCCCTCTGTCGTAGTCCCAGGGATAAGCCCCGAGCAATCCTTCAATCTCATCATCTTCAACACCGACTTCAATACCGAGCCTCTTCAGTTGTTTAATGTACCACGACGTCTTGATCAGACTGAGATTCACAATTTGAATATCGTTTCGCACGCCCTCAACGCCCTGCAGGAACCACAGGGGATACGTATCGTTATCCCCATTCGTAAACAAAATGGCGTTTTCGTCACAGGTTGCCATAATATTATAGGCATAATCATAAGGCACAAAATCGCCTGTACGATCGTGTACGTGATAATTTTTCACCAGAATACCCGATGGCACCAGAAGCATGAGAGCCGCCACAAGAACCGCCAGCGATCTGTTTTTCACCTCAGCGATAAGACCTGCGGCACCAATACCCATCCATATACCGAAAAATGTGTAAGCCCCCACAAAGATATATTCGCGTTCGCGGGGTTCTGGATCGGGCATATTGAGATAGAGCACAAGCCCCACGCCCATCAGGGCAAACATGGCAAAAAGGGAAGCAAAGCGCTTCCAATCCTTACGCAGGTGATACACAGCACCGCCGATACCGAGCGCAAGAGTAATCAGAGAAAAGTGAATAGTCTCATACCGCTGGCCCATATAAACATCTACGGCGCGGCGGAAATATGCGGAAATACCATCGAAAAACGGAAACTGCTGAAGAAAATATTTGATAAAAATATTAAACTGAAAAGCCCAGGGTTCGGCGCGGCGTGGAAAAACAAGGTGGATCCCGTATTGCTGACGCCCCAGAAATGCTTTGAAATTCTCCCAGGTCTCGGGATCATTCATATCAATCATGGGATTGAGACCCGACCGGATAAAAAGGGCAAAATACGTGGAAAAACCCAGCGCACCGATAATAATTCCCAAAAGCCAGAATTGGGGATTGCGCCACGCAGGTCTCAAAATGAGCAACCCGATGACAACAGCACCCGTCAGGAGTGCGGCGACCTCAATTGGAAAAACAATAGACAAAAACGGATAGAGGGTAAGCCCCACGACCACGAGCACCTGATGCTTGAGTGGCCGGTCTTCCATCAAATCGGTAAAAAGCAGAATGAGAATACCGGGAATGGTGAGCAAACACTGAAGATGCACACCCGCGCCGAGTCCAAAAAGATAGGCAATAAAGAGCAAGAGGCGATCGCTATTGTGGTCTTTGTGCGCGTCATCCCAGCGCAGAGCCACCCACACCGCCAGCATGGTAATACACATCGACAGGCCATAAACTTCGGCTTCAATGGCATTATTCCAAAAAGAAAAAGAAAAGGCCGTGCTGAGGGAAGCAACCACACCACCGACCAAAATGGCGATTTGTTGGACGGTATTCTCGCGGTCGAGCCATGTGCAGAGCAAACGGACAGTACACAAATAAATAAAAACGACTGTGGCAATACCAGCAGCGGCCGACAGGAGATTCACGCGAAAAGCGATTTCCCCAAATGGCAACATGGAAAAAATACGCCCCAGCAAAGTATAGAACGGTGCGCCGGGGGGATGGGGAATGCCCAGAGTATAAGCGGTAGTGATAAACTCGCCACAGTCCCAAAATGCAACAGTAGGTGCCAGTGTTGAGAGATAGATAATAGTCGTAACAAAAAATACCAGACCAGCGACGATCTTGTTGCGCTGTCCAAATTCGCTCATAAGGTTGCTACTCGCAAGTATAGGTTATTACTCTGGAAGATCTTCGGGACGCTCAATTTCAATATCGACAAATGTACCGTCAACTCTGGCCGTAACATAAAAAACCTCATTGCCCCGCAAGACCCATACTGAGCTACCTGTACCGTGCATAAGAACGGGTTCGGAGGGACCATAAGTATTGGGAGGCAGGTCTTCGGGTCCATAAATCTGTACATTTCCATACGTGGGATCCCATTTGAGATAAAAGAGACTATAGCCCTTCAAAACCCAGGCTCTGCTCCCGCCACCAGCCATCATAACCGGTTCCGACCCTTCTGAATCCGGGAGTTCTTCGGGACGCTCGGCTTCCAGTCTCACAAACGTACCTTCGCGTTTTGCAGCGACAAAATAGACATCGTCACCTCGCAGTATCCACACAAAATCGCCCGTACTCTGCATCAGCAGAACTTCTTTGATATCCTCACTACCGATTTCCTGGGGGCCGTAAACCTGCGCTTGTTCAAATTCCCTATCCCACTTTAGATAGTAAATTTTATTTCCCTTCAAAATCCAGGATGTCATCCCGCTACCGCCTATCATCGCGGGTTCTGGCACTTCTTCATCCTGAGCAAAAACAGACGCGGGTTTAGAAAGTAAAAATAGAGCAAGGAGCACGTAGATAAAACGCCGATTAGACATGTGTGATCCTCCGGGTTGAGTTAAAAAAATTTTTAGACGGACAAATGTATAGGTTATGAAAGAATCAGTCAAGTGGGGGGCGGTCCCCGTCCCATGCGTCCAGGATCTTTTAATTCTTATCCCTTAACAATACACCCCAGTAGACCAAACGTTCTAAAAAAATAATAGGCCACATCGGGCGAACCCGTTTGTGGCCTATTGGAATAGCGGTCCGTGTTAATGCAAATAAGATTTCAGCGGACGGCTGCGCGAGGTATGGCGCAATCGCCGAAGTGCTTTCTCTTTAATCTGACGCACGCGCTCTCGAGTCAATCCAAAACGTTCGCCAATCTCCTCGAGGGTAAGAGGCTGTTCGCGATTGATGCCAAAATAAAGTGTAATGACTTCGGCTTCACGGGGGGTAAGAGTAGCGAGGGCTTTTTCTATTTCTCGTCTGAGTGCGTCATCGAGAAGTGGATCGTCGGGTGGGGGCTGCATGCCGTCTTCAAGCACATCGAGCAAATTGTTGTCTTCGCCATCTTTAAATGGCGCATCCAGTGAAAGATGCCGGCTCGAAATTTTGAGCGTATCGCGCACTTCGAAATCATTCATGCCGAGTTCATCGGCAATTTCACCCGGGCTGGGTTCGCGTCCATACTCCTGTTCGAGACCGCTCGATGCCTTGCCGATTTTGTGGAGCGCACCAACCCGATTCAGCGGCAAGCGAACAATGCGAGACTGCTCTGCAAGAGCCTGTAAAATCGCCTGTCGGATCCACCACACGGCATAAGAAATAAATTTGAAACCCTTAGTTTCATCAAAACGCTGGGCGGCTTTGATGAGTCCAAGATTCCCTTCGTTGATCAGGTCGCCCATCGAAAGGCCCTGATTCTGGTATTGTTTAGCGACACTTACCACAAATCTCAAATTGGCTGTGGTCAATTCTTCCAGGGCTCCTTGATCGCCCTTTTTTATTCGTTTGGCCAGCACGACTTCCTGATCTGCCGTAAGCAACGCGACTTCGCCAATTTCCTGCAAATACTGATCCAGTGATTCGTCTTCACGAGCATAAGGTCTTTTAGATAGTCTTGGCACTTCGTCAACCTCTCCTTCTTTGCACAGGGGATTTGTGCAGGTAGATAACACCTGCAAGGATAAAGGACAAAGGTCTTAGCACAACAAAGGGAGAATCTTACATGAATACCTCCTATGTTACCCAATTGCCAGTGCCAAATCCCATCCCTTTCTCGACACGGCAACGAGACTCTAACTTCTGGTGGGGCCAGAAGATGTTTCTACGCTTCTTTATCTGCTTCTTGTAATACTTTGAATTGCGCTTCCTGGTTTTGCAATTGCTCTTCGAGTTTGTTAATGGTCGCGATGTGATCTTGAACCGCCTCAGTTTGTGCCTCAATGGCGGCTTCATGATCTTTGAGTTCATCGTATATTTGTCCGCCAAGTTCAGTAAATGCATCGTGAATGGCGTGGCGGGTGCGCGCAATATCGAGACGTGCGCGACCGAGTTTGCCCAAATACTCGGCTTTTTCCGCTGCTGTAGCCGCGCCATCGCGAAGACCTTGCTTGATTCTTTCCCAAAGAGTTTCGGTGTTCATTGTGTTTGCTCCAGCATTAAGCGTCAGTTTGATTTCTGTTTGCCCTGCGAAGTTCGGATAGCAATTGCGCTCGATTTGCGCGTGAAATTTCCCGCCCTTGAATCGCAATGCCCGGCGTTTCACGAGCGATCTGGCGCAGACGATGTACTGGCAGACTTTCGAGATCCGTTTCGTCCGTTTCACCCGTGTTTTCCATCAACCCAAAAACATCGACGAGGTCTTCGTGTGGATTCGGGATCACATGATGTGCCACCAGAGTGCCCACCTGTTGCGCAGCCTGCACTCCTGCCTCAACCGCGGCCTGTACTGCGCCAACATCGCCTAAAACGCGAATCGAAATAATACCACCTTCTATTTGTTCAACAGCAGACAACTCAACGGCCGCTGCTTTGGTTGCTGCATCGGCCGCTTCGGTAACGCCGACAAAACCCAGCGTTTCAATGAGTCCAAGAGCAGGTTTCATAGATGCTTATTTCCAAACAAAGAAAAGCGGCTACTCAAAACGCCATATGCGTATGAACAGCCGCCGAATGAATCAACTCAACGGTGTGTATTTTTGGCAGAGAAAATGAAAATAGTGGTATGATCCAACGGAAGGTTCATTAGACTTGCCAATCTACTAATGTGTTGATTTATATGGATACCGCGAAAATCAAAAGTAACAAATTTGAGGTCGGATGTCACGCATTTTTTTACATGTGAAAGCTGTTCTAATGTTATGTATTGTAATATAGTTATGCAACTTATAAATAAAAGGTTGTGGTAGGAGCGGCATCCCTGCCGCGATCAAATCGGGATTCTTATGTTTATCCAATAATATATATCACCTGCGAAAACGACTCAGCCCCTCAGCAGTGCCAAACCAGACATATCCGCCATCTCGAAGAACAACCTGTACCCGTGTGTGCGCAAGACCATCGTACATTGTGTAATGCGTCCACAGGTGGCGCGGCACATCCAGAAGAAAAGCCCCTGCGCCCGTGGCAACCCACACCTCATTGCTATCGGCCTCAATTGAGACGCGGTCTCTCCCGCCTATCTCGGTGAGGGGATACTCGCGCCAGGTATTGTCTCCTGGGCGGTATCGCACAACTGCTGATAGAGCTTCTGTAGCAAGCCACAGATTATTGTTGTGCATAGCCAGCGCGCGTACCCGGCGTTTGGCAATATTATTTGCCACAGGTCGCCAGGTGCGATCCCCTCGGGCACATTGAAAAAGACCGCTTTCAGTACCTGCCCATATATAATTGGGACCTGCAACCATGGCGTGAATAATCGCGTATTCGCTACCCTGCACATAGTCGAGCGAATCGGCTTTGATATCCAGCATTGCCAAACCGCGTTCCGAGCCGATCCAGAGAATATTGTCGTCGCGTGCCAGTGCCTGCACCCGTCCCCAACGGCGGGTTTCGCGATACGTAAACCATTGTCCCGTGCGTCTGTAATACCGCATCAGACCATTATGAGTGCCAAACCACACATTTTCACCACCGGGTAATATCGTGACAATCTGGGGATCGTCCAGACCGATGATGCGGTTGGCTTCAAAATATTCCCACGTATTTGTACCAGGGCGATATCGGGTAATGCCTCGCGCAGGTGCGCGATAGGTATCCGCGCCCCCGATCCACAAAACATCGCCATCGCGTGCAATAGCGGTAACATTTTCTTCCAGCGGACCATAAGTGAGAAATGAAAGCTGACCATCGAGGAGTTCGGCCTGTCCCACACCCAGTCCCCATGTGGCGATCCAGAGATGGCGCCAGGAGTCAATCAATACATCTGTAATCGCATAGTTGCGCCGGGGACCTATGACCTGGCGGTCATCGAGATAATACCCAAAAGGTGGAAAAACCTGAGGGATTTGGGGAACTGACCGGGGTGTGTGGAGATATGCAGGAGGCCTACCCCCCGGCATGACACTCTGCACGCCAGTGAGCCAACGGCCCACACCCGAAGGCGTTTCAAACCACAGGTCACCCGTATCGCTATCATAAGCAATCCGCTGCACCCTGTTATCGGGCAGGCCATCGCGGGTTGTTACCGGGCTCAACCATGTCTTGGCAAACCGGTCATAGCGGCGAATGCCTCCGGTCGTCGCCACAAAAATAACCGTCGGGCTTTCCGCTATGGAGGTGACGTAATTCATGCTGGTAAAATTTTCCCAGCGATCACGATCGTACGCGGATGAAGGCGCGGAGAGCAGAACGGTCAGAAGCGCGATAGAGAATCGCACTGCACGTCGGTAAATTAAAAACATTACAACTCATCCAAATCAATATAGGCGTCTTTATTACCTTGTTCTCTGTCTTTTTCTGCACGACGTAAATCTTTAATAGCTTTGTCATCCAATGGGATCTCGAACATAGCACTCGCCGCCTCAAATTCGGGTATCGTTGTCTTGCCATTAAGGCTAAGCTCAGACAAAATGCGACCTGTGAGCGGCCCGAACTTAAAACCGTGTCCAGAAAAGCCCGCCCCGATGACCACATTGGGATTATCCGGATGGACATCCAGAATAAAGTCCTCAGTACCCGTATTGGTATAAAGACAGGTCTCCCAATCGAGAAACCGCTCAACAGGCGGAACAAATTGCTCTTGAATAAACACGCGAAGATCCTCAATCGCATCCTCTGGCATCTGCGTGGGCACATCGTCGGGATCGTCGTCAACGCCGCTGACAATATGTTTGGCCAGCTTGATTCCATCGCGTCCAAATTGCGGAAGACCGTAATAACTTATATCGCCCTGGCGCAAAAGATAGCCCCAAACCGGAAAAGCCCCGGGTTGAAACTCCTCCCGCGCCCCCTCAAGCTGGAAAAACCCAACCGTCTGGCGCGCCACTGCAACGCGCGATTTCAGAACCGGAAGCAAGCGAGACACCCAGGGACCAGCCGTCACAATCAGTCGTTCCGTCTCAAAATCCCCCGCAGAAGTCTCCACGCGAATGGGATCGCGGGTAATATCAACGCGCTGCACAGTCGTATTCTCACGGATCTCCCCACCCTGCCTGCGAATCAGATGAATAAGAGACTGAACAGCCTGCGCAGCAGCCACAAGTCCAGCCGTGCGATCATGGAGAACACCAGCGGCATTGTCAAACCGAAAGACCGGAAAGCGTTTCCGGCCCTCTTCGGGCGTGAGAGTTTCAACATCCACACCAACCTCTGTCACAGCCTCGGCATAGCTCGTGTATTTCCCCCCAGGCGGACCAAAAAAACAGCCGGGCGTGGGATAGATAAGCTGAACACCTGCATCGCGCTCGAGCTGGGGCCACGACTCGCCGTGTGCAATTTGCATCAAACGCACATAATCTGCATTCACATAAGCACTGCGGGTAATGCGCGAATCCCCGTGTGAACTACCCCGGCCATGAGCGAGTCCAAATTGTTCAATCAGGCCAACATCGCGTATCCCCTGCCGCAAGAGATGATAGCATGTACACAGGCCATTAATCCCCGCGCCAATAATGAGTGTATGGTATGTAGAAGACATAGTTGTATGATAAAGAGATTGCTGTAACGCACCTCAAATGTCGTGATTCATCACATGCCCCAGATATCGATCTCAATTCCACTGCGCGACGTCTGGCGACGGTGGAATACCTTGTCTGCCCAGTGCCTGCCTTCACGGCGGTCAAAAACCACCAGATGCCCCGCCTCTGCAGCGCATCGATCCATATATTCCGAGGTCTGTTCCAGACCATCGGCAATGGTTTGTTCCAGGCCCTTATGGAGAATTTTGCATTCGATCACGATTTTGCGCGTCTGACTGCCCTGCGGCCAGACGATCAGCAAATCCGTGCGCATCCGGCCAAGGCCATATTCTCGCTCAATGCGTCCACCGCTGTTGACAATGCGTTGGAGAAAAGCTTGCAACAGCAACTGTGGACCGGCTTCCCGATACTCGAATCGCGTTACCCAATGCTCTGAGTGCTCGCGGAAGAAGGTCTGGAACGCGGTCATCAATTTGACCACATTCAGGCCACCATCGGCATTGACGTACCAGGTCGTGTCCTGGACAAGACCCGCTTGTGCAGCGTAGGTCAGTTCGCGCGGCACGACTTCTGCATAGATGGGGTTGGCGATGCGCAATGGATCGTCTTTGGCGATCATGCCCAGATCGCGGACGTATTCGAGGTCTCGGGCAGAGAACGCACTCTCTTCTGCCCCGCTCAAAAGCGGTTCGACAACGCGGCGCACGCGGTCTTCTTGTAATTTGTCCGCCAATTGATCCAGATGTGTCTCTCGGCGCAGGATGAGCTGCTCTTGCGCTTCGCGGATGTCGTCTGCGGTGATCATACAGAGTCGATCTGCGGTATCACCGTCCTGGAAGCAGGTCTCGTCAGCCAGTGCATTGACCAGCCACGGCTGTCCTTGTGTCTGCGTCCAGATCAGTTCCAGCGCGTCGGGGGTGAACGCCTGTCCCGTGTCTTCGGTGTGCTGACCGAGTAATGCATGTACCTGGTCCCTTGAGAAGTCGCCCAGGCGCAATGACTGCGCCTTGATGTTGAACGCACTGCCACCGGCGATGAGCGCGTTCTCTGCTGTTGACTGGATGCGGTAATCGCGCACATCGCGCACGCCGCACAATATCACGCTTTGCGGAAAACTCGCCGGACGCAGGTCGTAGCCTGCTCGCAATTGACGCAACACGGACAGGAGCGCGTCGCCAATCAGGGCATCGATCTCGTCAATGAGTAGCACCAATGGCTTCGGGTCGGCCATCGCCCAGTGCATCAATGCCTCCTGTAAAGCAGCACCCGGTCCAACCTCGGCAAGAAGACCAGGCCAGATCCCGGTCAAAAATTCGTCGCCGAGTGTCAAGCGTGCCCGAGACGCCAATCCGGCCAAAATGGTACGCGTCACCTGTTCCACATCTTCGCGCCCGGCTTGCCCACCTTCGACATTGACGTACACACAGCGATAGTCGTCCCCCGCGTTGAGCAAGTCGCGCAGGGCCAGCAAGGCAGAGGTCTTGCCCGTCTGCCTGGGCGCGTGCAGGACGAAATAGCGTTTGTCGCGGATGAACCTGAGAACCTCGGTAAGGTTGAGCCGTTCCAGAGGCGGGATGCAATAGTGGTCCGCAGCGACCACTGGTCCGCTCGTGTTGAAGAAGCGCATCGCTGTGTCTCCCTGTCTGATGCATTAGCTGCCCTGAATATATACAACATTGAGAGAGAAAGAGAAAAAATTTGGTATGAACAAACATTGAGGGATTGATTTCTCGCTGCGATAGCATATTTTACGCGATGTGTAACTCCAAACATGAGAAAAAGAAAGGAACCTTGTATGCGTATGGCAACAATGCTTACGATACTGTGAAGTGAACCTTTAACAATTACAACAAGGAAGGAGTTGCAAAATGCGACTGTACTCATTAATAGCACTAATGCTGATACCAGGAGTAATGCGCTCCTGTTCAGTTACCACCCCAACAGCTCTTGAAATAAATGCTGCGCACACCCCGTATGATCTAACCACCAAAGCAATACGAACACAAGGAGGGTACAAAGACACACTCATTATCGGTGACTTTCCTCCTGCACCTGAAACACCTGATAGAGGTCATGGTGCAATCATGCTTCGAATCATTGCCAGAATGAACGTGCCAAAAGAAAATATTATATTTTTTAGTGATTTTGGTGGTGGTGGCGTCAACGCCGGAAACATAGGGCTAAGAGAACTGCTGTCTGGTGACTATGAATCACTACGCCAAAAAGCCAGAATAGTGCATTTGCCAGTAGAGAATCCACTAAGAAGCGAACGCGATATTCCGAATGTGGCTGCAAGCGATTTAGTGTTTGTTGTCGCAGCAGGAAATGTGGATGATTATTATGAAAATGACAGAGATAGATGGAGGATGGAGCACATATACTGGAATCATCCATCATGGAATAATGCCACACGACAGAGAGGGCTTGAGGCATGGGAAAACTCACAAATCATCAAAGAAAGCAACAAAGTTATTTGGATAACCAACGCAGTGCAAACAACAGCAACAGAAGTAAGGCCTGACACAGGCGTTGTCTCTTGTGGAGACATTAAGGAGCATTGTTTCACCACTGTCATCGAAGAGAATGCAAGAGGTGATGCGAGGTGGCACACTTCTGGTGCATCAGCACAGGCTGCAGGCATTACCTTCTATCTTGCACAATTCTATGACACTCCAGAAGAAATTGTTGAAGTGCTGAAAGAATGTGCAGTAGATGTAGGGGAGCCTGGAATTGACAGAGAGTACGGGCAAGGTGTTATTAATCTCGCCTGTCCTCAAGTGCTAGAGAAAGAGCTTTCGGTTATTCTTGAACACCAACCGACAGTAAGCAGCACAACGCTTCTTAAGACACCTCCACAAGCAAGAGGAGGAAACCTCACCGGATCCTGGATAGCAAGAAGAATGTCTCTTAGAGCCTATGCACCACCTGCGTTAGCAACAGCAATTGATGTAGAGCTCACAGGCACAACAAACGGCATCGCCACCTTTGAAGAAGACGGCACTGCCAAAGTCATGCATACGGTTACCGCAACCATAACAGGAAAGTTGCTAATCCCACTCAATGTGACAGTTGAAGAAACAACGGAGGTCTCAGGAAAATACGTTGCCGAGGGAAGCACAGTTACGGTAGGCACTCATACCTACCGCTACACGGCGACAGAAAATTCTCTGGAAATCTTTAGAAAAATCACTCCGGAAGAATTAGCAGCAGCAATGCCTAACTATCTAGGAGGAGTGTTCACTCGACCTCTCGTGCAAGGAATGCTGGAAGAAGATGCTCTTGAAATAGTGATGAGATTCACCAAAGATGTACAAGTACCAAGTGTACCAAGCAATCTGCAAAAAGCAGAAAGCAGCAGAACAACCATCAGTTTAGGCTGGAGTACTCCAGCAGAAGATGGTGGTGCGCCAATAAGTGAGTACCAAGTTGCACAATACAGTAAAGACAGTGACTGCAAGACAGGAACGTCAGGAATATTGATACAGCTGTCCGATACTACAGCAGTCATTAAAAACCTGACGGGCAACACTGAGTACTACTTCAAGGTACGCGCACGCAACAAGGCTGGCTGGTCTCCGTGGAGTAATTGTATAGCAGCTAAAACAGAAGCGGTTATTGCAACTGTTCCACAAAACGTTAGGGAATCAGCAAAAACAGACAGTACGATTACACTCGTCTGGGAGATGCCGGAAGATACAGGCGGAGCCGAGATTGAAAAGTATCGTATTGGCCTGTATGCAGACCAAGAATGTACCGAGCTAATTGCCAGCGAAGAAGCAGAAAGTACCAAAATCATCTTCACAGGCCTTGCAGACAATACCAGATACTACTTCAGCGTAGAGGCAAAAAATGCTGCTGGGTGGTCTCCTGCAAGTGAGTGCCTTATGAGTATGACTGAAAAGAAAAGGGTTCCTGGTGATTTTAATGAAGATGGCGTAATTGACTTCGCTGATTTTTTGCTGTTTGTCAACGTCTTTGGCAGGGAAGAAGGAGACGCTCTGTATAACCCACATATGGACATGGACAAGGACGGGGTTATTGCATTCAATGACTTTATCCTGTTCACAGCAATTTTTGGACAATCCATCAGTGGCTAAGCACACTCCTTTCTGTGTAATGGAGAGTGCGATGCAAACCCAACATGTTATGCTTCAGATAAAACTGGACTTTTGCGGAGCTTTGATAAGCTATAAATTGGGCTCAGACAAAGGAGGAGTCCATGTCGAAGAAACGTAAGCAATATACCCCCGAGGAGAAGGTGTCGATATTGCGTCGCCATCTGTTAGATGGCGTGCCCGTATCAGATTTGTGTGACGCACACGGGATTCACCCGACGATGTTTTACAAGTGGCAGAAGGTGTTTTTCGAGCAAGGTGCCTCAGCCTTTGCGCCAAAGCAGAGTGTGCATGAGAAACAGCAGGCTAAAAAGATTGCTGTCTTAGAGGCCAAATTGACAACAAAGAACGAAGTGTTGTCAGAACTGATGGAAGAGCACATATTTCTAAAAAAAAGTCTTGGGGAGACCTGAGTCCGCGCAAGGTATCGCGTGCCATTCGCGATGACGTAATTGATTTTGTGGTCCATTGGCACAAGCAAACCGATATCTGCATCGGTCGGTTTTTATCCTTATTAGGGTTACCAGCGAGCACCTACTATGACTGGAAAGCCCGGTATGGTGTGCCCAATGGCTCTTGTGCATCACTGCCCAAGACATCCTGGCTTTTAGACTGGGAGAAGCAAGCCATTATCACTTATGCTCTATCGCACCCCGCCCTGGGGTATCGTCGTCTTTCGTATCGGATGATAAAAGTTCCCGAAGGCTACACCGCGTATCATCTCGGACAACGGCCCGCAGTTTATTGCACACGCCTTCAAGTCCTTTATCAGACTGTGTGGGATGACCCATGTGCGGACCTCCCCGTTTTATCCGCAATCTAATGGCAAGATCGAGCGGTGGCACCAGTCGCTCAAGCGCGAGTGCATTCGTCCCAAAACACCGACGAATTTGGAGGAGGCGCGAGAAGTGGTTGCCAGATTTGTCGCGCATTACAACCACAAGAGATACCACGCCGGGATTGGGTATATCGCACCTGTTGATAAACTGTGTGGCCGAGCACCGATTATTGTTAAAGAACGAAAACGCAAGTTGGCGCAGGCAAAATGCTTGCGTGCCCAACTCAGAGCCGTCAAACCCGTTGCCAATTTGTAGCTTAACAACAACACGCAAAATTCCACTTTACTTTGAACCATTACAAAAATCCTTGAGGGCTATCTAATTCGGGATGTGGCGGTAATAGAATAGTCTGACCTTTCAGATCTTTGGCGATCCATGCTTTAACTATGTTGTGGATAAGGCTTTTTTCGGAACAGGAAATTCCTTGATCTTTATAGTGGGCAAAATGCCACCGCCTTACCTTGCCGCGTCGCAGGATGAGCGGTTCATCACAGCCCATGCAAATGCAATCACATCCTTTCCCTGATACGAGCCGTTTGTCATCTGGGGTAACGAGTTCCTCTTGCCATCTGGCATGTTGGATGAATAAATCAGGCATAAAAATTTTCCGGTCCTTTGGTATATAATTCCCATTTCTTTGGTTCACTCATTGGATTCCTCCGTGAAATGTAAATTGCGGGGTGGCAGGATGGGAGGGAACCGTGCCCGACCAATTTAGCGTCCTCCTTGTACTTTTGGACGTGTCTCCCTTATTAATTCTATACCGCCAAGACTTACTTTTGTGTCACAATCATGTAACCAAAGTCCTTCCTTTCCTGCATTGGGAGCCTCACCAGCCCATCCTTCTATTGCGTATGTATTTGTACTGGTTCTTTCACAACGGCCTCTACCAGTATGCTCCCGACGAGTAGCCGCCTACTGTGTTGGGGACGTGAGTTGCCGAAGGTCCTCGGATATATCCAACTCAAAAATATCGTCACACGGAGTTCCGAGCGTCGATACCGCGAAACGGTATTCGCTTTGATCCTCGAACTCAGTCCGCTTCGTAAAATAGGCTCTCACGCCACCATGAATGTCCATCAAGTCGTCATCTGTGACTATAACGCCAGATTCATTCTCGTAGTGAACGGGGCCGTGATAGACATACACGAACGTGTCGATGTTTTGCACGCCTTCCTGTTTCCCTAAGTTTGAGGAGTAGCTGTTTGCCATGTAAAACAGCTTATCGGGCATGCCCAGCTTCAGGTGCTTGTCCTTATCGACCTGCAACGCAAAGTCGATCCCCAGCCACATCGCGAAAGCATCAACATCCTTGATCTCCGTCGCCGCATCGTAGCCGTATTCATCACAAACACGCCTGTCTATTCGAATCCACATCACCCTGTTCCATCGCTTCCTCCAAGTGCTTCGCTGGGTTGCCACGGACCGCCGTCTCGCCATACCTGATTGTATTCCCCGCCAGCCTCGGCCGCACTCAACAAAGGTATAAGAAAAGTATTCAAGGTTTCAACCACTGTCGAAAGTTTCTCGGGAGCATCAGACAGACCACTTCGGTTCAGAAATCCTTCCCATTGTCTCTCTTTCACGGGGTCTTCAGCGAATTGCGCCCGCAACGCAACTGGTCGATCCTTCGGTAGAGTTGTCTCCCGTCGCGCAAACGTCGCTCGAATGGCCTCAATGAGCACTGACCCTTCAAATGAAAAAGTCCTGGCCATCAGATAGAAGTCGTAGAAGTCCTTCATACGACTGTTTCGCATGCCCAGATAGACCAGGGCCTGGAGTTTCTCGGCCACAACTGTTTCAGGTGGGTATGCAAGCACCCGGGGTTCTGGGAAATCCAGCAGACCTGGAAAAGCCAGACGCTTCGCCTCTGGTGTGACGGTATCTCCAAACCCAATATCCACTGTAATCGGAAACACTGCCGTATCAAGCCGAGCTATCAGACGCACCCGCTGGCTTTCGTAAACCTGATCATCACGAATCGCCTGAACCGTGATGCCTTCCGGATCGAATATCATCCCATCTGGTTCAACAGGTGTTGCAGAGATTTGTCGAAAAACCCGTGCAATATGTTCTGCCGAAGCATCCCCATAGCCCAGCAAGTCCAGATCCCGGGTGACCCGATGCGACTTACCTGTAAGGGCAACGAAAAGCATTGCGCCTTTGAGCACAAACTGACCTGCATATTCCGACTGCGAAAGCCGGTAGAGCAACCGCTCTACAGCATAGGTGGTAAGCAAAAGCTGGTAGTCCTCCCCAGTTTTATCTCTCAGATTTCGCAATCGCTGGCGTACCGAGACCGGCAGGTGTTTTCTCTTCCGGGTACTCATACCACTGCCTCCATATAAGGCCGCATCACATTGGTCATCCGACAGACCTGTGCGAAGTGATAGAGGTCGTCCATCGTGGCTTTCCGTTCTCGAATGCAATCTCGCAGGCTCTCAATAGCCACATCCAGGCCGATTTTGTTCCGGTATTTGAAGCAGTCTGCCACAGTCTTAGCCGGATTGTAGATCCGCACCTGGATATGTTCAATGGTATGTGTTTCGATGCCCTCATCAAAGGCAGGTCCTGAAAAACGAGCAAATCGAATCTGTAGCCCATCCACTTTGGGCTTACGTGCTTTGTTTGGAATCGCCATCCACACTTGAAACGGGAGTTGTGTGGTCAGTTCGTGGAACTGCAGCGCAGAAAGCAGACAGATGACGCCCCGAGGCACTCTTTTGCAGGCTTCCGCCAGGCTGTGATGCGCCGTCCACTCGGCATCGGGGAGGGTGTAAAGCCCTCGTCCCACCTGGCGCAGCATGCCCCGATTTCTAAGCCTGCTGAGGTACTCGCGTGGGATCCCATACTGGTCCAGATCCCGCGGCCTGAGCATACCCGCCTGTTTTACAATCTCGAGCACACTGGGTTTCTGTGATTTGTCCATAAATTTCCTATCATTACAAATTGTCGGTATTTATATATAAATATATACATTTTCAGACAAAATTGCCATACTTTAAAGCACATAACGGTCGCGGAAAAAACTGTTACAAGCCCTGCTGACGAGGACAGCGCGTTGACAAAATCCGCTGACTTGGATATGATATTTTCGTCATCAAACGCCTGGGGTGGTAATTGTATGACAGTGACACTTGTGCTCCTCAATGCGCCGCTATGGAGAGAATGGGTTTGTGTATGATGGCGGGAATGAATGCGGCTTTCGCCTGCGAGCTGGCACTGAAGGCCATCCAGATCACGCACCTGGACGAAGCGAGAAAGACGCACGACCTTCTGGAACTGTACAGGGATCTACCGGAAGACAGCAAAACGAGATTGAAGGCGGACTTTGCCGAGATTGAGGATGAACTGGAGAGGGCAAGACACACATTCGGTCGTTGGCGGTACTTTGAAACGAATGTAGGCGAGGAAGGAATGCAGGCGATGGCCAACACCGAAAGAGCGTTTGCGCTGGTCAAGGCGGCCCGGGTGATCATCGACGAGGGCGAGATCGCGGGATTGACATACAAGGTCGACATAAACTTCGACGCGGAATTTAGCGTGGACAACAGCGACACCAAGAGAGAGAAAGAGAAAAAATTTGGTATGAACAAACATTGATGGATTGATTTCTCGCTGCGATAGCATATTTTACGCGATGTGTAACTCCAAACATGAGAAAGAGGAAGGAGACTTGTATGCGCATAGCAACAATGCTTACGATACTATTTGTAGGAGTGGTAACACAATCCTGCAGAATAGATATGCCGCCCTTGCTGGATCTGATTGCTAATTACAAGCCCAGAAATCTGGAGGAGCCAGGACCATACAATTTTTCCAGGAGCAAAGCACTTATGCTCAGAGGAGGTTTCAGAGATACCCTTGTTCTTGGTGATGATCATGATGACACACATGGCATTCGCATGAAGCAACTCATGACTGCTATGCGGGTGCCACAAGAGCACATTGTCTACATGGACCGATTTGGTTCACATAGAGGAGGAGGAGATTATGGACTAATAGATCTTGTCTCAGATGCGTACACAGAGATACGTGAAGCAGCACGAGTAGTGCATGTGCCGTATCGAATACCGTTAAAAAACATTCAAGATGCACCCAGGATAGCTGGCACAGATAATATACTGTATGTGCTTGCCACACTAAACACAGTGGGGGAGGGTGCTATTCCGGGAGGTCGAGATATTTTCAATAGCAATCACCCTTTTTGGAGCAGTGATGATGCTCGACTAGATAGCCTGAAAAAAGAAAAGTTCAGAGGCATGCAAGCAACGTATGCAACAGGCAAAGCACTAGGAGTCATCGGTGCAAGAATTACCGAAGAGGGCACCATTGCTCCAAGCACCTGGACAGTTTCATGCGGAGATATACAAGAATCATGTTTTGGTATAGTTCCGGATCAATCTAGTTCGTTTGGGTCTGCCCGTGTTGCTGCCATAGCCTTTTACCTCTCGCAACTTTACGAAACAGAAGAGGAGGTGCGAGCAGCTCTGGAGGTTTGTGCCGTAGATGTAGGAGAGCCTGGTGTTGATCGAGAGTTCGGAAGGGGGCTGGTCAATTTGCTATGTCCTCGAGTCTTAGAAAGAGAAGTAGAAATCGTTGCACAATATCTTCGAGAAGAAGAGATGTACGTGGCCGAGGGAGGAGATGTGGCAGGTACCTGGCATGCAGAAGCCGTTCCTTTGGAGATATATTTTCCTTCAGCACTCAGAGAAACTATTAAACCGACATATACTGGAACGGTAAACGGCACTGTTCGGTTTGGCAGAAATCAACTTGTTAGTGCAGAATTCACCCTGCGTGCAGAGATTGAGGCATCTTTTCTTTTGGACATAGCTGCTACTGCAGAAGACGTTGTTGCAACTGAAGGGAAGTATGCTGTTGAAAACAGTGTGCTTACTATGGGAGAATATGCCTACACATTTACTGCAACAGAGGACTCCTTGTATCTTGTTCGTTCTCTTACGCTGAACGAGGTCTTGGCACTCCTGCCGGATTCATTTGCAGAGCTTGCAGGCACTGTTACCAAAGACTTGCTTGTTGATGACCCGATACGAATAACCATTCGGTTTGTCAAAACAGCAGAAGCACTATTGGCTGATTTTAACGCCGACAATAATGTTGATTTTGAAGACTTTTTGCTGTTTGTAGCCGCCTTCGGCACCACAGATGGAGATCCCGACTTCCGTCCGTGGACAGACCTGAATGGAGATGACCGTATTGATTTCACGGATTTCCTCCTTTTTGCTGCTGCTTTCAGCCAGACGGGCTGAGACACCCTTTTCCATTCACACATAAAGCCGACAATATCCCCTGAACGCAGATCTCAATCTGCTTGTCATAAACCGCCTCCTCACTCACCGCTACAACCACGCGCACATCCACAACAGAGACATTCTGCCTCTATATCCGTAAAAACTGCCATTATGACTGAAATCGGGTAGCAAAATCGGCACTCCCTGGACTAAATATTGGAACTAAAATTGATATCTATTTGTAAATAAAGTAATTAGCCAAATTTAAAATTTCAGGCACGGATATTGCTTCTAAAAATGGGAAGTTAATATACCAACATTCCAAGGAGCATCTAATCATGTCAAACGACAACCCCCTCACAAGCGTAAACGCAATCGAAGCGTATAGCATCCCATCTGAATTACCCATGCTGGTGACATCAGACGTGGTGATCTATCCCCTGATGGCTGCCCCCCTGTTATTGGAAGACGAACGCGCAGTAAAAGCCGCGCAAGCGGCAATAGACGCCGGGCACAAAGTACTCGCCATCTTTGGAGAACTGGAAGAAAGCGATGCCGAAGAAGACATCCGCCGAGAGTCTCTATATCCCGTAGGCACTGCAATCTACATCGCGCGATCCGCAGAAATGCCCGATGGCCGCATGCAAGTGCTCGTACAGGGCATGGCGCGACTATCACTTGTAGATGTATTGCAATCGCAACCTTATCCCATGGCGAAAGTCGAGAAGGTAGCGTCAGACATAGAACACAACACAGAATTGGAAGCCCTCGCGCGCAACATATTCGGCCAGTTTAAAAAAGCCGTAGCACTCGCCCCCAATGTACCCAGAGAAGTCGGGGAAGCCTTAGACGCCCTCTCAGAAATAGCCCACAAAGCAGACTTCATCGCCTCACAACTCAACGTGGATTTTGAAGAGCAACAAAAAATACTAACCGAGCGCAATTTGTACCGACGACTGGAAGCCATCAATCAATGCTTAAATCGCGAAGTTGAAATTCTGGAACTGCGGGAAAAGATCAGTTCGGAAGCCGCGGGATCCATGGAAGATGCACAAAAAGAGTATTTTTTGCGCCAGCAACTGCGGGCAATTCAAGATGAACTGGGCGAAGGAGAGGACATCGGCGCCGAAATCGAAGAACTGCGCGAAAAGATCGAAGCCGCTGGCATGTCCGAAGAAGCAAAAACAGAAGCCGAGCGCGAGCTAAAACGCATGGCGCGCATGCCCGAAGCCTCTGCCGAATACACCGTATCGCGCACCTATCTGGACTGGCTCGTCGAACTCCCCTGGAACAAAAAGACAAGCGATCAATTGGACATCGCAAAAGCCGAACGCATTTTAAATGCAGACCACTATGGATTGGAAAAACCCAAAGAGCGCATCCTGGAGTACCTGTCCGTGCGCCAATTAAAAGACGACATGCGCGGGCCTATCTTGTTACTCGTCGGCCCCCCGGGCACGGGCAAAACATCACTGGGCAAATCCGTAGCGCGAGCACTCGGTCGCGAATTTGTCAGAATGTCCTTGGGCGGCATCCGGGACGAATCGGAAATCCGAGGACACCGCCGCACCTACATCGGCGCACTGCCCGGACGCATCATACAGGGCCTGCGACGCGCCGGCACAAAAAATCCCGTATTCATGCTGGATGAAATCGACAAACTCGGCGCGGATTTTCGCGGCGATCCCTCCGCAGCACTGCTGGAAGTCCTGGACCCGGCGCAAAACAACACCTTTGTGGATCACTACCTCGACGTCCCCTTTGACCTGTCAGAGGTCTTATTCCTCGCCACTGCCAACTCGCTCCACACAATACCACCCGCATTAATGGACCGGATGGAAGTATTGGAAGTCTCGGGATATACCGAAGCCGAAAAAATGGAAATCGCGCGCCGGTACCTGGTCAAACGCCAGATTTCAGAACACGGCTTAGCCCCTCAAAAGGCATCCTTCGACAAAGCGGCCCTGCAAGAAGTGATCCAGCACTACACCCGCGAGGCCGGCGTGCGAAATCTGGAGCGCGAAATTGCAACCGTAGCCCGCAAAGTGGCCCGCAAATTCGCCCAGGGCCGCAAGCGGCGCGTACACATCCATCAAAAAAACATCGCCGAATATCTGGGACCACAAAAATTCCGCCACGAAGTAGCCGAAGAAGATCACGAGGTGGGAGTCGCCGCTGGCCTGGCCGTAACATCTACCGGTGGTGATGTCCTCTTTGTCGAGGCAACAGTCATACCCGGCAAAGGCGAATTAAATCTAACCGGACAGGTCGGCGATGTAATGAAGGAATCTGCGCATGCAGCCATGACCTATGTGCGGTCGCGCTGGCATGAACTGGGCCTAAACGCGCAGTTTAACGAAAAAAAAGATGTACACGTCCACGTACCCGCAGGTGCCGTACCCAAAGACGGTCCCTCGGCAGGCATTACCATGGCAACCGTACTCGCATCGGTATTTACCAATCGGCCTATCCGAAAAGACGTGGCAATGACAGGCGAAATTACACTGCGCGGCAAAGTACTGCCCATCGGCGGCGTACGCGATAAAGTCCTATCAGCACACCGCGCAGGTGTAAAAACAGTAATCCTACCCGAAGAGAACCGCAAAGATACACACGAAATACCCGACACAGCGCGCAAAGACATAAGAATAGTATTTGCATCTCACATGGATCAAGTCCTGAAAACCGCCCTCATGAAACGCCCGCGCAAGCCAATCGTCGAAGCGGTAAGTATGAATTGATCACGTCTCAAAATACTCGACAAACTTCTCAAAAACAGATTCCGGAACATAGCGTCTCACAACATCTTGCCAGCCATCGGGACCCACCAGCCCCTTGATAAAACTGGAACTAATCTCGGCAATCTCTCGCGGGGGCATCAAAAAGATAGTCGTAATCGTATCGTCCAGATCGCTGTTAATATAGCGCATCCTGCGTTCAAACTCATAATCGCTCTGCGTGCGAATACCCCGCACAATATAACCCGCTCCAATACCGCGTGCGTAATTGACCAGGAATTGATTTTCATAACTGGCGACCGCGACATTATCGAACTGCGACGTGGTCTCACAAAGCAAATCCAGCCTTTCCTCCAGTGAAAATGTATAATCTTTGTCCGGATTGATCCCAATAGCGACAACGAGCTGATCGAAAAGCTCCGCAGCCTCCTGAATAACCCATAGATGGCCGTGGGTAACGGGATCAAAGCTGGCGGCATAAACGGCTTTTTTCATGGTTTTCCTCATGAAATATCGGTGAGTGCCCAGGCAATGAGGCCGAAAGTAATGAGCTGCGGGCGGCGGTCTTTATCCAGCAAATAGTGGACGGGCAAGATACCGTCGCCAGATTGAACATAAGTATTGTAAGAGCCAGCAGAAAATTCAACTGATCCATCGGAAACGAGCTTGTGGTTGGGGCGCAAAAGGGACAGGTCTTGAATCAGATCAAACGCCATTGGCAAGGAGTGCCTTCCACATAGCAAAATGTGGGGGAGTGTCCAATGGCTAAAAACCGGACGCGTCGCGCGGTATTTGTATGCACCATCTCGCGACTGGATATGACCCTTGTTATTTTCCCAGCTCTCGCGCAGTTCAGAAATCGGAATCGGCTTGCCCTCGGCATCGGCGCGATAGGTGTACAGCGTCCAGGATTTGAGGGTATCGTCGGGGTTGCAGATCACATCCGCCTCAAAAACAGTCGGTTCGCCGCCAATGTGGGTTTGCTGGCGGATGCGATACGAACCGCCCTGTTCGCGCCCAATACTCAGCGAGCCATACACGCTGTTGGGGCAAGGCGGCGGTTGCGCAGGCGCGAAGGACCAGTTGAGGATATCGTAAGTAAGTGTGGCGCAGTCGGCATCCGGGATAGACTTCTGGACCGGCGTGAAACCCGCCAAAAAATCGCGGATGGGTTGAACGGCATAGGGTCCAATAGTGTCAATTGCCATGGGATCAGGCCTCGTTGAGAACGGAAAGATACCAGTCGATATAGTCGCGATAAACATTGCCGCGCTTCAGGCTACCGAGATCGATTTCTGGTTCGGGATACATCTCAATTTGGGATATGTACTCGCGAAAATGTGCCCGGTGGCACGCGACAATATCTGCACAGTGCGCTTCATCGGCGAGGTCTTGCGTCTCGAGCGGATCGTTTTCAAGATCGTAGAGACGCGTATTATCCCGTTCAATAATACTTTTGTAACGCGCATCGCGCACGGCAACCGATAGCCGACCAATAGAAGTCTCACCGATGACGTAGGTGCGCCACGGGACATCGCGCCGTTCAAAAATGGGACGCAATGAACGCGCAATAGTGGTCTTAGGCAAGGGCGGTGCGTCGGCATAGTCGCATATCGTAGCGGGAATATCGACGCCAGAGACGAGGTGCTCGGCATCCCGCACGCCTTCAGGAATACGCCCGGGCCACCTCGCAATGGTGGGAACGCGAAAAGCCTCTTCTTCGAGGAAGCCCTTGCTGGTATTGCTGTGAAAGCCGAGGCCATCGCCGTGGTCAGAGGCAAAGATGACGAGGGTGTTATCAGCGTAAGGCGATGCGCGAAGAGCGTGCATGACGCGGCCTACTTCGGCGTCAACCATTTCGACCATGCGGTAATATTGATAGATGTAATACTGCCAATCGCGGCGCGACCAGTGGCGAGTACTGGGCCGACCGCGCCGGGCGTATTCGTCGTCGAAATTGTCCGGAAGAGGCGGGAGATCGCCCTCAATTTTCGATGCAAAACCGTATTTGCCCGGGCCGCCGTGGGACATCGCAGGAAAGCAGCAATCGTGCGGATTGAGGAATCCAACGCTCAAAAAGAAGGGTTTATCAGACGCGCGATTTTTCAGATAAGCGACGGCTGATCGGGCGACATTGCCGTCGTTGAGTTCGCCCATGCCGTGCTGGGGTTGCAACACGTCAAAGCTCGCGTGCAAATCGCGTCCCGTAACGTGCCATTTGCCCGTGTACACACACTCATAGTCTTCGCGGCGCAGCCACTGGCCCAAGTCTGGAATATTGGGATCAATGGGATAGGAATTGACGACAACGCCGTGTTCTTTGGACATGCGCCCCGTGTACCAACACGCACGCGACGGACAGCACTGGGGCATGGCGCAGTAGGCTTTGGTGAAGGTATAGCCTTCGCGCACGAGTTCGTCAATAGCAGGTGTGTGTACGTGTTCGCAGCCGAGCGCAGAGATCGCATCGGCGTGCATTTGATCGACGTGTATAAAGAGAATATTGGGTTTCATAAACATTCATTTTCTCCTGTGAATCATCTCGCTGCCTGGGGCAACGTATCCGTTACCCTTTGAACACCTGATGGTTCAACAAGCACCGTGGCATTGGTGGCCCGATGCCGTTCTCGACCTACCATAAGCAATGGAACATCCACACCCAGGACAATGCCCTTGTCCTCATGGCGAATCTCGAGCGCGGGACCTTGATCGGGATCTACCTGTCCCCGAATAATCCAGTCATCAATATAAACACACCCATCTCTCTGAACAGGGTCTTGAAACCGCGTTTCATCTTCCCGGTCACGCACCTGAAAAACAGCGAGAAAACGCATAATATTGCACGCTCTCTCGGGCGAAACCGCGACATGCCACTGATCGGGAAAAATCGCCATATTTTCCCCCAGAAAAGTTTTATTACCCCCCCAGTTGACCGCGGGCGGATCAAAAACTGTATCAATGTCAATATACAATTTTTGTGACCCAAAAATATTCACCTGACTGCGCGCAGTACGAGTCTGCGTGAACAACCGCTGATGGCAAACATCAGCAATAATTTCCCGATCCCCGTGGACGAGCCATTGCCAGCGGGCGTCGTGATCGGCTTCCAGATCATCGTAAATCACCAGAATATCTGGACGCAAAAGCACGAAATGGCGGCGAAAACGCTTGAGACCCGCATCCCCATACGCATTGGACGCATCCCCGAGCGCGTAAGCCATGTGTCTGCTATCGAGAAACCGGGAAATTATACCATAACTCTCAGCACCCCGGGGCTGACCCTTGCCATCTATGAGAACCGAATTGTGTCCGCGCGTGGCCCTGTACCATAGTTTCGAATGATCGTCACCCGCAGAAGTGTAATAGCCCGAATTTCTAAAAAGAGGTTCCCTGCCATAAAAAATATTGAACCCATTTTGGCACTCGTGAGAATGGAGAAGCGAGCCATAGGGACTGGACCGCATACCCACCATGAGATCTCGTTGGGTATTTGCGAGATCCGTATGCAGCGACACAATACCAACATCGGCAAAACATCTCGCCTGCGGCAATGCTTTGGGCGAACGCGGGCGCGGTCTTGCCTTTTCATCTTTGAGCTTATGCCAAATGAGTAATGGATTGCGCTCCTCTTCTGCCTCTTCCCCCCACTGCTGTACATACCACGCAGCATAAGGATCGTCAAACCGAACCGCCATATCCTCGACAAAAGCGAGATGATTACTCGTCGGACGCGCCTTCAGTTCCGTACCATCGCCAAAGCCGTCCGAACGCGAATGGGGCGGCCATGTATAAAGCAAAAAACTGGCACTATTTTTATACCACGCATCCTGAAAAAGATCCACGCCACTGAGTTCTCCAATGCGCGAAGGGAGAACGAGCAGCGTCTCGACATTCGTGCCAAAATAAGAATTGCCATTTGCCCAGCCCCCATCTGCACCTCCCATAAGGGGAAAGCGGGCAATCCACAGCTCGTACACAAAGCGCACCCATTGTGCCGCATCGGGATACGCGTGCAAAAGAGCAAAAGCGACTTCGGAAAATTGTATGAGTAGGTGTTGCCAGAAATGGCTGCGAAAAACCAGCGTCTCAATCTTATTCGTCTCCTCCCCAAAAAATCGCTCTGCCCGCACAACCATTGCCGCGCGAAGACATTCACGCTGGGATTCCGTAAGCAAGTCAAAACAAGAATCGTAAACACCCGCCATAACGCGCATACAAGACCCATCGGCAAAATCGCTGATAACGGGATTGGTGTACCCATCCGCATCCCAATTCGCAACGTGAAGCCCCCGGCGTATCGCCTCCCGAGCATAGCATTCATCACCCGAAAGCAAATAAGCCGGAATAAGCCATTGCACCGCCGAAGCCATACTACCCGCAAGCGCTTTGCTGCCCCACCTGTGAAATTTGAAAACCTGATACTCGTCTTCCCCTTTATCCGGCGGCATCGCGTCATCTTTCAGCGGCGCATTGAGAAACTGATCTGCATGCGACGTGAACCGCTTGCTATGGCCTTTGAGATCCGCACCGCCATCTGGCAATACCCAAAGACGTGGATGCGTCTTCGGACAAGCCGCAATCACATCAGTAGCCGACGGAGTCTCCATGCACCGAACCGAACCAGTAATCTCAAAATCGTATCTATCAGACCAGCGATAGGGACCACCATCTATTGACGTACCGTATTGCCAATACCATATCCCGGGCGCGAGTATTTGATGCGGATTGAACATCGCCCAGGGAAAACCCTCTTCCGCAATAGTACTGCATTCCGGAAAGCCAGAATCTTGAGACAAACGAACCGCATATCGCACATCCTCACCCTTCTCAGCGGGCCAGAGCAAAGGCGGAGGATTGCGGTCAACGCGCTTGTTGTTAATCGGAGAAGGCGCGACACGGGGTTGAGAGTGAATAACTTTGGGTATCATAAAGAAGGAACTCGCAACTTTTGGTGATCACTCAAGTAGCACTGTCATAATAATCGGCACACAGACGTAATACAAGAGGGAAATAAAGTCCCACATTGACCGGCTATAGTGATTGTGGTATATTTTTTTTATGAAAGTTCAAAAATTCACTCTGATTATCTCGCCCGATCCAACAGAAGAAGAAGCGGATAAACTCTACAGCATTATTGACGATGGGACACTTGCCACTATCGCCAATATTCCTCAAATTCACTTTCATCGAGAAGCGATAACAATGGACAGTGCAATTCAGTCAGCAAAATCCGATGTGAAATCTCTGGGTCTGGATGTTCTGCACGTTGAGTGAGCCGGAAGCCATCGCGTCAATGGCATAAAAATTTGGAAGAAGAGCGAAAAATGACCCACAACTAAAAGGAGATTGGCTATGGGATCAAACGACAAGAACTCTTTTACCGTGTTCGCAGAAGATACAACTGTGTCGTAGAGAGACATAAGTATGAGAGAGAGATTGGAGCGCGTTGAAAGCGAATTAGAAAACATTAAAAGTCGATTGATGAACGTTGAAACTAATCAAACAGATTCTTGTACTGATCAAAAGAAGGGTTCATCTTGGATAAAGAGGGTCTGCTCCCTGTTATGCCACTCAGATAGACACTATCCGGGATTTTGAAAATACTCGTGTAAGGTGTGAGGTGAAATATAACCAATAAATGTGCTATAATAGATAGAATAGCAAAAGCCGATGTCACTTAGACATCGGCTTTTTTGTTAATGGGCATCGCTCAAATTTTACTGCGTCTGGTACATCACAAAATCGCTATCGGGAGAGACAGCCTTTAGAAGTTGGTCGAACTTTTCGAGAGTAGGTACTGACGTGCCCTGTTCGTACCGCGCATAAGCATTGCGGGATTGGACACCGAGGCGTTGGGCAACTTCAGATAATGACAGACCGCTTTTTTCGCGTTGACGGCGAAGCATCAGACTAATCATAGCGCGTGTATCTGAGGAACTAACTTCGAAAGTACCGTGTTTTACAGAGTGAACTTCAACTGAAAACTCTGGGCGATTGACCAGTGTCTCTATCAGATCTTTGGCCATAATACATGCTTCTTTTTTTGTATATCCCTGAGTCATAGCGTCGAGCATTGGGATTTCCGCAAGCCAAAATTTCCCATCCTTATAAACTTTACCTTGAAACCGCATGTTACTCTTTCCTTTTAAAATCGCAACGTAAACACCGTCTCTTCTTCCGGCTTAGACTGAACACTTATCGTACCGCGGTGAACGCGCATGATCTGGCGGGAAAGCGCGAGACCAATACCCGAGCCATCGCGTTTGGTCGTAAAAAACGGAATAAAAATCCGCTCTTGCACATCCTCTAAAATCCCCGGCCCATTATCTTGCACACGGATCACAACGCGGCCTCGCCCATCGAGTTGTGCCGAGAGATCCATGCGGGCATTGGAACGACCTGCAAGAGCTTGCACGGCATTCCGCATCAAATTGATCAACACCTGTTCGATGAGATCGGGATCGGCGGTAAGCTCGAGCGTCCTGGGATCAATCGCCGTATGAAGAGCAATGTCACTCTTATCGCATTCGGCCTGCATCAGAAACACAACGCGGGCAAAAAGCTCAGAAATCTGAAAAATTTGAAAATCGGGACGCGATATATTCGTAAGTTGGCGATAAGCCTCGACAAAATGGAGCAGCCCTTCGCTGCGCGACTGAATTGTTTCCAGAGCAGTGTGAACATCGGGCAGCGTATCGGGATCGAGCGATGACGCGCGCTCAGAATCGGGCAAAAGACCGCGCACTGTAGAAGCCAGAGAAGAAATCGGAGTAATAGAATTCATGATCTCATGGGTCAGTACCCGAATCAGCTTTTGCCACGCCTCCATTTCCTGCTCTTCGAGCTCACTCTGTATATTTTGAACAGACGCCAGAATAAAAGACTCGCCTCGCATCCTCAGTTCAGTAGCATAGACAATAATCTGGAGCAGTTCGTCCTCATCCTGAATTTTGACCAGCGTCTTATCGCCCGAGCGGAGTTTGAGCAGCGCCTCTGAAAACGCCTTGCTAACCGTCTCCAACTCGCGCACATCGCGCATATGGGGTTTGCGAAGCAACCGCTGCGCCGCCGTATTCATCAGTTCAATCCGGCCTTCGGGCGTATAGCAAATCAGACCAATGCCCACATGCTGGACAATGGTCTGGAGATACTGAAAATTCTCTTCTCTTTCTGCGCGCGTCTTGCGAAAAGCCTCGAGCACCTCGTTAAACGCATCCTTGAGATTATTGTACGCCGACCCCAACCCGGCACCGGTAAAAGATTGGGAAAAATCCTCATAGCGAATCGCCTGCAAAAATCGCGTGAGATCGCGCTGCGTACGCTCCACATATTGTATGAGTGCCCAGGTCTGGTAGAGCACACACGCACCAATAATAGCAAGCGTGGCGTAGTATTCACTAAAAAAAAGACAATAAAAGAAAAGACAGGTGGTAACGCACAGAAGGGCCACGCGCAAAACACATATCAGACGAAAGTGTTTATAAGCCATGCTTTTCGAGCCTGCGATAAAGCGCGCTACGCGTGAGACCGAGTTCACGCGCAGCGTGACTGATATTGCCGCGGTGTTTTTCAATCGCCTTGCGAATAACGGTTTTCTCCACATATTCGAGATTGAAGTCGTCAAAGTGAATATCGTCACCTGCGGCGGGTTCGGAAACGCTGAGAGGAAAGTCCAGCGGTTGCAGAATGCCATTTTCGTTCATAATCACAGCCCGTTCAATCGCGTGCTGCAACTCGCGGATATTGCCCGGCCATGTGTAATTTTTGAGATGCTCAAGTGCTGCTGGCTGGATGGCAATACCCGGTTTATTGTACTTCTGACCGTACGTATCGAGAAACACCTCAACCAGCAGGGGAATATCGTCAAGGCGATCGCGCAGAGGCGGCAGATGGAGTTCAACAGTATTGATGCGATACAGAAGATCCTGCCGAAAATCATTGCTGACCACCATATCGTGAATAGGCATGTTGGTCGCGCAGATCAAACGCACATCAATATCGATCGGTCGGTTGGTACCCAGGCGAATAACCGTGCGATTTTCAAGTGCCGTGAGCAGCTTTGCCTGAAGCGGCAGTGAGAGATTGCCAATCTCATCCAAAAAAAGCGTGCCTCCCGACGCGATCTCAAAACGCCCCGCGCGGTCTTCTCTGGCATCTGTAAAAGCACCTTTTTTATGCCCAAAGAGTTCGCTTTCAAAAAGGCTCTCTGAAACAGCACCGAGATCAACGCGGATAAACGCCTCTGCAGCACGCCGGGATCGACGGTGCAGGGCGCGGGCAACAGCATCTTTTCCCGTTCCATTCTCCCCCAAAATGAGCACATTAGCATCGGTAGCACCCACTTTTTGAATGGTATCAAAAACCTCGCACATAGCACGCGATGTGCCCACCATATCGGGAAATTGACCGTCGAGATCGGCGCGAAGCTGTTCTTGTTCGGCACGCAACTGATTGACCTCAAGCCGCGATCGGCGCAACCGCGCAGCAGAAGAAAGGGTCGCCAGCAACTTTTCATTTTGCCACGGCTTGAGCACAAAATCCGTCGCACCTTCCTTGATCGCCTGCACAGCGGTCTCAACACCGCCATAAGCCGTAATGAGAATGACCACAGCCGAAGAATCTATTTCGAGAATGCGACTCAGCCAGTGAAACCCCTCCTTACCCGACGTAGCGTCCTGTGCAAAATTCATATCGAGCAAAATCACGTCATAAGTATCATTTTGCAACAGACCGGGAATGCGGTTGGGATCGGCTTCGGTATCAACGCGTTCGGCATACTGCTTGAGATAGAGTTGCGCAGCTAACAAAACATCGCGGTCATCGTCAACAATGAGAATTTTATTGAAGGATTTCGATGCCATAACAGCCTCGGACTTTGTAGATCTGTCCCCCGCCCCTTTTAATTTTCGAGTTTGAGAATCATAATCCACATGGGTTGTTTGCCCACATCATAAACTTTGAGAGGTGTGAGATCGCCCGTCTCCGTATCGATGCGATACCCCGCCATTTTGTCTGATTTTTGACCCGCTGCGAAGAGGAAATTGCCTTCGGGATCGAGATTGAATGGACGGGGGATGGGTTCCGTAGGCGTTTGGCCCAGTGATTTGAGAGAACCATCATCCTGCACAGCGTAGCCCGCAATACTATCGTGCCCGCGATTGGATATATAGAGGAATTTGCCCGAAGGATGAATGTGGATTTGGGCACAGGTATTGCGCTCTGTAAACCCCTCTGGCAGCGTTGAAAGATTTTGGCGGGGCGCAAGCGTTCCATTATCCGCGTTAAAATCATACACCGTAACACTGGAGCCATTTTCATTCGCAACATAAACCACATCTAAAGTCGGATGAAACTCGTAATGCCGCGGACCTTCGCCATAAACAGCATCGACTTTCACGGCCTCATTAGGCGCCAGCTCGCCCGTGGTTTCATCAAAAGTAAATTGATAAATAGCATTGACCGGCATCGTGTGTGGTACAAACAGGAATCGATTGGAGGGATCGGGAAAAAAGCAGTGCGCGTGTTCATCTGTGGGAATCCACTGGCGATGTGGCGCGAGCACAGCACCGTTTTTATCAATCGCATTGATAGCGACTGCGCCCTCGCCGTAATACGCAGAAAAAAGATACCGCCCTGTCTTGTCCGTACTAATATAACAAGAGCCCCCATCAAAAGGCGCAGAGGCGATCTGTTCAAGTGCGCCGGTTTCGGGATCAATACTGTAGGTAACGAGTTCTTTAGACTGGCGCAACGCCGCGTAGAGATATTTTTGTCGCGGATCGGTACAAAGCGGACCAATACCGCCTTTGGCGGGAAGTTCTTCAACAAGTGTGAGGTCGCCGGTATCGGGATCCATATCATAACGCAAGAGTTTTTTGTCTCCAGAGACAGCAACGTACATGTGATACTTCATACTCGGTTCCTTTCTGTTGAATTGTTGGGCAAACAAACTGCCCGTTAACATGACAAAGACGAGAAAAAAAATTGTTTTCATGGACATACTCCCGAAAAAGTGGTGATTATTGCCACAATATAGCATTCGATCAGGCGAATAGAAAGTAGAAAGGGAGACACCATTTTGCAGGCTTGACATTGTGTCAAGAGAAGCGTTTATTGCTCGGTTGAAATCCTTTCATACCGCCTTTAAGGAGAAAAATATGAGTAAAAAACCCAACATCCTCTTCTTTTTTACCGATGACCAACGATTTGACACCATTCGCGCGCTGGGCAATAGTGATGTGCAAACACCCGTGTTGGATCGCCTTGTGGCAGAAGGCACGACATTTACACACGCGCACATACCCGGCGGAACATCGGGCGCGATATGCATGCCCAGTCGCGCCATGTTGCACACGGGACGCACACTCTTTCACCTCGACGGCGCGGGCCAGAGCATTCCCAATGACCATGTAATGCTGGGCGAACATCTGCAAGCCAACGGCTATCGCACGTGGGGCACGGGCAAATGGCACAATGGACCCGCGTCTTTTGCGCGCAGCTTTTCAGACGGCGCAGAGATCTTTTTCGGAGGCATGGACGACCACTGGAACGTACCCGCATTTAATTATGACCCCACCGGCAAATACGACTCTGTACTCCTGCAGTGTCCGAGCCCCAACCAATCAAACGCCTTAAAAATCCGAAGAGGCGACCACGTAACCGCGGGCAAACACTCCAGCGAATTATTCGCCGAAGGTGCGATTGACTGGCTGGAAAAACACGACTCCGACAATCCATTCTTTATGTACATCTCATTCATGGCTCCCCACGACCCGCGCACAATGCCGCAAAAATATCTGGACATGTACGACCCCGAAGATACGCCACTTCCCGAGAACTTTATGGGCGGACATCCCTTTGACAACGGCGATCTGAAAGTGCGCGATGAAGTCCTCGAAGATTTTCCACGCGATCCCTACAAAGTGCGGCAACACATTGCCGAATACTATGCCATGATCACGCATTTAGACGCGCAAATGGGACGCGTACTCGACACAATAAGCGCGCGCGGAATGGCGGATAATACCATCGTCGTCTTTGCCGGAGATAACGGACTCGCCGTGGGGCAACACGGACTTTTCGGCAAACAGAACATGTACGAACACAGCGTACGCGTACCCCTGATATTTTCCGGACCGGGCGTACCCGCAGGTGAAAAACGATCCGCCTATGTGTACTTACACGATATTTTCCCAACCCTGTGCGACTTAATCGGCACTAACACACCGGACTCCGTGGAAGGAACAAGTCTGGTATCAGCACTCAACAACGGCGATGAACAGGTGCGCGACACCCTCTTCTCTGCGTATCGCGAGTGGCAGCGCATGGTAAAAGACAATCGGTTTAAACTCATCGAATACGCAGTAAATGGACGCCGCACAACACAGCTATTCGATCTGGAAAACGACCCGCTGGAACTGCACAATCTGGCGGACGACAAAGCGCACGCCAGCAAAGTAGCTGACCTGCGAGAAGTACTTTTTAAATGGCGCGATGACTGGGACGATGCAAAAAGCGAATGGGGAAAAACATTTTGGGAAGCGTTTTAAAACAAGCGGAAAGGAGACGGCCATGGATGCTTCATGTCTGACGCATAGCCTGACAGAAGAAGAGCGGTTGCAGTTTGAACGCGATGGGTATTTAATTGTCGAAAATGCTCTCGACCCCAATCACGTCGCGCGCCTGTGCGCTGTGGTCGATCGCGTAGATGCCGAAATGCGTCCCAAACAAGGCGTGGATAAGCTCGGGCGCTTGAGCGTCAGAGACTTCATCGGCCTCGACTGGGAATTTGTCGAACTGGTAGATTGGCCCAGGACCATAGCAAAAGTGTGGGATATTTTGAGCTGGAACTTGCAAATCTATCACTCGCACCTCAACGTCACCCCCCCGGTATCAAACGGAACGGGTGGAAAGAATCTGCGCTGGCATCAAGATAGTGCCCTGCTCAATCAGGAATTAGAAACAGATCCCCGACCCCGCATTTCAATCAAAGTGGCATACTTTTTAACAGACTGCAGTGAAGATGGTCGGGGCAACTTTTATATTATCCCGGGCAGTCATTTGACCAACAATTACGACTTTCCCCATGGCGACCGCACATCCGAACCCAAAGATGCAATACCCGTGCTGGTAAAACCGGGAACAGCCGTGTTCTTTGATCGCAGACTCTGGCACTCAGTAAGTGCAAATTACTGGACAGAAGCGCGTCGGGCATTGTTTTACGGATATAGCTATCGCTGGTTCCGCCCTCGCGACGATGTAACAATGGATCACTGGTGGGACCGATTGGATCCCATTCGCAAACAATTATTCGGCAACGCGCCAACCGGCGGGTATGGATTTACGTCTCCAACAGACGAAGACGTGCCCTTGCGCGGATGGCTATCTGAACACCTGGGCGAAGAAGCCATAGCATGAGACAATCATTATGGAATGGAAACCCATCTTTCACGATTTTACATTCGGCGAATCCGAACGGGAAGAAATGGATCGTGAAGGGCATATCGCCTTTCCGGGACTGCTAAAAGACGACGCGCAGGAAAAGCTGACAAAATCCCTGTCCTATATCGAATCACTCAGACCACGAGCACAAGAAGGACATGAACCCAACCGGTTCGCAGCCGAGTTTGACTGGTATCTCGAAAGCTTGATCGGCCATCCCCAAATGCTCAGATTGGCGCGAGATATTCTGGGCGAAAATATTCGGTATGATCACTGCGTCAGCCTGAACCGCCCCGGGGGCAATCGCGGAACACACTGGCACACGCATGGATATGGGGAAGAAGACCCCAGCCTGGGATTTGTTCGCATCTTCTTTTACGTCAATGGATTTGAACCTGACGACGGAGGGTTAAAAGTCGTACCCGGCAGCCATCTGTTCCGCGACCGCATCGGGCGTATTAACTCAGACAAAGCATTGCAAGAGCAGTGGATCAGCGGAAAAACCCATCCGATGACGGGTGAACCCCTCCAGATACACGCCCTCTCTATGCCACCGGGAACCGTAATCGCCATGTGGACATTTGCCGCGCACGGCGTAAACCCGAGACAGCCGGGCAGTGATACCCGGTGGTGCGTGGTATATGCCTATCGCAATCCGGGCTTGCCGTCAAATGCGCGATGGATATCCGAGGAATACGAAAAACGCCGCGTCCCCGGAGCCGAGGGCTTGTTGAGCCTTTATTAACCAGAAAGGAAAAACATGAACATCTTATTCCTGCGGCATTCAGCCGGATTTGAGCACAGCTATTTGCCCGATGCAGAAGTGGCATTAAAAGCAATTGGGAAAGAGAACGGGTGGCGGGTTTTAACCACGCATCGGCTGGACCGCATCTCCGCTGAGAACCTGAAAAAATTTGACATCCTCGCATTTGCGACAACCGGGAACCTGCCCTTCACTGATGAACAAAAATCCGCGATCCTGGACTTTGTCCGCAACGGCAAATCATTTCTCGGCATACACAACGCAACCGATACGTGCTATGACTGGCCCGAATACGGCGAAATGCTCGGCGGATGGTTCAACGGCCACCCGTGGCACCAGGAAGTGGGGATAATAGTCGAAGACACCAATCACCCCGCGACAAAAATGCTGGGCGACTATTTTCGGGTAACCGATGAAATCTACACATTCAAAAATTACGACCGCAACAAAACCCATGTCTTAATGCGAATCGACAACGAAACCGTAGATCTGGAAAAAGGCAACCGCGAAGATAACGACTACGCCATGGGCTGGTGCCACGAATACGGCAAAGGCCGCGTCATGTACACCGCCCTGGGACACCCCGATGCCCTGTGGCACGAAGACTGGTTCCACGAGCACATCACTGGATGTATCAAATGGGCTGGAAGATTGGAGAATTAAACCAATGCCAAAATTTGTATTCATGCCGCCGCAGGACGACCTCAAGCGATCATTCGCCGTCCGCCTGTTGGACGAACTCCCCGAATACGAGGTCCTATCGCCCGAAACCGACGAAGAGGCACTCGAAGCAATACGCGACGCCGACGCCGCATTCGGCTGGATACCGCCCGACGCACTCGCCGTCGCCGAAAAACTCGCCTGGCTGCACAATCCAGACGCCGGTCCCTTCTTCGGATACTACTACAAAGAACTGACCCAACACCCGCTGACCATAACAAACCCGCGCGGCATATACTTCGACCACATATCCCACCACATCCTGATGTTCTTGCTCGCACTGGCGCGCGGACTACCCTGGTACATGGACGCGCAACGGCGCAGAGTATGGGACAAGAACGCGCGCAAATCCCCGTACATAGACCTCGCTGGCGCAACAGCCCTCATCAACGGCGTCGGTGGCATTGGACACGAGACAGCGCGCCTGTGCAATGAACTGGGGATGACCGTCATCGGCATCGAACCGCGCCCCGAATACGAACTGCCCTACGTCGAATTCCACACCCCGGATAAAATTGACGCACTCCTGCCACGCGCGGACTTTGTCATCACCACCGTCCCACACACACCCGAAACCGAAGGCATGTTCGACGCGCGACGCTTCGCCCTGATGAAATCCTCGGCGTACTTCATCAACATCGGACGCGGCAAAGTGTGCAAAATAGACGACCTCGCCAACGCCATCGAATCAGGCACAATAGCCGGCGCTGGACTGGACGTATTCGAACAAGAGCCGCTACCCTCCGACCACAAGCTATGGGGCCTGCCCAACGTACTGATGACCCCTCACATTGCCGTACGAGACGCCGGCAACATAAACGCGCGACGCTACGAAATACTCATCGACAACGCCCGTCGCTTCCTCGCGGGCGAAGAACTGACCAATGTCGTAGATAAATCAAAGTGGTACTAGCCTATCCCAATCCCCTTCGATGTGTACGCGCGCGGTACAAATACCCATCTATAGCCGTGACATAAAGCGACTGCAAATCTTCATCGCCGAACTCACAATTGGTCGGATTAATGGGAAAAGGATGTGCTTCGAGCACCTGTCCGTCGGGCGCAAAAACGTAAATCATCGGACCGGGACCGCTATCCGGCCAACCCGCACTCGCGACAATATTGAGATCCTCATCCAGCCGCATACCATCTATACCCCGATGGGCGCCAAAATCGTGCAGCACTTCACAAGCACCCAGCGACCCATCTTCCGCAATCGGATAAGCCCGCAGTTCCCGGGCAGTTTCCGGTAGATAATCGCTCTGCGCCACATACAACGTCTTCATATCGGGCGTAACAATCAGACCATTGGGCTTTGTCGTATCAAAAGTCACCCGCACAGTCGTGTACGTCCCATCGTCCTGGGGATCAGCCCGATACACCGACTCGTGACCGATATCCATACATGATTTATCATCGCCATATCTCGGATCCGTGAACCAGACCCGACCCTGTGCATCCACCACGAGATCATTGGGACTGTTAAACCGATTCCCCTCAAAATTATCGGAAATCACAGTCGTCGAACCATCGCTTTCATACCGCGCAATGCGACGCCCGGGACCATCCACGTATTTGTCACCCACAGGATTGAATGTCCCCTCCGCGCCATAGACCCGACCCTGTGCATCCGTAGTCAGACCATTCGCCCGGTTCGTACCCGTGCGCCACTCGTCGCAAACACCCGTATCGGGATCGTAGCGCATCGCGCGATCTCCCGGCATATCTGTAAACAACAGCACATCACCCACCCACACCGGCCCCTCGGTAAAACCAAACGGACCAGCCACCTGTTCAAAATTCCATTCCATAAAACGCTCCTTTGCTCCTTAAATAAAATTGTGCGATCTCGCCCCCAACATACGCGATTGCCAGCACGAAGGAAAGTGAGAAGTGTGAGGTGAGAAGTGTGAAGGATCTGTAACCCAAAATTTGAACCAGTTTGAGGGCTAATTCACGCTAAGGATCAGTCGTGATATTTCTCAAATGAACAGCTTGCACCACTTGTTGTGGCACACGATAATTCAAAGCAGAATGCCGTCGAGCTTGATTGT
>JAJDYX010000033.1 GCA_022824945.1 Candidatus Latescibacterota bacterium
ATACGTCGATAATGGAGCGTCGGTGTCTGATTCCCCAGGGTGCGATCCATTCTGACGTCAGGCGTTTTGGGATTGAGTTGAAAGCGCATATTTTTATACCGGACGCGACCCAGCATAATATCGTCGATGCGCTGCTGCATGGCGGCCAGTTCCCCAGACGACAGAAGATGCCCCAGACGCAAATAGCCCTCAGCCATAAACTGTTCGTGGTGCGAGTCATCAAACGAAGTGAGAGGATTCACGGTGTGACCTCCTCGAAAATTGGACTTTTGTGGATTGACCTTCAAACTATCACCGAGATTTGCCAGAAGCAACTGAAAAACGCTCAGTTCCGCGAAACGGCCCTGCTTGACAGAGAACAATTCTATATACATGATGCCTGATACTTCAAATCGCCAAACACCAGAAAGGTAGAAAGCCATGAGCAATGTACGAGATTTTGGAGCCAGAGGGGACGGCATCACCGATGATACGAAAGCGATTCAAGAGACGCTGGTAAAAGGAGACGGAACGCTGCAATTTCCAAAAGGCGACTATCTCATCACGCACCCTATCAACATAGAATTAGCCGACAGTGGGCGGGTGAGCATAGATGGATCGGGAGGCGCGGCGAAAATCCTCATGGATGGTGCAGGACCCGCATTTCAAATCACGGGCACACATGTGCGCTCTGCCGACCCCAAAACCTTTGAGCCTCGCGTCTGGACCCATGAAAGAATGCCCACAATATCGAACCTGGAGATCGAAGGCAAACACCCTGAAGCCGATGGCTTCTTGCTAACAGGCACCATGCAGGCGACCTTTGAAGGCGTACTCTTGCGGAAGCTAAATCACGCCATCCACTTACGCGACCGCGCCCGAAATGTACTTATCTCCCACTGTCATCTGCACGACAACAGCGGCGCAGGCATATTTCTCGATCATGTAGATCTCCACCAAATCATCGTAACCGCCTCCCACATAAGCTATTGCAAGCGCGGAGGCATCAAAATCATCGGATCGCAAATTCGCAACTTGCAAATCACCGGCAACGACATCGAATACAACTACGACGAAGAAGCGGACCGATCAGCGGATATCTGGATCGACACCAGCGATGGTATCTCCACCGTCCGAGAAGGCACCATATCGGGCAATACCATCCAGGCAAAGTCATCGCCTGGAGGCGCGAACATCTTGATGATTGGTCACTCTCCTCAGACGAATAACAAGGTAGGCCTGTTCACCATCGCGGGCAATTTGATCGGCTCGCAGGAAAACAACATCCACCTCATTGCAGCCAGAGGTGTCGCCATCTCGGGAAACGCGATCTACAATGGATTCAGCCGAAACCTCCTGGTAGAACACGCACAAAATATCGTAGTCGGCAGCAATAGCTTTGACCACAATCCCGATTATGGTCCCTCGCGCCGCACTGGCATTCAATTTATAAACAGCACAGATTGTGTCCTGAGCGGATCAACGCTTCACGAGTACCAAAGCGGACGAGATGAAAACGCGGATGATCGTCAGGGCCTGTTGGAAATCATCCGTTGCGCCCGGGTCACCGTAAACGGTTGCCAGATATTGGACGGCTATCCAGGTGCGATATACGTATCCAACTCCGACGACATCAGCATCACCGGGTGTACACTGCTGGAGAGACGAAAACAAAAAGAAACCGTTGCAACAGTTCGCTGGAAAGGCACAGGTCGTGGTAATTTATTGAGCAACAATCGAATCGGAAACGGAACAGCAGGTGCATTATCCATAGACGAAACGGCTGGCGTTCAAACCAACCATAATCGGATAGACGACTGAGGAGGTAAACTTGTCTTTAGAACCCGACCACTCAAAAGTACCTGGCGTCGTGATTGATCACATACCCGCCAGTACAAAACAATACGTGGGCAGCCCGAGTATCGTCATCATGCCCAACGGCGACTACATAACATCCCATGATTTTTTTGGACCGGGCACAAATTACGACCGCATGGCTGTATTTCTTTCGCGCGACAAAGGGGAAACCTGGAGCAAAATATCCGAAATGATCGGTCAGTGGTGGTCCAACCTTTTTTTGCACAAAGGCGACCTCTATCTGCTCGGCACAAGCCGCGAATACGGCTATGCCGTAATTCGGCGATCGACAGACGGGGGTAAAACCTGGACAGTACCAAAAGACAAACACACCGGACAAATCTCTACTGAGGATCGCTATCACTGTGCCCCAATGCCCGTCGTCGCCTACAATGGATATCTCTGGCGCGCTTATGAAGTGGCCCATGGTCCACGAGAAGAGTGGAAAGCGCAGGTCCTTTCCGTACCCGACGATGCAGATCTACTTCAAGCTAAAAATTGGCGATTTAGCGAAGCGTATCAACACCTCTGGTCAAGTTCACAATGGATTGAAGGCAATATCGTGATCACGCCAGATAACAAACTGGTCAACATCTTGCGGTCAAACATGAGAAATGTCTCTCCCGAAGAGATACAGGCGGAAAGCGACAAAGCGGCTGTTTTGCACATATCAGAAAATGGCAAGACATTGACGCACAATCGGGATAGAGACCTGATCGATTTTCCGGGTGGCGGTGTAAAATTCACAATTCGATTTGACGATCAAACACAGCGCTATTGGTCACTGGGATGCAAACAAACCGATCCGCCAGCAAAACGAAACACACTGGTCTTGACATCATCTGCCAATCTACAGACCTGGCGAGTCGAATCCGTGATCCTGCACCATCCCGATCCTGAGAAACACGCATTTCAATACGTTGACTGGCAATTTGAAGGAACAGATCTCATAGTGGCATCGCGCACAGCCTATGACGATGGCCTGGGAGGCGCGCACAACGGACATGACGCGAACTATTTGACATTTCACCGAATTGAAAATTTCAGAGATCGAACGGATAATTAAAGAGCAGGACTCGAGGAGGATATAATGAAAGCAAGCCAGAGCCTTCAGCCAGACAGGATATTTTACAATGGTAACCTGATCACCATAGCTGACCGCGGCGGGACTGCGGTTGCCGTATTGAATGGGTCTATATGCGCTGTGGGATCTGATCATGAGATTATCGGACTTGCAGGATCTGACACCCAGCGAACCGACCTCAAGGGCAAAACCATGCTACCCGGATTTTACGACACACATGGACATTTCCCAAGCGCGGGACTCGTAGCTGTTTCTTCGGCGAATTGCAATTCGCCGCCAATGGGACCCGTAGAAAAAATCGATGATATCGTACAGTTATTGGCAGAACGCGCCAAAGGAATACCAGAGGGCCAGTGGGTATTGGGCAGAGGCTACGACGATACCTTGCTGGCAGAAAAACGGCACCCGACGCGAACAGACCTGGATCGAGCTTCGCAGACCCACCCGATTTGCATTGTCCACACCTCGGGCCATTTTGCATCGGCAAATACACGCGCATTGGAACGCGCCGGACTCCATTCCGATACACCCAATCCAACGGGCGGAGTAATTCGCAAGGACCTCATCACGGGAGAGCCGGACGGTGTTCTGGAAGAGACCGCAATGCGCCCCGTGAGAAATCTAATTCCACCATTGGACGAAGCACAGTGGTTTGAGGGATTGGAGATCGCAGTAGATGAATATGTCCGTGAAGGCGTAACCTCAATCGTAATCGCCGGCTGCAACCGCCGCGACATTGCGCGACTACAAACCGCTATCGACAACGGCAAACTACCTTTGCGCGTAGTTTGCATGACCGGAAAAAGCAAGCCGGGGCAACCGTCGATTCTGGAGACGAGTGGATTGAAAACGGGTTTTGGAACAGATCGCTTGCGATTGGGCGCAGTAAAGATGTTTCAGGATGGATCCATCCAGGGCTATACGGGGTATCTGAGCAAGCCTTATCACGAACCATTTATGGGCGATACCCAGTATCGCGGCTATCCGATGCGAAGCCGAGAAGCACTGGTCGAGATGGTGGATGAAGCCCATCGGGCGGGCAAACAGATTGCGATACACGGCAATGGAGACGCGGCGATTGACGATATTTTATCCGCTTATGAACAGGCACAACAAAAAACGCCTCGAACAGATACGCGGCATCGCATTGAGCACTGTCAAACCGTTAGAGAAGACCAACTGGATAAAATGCAGACACTGGGCGTGACACCTTCTTTTTTTGTTCAGCACACCTATTACTGGGGCGACCGCCACGAAGCGATTTTTTTGGGACCAGAGCGGGCACATCGCATCAGCCCATTGAAATCGGCATTCGATCGGGGGATTCGCTTTACCATCCACAACGACTCGCCAGTAACCCCGACAAAATCGCTCTTTTCCGTCTGGTCTGCAGTGAACCGTCTCTCGCGCAGTGGACAGTGCATGGGCGAAGCACAGCGCATCAATTTGGAACTGGCATTGCGGGCAATCACAATTGACGCCGCCTGGCAAAATTTTGAAGAAGATGTGAAAGGATCAATTGAGGTAGGCAAGCTGGCGGACTTCGTAGTTTTAGAGTCAGACCCATTCGCAGGGGATACATTGAATGTAAAGGATATTGCGGTACAGGAAACAATTGTGGGAGGCAAAACAGTTTATCGCAAAGCGTGATAGAAAGGAAAAGAACGGCAATGTTTCAACGGTTGCCGTTCTTTTTTTATGACAGCAAATTTGAAAATCAGAGTCGGAAATTTAATCCAACAGAGAAAGGCTGTTCGAGGATGCCTTCTCCCTTCGCAATTGGAATTGTCCAGAGTTTGTTGAGATTCAGTGCAATCCGCTTATGCAAAGAAATAAGTGCCCCGATCTTTGGCTGAAAGAAAACGCCGGAATTTGCAGGTCGATAAATCGTGCCACCCGAAAGGGTATAATAAAATCTGAACCGCCCCACAATCTTATGAACATTGCGGATACCCACACCAAGCGTAAACTGACGCCTACCATCTGATTCTCCTGGAAGTTTGATTATCTGATCGCCATAAGCCATTGCGACTTCCAGGCCAATAGATGGTTTCAGCCCCAATACGCCCAATAGCTTTACTCGAGATTGGTAACCATTAGATGGTGAATTTGCAAATTCTCCCTCTACACCCACATAGTTGTGTCTTATCTCTTCGGCAGCGAGTGGACTGGACAGAAGCATCAAAAACATCGAGAAAAAGAGTAACTTTTTCATCTCTAACTCCTCCCTTTCAGACTTGTTGGTTTGGGTTGTAGGATTATTCCTTTTACACTTATGTATCAGGAAGAAGTTGCAAAAAATAGAACGGACACTTCATACACTCATCCTGCACGAAGGAGAATTCCCCTCTAATCAGCAACCACAAAAGAGGCTTCTTTCACAGCTTTCTCGCCAGATTCCAAATCTGTTATCTCCACGCTCACAGTATGGCGGCCCAACCCACACGCTGTCAAATCCAGCGCGACATACGCTGCCTCTGAAGACCCTTTGCCTACCTGCTCAAAATCTATCGCTATCTCCTCGTCCTCACCCCTTGTGATCGTCTTGACCAGTTGCGAAACAAGCGCACCCAATGTCATTTTCTTTTGTGACCGAATCGTATATACCACGCGGTATCTGGTCTGACCAAACGCATTGTGTTTCAAATTGTAAATCTCGTAATACACATAAATACTGCGATCTCTCGGATAGGTCCTGGTGGGCATGGGAATGACCTCAAGATGCCCCTTGCTAAACTTACCGATCTCTTTCTTCTCAGAAATCTGCCAGGCCAGTTCCAGATCGCTTATCCGAAGTTGCGTCTGCGGATGCGCCTCAATATAGGTCGGATCAATGCCCAATGCCCTGCGGAAGTATTGAAGTGCGTTGTATTTGTGATGCGTCTTCGAGTACATAAAAACCAGCCCCATACCATTGTACAAGGCTGCAGAATTTACATATCTCATCCCATTGCGGAATGCTTTTTCCGCCTGTTTCAGGTCGCCAGCCGAAAAATAGGCGTATCCGAGTCTGACCCATAGATCGCCATCTTTTGGCGCGTGCTCAATCGCCTCCTCAAGTTGGCGCAGTGAATCGGTATCCGTCTGAGAACGCATTTCATCTGTCGATACCGCACTTGCATGGCTCGTCAGGAGGCAAACAGCAAACGTCACAATGAATATAAATGAGAGTAAATAACGCATCGCCTATCACTCCTGGGCATGTCATGCAGGTATCTTCAACCCACCGCTCGGCGATATGATCAATCGGCTTATCCCCAGATTGCTCTTGAAATTGAGCTGAAAATATTCACGCTCCCAATATCAGGTACTATTAGAGCCTGACTCTGTCTGACGAGACTTTTCTATTTCTTCCAAAACCTTCAAAAATTCACGAATGCGAACAATTTTAATACCAGAGTATTCCTTTGTTGGAAAATGTCGGATATTTTTCGTTACAAGATAATCTGCATTTCCCGCGACAGCACATTCTAAAAAGCGATTATCCGACTGATCGGTGCAAACATTCAACTCAAATGATGGTTCCATCCAGTCAGACTGCAAGCGTAACGTATTCAATACTCGGTCCTTTGCCTTCTGTTTTGAATCGGGAATTAACCAATCAGCTACTGCTCTGTATTCATTCAAAATAGGCTGGGAGAGCAACAATTTAAAATAGTCGTCTTCTCGAGTCATCCAATTAATCAGTTTTGCAGAGGCTCCCCGATTACTGAGAATCGCTGACATGATATGATTTGTATCAATTACAACGCGTAAAATTTTATCCATGAATCGGGTCTATATTTTGCGGTACCTTTTTACTGCATCATCAATTTTTTTTGCTCTAATTCCGCCTTTTTGCCGCACTTCGGAACGGATAGACTTTACATCTTTACAGAGTTGTTCTTTCCAGCCAAATTTCTCATGCAATTTTAAGAAGGCCTCAATCGCTGCCTGTAAGTTTCCATCATAGTCATCTCTTACAATATCCCGGAAATGTTTTTCAAGACCTCTCGGCAAATCTATGGAAATCATATTAACCTCGACTTAGAAGGGGGCTGTGTTAAACTTACTCCCCAAACACCTCATCACCTGTACATAAAAACTAACCTCTTCAAAAAAAACGAATTTATTGTGAAAAAGCAATCGGATATTTTCATAACAGCTTAAAAACAGAGCGACAGGTCTCCACCGCTCTGTTGCGCGACCAGTCGGCCATCTCATTTTGCCTTCCTTGCTCAACCACCATCATCCAAACGCTTGGGTGGAGACACCAGAGCCATACCCCGAGTATAAGCCCAATGCCGAGCGGCTTTGGCGAGTTTTGGATTATCGGACGCGAGCATCGCGCCGGCCATGCGCTCATCGCCTTCGTGCTCCAGAGCCTGAACAAGAGCGGAAGTTGCAAATGCGGAATATTCGCGAATAAAAAATGGGTGCGCCGTTGCAATAACATCGAGATCCCGTTCTCGCAAAGCGCGTTTTAGGACCTCAACAACCCGATCACCACCTATCTCAGAAAGCCTCATAGCCGCCGCAATGCGTTCCACTCCTTTGCCATTCTCAAATGTAGAAATCCACGCATCTACTTTCTCCTGTACATCGCGCCTGTTGCGCCAATCTGGCTCAATATCCCGAAGTGCTCTCGCCGCCATCTGCACATTCGCACCCTTGCCCACCATTTCCACCAACACAGGTACCACACGCGCATCCTTCAATGTAACAAGTGCCCACGCCGCAGACCAGCGCACAAAAACCGAGCTATCATTTAATGCTTTCGCCAGAGCATCCGCCGCTCGCAGATCGCCTATTTGTCCCAACGATTGTGCAGCGGCGCTTCGGACATGTTCCCCTGGATGATCTAACAAGCGCATCAAGGTATCTATTTCTCGCCTGTCATTTAAATTACCCAAAGCACGGGCAATTGATTTCATCAATTCCTCTCCGGATCGCCCCTCCAAATGCATCTCCCGATCCACGACTGAAATCAGCATATCAACAGCACTCGTATCGCGCAATGCGCCCAATGCGCGAGCCGCTGCTGCACGAGCATACCCGTCTTTTTCCACAACGACACGCCTCAACACACCTGCCGCACGCATATCTTTCATTTTGCCCAGTGACTGAATGGCTTGCTGACGCACATTGCGATCTCGATCTTCTACTGCAACAAGCAATGCCTGCACTGCCCGTTGATCTTTCAAATCGCCCAAAAAACGCACAGCGACCTTTCTCTCATCATCATTGCCCGCTGTCACCCAGCGGCACCAGTGCATCACCAACTCGTCTGCCCAATTTTTTTCTCGCCAGTCGGGAACAACCGCGTTGAGACCCTCCAATGCACGGAACCGAACGATTGCCTGTTTATCGCCCAGTACATCATCTTGCATCAAATCGCGCCGAAATCTTTCTACAGCCATCTCGACCTCTGGCCGCGCACGCCAATTTTTATCAATCTGCGCCAGAGCAAGCAGGACAGTCCGCCCCATCTCCTCATCACCCAACAAATTTGCCAGAGGCCCAATCGCCCGGGGCGATCCAATGCGTCCCAAAGCCACTGCTGAAACCCATCGTACCTGGGATATTTTACTTTGCGTCTGCAAACACAGGACATCCACCGCAGTCGAATCACCAATCTGACCCAACGCATCTATCGCTGCTAACCGCAATACAGGCACCTCCTCTTGCACAACAGCGACCAATGCATCCACCGCAGTCGAATCACCAATCTGACCCAGCGCATCTATTGCCGCCAATGCCAGAACAGCCCGCTTGTCCCGCAAAAAAGGAATGAGTACCTCAGTCGCCCGCCTGTCTTTCAGCATACCCAGCGCATCTACCGCTGCCAACCGCACCCGCGCTTTTTCATCTTTCAAAGCCCGAATCAAATGCGGTACAGCGTCCAACTGACCACTTTCGCCCAACTTCTCAACTCCATATACCCGCACATCAACATCCACATGGCGCGACTGACGCACGTATTCATCAATCCCCCGGGAGCATCCGCCCAATACCAGCATGAGAATCAACCAAACGTACATATTTCCCTTTATCATCCGTTATCCCTACTCAATTTAAGCCCCCGGTTGACTGCCTATCCAATAGTCTATATACTATCGGCACAGGATTTAGTTTCTCTGGTGTTATTACTGATCTATTCATCCTTACCTTTTTGGAGGACGATAGCAATGGTTGAGACAATTATTGGTATGGCTTTGGTCACCGCCTTGTGCTGGATTGTCGCATTACTGGTGCGGCGACAGAAAGTAAAACGGTCAGACGATCTTGAAAAATAACCACTTGTTCAAAAAATAAACCTGGTAGCTGCCCCACATTGCCCCCCGAAATACGCATTCCGGGGGGTTATCTATTTTCAGATATTTCGACGCGCTACCTCAACAACGAGGATCTCTGTGACCCCAAAATTGAACCGTTTTGCAGGCCAATTTGCGCCGCAGATCAGTCGTGATATTTTTTATATGTATGCATAACTCATTTTTGAACATAGTGCTGAATTTTTGATACCAAATCTGGACTCAAAACCTTTTTTTCTACGAGAATGCCATCGCGATCAATAATAAAATAACCTGGTATGTAATTGACATTATAGAGATCTACCAATGTATTTCCCCTCGTCGGCCCGTCTGGAATCTGAGTCCAGGGAATTTGCCTGGCCTCTATAAATTGGACGAGATATTCCAGATTGAGGTCTATACTGATCCCAACTATCGCCAGGTCATCTCGACTAAAAGATTCATAGAGTGCTTTTAATTTTGGGAAGTCTCGAATACAAGGCCCACAATGAGTTGCCCAAAAGTCGAGGAGGACAACCTTTCCGGAAAAATCTTTTAAATGTACTTCTTTGCCATCGAGATCTTTTACCGAAAAATCAGGAGCAAATTGACCTGTTTTCAACAGTGGTTTTTCTACAATTAGTGTATCTTCAACTGCCAGAACTAATTGGTCGCCAGAAGGAGAAATGGAAACAACACCAAATGTGTTATTCCTAAAAGAAAAGAGCTTGTCTGCTGAAAATGTCTTACCCACCCAATTTGTATTTAAAATTTTCTTATCATTCACATCAAAAACTAACCGGGTTCCTGGCTTGTATCCATAAGTGGCATATTGCCCCTGATTGTGAATTGAAACCGAGACATCCTGTCCATCAATGGATATTTGCCCGGTTAAAAATTCTAAGATT
>JAJDYX010000009.1 GCA_022824945.1 Candidatus Latescibacterota bacterium
CCAGGATTCGTGATAACTGGTGGGGTATTGTCCCGAACAGTGACCGTGAAGGTCTCAGTCACCGGATTATTAAAACCATCGTTGGCTGTAATCGTCACCGTAGAGGCCCCCAACACATCAGCACTCACTTCGCCACGGACCTGACCATTGCTGTAACGAAGACCAGATGGTAAGCCACTCACACTCACTGTCGGCGTGTCCTCAGGATCTGTCACATCAATGTCAAATGACGAGATTATCTCACATTGCAAGTAGCTCTTGTTACCAGGATCTGTGATATCAGGAGCTTGATTGACATTAACAGTGAGCGTGAAAGTCTCAGTCACTGCGGTATTAAAACCATCGTTAGCAGTTATTGTCACTGTAGAGGTCCCCGATGTATTCGCAGGCAATCTGCCGCTGACTGTGACCTTTTCAGTGTTCGTATTATAATCGTCATCCAGATTATCGGGTAAACCACTCACTGTCACTGTTGGTGTGTCCTCCGCATCAGTCACACTGAAACTAAACGGCGTAACTGCCTTGCCTGTGTTCTCTCCGGTTACAAAGGTCTTATTACCAGGGTCGGTGATATCAGGAGCTTGATTGACATTAACAGTGATTGTGAAGGTCTTAGTCACAGCAGGATTACAACCATCGTTGGCAGTCACTGTCACTGTAGAGGTCCCCGACACATTAGCAGACAGTCTGCCACTGACTGTGACCTTTTGGGTGGTCGTATTATAATTGGAAGTAAGATTATCGGGCAAGCCACTCACCGTTACTGTTGGGTTGTCCTCCGCATCAGTCACACTGAAACTAAACGGCGTAATGGACTTACCTACATTCTCTCCTGTCACAAAGGTTTTGTTTCCAGGATTCGTGATCTCAGGAGAAGTGTTTTTCTTAACAGTAAATAAGAGGCCTCCGGAGACTGCGTTATTAATACCATCGTTGGCATTAATTCCTATAACGTAAAAGCCTCCCGGCGACGCACCTTTAGCCACTTTACCATTGAACGTATAGGTGATCTCGGCCCCGCCAGTGCCATAGCTACTGCTGCTCTTGGTGAAAGTAAGACCAAGGGCTTCAGGATTACTCACCGTCAAATCTGGCGTGTCATCTTCATCTCTCACCGTGATAGTAAACTCCGTGATGGTATGACCCTGAAAATAGCTCATATTCCCAGGATTAGTGACCGTAGGCGCGCTGTTGACACTGACTCCTATCGTGAAAGTCTCGGTCACTGCGGTATTACAACCATCGTCGGCAGTCACCGTTACCGTGGAGGTCCCCGACACATCAGCAGGCAATGTACCACTGACGGTGACCTTTTCAGTCATCGAACTATAAGAACTGGCGGTAAGACCAGAAGGTAAACCACTCACCGTCACTGTAGGCGTGTCTTCAGCATCGGACACACTGATGGTAAACGGTGTGATTGCCCTACCCGTATTCTCGCCCGTCACAAAGGTCTTGTTACCAGGATTCGTGATCGTGGGAGAGGTGTTAGGTTTTACTTTTAGAGTAAAAGTAGTAGATTCCGTTTCGCCATCCTCATCTTCTACTGTTATTGATATATTGAAAGTCCTGGTCCTGGTGACAGTCGTTGAACCCTGGATATTAACGAAATGGGATTCTTCATCTTCATCCGAAAGCGTAATACCAGCAGGCGCACCGCTGATACTAAATGTGTAAGGAGGGGAGCCACCTTCCGCAGTCACAACGCCTCCAACAGCCTGGCACGCAAAAACGCTGGTTGAGTTGTCTGTGATCTCAATACTTAATGGATCAGCAGAAGCACTTCCAGAAATCAGGGTCGTAACGATACTTATGGCAATGGAAAATAATACGGATCGAATTTTCATATATCATTCCTCTTCTAACAATGTGAACAGTTTTATGCGGCAAGTGCCGCATATTCTCTAATGCTCCAGCCTGTATCCAGATTAAGCCGATCCGGCATTTCAAAATCTGAAATTTTATGCATTCTACATTTTTTTGCTTATGAGACTATTTCCAGGTCATAACGTCGCTGCAACAAAGACGCATCGACTTCTGAAATTTCCATACACATCTCCATCGCCAGTTCATAGCGATAGCGCGTCTGTTCACAAGAAACCGGATTCGGATACATCGGATCACCCGTCGTCGTCCGCGCATCCCAAAGACACCCGCCACCACACAAGTTGCGCGCCCAGCACGTCTTGCACTCAGGACGATTATTGACATTGAACTGTGTATCAAAATACTGCTGCTTTTCGCGATCAATACCCGCGAACACATCACCCATCTTAAACTCGGGTGCATCGGCCAGACTCGAACAAAAATAAATTGATCCATCCGCTGCAATCGCCAAATACTGCTTACCGCCGAGACACCCGTGACAAGATTTTGCCCGCGTCAGCAATTTTTGAATCCTCGGATCAAACTCTTCATCTCCACCCTCTTCACCACTTAAGATGGCTTTGAGCGCACGCTGGCTACGCTTGTAAATTTGTTGCTTCAAAACGGGTAGGTGTTCTTCCCGAATCGCATAAGGTGCATCAGGAGAGACAACAGCGGGACCAACAAGCGCGTTTTCTGTACCCAGAGATCGCAACGCATCGGCAATCTGGTCCTCGTCCAAGTCATAGGCTGTCATAATAGCCTGCAAATACACGCGCTCAGGTGCCTCATCAGTCAGTTTCTTTACATTCTTTGCCACAACATCATAAGTTCCAGAACCATTGTGAAACTTGCGAATGCGGTCCTGTGTTTTACGTCCACCATCTATGCTGACCTTAATCTGAAATTTTTCATCAACCAAAAACTGCTTCATCTCGTCGGTCAACAATGTGCCATTGGTCACAATGCCAAACCCAACCTGCACACCCAATCGCGCTGATAGGGATTTGGCAAACGGCACCAGTTCGCGCAGTAATGGAAAATTCAGAAGCGGCTCCCCACCAAAAAAATCAATCTGGCATCGCCCGAGAGTCTGAGCCTCAGTAACAATCCAGCGTATGGCTTGCTCGGCAACTTTGGGTTGCATCAACATCGCCTTACCGCCATAATCCCCACCGTGGGCAAAGCAATAAGCACACTGAATATTGCACGTATGGGAAACGTGCAAGGACACCTGCAAACGATCTGTCTGCGATACGCCACAGGCTGCCACGCCTTCTGTTGTCGGCACATTGGACACCACAGGTAAAGCACCATCCGCAATCAAACCCACCTGCGCTAATGCCTCAATAGCCTCGACAATATCTTCTGCCTCGTATTGCTCGGTCAGCATCTGAACAACCTGAGAAGCAGACATCCCCTCACAACACGCTAAAATTGACTGGAAAAGGGGATCCAGCTTAAAAAACAGACCTGTCTCAACCTGATAGACAATCGGCTGTTTTTGCTCTTCTGTATGAAAAAGATGCATGTCGCATTTTTGAATGCACAGCATAGACGCACTCCTGAGAACTGAAATCACCTATCCTGCTCATCAGCCTGATCAAAATCGTCCCAATCGTCATCGGGAAAGGGCAGGGGAGGAACGGCCAGCACACCGGGGCTACAGCCCATTTCAAAACTGTCCGTCGCCCAATATGTGCGAATATCACCTTCTGTATCTATCTCTCCATTAATCAAAGTCAACTTGCGTCGAATCGCCATTTTACCCTCCTCCAATACAAAAATTTAAAATGTGGTCACTATCCGCCCTATATATTGCAAGAACCGTGCCAAAAATCGTTTCGGCATAAAAAAAAGCACTTGAGGCAGCTCAAGTGCTTGAAAAACAATGAGATAAAATTTAAGAATTATTTGTGTTGTAAATACGGCATTCAGGCATAAGTGTAAACGCAGATTTACACTTATAATCGTTTATTCACAAAAATTACGCATAAATATTTGATTCATATAAAGATAAACAGGTGTAAACGCAGGTTTACACTACTGTAAACGCAGGTTTACACCTGTTCTACATCTCTCTCAACCCCAAACGATCAATTTTTTTATACAAGCCAACGCGCGTCACACCCAGTTCTTTGGCTGCCTGGGTAATATTGCCCTCGTGTTTCTCGAGCATGTTGCGAATCACCCATTTTTCATACTCCTGCATACGATCTTGTAAATACCCCTGAAATTCCTGCTCGACAGCTTCCAAAAACAAATCGGGCGTAATATCACCCTCTTCTTCTGCCAATGCCACCGCAAGTTGAATCTTATTTTCCAACTCGCGCACATTGCCCGGCCAGTCATAACTTGTGAGCACCCTGATTGCCCCCACTGTCAGCCCGCCAATCGACTTGTTAGCCTCTTTTTTTAACCGAATAAGCAGATGTTCGGCCAATAACGGCACATCTTCAATGTGTTCTCGCAAAGGCGGCATATCGATCTGTACCCCCTGCAACCGATAATACAAATCTTCGCGGAAAGCATCTTTCTCAACTTCCTGTTTTAAGTCTCGATTGGTCGCTGCAATAATGCGTACATCCACTGTGCGATCCTCGGTTTCTCCCACACGCCGAATCTCCCCTTCTTGCAACACCCGCAACAAGCTCCTTTGCAACTGCGGTGGGGCATCGGCGATTTCATCGAGAAGAACCGTGCCCCCATCGGCAGCCTCAAAAATCCCCTTATGATCTTCAGCCGCCCCGGTAAACGCGCCTTTTTTATGTCCAAACAACTCACTCTGCAACAACTCTGGTGAAAGGACAGCACAATTTTGCGACAAAAATCGCTGGTCTTTGCGTGTACTATTGTAGTGTATGGCACGCGCAGCCAATTCTTTGCCCGTACCTGTTTCGCCCTGTACAAGCACGGGAATATCACTCTTTGCAGCAGTTTCGATAAGCTGGTAGATCCTCTGCATGGCATCACTTTGTCCGACCATGTCGCCAAGCTGGTACCGTCTTTCGACCTCCTGCTGAAAATATCGCGCTTTCTCTTCCGATTGTTCGTACATCCTCGCATTGACCAGTGCTACCCCCACCAGATTCGCAAATGCCTGCAAAAACGTCTGATCTACTTCAGAAAATGCGTTGCTGATGCCGCGATGATCCACATATAGCGCACCCATCACGCCTTCGTTAAAATGGAATACGGGTACACACAATACAGACCGAATATTGTAATCTATCACGCTCTGATACCGATTGAGTCTCTCATCTACCTGGGCATCAATGCTCAAAACAGGTTCATTTGTCTCAATAACCCGACGAATAATACCCCGACTCAGTACTTCTGCATCATCTACCTCTAAATTGTGGTGGCGCACAGCATCAACCACAAAGCCTTTTGGAGTCTCATTTTTAATCGCAACAAGCACCCGCTCTGCTGAATAAACAGCCAACAAATTACCCAAAATCCGGTCCAATAGCACCTTGACATCGCGCTCTGTTGTCAATTCCCGGCTCACATCGTAAAGCAAGCGCAAGCGATCGACAGACAACGTATCGACTGAAATCTCAGAGCTAAGTGCGGCATCCTTATCGTGAGACGATTCACTCAATTGATTTAATACCACCTGTGTTTTCTCCAAAAAATAAGACATCTCCATTTCTTCAAACGCCTGTTTTGCTTCTTCAAGATGTGCCTTAGCTCTTGGTACATCACCGCGCTCAATATAAAACTCTCCTGCCATCAGCAGCGCACGCGCCCAGTGGTCGCCTTTGGACTCTCTTCGACATTCAATCGCCTGCTCAAAAGCCTCTTCAGCCGCAGCAATCTGCCCTGCTTTAGCCAAAGCCGCACCAATACCACAATACACCAGGGGCAATATGCCCGTGTACATACCCGATGTTTGCCGAGTACCTTCACTGGCTTTTTCTGCCCATTCAAGTGCTACTTCTGTATCTCCCATCCTCGCGGCAACCGTTGCCGCTATTGCATAAGCGCGATAAATATAATCTTTTCGCGGTGTTTGCAAAAAACGTTCCACAGAGGTCTCAGCATATTCCAATGCCTCGGCAAAATCACCGCGTTCCAGTGCCAATTCTCCCAGATAGAGGGAACTCACTGATTCCCAGTACACCACCCCTCGCTTCTGCCACTCACCAATGACTTCATAGCAAATTGCTTCCGCCTGATCGAGATCACCCAGATAAAAATAAACTCTTGGAAGAAAATTGAGTGCCCAAATGCGATGGTGCTCAAGTCCACGCTGCCTAAATGACTTTACAGCAGTTTCCAAATACCCTTTAGCTGTTTGAAATCGAAATTCTATCAATGAGACCAGACCTTCTCGTCCTTGAATAAAAGCCTCATTTTGCGGGTCCCTCAACATATTACGTTTCTCTATTTCCCCACGCATATACGCAACAGCCTCTTCGTGTCGTCCCGACACATCGCACAGATAAGCCAAACTGCCTAACGCCTGAATTTCGCCGTCGAGATTACCCCGTTCACGATAAAGTCGCAATGCCTTCAAAAAGCACTCTTCTGCAATTTTGCTATTTTGAAATATGCTGTGAATCTCCCCTTTACTCCTAAAAATATGCGCCTTTAAATCGCGCCGATCATCGGGTAATAACGCCTGTGCCTCGTCTAAAAGTTCCAGTGCTCTATTGTGCTGACCACAACCGCGCAGCGCATCTGCATAATCGCACAAAAAATCGATTGCATCTGCAGGTGATTCAAACACGTCATCCGTTGCCCAGTCTCGCACAGCCTCAAACCGTCTCAATGCCTGGCGATAAGCGTGTTGTTTCAATGCTTTTTTGCCCGCCAGACACATATATTTCACAGCCTTATTTTGTTCTTCTCCCGCCGCGAAATGATCCGCCAATTCTTCTGTCAATTCTTCTACATTCTCCATCTTTTCCAAAGCATTGCCAATTTCTCGATGTAACAGACGACGACGCAAATCTTGCATGTGATCGTAAATTGCATGCCGACACAAATCCTGTGAAAATCGATATCGATCTTCATCCTCTCCACAAGCATCCAAAAGCCCTTCTGCAATCAAATCGTCCAGTACATCCAGCAGTTCCAACTCATCACCCCGCCAAACAGCAGCCAATAAGTCAAAAGAAAAATCACTCAGAAAAACACAGGCGTATTCCAGCACCCGACATTGCACAGCAGGCAGAGTGGCTATATGCCTGTACAAAACCTCTGAAATATCATCGGACAACAGGGTTTCGGGAAATTCTCCCCACTGCCAATGGCCGGATACATTCTGCCTAACCACATCGGCATTCACCAGCGCCCTCACAGCCTCTACCACAAACAGGGGTTGCCCACCTGTTTCTCTGAATAGAGCTTGCAAAGCATCTCCCGGTATGGACCGCTCCCCCAACATCGACGCCGCTAAATATCCCGACGCTTCTTGTGATAGATTCTTCAACTGAATATGAGTCACTCCAGCAAATTCATTACTATGTATAAAATTCTCAATTCCCTCTGAAAGCGGTTCCAGATTAGACCATCGGCAAGTGAGGCATAACAAAAATGGGCAGGGTTCTGGATCGCGCAACACATACTGCAAAAATTCCAATGTCAATTCATCAAGCCATTGAATATCTTCCAAACACAACACAATGGGCTTTTTTGCTCGCAGAGTTTTTAACAACTGCAACCAGCGCTCCATAGCAGAAAACTTGTCTGTCTCTAATGAATCTGGTACTCGCCCCACCAAATCCGTCGTCTTTACCTGCCGAAATGCATCGCTCAACGCACCGTATATTTGTCCACCCTCTTCCCGTCCTGCACTTTTCAAAGATAGAAAATCATAGACCCGAGCATCGCCTAAGAGTTCTTCAACCAGTCTCGATTTGCCCACCCCAGCCTCACCAGATATTAGAACCACGCGCTGCTCACCAATCTGTACATCCTTTAACATCTCGCGCAACGTCTTCATTTCGGATTCGCGCCCGACAAATTGTGGTCGCACAACTTTCATAGGCACATCGCGCTGCTTGTCATCCGGTAGCACAAACTCCGATGGTAAGATATGCACCAATTCCTCTGCCGACTGATAACGATCAACAGACTCCTTTGCCAGCAACTTCAACACAATTTGTTGTGTGTCTTCGGGAATCGCGATATTGACTCCACCCATTGGTGGCGGTGACTCTCGAATATGCTTCAGAATAACGGATACTGGATTTTGCCCAGAAAATGGCGGCACGCCCGTAAGCATCTCGTATAAAACCACACCCAATGAGTACAAATCTGACCGATGATCCACCCAGAGCCCCTTACCTTGCTCTGGCGACATATATTCTACCGTACCAATCGCCGCGCCCGTCTGCGTAATGGAAACACTATGCAGATGCCTGAATTTCGCCAGCCCCAGATCCAGAATCGTGGTCTCAATCCCCTCTTCTGTTTCCAAAACTATAATATTGGACGGCTTGAGATCGCGATGCACCATTCCCTGTGCGTGGATATAAGCCAACCCCTCGGCGATTTGTTGCATCAAATCAAAAAAGTGAGACGCCCGGAATTGCGCCAACAGCGCACGATCAGCAATTATTTTTTCCAAAGTCTTTCCAGGCAAATATTCCATTGTAAAATAGGGACGCTCTTCGGCAAAACCCCAGGTGTATGTGCGTACCAGGCGCGGGTGCTGGAATCGGTTCAACACTTGAAATTCTCTGTGAAAACGGCGCACAGCCTGCGCATCCATCATTTCATTCAAAATTTTAAGCGCGCACGCCCGGCCTTGCTCCAGGTCCAACACCCGATAGACGTCGCCCATGCCCCCTGTTCCCAGGTGCGTCTGGATTTGATATCTTTTGTCGAGAATTGTACCGGTTTTAAACATAGGCGTTATTCTTTGCAGGCATAGAAATGAAACCACAGATGAACACAGATGAACACGGATAAAAGCATGCTTTAAGCAGACGTCCTGTCTGGGAGGTCGGGAATACGATTCAAGATTTTTTCAACCTTTTTCTTTACTCGAGGCGCAGTCTGTTCTGTTGTATTTTTCAGACCCATTAAGAAAAGATGTGCATGCTCATCAAACGACAAGCGGTGCTGCTCGACATGTGTTTCCAACATATCCAGATCGCGCAACACCTCGTCCTGTAGCACAGGCAGTGGCATCACCCACAAACGCCTCAACAGCGCCTTCAGAATCAAAACCGGGTCATTTGGATCTTGAGCCAAACGACTGTAAAAAGCCTCCAAAGGCAACTCCCAATACAACTTCTGCACAATAAGCCCCAGATATTCCCGATTCTTTTTTCTTATATCGCTCGCAGAAAAGCGATCAGACGCCGAACCTCGATCACCCTCATGCATGCGACACCAAAGCGTGGGTTGTTTGATCACACCTATCTTAAACCCTGCACGTATAATGCGAATCCACATATCGTAATCTTGCCCGCGAATCAAACGCTCGTCAAAACAGCCGACCCTGTCATAACACATCCGATGGGCAACCACAGTTGGACTGCACAATTCAAACCGCCCGAACAAATACATCACCATATCGCATAAGGGCGGCATCCTCGCTTCAAAAGACCGCACGGGCAAATCGCTTCTATCCCCCTCTATCGATTCATAACCCGTATAGACAAATTTCAAATCCGGATCTTCTGCAAACTGCGCCGCGTGCAACTCGAGCTTATTCGGCAACGCAATATCGTCATCGTCCAAAATCCAAACATACTCACCCGTCACATATTTAAGCCCCAGATTCACAGCAGACGCCTTCCCGCCATTTGCCTTTTCCATATAGCAAATCCGATCCCCAAACCGCCTGATCACCTCTGCCGTATCATCCGTAGAACCATCGTTCACCACAATGAGTTCAGAGCTACGATACGTCTGTCGCAAAACGCTTTCAACAGCCTCTACAATATAATTTGCGCGATTATATGTTGGAATAATGACCGAAAATTTTGGGTTTCGTGTCAGGAAGCACCTCCTGAGAAATGTGTAAAAGCAACCACAGACCTGTCCCTGCGGGTGTAAGCAGGGACAAACACGGAAACACAGATTAAAAGGCTAACCTGTAGAGATATGGACAACTTTTTTTATCATGAACTACATCCAGATTTTTTGCTTACCCAACCCAATACTACAGGCAAAAACCGTGCCAGTTTGGTAATAAATGAGTTAATGCTTTGAAGATAAAGAAGTTAGAGCAGATGGGGGATGATCCGCAGATTTTTGGAGTGTTCAGAATGCGACATTGTAAACCGCAGGGAAACGCATGTCCACTGAGTTAGAGATGCACCAAATGTATGTTTATAGATGATTTGTGGAAAAATCGGAGGTAGGATATAGAGGATTTGTTGCATTTTGAAACAGATGTCGTATTTTGCAACATATATGGCGAATAGTATCCAGAGCCAGAAGCGGTAAAACAATAAAGGGGAAACACAAACCGCGTTCCCCCTTTACTCATTATGAGCGGTCAATCATCTAACCGACACTATTGTATATAATACCCTTTTTTATCGGATATCCATCACCTCTCTAACACCTGCAATAATATTATCCCGATCTGGAAAAACGTGGTCTTCCAATTGAGGCGTGTACGGAATGGGCACATGGAGGGCGCAGACGCGCTTGATGGGCGCTTTCATCTTTGCAAACGTCTCTGCATCTTCGGTCGCCACGGCGGCTATCTCGGCAGAAGCACCAGCCGTGGGCCCCGCCTCGTCGGCAACAACCAGCCGCCCGGTCTTTTGCACAGACGTGCGAATAGCATCGCAATCGAGCGGAACCAACGTACGCGGATCCAGCACCTCCACGGAAACCCCTTCCTTATCCAGCACCTCCGCAGCCGCCAGCGCTTCGTGAACCAGCCAAGCCAGCGCGACAATCGTGACATCAGAACCCTCGCGTTTGACATCCGCTTTGCCCAAAGGCACGGTATAAGGCTCTTCTGGGACTTCACCTGCAACACCCATGAGGCGATTGGACTCAAAAGAAATAATCGGATTATCATCCCGAATCACCGTTTTGAGAAGCCCCTTCATATCATAAGGCGTCGAAGGCAATATCATCTTCAGACCCGCCAGATTCATAAACATCGAATACGGACTCTGCGAATGTTGCGCTGCAACCCGCCTGCCACCTCCAACAGACGTTCGGAAAGTAATCGGAAATTTCACCTGCCCCCCGAACATATAGTGGATCTTCGCTGCCTGATTCACAATCTGATCCATCGCCACAAAAGAAAACGTAACCATACTCCAGTTAATAATCGGACGGAAGCCAGACCCAGCAGCGCCGACAGCAATTCCGGTAAGCGCGCCCTCGGCAATAGGCGTAGCGCGCACGCGCTCAGACCCAAACTCTTCGACGAGCGCATCGGGCGCATCGGTTGACAAATGAAACGTCGTAGGATCGCGCCTCATTTCTTCTACAAGGGCTTCCATCCCAGCCTGTGCATAAGAGATTTTTCTCATCGTATTATCCTCGAAATCACTCGGCAAATACATCTTCGACGGCTGCTTCTAAATCTGGAAACGGACTCTCTTTGGAAAATTGCACCGCCTCTTCAATCTCCGCGAAAATTTCTTCATCCATCTCTTGCCACGCCTCCTGGGTAATACAACCCTGATCCATCAGACCCGCGACAAATCGCTCAATAGGATCTCTCTCCTGCCATGCGCGGATCTCGCTCTGCGGCCTTGGATCAGCCCCACCCACCCTCTCCGTATGCCCTCGCCAGCGATAAGTCTTGCATTCAATCAACGAGGGACCTTCGCCATTGCGCGCACGCGCAACAGCTTCCTGCGTCGCACCATAAACCGCCATCACATCATTCCCATCCACAACGACGCCCGGGATATCGTATCCCGCGGCACGCGCGGCAACATCGCTATGCGCCAGCGTACTCGCCGCCGGAGTACTCGCCGCGTAAAGATTATTTTCGCAAACATAGATCATAGGCAACTTCCACGCCGCAGCAATATTGATCGACTCGTGAAAAGGACCTGCATTTGACGCCCCATCGCCAAAAAACGAGACCGCAACGCGCCCCTTGCCCTCGAGCTGCGCGGCCAGACCAGCACCCGTAACAATGGGTATGCCACCCGCCACAATACCATTTGCACCGAGCATCCCAATACTAAAATCGGCAATATGCATCGACCCCCCCTTGCCCTTACAATACCCCGTCTCCCGCCCATAAAGCTCAGCCATCATACGCTTCAAATCCGCACCCTTGGCAATACAATGCCCGTGCCCCCGATGCGTACTGATAATCTGATCATCTGGATTGAGCGCGGCACAGACACCTGTGGCAACGGCCTCCTCGCCGATATAGCAATGGACAACGCCGTAAATATCCCCCGCGCGATAATCATCAGACGCGCGCTCTTCAAAGCGCCGGATCGTTTGCATAATCCGCAGCATCTCAAGTTGTTTCTCTTGTGTAAGAACCATAAGATATTCTCCACTAAGCGGGCCTATCGCCCTTCTTAACCGGCGCTGTTCGACTATCAACGCCCGGCAACATTTTTGATGGATCTCTCGTAACAATAACATCGATAATCGTAGGGATATTGCGACTGGCAATACCCTCGGCAAAAGCGTCTCGCAACGCCCCGGGATCATCCACGCGAATACCCTGACAGCCGAGCGCGCGGGCAGTATCGGCATAATCCGTCTCGCTCAGATCACTCGACTGATAGCGCCCCTCATACATATTGTGCTGAAGCGCTTTGACATAACCCGAAGCCGCATTATTCACAATAGCGAGCGTAAACCCAAGCTCAAGACGCCGGGCCGTCTCCAATTCGCCCAGCACCATATTAAACCCCGCATCTCCGGTCAGACCAACAACAGGAGAATCCCCCGCAGCGAGTTGCGCGCCCATCGTACCCGGCAACCCGTAGCCGATAGAAGCAAATCCGCGATTGGCAATATACGAGCGCCCAGACCGTGTTGAATCGTAAAGCAAACCCGTCCAATGCGCGGCAAACCCACCATCCACAACCAGAATACCGTCTTCGGGCATCGCGTTTTGCAACTCGCGCACCACCCGCGCCATATTGACGGGCCGCTCGTCAGAAGCATAACGCGGCTCTGCCTCGGCTCGCCAGGCAGCCATCCGTTCTGAGACCTCGGTCAAATAAGCCGCACGCATCTCCTGTATCGCCACCCGATCCGAGGACAAACACGCTTGAAGATCGCGCAAACCCTCAGCCGCATCGCCCCAAAGTGAAACAGTAGCAGGCGTGGTGCGCCCAATTTCCTCAGCCACAATATCGAGATGAATAAAAGGCACACCGCGCGGAATCAAATCATAGCGTTTCGTGGCAATCTCGCCCATCTTGCAACCAACCGACAGAATACAATCAGAGGACTCGATCAAATCATTGGCAATCCGCGACCAGCGCCCGAACAGCCCCACACTGAGCGGATGAATACAGGGAATCGCACCTTTGCCACTCAGCGTTTGCGCAACTGGAATACTAAACGCCTCGGCAAAACACTGAAGTTCGCAATACGCCCCAGAAAGATGGACACCGCCGCCAGCGAGAATAATCGGCCGCCGGGCATCGCGCAAACACTCCGCCGCGCGCGCAACCGCATCTCGCCCCGGACGCGAACGCTGTGCGGGAATACGCAGCGTTTCTGGATCCACAAAAAAATCCGATTCGGAATAATCATACTCCCCATGTGCAATATCCTCTGGCACATCGAGCACAACAGGTCCCGGTCGCCCAGACGTGGCAACAGCGTAAGCACGCCGCACAAGCTCGGGAATGCGATAGCCACTCTCAATCCGAATAAGCGCTTTAGCTGCTGGCGCCAGAATCTCCGTCTGACGCGCCTCCTGCGTCATATTCTTCCACGAATGTTCGCGATTGCTATTGCCCACAACAACAATAAGCGGAACACCCGCATTCAGAGACTCCACCAATCCCGTAACCAGATTCGTCGCCCCGGGACCGAGCGTACCATCGCATATTCCAGGATGCCCCGTCACGCGCGCCCAGGCATCCGCGGCAAAAATACCACACCGCTCATCATTGATCAACGTATGCGAAAGCCCCAACTCGCGCACGGCATCGTAAAAAGGCAGAAGCTGAAACCCTCCCATACCGAACATAGGCGCAGGATCGTGAAGGCGAAACATCTCAGCGAGCGCCTGCCCGCCATTCATGTGTACAACTGAAGACATAGACATTCCTTACAAAAAAGGAAAATTACAGTATTTTGCACATATTCAGTGATGAGCAATAGTGTAACCATCCGTGTTCATCGGTGTTCATCGGTGGTTGCTTTTGATTTTCACTAACTAAGCCTCTCCCCAAACTCCGGCACCGTCATCCCCACTTTAACACCGCATCTTTCCGCCTGTAAATTGACATGCGACAGAACACCGCTCTCCCATGCGGAAACCGCATCGCCGATACAGGCGGTCATCGCATCCACCGTCCCCGCGGGAATACCGGCGCGATCCAGAACCTCAAGACGCCGAACACCTGCCCGATCAATACCGACCCCCGCATCATTAAACACCGCGCCCCTCGCCTCTGCTGCAATACCATAATCGGGCCTACCCGCAATCACCCCACCGTGCGATCCCGTAATAATAAACGCACCTGTATCCTCAGGCGCAACAAGCGATGCAGAATCACATGCAATCGTAAGCACAGGCTCCTCTTGCAACACAGAGCGCGATTCCTCGTAGCCCGGAACATCCCCTTCAAATGGTATGCCATTGCACAAAACTTCAGCCGCCTCTCGGCAAGCCTGCCCCTCTTCACAGCCGATCGCACGCGCTATCTCATTGCAAAAACTAATGCGCCCGCGCTTGAGCATATCTGCTCCATCGCCAATGCGCGCAGACGTATGTGCAATCGTCGCAGCCGCGAGTCCGAGACCTTGCAAATAATCGAGCGACCCAATCCCCGCATTGTCCTTCCCAACACCCGCATCGTTAAAAATAACGCCCCGAAGACCAGCCAATGCCGCGAGATACCCGCAAAACCGCCCCCCGTGAGAAGCGGCAATTAGCACCTTCCCTCGTAACTCCGAACCGGGTTTCGTAATACTATCGGCGACTTGAACCGCATCCATAATAGCCCTCTGAGGAAATCAGATCAACGCCGTGCAATTTATGGACAGTTAATTGCAGAAACAAGAAATTTTCTATTTCGGTGGAGAATACGTCTTCGCCGGAATCGCCCGATAAAACTCCAGCTTCTCCCGATCCAGTCGATCTCTGATCGTACTCAGATGCGTCTCAATCAAATCTCGCCGGACAGATTCCAGATCCGGATCCTCAAAAACATTATTCAGTTCCCTTGGATCATTTTGACAATCGTACATCTCAACCGGCTTCTCAGACGCGGACTCGACCACCATCTTGTATCGCCCATCAAAAACCATGGTAAATCCATCAACCTCACTAAACACAGCATCTTTGCCCTTCTGAGCGCCGTCAGCATCTGGACCTGCCAGCACCTGAGAAGCAAACGAAATCCCATCGCTATCTTCCAGAGATTCTACCCCTGCAATATCTAAAACCGTAGCCGTAATATTTAAGCAATCCGTCAATCCTTCAGAGATCCATCCAGACTGTCCCCCCGGAGGACGCACCACCAGAGGCACTCGCACAGCCATATCGTAAAACACTGCTTTGTGGCTCAACCGATGATCCCCTGCCATCTCACCGTGATCCGAACTGTAAATAATCCAGGTATTGTCCAACTCGCCCTTTGCCTCAAGAGCTTTGATAATACCCCCGATCGCATTGTCGATCAATGTAATCTTTGCTTGACATACTCCCAACACTAAAGCAGTTGGGATTCTCGGTGCTTCAGCGGGGATTGTGGTATCACCAGCGATAGCGTGCTGTGCAAGCCACGTCTTACGTCGCCTTCTCCAAAGGTGGACGCCCCCACCTTTTAATGTTTATTGCTGCATTGAGGTCTCTGTCAATGGCGAGTCCACAATCACAGCGAAATGTTCTCTCTCGCAGTTCAAGGTTGTCTTTGACAGTACCACAGGCAGAGCAGGTTTTAGAGGTGGGCAGCCATTGTTTGAGTTGCACAACCTTTTTGCCTGTTTTTTGTGCCACATACTTGAGGATGGTTAAGAAGTCAAAGAAGCCGAGGTCATTAATTTTCCTGCCCCATAGCCTTTGCATAGCCTTAATGTTGAGCTTCTCAAAGCACAACACGTCATACTGTTTACAAAGATTGTGGGCCAGCCACCAATGGTATTCTCGCCGCTGATTGGCAACACGCCTATGCACTCTGGCAAGATGGGTTCTTGCTCTGTGGCGGTTGTTGCTGCCCATCTTCTTACGAGAGAGATTGCAGTTGGCTTGCTTGACCTTACGAGAATTGCGATTGAAGAACAAAGGTGACTGTATCCTTATGCCATCGCTGGCAGTCAGGTATGTTTTCAAGCCGAAGTCAAAGCCTGCGGTTTTACCGATCTTGGCAATGTCCTGCTTAAACCTTTCTGCTTTTGCAACAACACATAGCCACAAGTCGCCTACACGGTCACGAATGATTGTGACCGTCTTAATGTTATCTGTGTCAAAGCCTCTGCTTTTGTGATACCTGAAGACTCGCTTGCCTATACGCACCTTGTTGCCATCGAGGAATTTGTATCCAGACTGTTTGAGTGTATAGGACAGATACCGAAAGCGAGACCGAAATGTGGGCGGTCGTTTGTTGTCTTTGACAAAAAACTTCTGATAGCCGAAGTCAATACGCTCTATCACATTCTGCAACGCCTGGGAAGGCAACAAGCGCCAGTAAGAAAAGCGTGCTGTCTTCTTCAGTTTTGCCAGATGCTTGATCAATGTGAACTTGCCCGGGTACTTATTGTATCTGCGATAGTATCGCTTGTGCAAGGCAATGAAATGATTATACACACCTGCAAAGGCGTCTATATCGCGGTGGATATACTTGTTGCGGTCACAACAGCCATACAACTTGTACTTGTAGGTCAAGTAGGACATTAGACGCCTTTCTGGTTCTTGATATACGTCTTAAGGATTTTCAGTGTCACATATCCAGCAGACGAAACAAATTTGGAGCGTGTCCACAATGACGGCAATCGGCTTTTGAGTTCTGGGTACTTCTTCCGCAATGCTCGCTAACTCGCGTCTGCTTCCCACGCCTAAAGGCTGTGGGTTTTACGGGCTGTTAGATAAAGACAATATTGGGTTTTGACATACACACCTCCAGTAAAAAACCCGTATGCTTGAACTGAGACACTCACTCGATCAATTCAATGTCCCAACCAAAGCGATTATTGGCCGGGTCACTATAATCAATATAAACCGTGGGATTTGTAGCGTTGAGATATTCCTCGAGATTGGTGTAGCCGTCGTTATCGCGGTCTTTTGGGCCGTCTGCAGGATCAGCCGGATTGAGTGAATAACGCTTCTCCCAGTCATCGGGCATACCATCGCGGTCGGTGTCAGCAGGTGGTTGACCGGGGGCCAATTTGGGCCAGCCACCAACCGTCTTCTGGGAGTCGATAATGCCTGAACCTTCGCCATATGAACCACCGTAAGTGGCCGTACCGGATTCTACCTCGGCGACGATGCGTTTGTCGTGCGAGTCACGACTCGGGAGGATGGCACCGACGTGTTTCAGAACGCGTTGATAAGCGCGTGCGGCGGAATCCGTGTGTATCGGTGCGATTTCGAAAGGACCATCGGCACGAAAGTGCTTGAGAGGGAGATCATTACCGGGATGGACGCCAAGCCAGTTGTCAGCAGTGACGTCAGGCGCACCCACAACGAGATTTCCAGCAATCCACCAACGCTCCAACCCTTCGGGACCTTCATCACCTTCATAGGGATTGGCGAGACGGGCGCGCACGTTATCGCGGGTTGCAGGGCCGGGTTTGTAAACGTTGTTGACCAGATTGATGCGAACATCGCCCTCACCGCCGTAGCAGGAGTTGTAGCCCCAGTTGTAGATGACATTATTTCGCAGATCGACATGCTGGACAAATGGATCACCACCCGCGATACGCGGATTGCGGCTGGAGTGGTGTGCCAGCAGGTTGTGATGGTAGCTGACGCGCTTGCCACCCCAGATGCCGCCGAAGCCGTGGGCACCTTTTATGTGCGTCGATTCTCGGAGGCTCTCTGAGATCAGGCACCATTGAATGGTGACGTCCTCTACGCGATAGACTGAGACACATTCATCTATACTCCAACTGGCCGAGCAGTGGTCGATGATGATATTCTTATGATACCGGCCGCCGATGGCGTCCATATCTTTTTCCGAAGTATCACCAAGGCGAACGCGCAGGAAGCGGATGATAACCTCATCGGCATCGATACTGAGTTGATAGTCGGCCAAGCAGATGCCCCCGCCAGGCGCGGTCTGGCCAGCAATGGTAATATACGGTTCACTGATCTTAAGTGGGCTTTTGAGGCGAATTGTGCCGCCGACTCGGAAAACAACGGTGCGGGGCCCAGAGGCTTCTACGGCGGCGCGAAGGCTGCCGGGACCGCTGTCGTTGAGGTTGGTAACCTCAATGACGCGACCACCTCGACCACCAACGGTTTGAGCACCCGCTCCTTCGGCACCGGGAAACGCAGGGATAGCAGGGCCTTCGGCACCCACGCCAACGGTAGAGAATACAAAAGTAACTATGGTAAAAAAAATAGATGGTTTCATAGCACAGGTCCTTTCCTCGTAAAAAAATTAAATAGAAGACGAATGTGATCTGGTGTTTGGCGTTCTTGTCCTGGGCGCATGACAACGCTGCATGCGCGCTGCAAAGTCGCGCAGGAAATCTTCGCGCCACTGGCTCACTGTTTTGGCACCAATGTGGTCGCCTTCGGCGAACTCTGGTGCTGGATTATCTGTCCACCAGTTTGGATGCTGGGCAGATGGATTTTTTGCGGCATCGGGCGAAGGCAGGTAGGATACCATTTCGCCTGTTTGTCCATCGAGTGTCGGGACGTTGCTATGGATTTTGTAGTTCCAGGTTTGCACACTCTTTGGAGAAAAGCGGAAGCGCACCGCGCCCTGTGTGCTAAAGTCGCCGACCAATAACTGGTTTTCGATTTGCATCGAAGCTTCGGGATTTGTCGGCATTTCTGAGCCAACTGGCAAAACCAATTCAAATATACAGAATTCTTCAATCTGGTCTGCAGAAGTTGTCAGCCGGTTAAATACGATGTGTGGCCGTTCCCAGGCGCGCACAAATTGTCCGCCCCATCCGGGTTGCGATGGATCTTCGGGGGTGCCTTTGAGCAGCCAGCCCACGGATGGGGTATCGCCCATCTTTATCGTACCGCCGAGTTGTTCGTTAAAAAAATCGCCGAGGGCACCGTGGCCAGCGATATGTTTGGTTACAAATGCCGCGTTACCCCATTCGCCCGACTGGTTGCCACCGGTGAACCAACCGCGATATGTGGCATTGTTTTCTATGATCCATAGTTCGGGATGGTTGCTGACAATGTACTGGTAGGCATCGGGACTCCATTTTTTATTTGGCCCGCCAATCCAATACACACGCAGTTTTGTCAGGATGTCGGGCGCGTCGTACAGGGCTTGCGCGATATCTTCGATACCCCCCCAAACCAGGACATACAGGGGACGCGGATCGTCGCGCTGGGCACACTGCACGATCCACTCAGATCCTTCTGTTGAACGTCGAACACCTGCGTAGGGAGCCATTTCGATCTCACCCTGCTTAGTAACGGCACGCAATGCGTCGGGTGCGGGGTAGTGTTTGGAGCAGGTCTGAAGGTTTTCATAATCACTCTCATAACAGTTGATCACCCGGAGGATATCCTCCTTGCGACCCTTGCCGTAGGGCGACGAAAGCAAGCCCTCAATATCGAGGACATCTGCATACAGAAGCAGGTGTACCATCGACTGGAAGTCGTCGGGATCGGTTCCGCCGATGTCTGTTGAGATAAGGGCGCGATGACGATGACCGTCAAGAGCACCGTTGCCATCTAAAATTTGCATATCAGGATTCCTCGCTCAGTGCCTCTATAATCCTGCTCTCTTCACCATCATAATTTAGATCTTCCAGAGCAGTCAGGTTCTCTGTCAATTGCTCCGGAGAGGAGACACCCAACATGATGGTGTGAACCCCGCTATCCTTGACTGCCCACTTGATCAGCGCCCTGGCAACTTGCGCTCTGTTGGCGTAGCCTTTTTCTTCTGCGATTGTAAACACCTTTGCTTTCTGAAAGAGCACCCGCCCCAGGATGCCTAACGCTTGCTTTTCCGCTTTCACGATGGTATCACCAAATTTGGCTTTTTCGAGGGGATTGCAGTTTATGAAAGTTGTATCAAAGCAACCCTTGTCATACTGTTTCGCATACGTCTCCGGACCTGAAAATGTATCTGCCGAGGCAAATCGGATCAGCCCCTCATTCTTGAGCTTCTGGATGTTGTCCGCAATCTTATCGAGGTAGTCCGGATCGTATTCCAGGGCATCTGCCATGAAGGCAAAGTTGTAGATGTCTATCACCTCCCGCTGTATGAGCTTCAAAGCTCGGATCGCTTCAGCTCTCAAGAGGCTATAATCCGCCATCTTCCGGTTGTGCGGGTCATAGGTATAGACCATGCCCTCTGGCCGAGTTTGTATAAGGATCTTATCTTTGACATCCACCTCTCTCAGAATCCTGCCCATAGCCTCTTTCTCAGAATCGATTGTCAGATCAAAGAGGTTGACCCCAGCTTCCAGAGCTGTCTCTACAATCCGCAGTCTGTTCTCTCCGCCAAAGCCTGAAAAAATGTGACCAGGAGTTACTGCCAGGTCCTTGTTATCCCCAAAGCCAGCGACACGCGAATCAGGATGGAACTCGTGTCCTCCCAGACCGACAACAGATACTTTAATGCCAGTGCGCCCAAGATTGCGATATTGCATTTTTATCTCCTTTGCCAACCAGCAAAACCAATTCAAAGTTATCGGCAATGTACTGGTCTTGCAATACTATGATATGCATTTCTACCCACTTCTTCACAATAAAAAATCGACTGTCCATCGGAAAATTCGCTTGACAACATTTTTGTATCCATATAGCTTTTGCTCATATCAGGCCGTGTGTTCTTTCAAATTAGTGGGCGATTAGCTCAGGTGGTTAGAGTGCTTGCTTGACATGCAAGAGGTCACTGGTTCAAGTCCAGTATCGCCCACCATTAAAAACAATGGGTTACGCAAATTGACGCGTAGCCCATTTTCCTTTGGTGCCCATCTGGATGCAGTCTTTCAAGGAATTCTGAACATGAAACGAATCGGTATTCTCGCCTACGGCTCTCTAATAGACAATCCGGGTCCAGAACTTGGACCGAACATGGTAGCAAAAATCGAAGGTGTCAATACGCCATTCAGGGTTGAATTCGCCCGGAAGAGCCGAAGCCGTAATTATGCACCCACTTTAGTTCCGGTCGCTGAGAGTGGTGCTTCTGTTAAAGGCGTTATCCTCATATTAAGAAACGGCATATCTGAATCTGAAGCTAAAAATATGCTCTGGCGCCGGGAAGTGAACCATTTTGACACTCAGAAAATTTACCAACCCTATGCAAATCTCGGTGACAATAAGGTGTATGCGGAACCGCTGGAAAATTTCAAGGGCATCAATGTGGTTTATTACACCCGAATCGCCTCTAATATCCAACCCTTGACACCAGCACATCTGGCAAAGCTGGCTATTCAAAGCGCCAGCTTAAAAAAGAAAGACCAGGGGCGAGATGGCATTAGCTACCTGATCAATGCAAAAGCAAACGGTATTCAAACGCCCCTCATGTCCGCATACGAACAGGAGATTCTACAGCGGATGAACGCAAAAAATCTCGAAGAAGCCTTGTCCTCGCAGATCAACCTGTTAAAAGAAAATGCTGGATCATCGAGAGCCAAATGAGAGCACGAGGAAGATCAGTAAGTGAAAGGCTTCGAGAACATCGCGCTTACCTTCCTACAAGCGCGTCGTATTCCTCCAACTGCATACGGAGTTCCTCATATTGACTTCTCAATGCATCCTGATGAGCTTTCTGAAGTAGAGGATGAATATTCTCATCTTTAGTTTGAGCCAACTCCGCTAAAGCGCCCTCGAACTTCCTCATCTGGGCCTTAGTGATCCGATATTGTCTCTCGTTTTTGATCATATCTGCCCCTCACTTAGGTCTATGTTGTCTTGCAGAATCGCGGTCGAGACCCTGGAAATAACCTCACCACCTTCAGAAAGTATTTCAGCAATTTTATCCAGATATGCTTTCAGGGACAAACCGTGACTTCTTGCCAGAATCCCCAGCGTATCCACCTTTGTTCGTTCTCCCTTTTCGATTCTACGCACCTGGCGTTCCGAAAGGCCCTGAATATCGGCTTGCTTAAGCCCACACTGTTTTCGAAATGCGGCAACAGCCTCTCCGAACCGAATGTCAGACATCAATCTTTCCCGATCCTTTTGCTCCCGCCACATATCATCTTTCAGGTAGCGAACAGCATCCAGGTCGATGTGTACATCAGCCTCAGGCCAGTGAATATAACTGCCTTCGCTGGAGATGGTAAATGAAGAACGCTGTTTTTCTGGTATGCTCTCGAGTGCGGGCATTTCTTCAAAGCCAACTCTGAACAGGGTATGGTCACAAGCCACGACAAAAAGCTCATCATCAATAACCTGTGCAGTGGCAATTAGCTGATCCGGACATCCAAGACTCCAGGCCGTGAGCACGCGCTTTGGCACATCCTTATCTGAATGCGCAAGAATATTTCGGGCCATTCTGAGTTTAGCCTCATAAAGTGGTAAAAACTGAGCACCTTTATCTTCTCGGACAAAAAGGATCCGAAGATGGTTTCAGTGATTGGCAGCACGCACAAATTCAGTGACGACAGGTAGATCGGGAATAGAAGTGAACACAAAAATGTCCCAAGAATTTTTACCCTTCGCAATAAAAATCTAACTTTTTAAGCATAATATCAAGCCTGTAGTTGTAGAAATTCGTCTTGCAGCCATTGGTTCACAAAGCTATATTTATAGGGCGCGGGATTGCATCCCGACCACCTCCGTGTTCTGGGTCTGTCTAAGGATTTCTCATGCACGTTGTCGATATTATTTGGCTTCCTCAAATCCTGGACAAACTTGCCTGGAAGCATCGTGTATTTCCAGAAGAGGTGGAAGAGGTTTTGTTTGGCAGGCCCGTGTATCGCAGGGTGCAGAAAGGTCATGTACCTGGAGAAGACCTTTACGCTGCGCTTGGACAGACAGATGCGGGACGATATCTTATCGTCTTCTTCATTTACAAAGCGACGCGTGAAGCCCTCATTCTGAGTGCGCGTGATATGGATGATAAGGAAAGAAGGCAATATGCACGACGATAAAAAAATTCCGAAATTCGACAGTTACGAAGAAATGGCAGCGTTTTGGGATACACATAGTCTTGCCGACTATTGGGATCAGACGGAGCCTGTTGATTTCGATTTCGCGCCGGAAGCACGGCGGCAATACCTAATAGGAGTTGACCGCGAGGTATTAGCGCGTGTGCAACGTCTTGCTCGAACACGGGGCATAAGTATTGAGAGCCTGGTTAATTTACTCCTTGAACAACGCCTCCTGGAGATAGAGAACTCGACCTCAAACGTGTAACATATACCAAACACCATCCACCTCAAGAAGCCACTCCTGAAATTCGGAGCGGCTTTTTTGTCTTGTAGCCATTGGTTCACAAAGCTACATTTATTTAGATTTTTCAATCGTTCTACACATTCGCTTAGAATTGAATATGACAGGAGCATCAAAAATGGCAGATAATATACCAATCGAACACCGGTTCCATTTTGACCTGAGCGGCTTTCTGATCCTGCGCAATGTATTGACACCTGAAGAATGCGAAACCACCCTGAATGTCCTGTCTGATTTGGAAAGTCGGACATACAAAGATGAATGGATGGCTTCTGCACCCACTTTTGGCAGACCAAAACCACTGCCAACCTGCGATAAAAGCCGAGAGTTTCAGACCCGTTTGAATGGCCTTTTACGGCTTGATCCTGTCTTTGACCTGATGATCGCACACCCGAAAGTCGTGCCTTATCTGAAGGCATTCATGGGCGAACCTCAACTCATCAACACCTGGTCGATTTCTAAATTCAAGGGCGCGCAACAGGGCGGATGGCATCGCGGTGTACCAACCACGGATTACAGTTATCGAAACGGCGATATTCGCTCTCGGATGCTCAATACCGTGTACTTTTTAACAGATAATGGACCCGACGACGGGTGTGTGGTGGCTGTACCGGGTTCACACAAGAGCAATTTTGATCTAAGTTGGCAAGAATATCAGGGATTGGACCTTCCAGGTGCCGTCGCAGTAACGGGTAAGGCAGGCGATGTCTTACTCTTTTCCGAGACCGTCATCCACAATGGACTGCCCAAGACCACAGAACCAGTGCGATCCAATCTGTATTTCAACTACACACACGCACATTACAATGTGATGATGCGTGAGCCGCCAAATGGATACCACAGATGTCTTCCACCAGAGATTCGCGAACGGTTTAATGAAGCGCAAAAAGCGATGACGCGATGGATGGAATTGGCAAGGTGGGATATGTAGCACTTGCGTTTGCTATTTGCGCTGGTGCATGTAATCTTCAATGGTTTCAGTTCCTATGAGACATCTTCGAGAATGCCCAATCGATCTTCACGCAAATGGCTTCTCAATTCGCTATAATATTGTTCGCGGACTTCTATACTTTTCATATTGGCATCAATGGTATAACCCACGGGCTTAAACACAATAAACATCACCTTCCGGGGAAGCGTGTCAATATTGATAGACGCGCCGTGGACCATCGCCGTAGTGCAAACCGTCATCTGTCCAGCCTTTGCAAGCAAAGGAACCGGATCTGCAAAGGGCAACTCGGGAAGTTCTCGGAATCGGACTGGATCCTGAATATAAGTCCCATGCTTTTCCACATCCTCTGCAATCAAACGGTGGCTGCCGGGCCGGTACATAAGAGGCGCCCGCTTCTCCGTCACATCGCTCAACCAGAGCAGGCAACTGCAAAGCATCCGTTTGGGTGTGGCATCCAGATCTGAAAGGCTATATTTAATATCCACATGTTCGGAAAAACTGAATGTTGCGCCGGGCTGTGGATAGGAAGTAACAACAAACGCATTAAAAAAATGTACGGCATCGGCCCTCAATGTCTTTTTGGCCACAGCTTCCAAAAACGGATCCTGGATCAGATCCAGCAATTCAGGCTCAAGAAAATACCGTTGTCCCACGCGATACTGGGCCGGTTCCCCATCTTTGGGACCTTCAAACGGTAGCATCCGATCAAAAACCCTCGAAACGCGATCCAGCCGCGCTTTGCTAAAAGGCGTATCAATGGTTACCGCCCCGACCTCTTCAAATTGTGCAATTTCAGACTCGCCAATCATAACACACCTCCTGTATCCTATGCATCCAACCACACATCCTCAAACACCCGACACCCGACGCCCTCCTGCCCCATAGAACTGCATGCATAAAGGGTGATGTACTGAGATTCATTGAGAGGACCAACGGTGCTGTACGAGAAAGTCTCCGGCTCAATAACCTTATGGCGCCAGGTCTGACCTTCGTCATCGCTAAAATAGATCGCCCCACGCTGCCGCTCGGAGGCGTGCTGGCGCTCGGATTCGGGCAAGTCGGAACCATTGGGAATAGAAAACAGCAGACGCCTCCCACCCCGGGCAAGTGTGCCGTGACAAAGCACACCGCTGATATCGACGAGAAAGGGCCGGGACCACGTCTTGCCACAGTCAGTCGAAGTATGGGCAATGCGCTGCACAGGACCGGGGCGCACCTCCGAGCGGGGAACATGAGCTTCAAGCATACCCCGTGAATTCAGTCTGCGGACGAGCAGCAACTCCTCACCGCGATTAACCGACACAGCGGAAGCTTCATTAGCCAGATAATCTGTAATAAAGCCATCCACCTGCCAGGTCTCGCCCTGATCATCGCTGTAGATAACGGCAGAACCGGACTGGGGGTGGTTGCGAAAATAATTCGTAACGGCCTCCCCCTCGGACACAACAGTAACAGGTCCGCCCAGAACGTACCGCCCCCGATACGGGCCTTCAGAAATCGCGTGAACCTGACCCACAGCGTTGAACATAATCAGCGTACCATCGGCATAGCGGTGATTCAGAGGCGACCGGTCCCCGAGCAACGTCTCCATAGTCCAGGTATCGCCATCGTCATCTGAATCGAACCGGCAAAGAACCATAGGCGTATCGCGCCCCACAGCGTCGATATCGATACCGGACTGCTCCCGCATCACGCCATAGTCCCTGTCGTAAATATCCTCCGTACCCCGCAAATCAACCATGGACAGAACAGACACGCGCTCGCGTCCATCTCGTTCGGAGAGATACGCAGACACCGCATAGTGGTTGATCCGACCCGAAACAGCCCGCGCTGGCGACCACGTCGCGCCCCAATCGCTGCTCCTGCTCGTCAGAATCACCTTTGGATCGTCGTCGCGGCCTCCGCGCAACCTCCCCTGACAAAAGGCGATCAACATTCCGTCGCGCGTGACAACGTACGAAGGCTGAAACGTGCGACACACCACCTCACCGTGTACCTCAAAACCTGGCTCAAAAGCGAGCGTCCGTTCACTCAATCCGTTTTCAAGCTTCCTCATACGGTCTCCCTCTAATCAAAAGGCTGCTCCGCGTGATAAATCTCCCGATCCGCCTCCAACAGAAACGTGCCGTCTGCTTGTTTAATCCACTGCGAAACATCGGAATGACCTTCTTTATTTGGCACAGGCCCCATCAAAATGGGGTCTTCTGTCTCCTCGAGAAACGCGGTTAATTGCCCCTCCAGATCATCGCGAACCTTTGAAAAACGCGGATCATCTGCAACATTGTTCAACTCATACGGATCATCTGCCAAACTGTAAAGCTCCCGGTCCGGTGCCGGTTTTGAAAAAAGCGCCTGAACAACCTCTCGTCTGTTCTGAAAACGATTCACCCACCCATTATCGACGTAATTTGGCACCCGCGCAAAGTTGCGAATCAGCTTGAACTGATCCGACCGAACGCACCTCATCGGCGTATAATACCAGTTCCCAGAACGCCGCCCCCAGGTCTGCTCGGCAAACACCACAGACCGGCCAGCCCAACCCCCACCGGAAAACAAGCCCCGAAAACTCCGCCCCAGAATGTCATCCGGTTTCTCCAGACCGCACAACTCCATCACCGTCGGCAGCAGATCCAGGTTGCTAATCAAATCACCATACACAGTTCCAGCGGCAATCTCAGACGGGTACCTCATAAGCAACGTCGTTCGAATACCCGCATCATAAAGCGTGTGCTTTGCCCGCGCAGTCGCCACACCGTGTTCGGTAGTAAACACCACAACGGTCTCATCCGCCATCCCACTTTCATCAAGTGCATTCAAAATCCGCCCCACTTTTTTATCCAACGCCCCAATCTGCCGACACAACGCCGCGAGATCTTTACGCACCTCCGAACAATCGGGCAGATCCGGCGGCACAACCATTCTCTCAGCAAGCTCTGGGTCATAATCCAGACCAAAAGGTCTATGTACCTCCGAGAAAGAGACCTGCAAAAAAAAGGGGCACTTGATAGACGGAGCTTCTTCTCGCAAAAAACGCTCGGCCAACACTTCCACAGTCCCCGCCAGCACACGCGAAAAACCCGCCCAGGATGGATCATTCAAAATCATCAATCGGTTACTCAACACCGTCTCATAGCCCGCATCCTGAAAATAACGCGCCATGCACACTGCATCATCCGCATAGGGAAATTGTCCCCACACACCGATCATGTGCGGCATCTGGCTGCAATACAAACCAACGCGACTGGGAATACATATCGGTGCCGTCGCGATAAATTGCGTAAACCGGGCACCCTGAGAAGCCAACCGATCCAGATTAGGCGTTGATACACCAGACCGATCATAACAACCGAGCCAATCGCCCAGATCGTGACAGTCGATAAACACAACATTGGGTTGTTTCATAACGAGTTCCTCTATTTTGCCCGGATCACGCGATCCTCGCAAGCCATTTTACAATAGAATCGATCTCTTTCTCCTCGGATTCCTGTGTTTCGATCAAAAATCCCTTTTCCGCTTTCAGATTGGCATAGGTCTCAGAGACCAGTGCGTATTCAGCCTCGATTTTTGCTTTCTCGCAAACGTCAAGCCGTTCATCTACCGCGTTGACAAGGGCCACGGGACGTGGTGCCAAAGCAGCAGATAGATGGGGCAAATCGTAAGCCGTCGTCACATTTGGGACCATATCGTAGAACCGGACGTGATAAACAGAACCTCGAACCACATCCATATAAGAGGAAAGCGTGCGCCAGGCGCAGACGGCTGTAACAGCGTCGCTCAGAACAGCTGCGTGCAATGCCTGAATGCCACAGCCACCCCGACCGATGAGCACAACTTCCCGGCTGAGTCCGAGATGGGGCAGGGCGCGAATAGCCTGTAGCAAATCGAAAATACGCATCCCAATAAGCGTATGCCCGGTGTGTCTGGCGCCGTACCCATATCCCATGCTCTCCACGCCCAGAAGCTGAGCGACAAAGCCGCCCCGCCGGTCCCGGTTGCTCCAATTCGTCGTCTGCGTCTCGCCATAACCCCGCAGATCTACCTCAATTGTCGGATGGCCCGCCTCGACCAGCAGATGGAACAGCCCACCTTCGCTACAATCGGCAACCTTGCCCCGGTCATCGACCAAGATAACCGGCAACCTTTCCGGCACTGAAGCCGGACTTTGTCCGATGAGCATCGGCAGATAGACCTCGGGTTCGCTCTCGATAATGGCCTGCCGGATCTCAATATTACCGTGCATTTCAGATGCGACAACCTCAATGCAAATCTCCTCCTCGGGTCGTTTTATCCCCGTGCGATTGAGAACACACTCGGCAAGCGTATCGCGAAGCGCGCTCGCCTCGGCCACACTTCGCACCGCCCGTCGCTTTGGCAGGGTCTTCTCTGCGCGACGAACACAGAGATCAGTGACCCGATCCGAGTGATAACTCGTGAGGACCTGACCAGTAGGCGACACCTGAAGATCTTCATCGGAGAAAATTTCCAATTCGGGTTCACGCCAGTCCGTCTGGGGATCTCCCAGCCAGCGATTCATCCATTCCATCATCGGTTCCCGCATCTCGCGGAAATAGCCATGCTCCCGGATCGTCTCCACAAAATCCATCTTCTCGCCCTGACCGAGGGTCTCGTAGAGCCATTTGGCTTTGTGAAAAGACATGCGCGTGTTCACAAAGACGCCATCGCGCGTCTCTTTGATCAACCGGTACGGCCGGGGGAAGGCCAGACACATCATCGCCGCATGAGACAGGCCGGTGAGCATATCATTCGGCATGTTCTGCTCGGAATCGCCCCCGCCCCAGGTACCTACGGTCCCAACCGGAACCGCGACCTTGATGCGGGGTTCCAGAGGCGTGTACCACAGTGTCACCGTACCACCTCCCGAATTCCCGGTGATCCCGAGCCGTTCTGCATCGACCTCAGCCCGGCTTTCCAGATAATCCAGCATCCGGATCGCATCCCAGATTCGGATAGCCATCAAATGGAGTCCAGTCAGCAGACAAATATTGCCGCATTTCATATGTTCGGATGTGGGAGCAAGAGAAAGAGATTCCCCGGTTTTGGGATCTTCGAGATACTGGAGACGCTCGCCTTGCCCGACCGGATCAAAACACAGAGCCACATAGCCCCTCAAAGCCAGAAACTGCGCGGCACTCTGGTAGGTCTCCACAGCCTTGCCATTGGCCGTATGGCCGCAGGGAATCAGCACACCGGGCATCGGCGCCGGGCGGTTCTTGGGCACAAACAGATTCGCAGTCACATAAAAATTGGGACGGCTCTGACAGACGATCTTCTCAATCCTGAACTTTTCCCGTTCGATTATACCGGTAATCTCCGGATGCAGTGGCGTTTTCTCTTCGGGCATAGGACCCAGCGTCTCGCGATAAGCTTTGAGCAGACGAGTGCGAAAAACTTCAAAATCCTCCAAAGTCTTGACCCCGGCCAGGTTCACATCGTGTTGCCAACCGTATTTGCTCTGGATGCGATCCAGATACTTATCGATCATAATACCGGCATCGCGGTATTCCGGCATGCCGCACAGGACGCTGGCGGCGAGATGATCCAGCGTCGGTTTCTCTGAAGCAGAATAGTCTTTTGAGGCCATTTCCATTCTCCAATTTTTAGTGTCTGTTCCTCGCAAAGAAATCCTACTGCCAATGGACGACCTCTGGCACTTCGCACAAGTCTGCCGAATGACCAATGTGATGCGGCCCTATATGGAAGCCATGGTGGCATGAAAAGGGCACGTCCCAAAAACCAGCATAACGGGTAGAGAGCCTTGTGATACTCTACCCGTTTTTTATTTTTACAAAAAAATTTAAATCCTCTGAATCTTTCATCTCTTTAGCTTTGTCAGAGTCGATACCGCATCAAAACAATGCATAAATGCATAAATGACGGGAGGGAAAAGGAGGCTGAAAACATGCCAGACGAAAGCAACAAACTCTACCTCTATGAAGCTCTGGAACTCAGGGCTGAATACGATGCCAGGATCAAAACCCTGAAAGATTGCCTGCCAGAAACCAGGCAAAATCGCAATCGATCATTTTTTAATCGCGATGAAGAGGGCCAATATCGCCCCAATTCCGGGTTCGACATCTCTGAAGTGCGTGACCAGATCAAAGCGCTGGAATACAAACGGCGCAAGCTCAACAGTGCCATTCAGCAAACCAATTTTCAGCACCAGATGGAACACGATGGCGACACCATCAATCTCAACGAGGCACTGGAATTGCGAAAAGGCTTGAATGTACAAATCGGCGAGCTACACACGCAAGTCGTGGACGCAGCATACCAGCGGGTAATCTACAAAGAAGACCGCGACATTGTAGAACCCAACGAATTGTCATACCCCGACAGCGTACAGGACCTTGAAAGTGTGCGGTTGGCTTTTCGGGCGTTAAACAGAAAGTTGCGATCAGCATCTTTTGAAGCCATCGTAGCCTTTCAGGACGAGCAGTAATCACCAATCCGAAAGGAGACAGGGGAGCAAGTGCGACTGCTTCGGTGACGGAGCATAGCCCAGACCATGGTATCTGTAAAAGCCATCCTCTTGAGGGGTGACGCTCATAACGTCCGGCAAAGCACCAGACCATTGAACTTCAAACCTCAGAGCAAACAAAGACTCACAGCCAAAAAGCCTTCAGGCTCCGCGTCTCTTTTCGGATTCCCACACCCTATCCAATCGCTGACCGCTTTGGCAGCGCGGCTCTAAACGCCGCCACACTCTCCCACTCGGGACCCAGCGCGTGCCGCGAGAATATCGGATCTGGATGCCGATACATCAAATGCGCAGTGCGCCGAATCCGCTGCGTCTGCCGGACAGTCCCACAGTGATAACTGGCAATATTGAACATCACAGCAGACCCGGCCGGTGCGTGGACATCGACCCGACCGATCCGTCGGGGATTTGTGCGACCAAAGGAATCTGTCCACATCGGCTTATCCGGATCGACATACGCCGTCTCACCATCGTCAATCCGCAAAACACCCTCACCCCATCCGGTTTTACCCTCCCGCGTCTTGGGCAATTGTCGCTTGGTCTCGGCACTCTCTGGAATAAGACTCGTACAGTGGGACCCGGCATCCACATCGTCCAGATAGTAAATAACCTGTATCGCAGGAGCGAAAAACGCATTCCTATCCGCCCCCTCCACAATACCGTTGTACTCCCGGTGCCACTGCCGCGAGAGACAGATCGGATCCCCGCCGTCAATATCCTCTGGCGGATCGGCGGCACACGCCTCGCGCCGCAAAAAACTCAGACTGCTAAACTGAACACCCGCTCCGAGAATGCGGCGCACCAGTGGTGCAACCGACGGATGGTGAACCAGGCCATCCAGCGCCTCTGTCCTGTGCATTAGCTCCGGCGCCCTGCAACCCACCGCTACATGCCCCGGACGCGGACCAGGCTCCCATTCCTTCGGATGCGCGGCCACATCGGCATCAATCCCATCGTTAATCGCCGCCACCTCCTCAGGCGAAAGCGCCCCCTCCACCACGGCATACCCGTTCTCCGCAAAACATCTCAGCATCTCGTCCATCGCATCGCTCCTTTGAAAAGACATCGCGTCAAACCGAATATCTCTCGAGAACATCCCGGTCAATCTCAATCCCCAGCCCGGGACCTTGAGGAACCGCAAGATACCCATCCACGGGCAAGATAGGCTCTTTAGACAACTCTGTTCGAAGCCCATTCTCCGTCATATCGCATTCAAAAAAAGAAGGGACTGGATTCACGGAACCGGACGCATCTGGCATCGACGCCTGCCAGTGCAGGGTAGCGGCAAGACCAACGACTGCCCCCCACATATGCGGCATAACCGGGATATAATTGGCACTCGCCATCGCCACAACCTTTCTCGCCTCTGTAAACCCGCCGACAATCGCGATATCCGGTTGCACGATATCCACCGCCCGTCGCTGGATAAACTCCCGAAATGCCCAACGCCCCTGCAAACCCTCACATCCCGCAATCCGCATCTCGAGTGCCCTTTTAATTTCTATATACCCGGCCACATCATCCCTCGAAATCGGTTCTTCAAACCAGAACAGATCGTACGCTTCCATCCTGCGCCCCACCTCAATCGCCGTACCCACATCATAAGCCAAATTTGCATCCACACACAAAAGAATATCATCGCCAATCGCCTTCCGCACAGCAGCCACATTCTTCTCATCATAAGCCTTCCCAAGCCCAACCTTCATCTTCATCGCGGGAAAACCCCGATCCACATATCCTTTGGCCTCATCCATCAATACCTGTGTATTATCCGGCCTGTCTTTCCTGAACAGCCCACTGGCATAGCACGGGATACGGTCCCGAAATGCGCCCCCCAGAAGGCGATAAACCGGCACATCAAGCGCCTTTCCCATAATATCCCACAGCGCAATATCCACGCCACTTGTCGCGCCCACATTCCTCAGATTCCTCGGATTGTTCAGCGCGTTCCAGATCACTTCGCAATCGAACGGATCCTTCCCGATCACATGCCGCTGAATATCCGACTCACCCAGCGACCCCGTCCCCTGTCCCCATCCCGTAATGCCCGCATCGGTCAAAATCTCCAATAGGATAGATGACCGCTCCGTAACCCACGCAAAAGAATTTCCGAACTTCTCGGTCACGGGATAGCGCAAACGATGGTATTTAACTTCGGTAATTTTCATATTCTCTCCCAATAGTCTAAACAGCTTCTAAAGCTCAAGCACCTGCTCCCATATAACTGGATCTACCGGAATCCCATTTCCCATACTCTCCTTGCGCTTATTCAGCATCCCCTCTCCGGGATATCGAGGCGGCGTATGTCCCTCTATGGGTTCGGTTGCCTGCAAGTCTCGAATCACCTCATCCACCATCTGTTGTCTGTCCTCTTGTGCGAGAGTTGTCTCCATATCAAATGCGATGAAAACCTGAGACACGGACACCTCCGCCCCCAGTTGGGCAATTTGATAGGCCGACTTCCCACCTGAAAGCAGAGCCGCGATCAAATCGAGAGCCAGTGACAAACCCGCACCCTTCCAATAGCCGATGGGAAGCGCCAGCCCATCCCCCATGACGGTCGCAGGATCCCGGGTCAAATTACCCTTACTATCATATCCACCCGGCACGGGCAATTGTTCTCCCCGCTCTCTGTGAAGCCCCATTCTACCCATCGAAAATTGACTCAACGCCATATCCAACAAAACAGGACCGTCTTCCCGGGGAATGGCAATCACCAGAGGATTGCTGCCCACCTTGCGCGCCAGCGATCCCCAAAGGGGCATAAACTGAGTGGTATTGGTCCAGCATATCCCGATACAATCCGCCTCTGTGGCCTGAAGCCCGTAAGCACCGGGGCGCATCCAGTGGTTCGTGTTTTTCAGCGCAGCACATCCCAGGCCGTGTTCTTTCGCAATGGCAATAGCTCTGTCCATACAAAAATGGGCATTGAGAGGTCCAACACCCATTTGTCCATCCCATTGCTCTATAATGCCCAGATTTCCCACCTGTTTCGGAACCACATGAATATCCGTATTCCCACTTTGCATCTGTTTGATGAACATTGGAAAGCGATTGAGGCCATGAGAATGAACGCCATCTCGGGTCGCCTCGGCAAAAAGCCTGGCGCAAAGCGCAGCGCGTTCATCCGTAAACCCGGTCTTTTTCAGAACCTGATAAAACTTGTCAACCATCTCTTGGACGGAAATATTCATTACTATTCTCTTTTTTTCAGAAAACAAAATCTACGTCTGTCGCGGCAGTCTCAACATCTGGAGCCTGATCAAACCTTGACATGCGAAAATACAACCCCATTTTACCAAAGTCAACCAACACCGAACTTCAGAATATCATCTTTCTGATCTAACTTGCAATCCATTCCAACCTTGCACATATTTGAATAACAATTTAAAAACCAATACGCACTCTCATGACAGAATGCGATAACAAATGATAGCCGCGATATTTGACATTGATGGGACCCTGGTCGAAAGTTTTGATTTTGACGGAGCCAGCTACATCTCTGCGATAAGAAAGGTCTTGGGAGAAATTTACATCGACGATGATTGGAGCAAATACAAAAACGTAACGGATTCAGGTATGTTGCGACAAATAATGGAAGAGAATAAGATCCAGGAAGAGGGACAAATTGAGGAAATCCGCAAAAAATTCGGTGAATTAATTGAGCAGTATCTTGAAAATGGTGGCGAATGCCGCCCAACGAAAGGGGCGATCTCCCTGATTGACAAACTTCTATCTGATCAGCACTATAAAATTGGAATTGCCACAGGCGGCTGGAAACATACTGCCAAAATGAAACTCAGGCATGCGGGATTTGACTTGAGAAATACGGTTTTATTTTCTAGTGATGATAGCGACAAGCGTGTGGAAATCATGAAGAAATGCCTATCTGCACTGGAGAACCGTTTCCATCGCATCGTATATATCGGTGATGCTGTGTGGGATATCCAGGCAACCAAAAAACTGGAATGGCATTTCATAGGCGTAGGACCACGCTTAAAGGGGAAATGTGAGTGCTGGGTTGAAGACTTTTCAAACTATGACACATTCATGAGAATGCTACACGCTCAGGAGTAAATCTGCCTCAATAACACTACCCACCTCAAGGAGAACCCAATGGCTGAACCTAAGGGCAAAGCCTTCCAGACCGTGCGAGATACCGCGCCCAAAAATACCTATCGCGGTGCTGTTGTAGGATGCGGCAGAATGGGCAGCACCATTGACGACGAACACATTGGAATGCCCCATTACCCATGGCCCTGGGCGCACGCGCCTGCAATGATTGAAGCCCGGGGAATTGATCTCGTTGCCGCCGCTGATGATGACCCCGCCAAACTCGAGGACTTCAAACAGCGCTGGGACGTTTCATCTCTCTACACCGATTACCGGGAGATGGTCAAAAAAGAACAAATCGACGTGGTATGCCTGACCACCCGCCCTGAACCCCGCGCTGAAATCACAATTGGTCTGGCCGAACTGGGCGTCAAAGCCATTTTTGCCACCAAACCGATGTGCCGCACATTGGCCGAAGCCGATGCCATGATCGACGCCTGTGCCAAAAACAACGTCATCCTCTCAATGGCCTGCCACCTCAACTGGTATAGCTACTACACAAATGCCCGCCAGCTCATTGCCGACGGCACCATTGGACCCTTAAAAACAATGATCTGCCACAGCCCCTCCAGCCTTTCCAATATACAAAGCCACACCCTGACCCTACTCCGCCTCTTTGCCGGTGCGCCAGCCCAATGGGTCTTCGGCCTCATCGACACAGACAAACAGGCCCAATCCAACGCCGACATCCCCGGATCGGGAATCATCGTATATGAAAACGGCATCCGCACCATCTTAAACTCCCGCTCCGAAACCAAACCTTTTGCCTGGTCCCTGGAATTCATCGGCGAAACCGGCCGCATCATCTCCCGCAACGCCCATGCCCAATTCGAGATATGGACCCCGCACCCCGAAACCGACGCGCCCACCCAGACACACCTCCCGGGACCCTGGCATCCCAGAAGCTCAATGGTTGACGCCATCGAAGGCGTCTGTCGCTCTATTGAACAGGGCCGCGAAGACATCTGCCCCGGCGAATTTGGACGCGAAGCCCTTGAAATCGGCATTGCCATAAGAGAATCTCACCGCCGCGGCAACATCCGCATTGACCTGCCCCTTGAAGACCGTAGCCTGAGGATGGGATAATCGTTCTCGTAAGGAAAAATCATGATCATAGTATATGGCATCAAAGAAAAACTGAATCCCATAAAAGCAAAATTATCCGATGTGATTCACGGGTGTATGCAATCCGTCCTCGGCATGCCAGAAGATAAGCGGGCGCATCGCTTTGTACCCATGGACAAAGCGGACTTTTACTATCCCGGTGGTCGCACGGATGCATACACCGTCATAGAAATCAACATGATGGCTGGTCGCCAGGTGGAAACCCAAAAAAGCTTGATCAAAACGCTATTCAAAGAAATTGAAAGCCAATTATCTATTTCCCCCATAGACATCGAAATCACCATCAAAGAACAAGCACCGCATTGCTGGGGATTTCGGGGCATAACGGGCGATGAAGCCAACGACCTCAAATACAAAGTCAACGTGTAACGACTACCAGGGAGCCTCAATGAACACCATACTGGAAATGATCGAAACAACACAAACATCCCCCGAAGGATTCTTCACCCTCGCAAAACTCGGCGAACGCTGGATCTTACTCACACCAGAGCGACAGCCCTTCTTCTCAGTCGGACTGAATCACATCGACTCCTCCCCCCTGCTATATCCAGAGAACCTGTCCCGCTGGCAACAAAAATACGACAACAACAGCATCAAGTGGATCTGTGAATCCGTATCTCCCGACCTGAAAGCATGGGGATTCAACACCGTCGGGTGGGTACAGGACGTAACCATCTTAAAACACGCGCACAGTCCGAGCTTCACCCTGGAAGAATACCGCGCGCTATCCATGCCCTACTGCCACCTGCTGCCCTTCATCGAAACACATCAATGGAACGCATGGCACAGAAATCCCGACATCTTCAGCAAAGACTTCGAAGACTGGTGCGATTATGTCGCCAGATCCGAATGCGCGCGCCTGCGGGATGAACCAAACTTAATCGGCTATTTTTACTCGGACTGTCCAACCTGGGTTCACGTCCGAACCCCACACACAGCCTGGCGCGGACCCATGTTTGATCCCACACGACTGGAATCGCAAGCGGGCCGTGCTGAACTCTTCAACCTGGCACAGCGATACTACAAAATCACCCACGACGCCATTCGCCGTTATGATCCCCATCACTTAATCCTCGGAGACCGATACGAAGCACTCGCACCACTCCCAATGGAAATTGTGCAGGCTGCCGAACCGTACGTTGACGTACTCAGCTTTCAGGACTTCGGAGACCCGGTCACACACATGCGCGAATGGCACACAGCCACGGGAAAACCGGTTCTATGGGCAGATGGATCCCGCCCCCGGGAAACCATCACAGACGACAGCGGGAAATATCTGGATGGGGAATATCATCTCGTGGATGGGGAATGGTATGCCGAAGCCCTCTACGGCCTTCTAAAAAACCCCGGCGCAATAGGCGCGCATCTTTGCGGCGGTTATCTCCGAAATCGCTTCCGGCGAAAAGGCCTGATCAACGAAAAAGAACAACCCGACCACGAAGCCATATCTGAAATACAAAAAGGCAGTCGGGTTGTCACGCGCTGGCTCGACGAATTGGAATTCTGAACACAGGAGATCAAAAATGCCCTTGACAGCACATGATCGCGCGCTGTACGCGCTCATCTTTGGCATGGTGGTTGTCGCCGCTTTCGTAATTCTAACCCCAGAAGCAGAAAACAATGAAATTGCCGAATTGCGCCGCACCGCTGAGCAAGGTGATGCCAAAGCACAATACAACCTCGGTGTGATGTACTATAACGGCAAGGGCGTTACCCAGGATTATACTGAAGCCATTGAATGGTTCCGTCGCGCGGCTGAACAGGGTTACGCCTCCGCACAATCCGACCTCGGCTATATGTACTCCGAAGGCAAAGGCGTTACCCAGAATTACACTGAAGCCATTGAATGGTATCTCCGTGCGGCTGAACAGGGTTATGCCAAGGCGCAACACAATCTCGGCTGGATGTACGCCAATGGGGAAGGCGTTTCTCAGAACTTTTCTGAAGCCATTGAATGGTATCGCCGCGCCGCTGAACAAGGTTATGCCTCTGCGCAATTCAACCTCGGCAATATGTACTATAACAAGGAGGTCCTTCGAGATTTTGCTCAAGCCGCTGAATGGTATCGCCGCGCCGCTGAACAGAGAATCGCTGAGGCGCAACACAGCCTTGCCCAAAT
>JAJDYX010000027.1 GCA_022824945.1 Candidatus Latescibacterota bacterium
GGGGGTACACCATTCGGGTCACGACGATCATTCTTATTTGTGGGAACGAGGCATTCACGACCTGGATACGATGCGATATATTATGGGCGAGTTGCCCGTGCGAATGTGGGCACATAGTTTTAATCCACCCTGGAGTCCGTATAAGGGTGGGGCAGGTGTTTCGGGATGGGTGGAATTTGATGGGGGCGCGACTGCGACCTATTTTGCGACTTTTGAACCACATAAATCGGGTGGCGAAACCCGGGTGGATGTGGATGAAGGCACGCTTTCCCTTGAGGGTGGCAATCTCGTTTTGACGCGCCGCAAGGCCGATCCCGAAATATTGCCCCTGGACGCGGGACCTACTTCGACAGATCTGATTGTCAATCAGTTTGTCGCGTGGATCAATGGCGGTGAAGAACCCGAGTTTTCAGGACGCAACAATCTGGTGACTGTGGCGATGGTCGAGGGGATGGGTATTTCCTCAGAGTCCGGGCGGATTGTGTCACTCAAAGAGTTAGTGAATGTGTGAGCGGGATGTTGCCATCATCCGGATAATAGACACATGAACTATATCGGAAGCAAGTATTCTCTGCGTGACTTTCTCGAAGAAGGCATCCTGAAAAATGTAAATACAGATTGTAAGGTTTTCTGTGATGTTTTTGCTGGCACTGGTATTGTGGGGACGCATTTTAAGCAGAAGGGCTTTAAAATTATCGCTAACGACATCCAATACTACTCCTATTGTCTCAATCGTGCACTTGTAGGCATTAGTCAAGTACCCGTATTTGATGGCGTTCTGGATGATGGCAAAATAGTTCCGACAACACTAATTTGCGACGCAACCGACACTGTATTGGAATATCTCAATAATCTGAAGGGAAAATCCGGATTTATCTATCGCAATTATTGCCCGGGGGGAACAGAGGAGGCTGAGTTTAAGAGGCAGTATTTCTCCGATGAGAATGGCAGGCGGTGTGACGCGATTCGGATGCAGATTGAAAACTGGTGGCAAGCGGGCAAGCTGACTGAAGATGAGTATTTTTATCTTTTGGCGAGTTTGATCGATGCTGCAGACCGGGTTGCAAATACGGCGTCGGTTTATGGTGCATTTTTGAAGCATATCAAGAAGAGTGCGATGAAGCCCCTGCAATTGAAGCGGCTTGCTATTGTCGAGAGCGATGAGGAACACGAAGTACACAATGTGAATGGGCAGGAGTTGGTCGAGCGTCTGTCTTGCGATGTGTTGTATATGGATCCGCCCTATAATCATCGCCAGTATTGTGCGAATTATCATGTGTTGGAGACACTGGCGAGGTATGATAAGCCAGCCTTGAAAGGCGTGACTGGGCTGCGTCCACAGGATGATCAAAAGTCGGATTTTTGTATGAAGAGACGGGCGTTACCCGCGTTTGATAATATGGTTAAAAAGACTTCGGCGCAGTATGTATTCCTCAGCTATAATAGCGAGGGGATTATGGGTAAGGATGAGATTTTGCAGACGATGGGGCAGTATGGGCAGGTGGATTTGATGACGCGGGATTACCAGCGCTTTCGGGCGGATGTAGATCGGGAGAATCGGGTTTATAAAGCTGATCAGGTAGAGGAGTATCTGTTCTGTTTGAACAAGCAGTGAGGTGCGAGACGTTTTATGAATCGGATTACATATATTGCGTTGGTGCTGGCTCTCGCTACTTACTTGCCATCTCAAATACAGGGGCGAACGATGATTGTTGCAACGCAGAGTTCATCAGAGAAGTCAAAGGAAACTGCCGATTTTGTGGGCGATGGCGTGGGTGATCAGGAGGAGATTTACGAGGCGATTCACGCGCTTCCATCATCCGGCGGGACGGTGACGCTGATGGAAGGGACTTATGATATCCGCAAGGTGGAGGGCAAGCTTGGAGGGGTGATTATTGACCGCAGCAATGTGACACTCATAGGGCAGGGGACAGCCACGCGGTTGATTCTGGCACCGGATCAAAATACCAATGTGATCCGCATTATCGGGAATGGCGTGGGAAATATTGTGATTCGGGATCTCTGGGTAGATCAGAATCGGGACCAGAATCCGTATAACGGGGCTGAGTTTGTAAATATTTCGCACGGGCGGTTCGAGTATAACGGCATTAAAGCGTTTTGTGCAGAGCCGGGCGGGTCCTGTCCCGAGCCGACGCACAATATTACGATTGAGAATTGTACGGTGCTGAACGCACAGAGGCTGGGTATTATGCTCGATGGGCCCAATATGCGGGTGGTGAATAACCATCTGGGCAATGCCCACTCCGATGCGGTAGAGCTTCTGGAGGGTCCGGGTTTTGTGATGGGAAATTTTGTGGAGATTACCGGGCGCACACATGTGGCGGTGGGTTCTGACCGCGGGAATTCGATTATTATGGCGAACAATGTCGTGCATGTGCGAGAGGGGGGCGATCTGGATATTGCTTTTCGGTCCTGGGCAGATTCCGAGCGGCATGTGATTTCCAATAATATCGTTATGGTGGATCAGGGTGGGAAATTGGGCCTGGCGATGGATGTGCGCGGGTTTGATACGTCTGTTACGGGGAATGTGATTCGGGGGCGGGACGAGGCGGAGCGCCTGCCGCTGTGGCTTACTGGCGCGGGTATGGCGGTAACAGGCAATCATTTTCAGAATGTGGAACTGATTGTGAATGACCAGACTGGTACGAATCGCCCGATTTTGATTCAGGGTAATATAATGGAAAATTCCGGCATTTCACATGAGGTGGGTAATCTGATTCGCTCGGAGGGAGATTGAGTATGAGCGAAAATAAGCTGGCGTTTGACCACATACACATCATCAGCGAGGATCCGCGCGCTTCGGCAGCGTGGTACGTCGATAAACTGGGCGCGACGATCAATGGCGAGATCGAGCTTCGCAGTGCGCCGCAGATTAAAGTGGGGCTCGGAGGAGTGACGCTTCTGATCCGAGGAAGACGCCCCGGTGAAGATCCTTCTATGCCCAGGCCGATGCGCGATTTCGAGGATTATTCGAGTCATAATGAATACGGTACTGATCATTTTGGTTTTACGTATCATGGCGACTTGCGGGCGTATTGCGAGGTGTTGCGCGATAGGGGAGTAGAGTTCGTGGTCGAGCCGTGGGAATTTATTCCCGGTAGCGGCGGTGTGATATGCTATATCGCCGCACCCGATGGCGTCAGTATTGAGCTTGTTCAGGTACGTTGACTGGTAGAGCGATATCGCCTATAAGAATACAATATTGTCTCAGGATGGTATCTGCATTATGTTTAGATAGGTTGTGAAAACAGAAAAAGAAATCTTATGCCTCAGAAAATTACTGCTGTGCTGGCGAGATCAAAAAGAAAGATTCGTGCCATCAATGAGGATGTGCTGAACTCCAGGGGGCTTACCGAAGATGAGGCGGATGCCGCCATTGAGACAGAACTGATAGCAGCAGATCAGAAATACTGGTGGCTTGAAGACTGGCAGAAGCGTTATCGAAAGGCTGAAGAGGATATAAGAAAAGGGCGTATCCAGGAATTTGATAGTCCCGAAGCATTTCTCAATGCTCTCTAAATCGGTATTGATTATGTGTGTCAAATAAAAAAGGAGATTCGATATGTCAGAACAGAACTATCGCGTTGCACCGCCGGGGTTTACGTGCGAGCAGTGGGAAGAATTTCAAGAGGATGGCATGCTCGTTGTGGAAGATGCATTGACAGACGAGGAATGCGATCACTACATCGAGATGATGGATGCCGCGGCTGCCCGCAGTGAAAAATACGATCCCGCGAAGTTTTTTGGTCCAAACAATATTGTGGAACGGTATCCCGAATTTGCCGAGTTGATCGATCACCCCCGGCATATCGGCTTTATGCACGATGTGTATGGCGAATTGTTAAAACTCCATATTTCGCAATTTTTCATGCGCCCCCGCGATACCAGTCGCAACAAGTGGCATCCCGATGGCGCGCGCGCTTTGCCCTATGGCGTTTTTTCACCGGTCTTGCCCATACAAATCAAAGTGGCTTATTGGCTGACCGATCTTCCCGAGCCGGACATGGGAAATTTTGTCTATATGCCCGGTAGCCATAAGGGGCAGTATTTTGATTTTTACGATACCCATGAAGAAGTTCCCGGCGAAAAGGTAATTTGCCCGAAGCGCGGCACAATGACGTTTATGCACTGCAATACATGGCATCGCGTAGCACCGAATAATACGGATGTTGTGAGAAAGAATATCTTTTTGGCTTATTGCCCGTCGTGGGTTTGCGAAGCAGACCGGCACCAATGCGATCCCGATTGGCTCGCTACACTGAACCGCGAACAGCGCATTATCATGCGTAGCTACAATAGCGGATATGCGAGAACCAAGCCCGCGGCCAGTGAATTTCCGCTTTTTTTGGATCGGGAAACGGGTTTTGATCGAGACTATGGCGTTTGGCCCGATCACGTTGCGTTGCATCGGCGCAAACGCATGACCACAGTCGAAAAATTTGAGTTGGCATCCACTTGATGCAGGAGGCTCTTGTGAAGGTACTGATTAACGATCGCCTGGACGATCACCACCTGACGCAGATTCAATCGGCGGTTGAGGACATCGATTTGATTATCCCCGAGTCAAGTGGTGAGGCACTGGAAATAATGCCCGAAATTGACATCATTTTTGGGGGCATGAGCCGCGATATGTTCAAACGCGCCGAACGCCTGAAGTGGGTGCAGACTTGGGGGGCGGGCGTCGATGGAATGATGTATGCTGAGTTTGTCCATAGTGAGGTGATTCTGACGAGTGCAAAGGGCACTGTGGGCGTTCATTTGTCGGAACACGCGATGGCTCTTTTACTCGGATTGACCCGGGGGATTGCACGCGCGATCAGAACGGAAGATTGGAATGAACGCATGCCCATTCGCCACGCATCGTGGGAATTGATCGATAAAACAATGGGGATTGTGGGGTTGGGGGGCACGGGATGCGATGTGGCAATCCGGGCGCATGCGTTTGGCATGAGAATTATAGGTGTTGATCCAGAAGACGTCGAGGTGCCAGACTGTGTAGAGGCCTGTTGGAAGATGGATCGCTTTTACGATCTTTTATCTGCGTCTGACATCGTGGTGGTCTGCTGTCCACTGACAGAGGAGACACGAGGACTTTTCGACCGCCTGGCATTTGAGAAGATGCAGAATCATGCACTTTTAGTCAATGTCACGCGGGGTAAAATTATGGATGAGGCATCTCTGGTTGAGGCATTGGAAACCGGGCAGATTGCCGGGGCGGGGTTAGATGTGACGCCACAAGAGCCATTGCCTGCCGATCATCCGCTGTGGACTATGCCCAATGTTATTATCACACCGCATACTGCGGGGGGGTCTCCCAATAGGCAGGACCGCATTGTGAATCTGTTTTGCGAAAACTTGCGGTGTTTTCTGAATGGGGAAGATATGCTGAGTGTGATCGATAAAAATAAGGGGTATTGAATACGTTTTCTCTTGACACAATGTTACAAATATATTGATATTTAAACGAAACATATTCTGAAATGTATTACTCAGTATAATTCTATTATTTGATGGTCTCGGGCAAGGGTGACCCGAGGTCATGTGCCCTTCTCTCAAGTAGGAATCCCTGTGTTGGGGTCACCGAATCGGGAGAAGGGCGTTTTTTGTGTGGCAGCACCCCCGTAAGGCGTTATATTAGGCGGACAGAAAGGTAAGAAGGAGGTTTTTGAGTGGCTTTAGCAAGAGAAGCTGTTGTTCCTGAATCTGCCAGACCCGCCGTGACGTTCCGCGCACTCGTTTTGGGTACTTTTCTCACGGTGATGGCGACGATTGCCGGATCTTATGCGAGATTTATTCTCCACACTACGAGGTTGGACCAAAACCATCTTTCAGTCGCTGCTGTTTTCCCCATTGTTGTGATCGCGCTCGTGCTTTTGCGCCCGCTCAAGCTAAGCCGGGGCGAGCTTATCGTCATGTTTTCTATGGCATTGATTGGCGCGACTATGCCCACGTATTTTGTCGGGAAATTGATCGCCAATTTTACGGTGCCATACTATTTGGCAACGCCAGAGAATCAGTGGGCGACCTATTATGAGCCCTATTTGCCAGAGTGGTCTATTCTGCCCGCGGGCGAATCCCTGCGATGGTTTTTTGAAGGGCTGCCGCGCGGGGTTTCCGTGCCGTGGGATGCGTGGATTGTGCCCGTGTTCTGGTGGATGACTGTGATTGCTGCTTTTTATGGCTGCTGCCTTTTTCTAATGGTCATTCTGCGAAAGCAGTGGATAGAGCACGAGCGCATTGACTATCCTTTGATGGAAATGCCTCTGGCCGTGATGGAAGAGGACAACAGACGTGGCTTTTTTCCAATTCCCATTATGAATAACCCATTGTTCTGGGCGGGCTTCGGTCTTACGTTGTGTATTATTCTGTGGAATGTCATTTCCTATTTTAGTCCGACTTTTCCGACGATTCCATGGCGCTTTGCGAGTATTCAGTTTGGGCGCGAATTTCCCCCCATTCCCGTGCGTCTATATCTGATGGTTGTGGGCTTTGGGTATTTTATCAACCTGGATATTTCGCTGAGCCTGTGGGTGTTCAATGTGCTGACCAATCTGGAAAATGGCTTTTTTAACCGCTTTGGTCTAAAAGCCGGTGCAGATGAGGAGTATTCCACAGGCCCCCTGGCGATGGGCGCGCAATCTATGGGGGCGTTTATCGTGGTGGTACTCGTGGGATTCTGGATGGCGCGCGGGCACTTGCGCGGGGTTTTTCGCAAGGCATTTTATCGCGATGATTCGGTTGACGATTCCGATGAGATCGTTTCGTATCGCACGGCAGTTTTTGGCGTTATAGCTTGTTCTGCCTACCTGATTGTGTGGCATTTGGCAACGGGTATGGCGTTTAAGTATATCCCGATTTTTCTTTTTGGTGCTCTGGTCATGTATCTGGGGATTACGCGGGTTATTGCAGAGACTGGTCTGATTTCTATTCGCGCCCCTCTGATGCCGCAGCCTTTTGCCATGTTTGTGATGGGGTCAGATGTGCTTTCGCAGCAGACGCAGGTTTCTATCGCGCTTTCGTATTCATGGTGCAGCGATACCAAAACTACGATCATGCCTGCGCTTGCCCATTCCGTAAAGCTTTACGATACTATTCGGGTCAATCAGCGAAGGTTGATTATTCCCATTGTTCTGGCAATGGGTGCCGGGGTGTTGGCTACATTTGTCTATACAATTTATATGGGCTATTCGAATGGCGCTGCAAATTACGGAGGTATTTTTCACGGGGGTCTCGCGCGGTTTCCCTGGGATAATCTGGTCAAGAAGTCAAAAGATCCATTTTCTGTGCAGTGGCTGCCTATTATGTATATGGGTATTGGCGCTGCGGTGACGCTGCTTTTTATGATCTTGCGCTATCGAGTCGCTTGGTGGCCGCTACATCCGATTGGGTTTGCGGCTGGGCCGGTTTATCCGGTTAATAATGTCATTTTTGCAATTTTTCTCGCCTGGGCGATCAAGTCTATTGTTTTGCGGATTGGGGGCATTCGCGCCTATCGCGCTGGTCGGCCGTTTTTTATAGGGCTTATTATGGGGCATTTTGTAGGGGCTGGTATTTCGTTTGTCGTCGATATGATCTGGTTTCCAGGACAGGGGCATAGTATTCCGTTTTCGGATTAAAATTAACCTTTTTCAGGGAGTTGTTGGAATGAAAATTACGGGTATTGAACTCGACGCCGTGCAGGTCAATCACCGCGGAGACTGGGTGTTTGTACACGTGCTCACAGATGAGGGCATACAGGGGATAGGGGAGATGCGTTCGGGTAATAATTACGCGGCGCAACTATCGGCTTTGCGCGATTTGGGTGAATCGGTCAAAGGGTGTGATCCGAGAAAAATTGAAGCTCTTGTATCGCGCTATACAAGTACAGAGCGCACAAAGGGGGAATTGTTCGCCTTGAGTGCGTTTGAACAAGCATTGTGGGACATTTTGGGCAAATCGCTCAATGCACCTGTTCACGCGCTTTTGGGAGGCGCGTGTCGAGATAAGATCCGGCTGTATGCGAATATCAATCGGGCGACGACAGACCGTTCACCTGAGGGATTTGCTAAAAATGCCGCTGCTGCGGTGGCCGAGGGATTTGATGCGGTCAAGCTGGACCCTTTTGACGGGGTACGCGGTGCCGACAATGCCGGAGATGCTGCAAGGGGAATTGCGTGTATGCGGGCGGTTCGCAAAGCCATTGGGCCAGAGGTCGATTTGCTCGTGGATTGTCACAGTAAGTTCACGGTTCGCGGCGCAATTGAGGTTGCGGATGAGGTGCGCGATCTCAATCTTTTCTGGTTTGAGCAACCCACACCCGAATCGAGTCTCGATAATTGTCTTGCGGTTAAAGAAGGATGTGGGCTGACCATTGCGGGAGGAGAGCAGCGGGGATTGCGGCGGGATTGGGTTGAGGTGGTGGAGAATCTCAGTATGGATATTCCCATGCCCGATGTGACGGTTGTGGGCGGCATTGGTGAGTTAAAAAAAATAGGGGATATGCTCCACGCCTGGGGATTGCCCACTGCGCCACACGGTCCTTTTGGTCCGGTTGTGATCGCGGCTGGCGTGCATGCGATGGCGTCTTTGCCGGGTTTTCTCATTCTTGAATACGGCTGGGGAGAGATTCCCTGGCGCAAGGATTTGACCATTCCCGGCGAGGAGATTGTGAATGGTCGCATTCACATCAATGATCGACCGGGTCTCGGCGTTGAATTAAATCCCGAGATGGTAGAAAAGCACAGAGTCCAGGTGTAAATACAATTGCTATAACACAAAGGAGCAGTCGATGTTTAAAAGTCTCAATGCGGGTGCTATTGGCGTAAGAGGAAGCGTTGATGAGTTGATCGGCTATGCAAAACGCGCTGGATTTCAGGGAGTGGATCCCAATATTCAGGAGATCACTTCTCTGGTCAATACACATGGCGCAGAACATGTGAAGGGGTTGTTTGCCGATGCCGGTTTGCGAATGGGGGCGTGGGGGCTGTCTGTGAATTGGCGAGGGGATGAAGCCGAGTACAAAGCAGGTCTGGCGAAGCTGGCTGATTTCGCCGCTGCTGGTGCTGCTGTGGGGGCTACGCGGGTTGCTCAATGGGTGCCTTCTGCTTCTGAAGACCTCAAATTTGGCGACAATTTCAGGTGGCATATTGATCGTTTTAAGCCGATTGCCGAAATTTTGGGCGAGCATGGATGTAGCCTGGGGCTGGAGTTTATTGGGCCGCGTACTCTGCGGGTGGATAAATCTTATGGGTTTATTCATTCGCTGGATGGCATGCTCGCGCTTGGCCATGCGATTGGTACGGGCAATGTGGGGTTGCTCCTCGATTGCTGGCACTGGTACACGGGTTTGGGTACGATATCAGATCTGATGGGGTTGACGGCTGACGATGTGGTGCATGTTCACGTCAATGATGCGCCCGATGGCGTTTATGTGGGCGATCAGATTGACAACAAACGCGCCTTGCCGGGTGAGACGGGTGTGATTGATCTGGTGGGGTTTTTGAGCGCGCTGCAAAAAATTGGCTATGACGGTCCGGTGTCGCCCGAGCCTTTTAGTCAGTCGGTGCGGGAAATGGCGGCACAAGATGCCGTGCAAACAACGCACGACGCGCTGGATAAGGGGTGGCAAGCCGCTCAGTTATCCTGAGGAGGATTGCGATGGAGGCTTTTGTCGAGAATTATATCGCGCAAAATTTGACTTTGCTCAAGTCGCTGGATGCCGGGACGATAGCCCGTATTATTGCCGAGTTTGAGAAGGCGAGAGATACGCGCAAGAGAATTTATGCCATTGGGAATGGGGGCAGCGCGAGTACGGCGTCGCATTTTGTGAACGATATGGGCAAGGGCGCTTCAATTGGGCGCGAAACGCGCTTTAAGACGATTCCACTGACGGATAATGTGGAGTGGATGACGGCGTTGAGCAATGATTTGTGTTACGAAGATGTGTATGTCGAACAATTGAAAAATTTTGCGGAATCCGGCGATGTTTTGCTGGCGATAAGCGGCAGTGGAAATTCCGAAAATGTGTTGCGGGCGGTGCGATATGCCAACGAGGTTGGCTGCGTTACTATTGGGTTTACGGGCTTTGATGGGGGAAAACTGAGAGAACTCGTTCAACATTGTGTGGTGATTCCCTCTGACCACATGGGGCGCATCGAAGATATGCATCTTATTTTGCAGCACATGATCTGTTATTATTTTATGGAACAGTGAGCGTCATGCATGGTTCGGCTTTCTGGGTGTCTGCTAATTCTCGTGTTCGGCTTTGGATCCGAGATCGGGTATCTCTATCAGTTGCTCAAAGGTCAGGTCGCAATTCTGTGGAAAGCAGAATCCATTGAAAAAGTGCTGAAAGCGGGAAGGCTCTCGCCCGATCAACGCGCAAAATTGGAACTCGCGCAGGCTATTCGCGCGTTTGCCCAACGCGAAATCGGTCTGAATACCTCGAAAAATTACACCACGTATGTCGATATCGGGCGCGGGCCGGTGTCGTGGAATCTGGTTGTTTGCCCCCAAGATCGCCTCGAACCGCTCGAATGGTCTTACCCGGTTGTGGGCGCCGTTCCCTACCGGGGGTATTTTGCTCGCGCAAAAGCCGAGGAAGCGCGCGACAGATATGTGGCTGAGGGGTATGACACCTATTTGCGACCGGTGAGCGCGTATAGCACGCTGGGGTGGTTTTCCGATCCGGTGTTGAGCACGATGTTGCGCTATTCCGAAGGCGATTTGGCCGATCTCATTATTCACGAGTTGACGCATGCGACTGTGTGGATTGACGGGGATGTTACCTTTAACGAGAGTTTGGCGAGTTTTGTCGGTGAAACCGGGGCGTTGATGTGGTTGCAGCGCAAATACGGCTCCGATTCCGAAGCGGTGCATCGGGTGCTTGCCGAGCGTGCAGATGGCGTTGTTTTTCGGAAATTTATGCGCGATATTGCTTCTCGTCTCAATTCACTTTACCAGTCCAATTCTCCCCATAAAATAACGCTGCGCCAGCAGATTTTCGATTCCGCACGCGCAGAATTTCACACGCTTCCTCTTAAGACCGATCTATACGCCCGATTTTCTTCGTGGGAACTCAACAATGCGCGAATAGCTCTTTACAGGGTTTATCGGGAGCGCACGGATGTGTTCGCTCGCGTTTATCTGGGGTGTGATAATGATTTGAAAGCTACGGTTGAGGTTTTGCGAAGGAGTGCGAGTGTAGAGAATCCCGCAGCGTGGTTGGAGGAATGGTTGCGTAAAAATTAAAAATTAGGAATTCGCTATGACTTACAGAGTCGGTATTATTGGATGTGGTTCAATTGCGCGCAGTCACGCCGATGGGTATTTGCGCGTTGCCAATGCCGAGATGGTGGCGGTTGCCGATCCCCATCCGGTTGCGCGAGAGCAATTTTGCGAGGAATTTGGCATTCCCAATGCCTATGCTTCGCTGGAGGAGATGGTCGCAAAGGAGGATCTCAATATCGTCAGTGTTTGTACATGGCATCTTCTCCATCCGGATTGTACGATTGGCGCGGCGAATGGCGGTGTGCCGGGTATTATTTGCGAAAAACCGATGGCGATTGGCCTTGGCGAGGCAGATCGCATGCTGGATGCGTGCAAAAAAAATGGGGCAAAGCTGGTGGTCAGTCATCAGCGGCGTTTTACACCCGGTTGGGAAAAAGCGCGGTCGTTGATGCGCGAGAAGGTTATTGGCGATGCCGTAATGGTGCATGGACAGGTCGCGCAGGGTTTGATCAACTGGGCGACGCATACCATCGATGGCATTCGCTTTGTGCTGGATGATCCAGAGACAGAATGGGTGATGGGTGCTGTCGAGCGGCAGACCGATCGCTTTGAGCGCAATACACCGATTGAAGATGCGTGTATGGGGCTGGTCGCGTTTGCCAATGGTGCTCAGGCTTTGATCCAGGCGGATTTGAACAGGCCGGGCGAACAGGCTGGGCATTTTCAGATTCGCGGCTCTGAGGGGTTGATGGAGGTGACAGAAAATTCGGTTCGCGTATTCAACGCGACGACCAATGGATGGAAAGATGTCGAAATTGTAGCGGACGAGGGGCACCGCGCAATTGGGGGTGAAACCAATGCCGCTTCCGTGCGCGAGTTGATTGCGTGGTTAGAAGGTGGCGAGGAACACCGCGCTTCGGGGCGCAAGGCGCGTGCGACCGTCGAGATTATGATGGCGCTTTTTGAATCGGCGAGGCAAAATCGAGTTGTACATCTACCGCTCGAGGAAATAGGCTATCCACTGCAATTGATGATTGAAGAAGGCAAGCTGCCCGTTGCAGTGCCCGGGCGATACGATATTCGCGCATTTCTCAATCCCGAAGGGATGGATGAAGCGGCTTACAGGCGACTGCGGGCTGAAGGCGTGAGCCATTCTGCGGCAATGCGACAGCTTGCAGAAGAAGAGCGCTGAGCGATACTATGGACGCAAACCGTAAATTTTTACCTTTTCTAATTATCCTCTTTGTGGGAAGTGGATGCGCCGCACTCATTTACGAAATTGTCTGGTTCCAGATGCTGCAACTGATTATTGGGTCTTCGGCAATTTCTCTCGGCATCTTGCTGGGTACATTTATGGGTGGGATGTGCGTCGGTAGTGTGATGCTCTCGCGCATTATTTCAACGCGCTACCATCCGTTAAAGGTCTATGCGCTTTTGGAGTTGGGCATTGGCGTTTCGGGCCTGATTTTGCTCTTCGTACTGCCCCTGATCGGCACGATTTATATCGGTGTGGCAACTTATGGATTATGGGGACATTTCCTGCGGGGGATTGTTTGTGCGATCTGTCTTTTTTTTCCCACGGTGTTGATGGGTGCAACCCTGCCTGCGATAGCGCGGTGGACAGAATCAACGCCTCGCGGTGTTTCGTGGCTCGGTTTTTTTTATGGGGGTAATATTGCCGGTGCTGTTTGCGGATGTTTGTTCGCGGGTTTTTATCTTTTGCGTCTGTACGATGTGGTTACGGCGACTTATGTGGCGGTCGCGCTTAATTTAGTTGTGGCACTTATCGGATATGGGTTGGCACAATGGGCTGAGTACGATGCGTCATCAAAAAAGACGACCACGCGTAGTTTGTGGATTTCAGAAGCGCGATCGGTTTATGTGACCATTGCAATTTCTGGCGCGTGCGCGCTGGGTGCCCAGGTAATTTGGACTCGGTTGCTGTCGCTTATGATGGGGGCGACTGTTTACGCTTTTTCGATTATTCTGGGGGTTTTTCTGATTGGGCTGGGTATGGGGAGTAGTGTGGGGGCGTATTTTGCACGCACAAAAGTAAATCCCAAAATTGCGCTTGGTTGGTGCCAGCTTCTTCTTGTTGGCGCAATTGCCTGGGCTGCTTACGCGCTTGCTCATTTGCTTCCTTACTGGACATCGGGAGGAACAACTGCGGTGCGATTTCAACTGGATTTGCTGCGTTGTTTTGTGGCTATTTTTCCCGCGACCGTGCTGTGGGGGGGCAGTTTTCCGCTGGCTCTCGCTGCGGCGCGTTCGCAGAGAGGCGATCCCGGTGCATTGGCCGGCAGTGTGTATGCGGCGAATACGGCAGGTGCAATTGTGGGGGCGCTCGGTTTTAGTGTGGTTTTGGTCGCACTTTTGGGGACGCAGATGGCGCAACAAGTGTTACTCGTCCTTTCAGCGTTTGGGGCTGTTTTGATGTTTGGGCGCAGTTTATGGCAGGTGAGAGATGGGGACAGTACGGTCAGATCAGATCGGTGGGTCGGCGTTGCAGTAGGTGTAGCCTTGCTGGTGTGGAGTCTGCCGGGGCCGCCGCCGTCGTTAATTGCTTACGGTCGTTCACTTCTCGATTGGGGAGAGGACGCGGCATATATTTACGCTGGTGAAGGGATGAATGCATCGGTTGCAGTGTCTGAGTTGGACAATGGCGTGCGGAATTTTCACGTTAGTGGAAAAATCGTGGCTTCCAGCGAACCACAGGATATGCGTTTGCAGCGCCTGTTGGGACATCTTTCTGCATTGATGCACAGGGAGCCGCGTTCTGTGCTCGTGGTTGGGTGCGGTGCAGGCGTGACGGCGGGAACTTATGTTTTGTATCCGAGTGTTGAACGCATTGTGATCTGCGAGATTGAGCCATTGATTCCGCCAGCAGCCGATGTGTATTTTGGTCCTGAGAACTATGATGTATTAAAAGATCCCCGCGTGGAGATCATTATTGACGATGCGCGACATTATCTGCTGGCAACAGATGAGAAATTCGATATTATTACGTCTGACCCGATCCATCCCTGGGTTAAGGGAGCTGGTGCGTTGTATTCGAAAGAGTATTTTGAATTGTGCAAAAAGCGTTTGAATCCCGGAGGTGTTGTGACGCAGTGGGTGCCACTTTACGAGTCGCGGTTAGATGCGGTGAAGAGCGAGATCGCGACATTTTTTCAGGTGTTCCCAGACGGGACAATTTGGGGTAATCAAAATGATGGCGAGGGATATGATGTCGTGCTATTGGGACAGAAAGATCCTCGCGTCGTAGATGTCGATGCTTTGCAGGCGCGTTTGGACCGCGAGGATTACACGGAGGTGTGGTACTCGCTTGATGATGTGTCTTTGGGATCTGCTGTTGCGCTGCTTTCGATGTATGCCGGACGCGCTCGTGATTTGGACGAATGGCTCACAGATGCACAGATCAATCTGGATCGCAATATGCGGCTTCAGTATTTGGCGGGATTGGGTTTGAATAACTATGAAGCAGATGCGATTTATACGGCGCTTTTGGAGTACGCACATTATCCCGCAAATTTTTTTGTTGCGACCAAAGCGACAGAAACCGCATTGAAGGCGCAACTCGCCCGGCAGTACGAGGGACGATGATGACAGGTTTGACAAAGGAGGCGTTTACAGTATGGAAAAGGTGAGAGTTGGCATTATTGGCATTGGCGGTAGAGGAAGCGGTCACGCGAAGTATTTTCCGGCGGGCGATATTCCGCATGGGGAGTTGACAGCGGTTTGCGATATCGATCCGGATAGGATTCAGTGGGCGCGTGAAACCCTCGGGGAAAACGTGCGGACATTTGACAATGGCGATGATTTGATCACTTCAGGAGCTGTTGATGCGATTATTGTGGCGACGCCGCATTACGATCATCCGACTTATGCGATAAAGGGATTTGAGAACGATTTACATGTTCTGATAGAGAAACCCGCAGGCGTATATACGAGGCAAGTCTATGAGATGAATGAGGCTGCCGAAAAAAGCGGTAAAGTATTTGCCCTGATGTTCAATCAGCGAACCCGTCCACACCATCAAAAATTGCGAGAATTGGTGGCTTCCGGCGAATTGGGAGATATTCAGCGCACGAATTATATCGTCACAAACTGGTTCCGAGCACAAAGTTATTACGATAAGGGCGAATGGCGTGCGACCTGGTCGGGTGAGGGGGGTGGTGTGTTGATGAATCAGTGTCCTCATAATTTGGATCTGTGGCAGTGGATCTGCGGGATGCCCTCGCGCGTACGCGCTTTTATCAGCTATGGCAAATATCACGATATTGAAGTGGATGACGACGTTACTGCCTATGTGGAATACGACAGCGGTGCGACGGGTGTGTTTATTACTACTACGGGAGAGTTTCCCGGAAGTAATCGCCTAGAGATAGCGACGGATCGCGGCAAAGTGGTTATGGAAGACAATAAAATTGCGTGGTGGCGTTCAAATGTTTCTCTGAGTGAATTTTCTCGGGGATATACGGGCGGCTTTGGCAAACCCAGATCAGAAAAACTCGATATTCCTCTCGGTGAAGATGGCGGGGCGCATCGCGGCATAATTAACAATTGGTGTGATGCCATATTGAATGGGAGTCCGCTTCTCGCGCCCGGGGTTGAGGGCATTCGCGGGGTTGAATTGGCGAATGCGATGCTTTTGTCTTCTTGGCTGGACGATTGGGTAGATATTCCCGTTGATCGAGATCTGTATTTTGAAAAATTACAGGAGAAAATCCGGAACGCGGATTAAGCGGATTAAGCGGATTAAGCGGATTACACGGATTAAACGGATGAATTGATCTGAGAGTGGTGTACAACAGTCAGTTATACACCATTGTAGGGGCGGTGCCTCTGTGCCCGCCCGATGTGAGGAGGAAGTAAATGGCTCGGATACCAGATGTTGCAGCATTGGATGAGGCGGCTGAAAAACCCGTTCTGGTCTTAGATGGGCTGGATGAGCCGGTTGTGATCGAATCCATTCAGTTGCTCAAAGATGAGCGAGAGTATTACGTGCATGTGCGTTCAAAAGATGGTGCGGAAGGTCTGGCGTTTACGAATGGGCGGGCGCAATACGTGTATCCGATTCTCAACGAATTGGTGATACCCTATTTAATCGGGAAAGATGCCCGCGATCTCGAAGACCATCTGTGGGGCGTGTACCGCCACAGTAGCAATTACAAATTGCAGGGGTTGGCTTTCTGGTGTTGTGTGGCATGGGTCGAGATGGCGTTGCTGGATTTACTCGGTCGGACTGCACAAAAATCCATTCCCGATCTCCTGGGCGGTGTTGTGCGCGAGTGGGTTCCCTTTTACGTTGCGAGTGGGCGGCGGGATAGCACACCGGAAGAAGAGGTGGTTTATTTACAGAGTCTGATCGACGAGACGGGTGCACCAGCCGTGAAGTTTAGAATTGGTGGGCGCATGAGCAAAAATGCGGATGCCATGCCCGGGCGAACACCAAATTTGATCGCGTTGTCTCGCAAGGTGCTCGGCGATGCGATTGATATTCACGCGGATTCCAATAGTTCTTACGATCCGCCGCAGGCGATTGAAGTGGGACGTATGCTCGAAGATATTGGCGCTGTTTATTTTGAGGAGCCATGTCCGTTTGATCACCTCGAAGATACGAAGGTCGTTGCCGATACACTGGATATTCCCGTTTCTGGGGGCGAACAGGAATTCAGCGACCGACGGTTTCGATGGATGATTGCCAATCGCGGTGTGGATATTGTTCAGCCCGATTTGCATTATTACGGGGGGCTTATTCGCTCGACGCGCGTTGCGCGAATGGCCGAATTGGCTGGAATGCCGACAACTGTACATATCTCGGGAGGTTTTGGATTTATTTACATGCTCCACTTTGCCGCCTGTACACCGGATATTGGCCGGTATCAGGAATACAAAAGGGGGATTGAGAAATACCGCGACTGGTTTGATCCCGCACTCGAGATTCGAGATGGGGAGATGAGTATTCCCAGGGGACCGGGGTGTGGGATTGTGGATATTCAGTCTATTATTGACGGTGCAAATCGCTTATAGGACATACAAAAACATGGAAATGGCACAGCATGGGGGACCGCCGCTGCGCGATGTGGTGACGGCGAGGCGTACGCAGAGGGAGACGCGCCGAAATAGCTGGTTGCTGGTGATCAATGGCGGCATGGTGATGATGGCCTACACGTTTATCAGCGCGGATCTGGTGATGCCGGCTTTTGTGCAAACACTGACCACGTCCAGTATTCTGGTGGGTATGGCGGGAGCACTTATGAGAATGGGGTGGGCCTGGCCGCAGGTCTTTATCTCTCGGATTATCGAACCCAAACCCCGAAAGATGCCCTTGCTGATCGGCGCGGGCATGGCTCGAAGTGCGATGTGGATTCTGGTGGGTGCGATGACCATTTTTTTCGGCGGGCTGGATCCCGCATTTTTTTTGTTTTTATTTATGGTATTTTACGCTTTGGGAACGTCGTTGATGGGCGTGATGAACGTGCCGTGGATGGATTTGATGGGCAAGGCGATTCCCGCGTCGCATCGGGCTAAAGTTTTCGCTCTGCGCCGCTTTTCAGGCGGTGTGATGTCCATGGTTGCGGGCGTTCTGATTTCCTATATCCTGAGCGTGCAAAGTGGCCTCTCATTTCCGAATAATTACGCGGTATTATTTATGCTCTCTGGTTTGGGTACCGCGCTGGCCGTACTGACATTTGGCATGATCCGCGAGCCTATTGAAAAGAACACGCGCGCGCAGCTTTCTCTGAAAAATTATTTGCTCAGTGGCCTGAGCCTGATGAAAGATGATGTGAATTTCAGACGTTTGTGCATGGTTCAATTTTTGTGGGGCTTTAGCATGATGGGCGGGCCGTTTTACGTGCCTTACGCGATTTCTGGTCTGGGGATTGGGGTGGTTTATATTGGATTTTATGTGACTGCGATGCAATTTAGCTCGGTTTTTTCAAATGTCGCGTGGGCCTGGGTGGGGCGTTACAAGGGCAATCAGGCATTGTTTTTGTACGGTACCTGCTTGCTCGCACTGTCTATTTTGGTTCCTATATGTATCGTGTATGTGCCCAATCACACCTTATGGATCTGGGGTAAAGAGGTGGATTTGAGGGTTGTGGTGTATGCGTTTACGTTCATTTTTTCAGGCGCAGCCCAAAGCGGCATGTATTCGGGGCGCATGACGTATGTCCTCGATATTGCGCCTGCCGATCGACGGCCAACCTATACCAGCTTTATGAATATGTTTATGTTTCCGCAGGGGTTATTGCCCATGTTGGCCGGGGTGCTGGTCGCGTGGATTTCCTATCAGAATTTGTTTCGCATTTCCCTATTATTTATTCCATTTGCCGCGATACTCGCCTATCAGTTAAAACCGGTTATTCACAGTGAGGAATGAATTTCCTCAACGAGATCTTCTGCCGGATAGGTGAGAATTTCTGCTAATGTGGGATGGTAATGCGGGATATTCATGAGGTCATGTACTGTACCGCGGAAGTGCATGATGGCGATGAGTTCGTGAAAAAGTTCGCCAGCTTCTGGGCCAACGATATGTCCGCCGATGATTTCGCCTGTTTCGGGATGGCAGAGGATTTTGACAAATCCGTGGGTTTCTCCCAGGACCATGGATTTGCCGTGGTCGTCAAAGGGATAGGACGCAACGCGATAGGGGATGTTTTGCTCGCGGCATTCTTTTTCGGTGAGGCCCACAGATGCAAATTGCGGATCGGTGAAGACCACTTCGGCTTTAAGCCTGTAGTCGATGCGCTGGTTTTGGGTTCCATCAACGGCGTTGTGACCGGCTATCTCGCCTTGCTGGACGGCGATGTGTACGATTTCGTAGAGTCCCGTGCAATCGCCTGCGGCGTAAATATTGGGCGCGTTGGTACGCATGTGATGATCTACGAGAATGCGTCCGCGCTCGACGCGCACGCCAGCATTTTCAAGTGCGAGCGATTGGATGGCGGGCACACGCCCCAAAGCATGGAGGATTATGTCTGCTGACGCGCGACGGGGTTTGCCACTGTGGTAGAAGTGGACGATTTTGGCATTGTTTTTGGTCGTGAATTTTTGCAATTGCGTATCGGTAAAGACTTTCATGCCTTCTTCTCTGAAGCGTACTTCTAACGGACGTGCGAGGTCTTCGTCTGTGTTGCTGAAGATATGGTTGCTGCGTTGAATGAGTGTGGTGTGCGTACCCAGGCGGCAGAAGAATTGTGCAAATTCCGTTGCGACAGGCCCGCCACCTAAGACGATCATCGTTTCTGGCAATTCCCGCAGTTCAAGTGCTTCATCGCTGGTGATATAGCCCACTTCTTTTAAGCCGGGAATGGCGATGTCGGCTACGGTTGATCCCGTGCTGATGATGAAACTTCGCGCGGTGATATTTTGTTTTTCCACAGTGATGGTGTTGCGATTGACAAACTGCGCCGTGCCGTTGATGAGGGTGAATCGCGGATTGTGCAGTTGCTCGATGCGGTAATCTGCAAATTCACTGACGAGTGCGCGTTTGCGGTCGTTGATTTCGTCGAGATTTGCGCGCAAATTAGAAGCACGCAGGCCAAATTCTTTTGCGCGGCGCATCAATGACATGATTTCGGATGAGCGCAGAATGGTTTTGGTGGGCATGCAACCGCGCAAGATGCACAGGCCACCGAGAGGCCCTTTGTCGATAATGGCAACTTTGGCACCGAGTTCCTGTGCCGTGCGTGCAGCGGCGTATCCCGCACTCCCGCCGCCGATGACGATGACGTCGTAATCCATGGTGGTTTCCTTAGAAGTAAGATGTAAAATTAAGACGACCCAGTCCCTCTGGTATTTCCTCTTTTACTTTTTAGATAACGATTGGGTGTGCTGACAACTTAAAATGTCTCTTTAATTTGAGCAAGGAGTTTGGAGGTTTTTATGCATGAACTCGTGAACGGTATTGTGCCGATAGAGGCGAGAGAACAGGAGCGGTTGATTCAGGTTCGCGATTTGAGAGAAACAGCGCAACGGCTTTATGAAGCAGTTGGTGTGCCGAGGGCAGATGCGCAGTTGATGGCCGATTTGCAAGTTGAGACAGATGTACGCGGGGTTCACTCTCACGGTACGCGTGCTCTGCCGAACTACTTGAAGCGCATTCAAACTGGTCATACGAATCCAAAACCCGAAATTCGCGTTGTTCGCGAAGGACCCGCGTCGGCAACGGTAGATGGCGATGGGTGTTTGGGGCATCTGGCATCTTATCGCGCGATGCAACTGGCGATTGCGAAAGCGAATGATCTGGGAATTGCGGCGACAACAGTTATAAACAGCCGGCACTACGGCGCAGCGGCCTGTTATGCGACGATGGCATTGGAATGGGATATGATCGGTTTTTGCGTGTCGAGTAGTAGTAGGGGAGTGGCTCCTTATGGCGGGATAGATCGATTGATGGGCAATCACGCGCTGGCTTATGCGATTCCGGCGGGTCGGGAATATCCCATTGTTCTGGATATGGCGACAGGGCGGTCCGCCTGGGGGCGGGTGGGCACTATGCGTCTGTACGGACGAAAATTAGACGGCGAGTGGGTGTTGGATGAGGATGGGCAGGTGACGGACGACCCCAGTCGTGCGCACGCGCTGGTAGCGCCCGGTGGTGCGAAGGGATCGGGATTGAATGTGGTAATGGATGTTTTGAGCGGTATTCTGCCTTTTGGCCTGGCAACGGTGAATCGGGAAGATGAATATCAAGGACAGCGGCGGGCCAGTCACTTTTTTCAGGCGATCAAGATTGAGACATTTTGTGATGTGTCGGATTTTAAACGGGAAGTTGATCGGATGATTCAGACAATTCGGGCTTCTCGCCCAAAAGAAGGGGTGGATCGCATTTACGTGCCCGGTGAGATCGAGTGGCTTAAAAAGGCCGCCTGGGAGAAGACGGGGATACCGCTGCATAAAACCCATGTGGAAAGTTTGGAAAAAGCGGCTGAGGAATTGGGTATAGAGGTGGCGTTATAGAATTAAAAAATTAGTAATTAGGAATTAAGAATTTGAGAGTTGGGAATAGATCGGGCTAATAGCTGACCGCCTGGTGTCTGGTGGATTGGGGACTGGGTGGGCTGACAACTGACAACTATATGGATGACAATAATAAACCGCTGGTCTCAATTATTATACCCCATTATTTGGGGGATATTCTTTCCGAGTGTCTGGCTTATGTCTATGCGCGGACATCGGATGTTTCCTTTGAAGTTATTGTGGCAGATGATCAGCCTTATCCCGACGGCAGCCTGGATCGGGCATTGGAGAAATTTCCGGATATTCGCATTGTGAAAACAGGTGGAGGAAATGGGCAGCCGAGCAAGGGGATGGGCGCCGGGTGCAACCGGGGATTGGAGATTGCAAAGGGCGCGTATGCGATGTTGTTGAATTCGGATGTGGAGGTGGGCGAAGGATGGTTGCCGCCGCTGATTGATGCGCTGAAATCCGATCCTGCAATTGGGGCGTGTCAGTCCAGGGTGCGGTCGTTGCAGAATCGCAAAATGTTTGATTATGGCGGGGCTGCGGGTGGGCTGATGGATAAGTGGGGATTTACGTTTTGCCAGGGCAGGATATTTGAATGTGTCGAAGAGGATAGGGGGCAATACAATCATCCCCGCGATATTTTTTGGGCTATTGGGGGGGCTATGTTTTTGCGTATGGATTGTCTCGATAAAACTGGAATGATCGACGAGGGCTTTGTGATGTATATGGAAGAGATCGATTTGTCCTGGCGGTTTCACCTTGCCGGATATCGCATCGTCTATGTGCCCGATTCTCTCGTATATCACTACGGCGGATTTACGCTGGGTGCAGAGAGTTATAAGAAAGCGTATTTGAATCACCGCAATCAGCTTGTGATGTTGTTGAAAAATTTTTCCATTTCGCGGCTGTTGTATAAATTCCCGGTTCGCGTGGCTATGGAATTGGCAAATTTGGGGTTGTTGCTAAAGGGCAATTGGAAACATCCCGTTGCGGCAATAGCCGGGCTTTTATGGGTGTTGCTGCATCCGTGCAATATCTTGCGGCGGCGGCGAGAAGCCCAGCGGTTCAGAAGTGTGGGAGATGGTGAGATTGAACAGCGTCTTTTCAGGGAATCAGTAGTTTATCACTATTTTATTCGCGGTGTCAAAACGGTGCGTGAGATAGGAGCGTGAAATGAAAGCGATTGGTCTCATGTCTGGAACTTCTGCCGATGGGGTGGATGCCGCGCTTGTGGAGATCGATGAATCTGATCTGTCTCTGCTTGGATATGTCGAGGTGCCGTTTCCCAAAGATGTCAGAACGGAGATTTTGTCGCTTTGCGAAGATGGACGGGTCGATGCAATATGCCGCATGGATGCCGCGCTTGGGGAATGGTTTGCAGAGGCTGCACTGCGCGTGTGTGAAAAGGTCAATGTCAGCGCTGGAGAAATTGATGTGATTGGATCGCACGGGCAGACGATTCACCATTTGCCCGCACTTGCCGTAGTTGCTGATAAAAAGGTGAGATCAACGCTGCAAATTGGCAATTCCGCGGTGATTGCAGAGCGCACGGGAATCACGACGGTATCGGATTTTCGGTCGCGGGATATGGCAGTGGGCGGACAAGGAGCACCTCTTGTCCCACTGGTGGATTATCTGTTGTTTCGGTCTGAATACGCGGGACGGGCGATGCTCAATATCGGTGGTATTGCCAATGTCAATATATTGCCCGCAAACTGTGAAGTGTCAGATATTTTCGCATTTGATACGGGACCTGGCAATATGGTCATTGATGGGGTTGTGCAGGCAATAACGCGCGGCAAACAGAGTTTTGATCGGGAGGGAGCAATCGCGGACAAAGGCCAGGTGTGTGAGGATCTGTTGGATGTGCTTATGGCGCATCCTTTTTTTGATATGGAGCCGCCCAAGACAACGGGACGCGAGGATTTTGGGACCGATATGGTTCAGAAAATTCTCAATTGGGAGGAAAAAGAGGAAGACCTCGTGCATACGGCAACGCAGTTCACGGTGGAAAGTATCGTGCATGGGCTAAAACGATTTGTTTTGCCCAGATGTGAAATCCACGAGGTGATTGCAAGTGGGGGCGGCACCAGGAATCCGGTTATGATGGATCTTTTGGATCAGGCATTGGGAGATATTGCATTCAAGCGACTGGATGATCTGGGAATAGCATCAGAAGCAAAAGAGGCCATTGCGTTTGCGATTCTTGCCTATCAAACTATGAATGGGCGCCCGGGCAATGTGCCGAGTGTAACCGGTGCTGATAAACAGGTGGTGTTAGGTTCTATTACACCGGGGAAAAATCAATAAGTGCCGTTCCGAAAATTCATCAATCAAAGATTGATTCAACGCGCTGATTTTTGTAGATTTACTAAATTCAAAATTTTGGGATAATAGCTATGTTTTTTGACATCTTACTCATTGCGACAGGAGGGGCATACATCGCGAGTGCGCTGGGTTATGCTTTGCATTTTCACCGGCCCAAAGCGTACTGGCGTTACCTGTGTACCTGGGGAATATGGGGAGCCTGGTGTATGCACACTGTGCTGTTAGTCGTTATTACAATTTCTGCTGGTGAGGTGCCTTTGACCAGTCAGGTTTTGCCGTCGCTGTGTGCGTGGCTGGTTGCGGTTGTTTATATTTATCTCGAAGTGAGTACGCGAGATCGGTCTTTGGGCGTACTGATTTTGCCTATTGTGGTGGTTTTGCACGTTTTGACGCTTACAAAATTGTTGGGTACTGAGGATATTCAGGTCACGGGATACAGCGGTGGATGGTTTGAGCTTCATGTGCTTGCTTATGGCCTTGCGTACACCGCTTTTGCGATTTCCTGTGTTGGGGGTGTGATGTATCTGATGCTTTTAGGTGAAATTCAGGCCAAGCATTTTGGTTTTTTTTATTCCCGCCTACCTTCACTCGAGGTGTTGAATCAGATCACTAACCGCGCTGCCACTTTTGGATTTGTATTTTTGACGGGCGGAACGATTGCCAGTTCGGTGTGGGCATTTCAACATCTTTCGCAGTTTTCTATTTGGCGCGAGCCAGTGTTTTTGCCCGTTCTGATTGCCTGGATTATTTATGCGGGTAATCTCGCTGCGCGGTGGTGGGGTGGCTGGCAGGGGAAGCGGGCGGCTTTTCTGTCTATCATGGGTTTTGTCCTCGTGATTCTGGCATTTCCCGTGGTGGGCGTTCTCTTTTCTGGTCCCCATAATTTAGGACCTTAAACCATGCGTTATCCCGTGTTTCTGAAATTGGAAAATAAATTGTGTGTCGTGGTTGGCGCGGGGCGCGTTGCCGAACGCAGAGTGCGCGGGCTGTGTGATGCGAGTGCGCGGGTTCGAGTTGTTGGTGTAACCGCAACTGAGGGTATTTTGAAATGGGCCGATGAAGGCGCGATCCATCTCTGTCAACGGGCATTTGAGCCGAGCGATTTGGACGGTAGCGCGCTCGTGATTGCCGCGACTGATCATGTAGATGTCAATCGGGCGGTACAGGCGGCGGCGAAATGCCGAGGGATTTTGTTCTGCGGTGCGGATCGGCATACAGATAGCGATTTTATTGTGCCCGCGGTTGTGCAACGTGGCGACTTACAGGTAGCGATTTCCACCGGTGGCAAAAGTCCTGCATACGCCGCGTTGTTGCGTCGAGAAATTGAGGCTTTTTTAGAAGATGGAGAGTTACTGGATTTACTAACGGATTTAAGGCGCAGAGTTTATGCGCGATTTCCCAACGCACCAGAACGCAGGCAAGCGTTCTGGCAACAGTTGGTGACAGATGATATGCTTGCCCTTGCGCGCAAGGGCAAGTGGGCTGAAATTGAGGAACGGATTGAAGTATGTCTCTCGTCGTCATTGGGCTGAGTTATCGCACAGCACCTGTTGAAATTCGAGATGGAGTCGCGGTATTGCCCCAGGCTCTGGATGCGGTTCTGCAATATTTTTCCAGCGTGCCCGAAATCGTCGAATGCGCGGTTTTATCGACGTGCAATCGTTCGGAAGTCTATTGTATTGCGACGGATATTCAAGCTGCTCGCGCGGCTGTGATCGCGGGGTGGAGCGAGCAAAGCGGATTGGATGCCGACGCATTGGAGCGTCACATGTTTGTCTATCGCGATGCCGAAGCTGTGCGCCACCTTTTCAGGGTCGCCTGTGGGTTGGATTCTATGGTAATGGGCGAGCCACAAATTGCCGGTCAGGTAAAAGAGGCCGGGGCTGCTGCACTATCTATGGGAACGAGTAAGACCGTGCTGAATCGATTATTTCGCGCTGCGACCGAGGCTTCAAAGCGGGCGCGCACGGAAACGGAGATCGCAACGGGTGCAGTTTCTATCAGTTTTGCGGCAGTGGAACTCGCAAAGAAAATTTTCGGCAATCTCGAAGGACATACGGCTCTGGTGCTCGGTGCTGGCGAGATGAGTGAATTGACAGCGCGTCACCTCGCCGACAATGGGGTGAAGTCTTTGCTGGTGACGAGTCGCACATTAGCGCGGGCACAAAATTTGGCAATGCGCGTGGGCGGTCGCGCCATTTCCTGGGACGATGGGATAGGCAATTTGCACGGGGCAGATGTTGTTATCAGTTCTACGAGCGCGGAAACTTATGTTCTGGAACGCTCCCATGTGGCAACGGCGATGCAAAAGCGCAATAATCGCTCGATGTTTTTGATCGATATTGCCATGCCGCGCGATATCGATCCAGTAGTTGGCGATTTGTACAATGTGTTTTTGTACGATCTGGACGATCTGGAGTCTGTTGTTGGCGCGAATTTGGAGAAGCGAAAAATTGAAGCAGATAAAGTCAGTGCAATTATAGAAGAAGAGGTGGAGAACTTCTCTGCGTGGATCAATTCCCTGGCGGTTGTTCCTGCAATTGTGGCTCTGCGGGGACATTTTCAATCTTTTATGGATTCGGAACTCGCACAAGCAAAGCTCAGTGAATTTTCAGATGACCAACGCGCTCAAGTTGCCAATTTGATGCGCCGATTTATGAATAAGGTGCTGCACAAACCGGTGACGCGCCTTAGAGAGGCCGGCGAGGAAGAAGATGGTGGCGCTTATGTGGCGGCACTTTCATATTTGTTTGATCTGGTGGTTGAGGGAGATCCCAAAAAAGAGATTAAAGAGGTGCGTGGCTCATGAAGGTGGTTATTGGCAGTCGGGGAAGTGCGCTGGCTTTGTGGCAGGCCAATTGGGCAAAGAGAAAACTGGCGAGCGCATATCCCGATCTCAGCATTGTAATTGAGGTGATCAAAACGGAGGGAGACCGCCTATCGGAAACGCCTGTATCTCAAATCGGTGGCAAAGAGGTGTGGACAAAGGAGATCGAGCACGCGCTGCTGTCGGGTAGCATTGATCTGGCGGTTCACAGTTTGAAAGATTTGCCGACCAGGTTGCCAGAGGGATTGATTTTGGGCGCAATAAGTGCGCGCGAAGATGTGCGAGATGTGCTGGTCAGCAAAAATAATCAGATGTTTTGGGATTTGCCAGAAGGCGCGACGGTTGCAACGAGCAGTTTGCGGAGGCAGGCACAGTTGAAACACGTGCGACCGGATTTGAATTTTGTGGCGATTCGGGGGAATGTAGATACGCGCGTCAAAAAGCTCGAAACGGAAAATTTGGATGGTATTATTCTGGCGGCAGCGGGTTTGAAACGGTTGGGATTGGGAGATCGCATTGCGGAATTTATCGATCCTGAAATCTGTTTGCCCGCGCCCGGACAGGCCGCGCTGGGGATAGAAATACGAGAAGGAGATGAGCGGACTACAGATCTCGTGCGCGTCTTGAATTGTGCTGAAACGCAGCAGGCCGTTACGGCAGAGCGCGCGATGCTGGCGGCATTGGGGGGAGACTGTGGCGTTCCAATAGGTGGATACGCGGCCGTTGACAAGGCTTCTATTGATGTTCTGTTGCTGTCGGGCGTCGTTGCAACACCCGATGGGCGTCAGGTAATATCGCAGAGGATAGAAGGACAGGTATCATCACCCGAGCAGTTAGGAATGCGCGTTGCCAAGGGATTGATTGAGCAAGGTGCGGGAGAGATTTTGGACCGGAGCCACACAGGGAGACACAGCGATGCGTTTTTTTAATACGACCGGGCCAGTGGTGGCTGCGGATCATTATTGCATCCCGCCTTTGGAAAGGCTCAACCTTGCCGAGGTTCGCCGGCTTATCCGCGACAAACGCTATTTCGTTCTGCACGCACCCCGGCAGACGGGCAAGACCTCTGCCCTGCTGGCGTTGCGCGACCTGCTCAATGCCGAAAGCGACTATCGCTGCGTGTACGTCAATATCGAGGGTGCCCAGGCCATGCGCGAAGATGTGGAACGGGCGATGCAGGTCATCTTAGGCACACTATCTTCCTGGGCGCGTTTGACGCTGAGCGACGAATTTTTGACCGAGAATTGGGCTGGCATCTTCGCCGAGTTCGGTGCGGGTGCGCTTGGCGAGGCGTTGACGCGCTGGGCACAGGCGGATCCTAAGCCACTGGTGCTGCTCATCGACGAGATAGATTCCTTGATCGGGGACACGCTGTTGGCCGTGCTGCGGCAGTTGCGAGCGGGCTATGTTCTGCGTCCGACGAGTTTTCCGCAAAGCGTGGTGTTGTGCGGGGTGCGCGATGTGCGCGACTATCGCATCCAGTCAACGGCGGAGAATGCGATCATTGCCGGTGGTAGCGCGTTCAACATCAAAGCGCGGTCATTGCGCCTGGGCGACTTCTCGCAGGATGAAGTGCTCGCCCTGCTCGGTCAGCACACCGAAGAGACAGGACAGGTGTTTAGCCCCGACGCGCTTGAGACGGTCTGGACACAGACGCAAGGGCAACCGTGGCTGGTCAACGCACTGGCGGATGAAACCTGCTTTCGGGATGAGGCTACAGAGAAGCAGCGCAGGGCGATTACCGCGGACGATATCCGCGAAGCGCAAGAGCAACTCATCCTGCGCCGAGAAACGCATTTGGATCAGTTGGCCGACAAGCTCAAGGAAGACCGCGTACAGCGTGTGATTGAACCGCTTTTGAGTGGGGCTGAGGAGCGTCGCTTTATTGACCGCGACCTGGAGTATGTGCGCGATCTGGGTCTCGTGGCTCAAGACCGTCCGTTGCGTGTCGCCAATCCGATCTATGCCGAGGTCGTCCCCCGCGAGTTGACGTGGGTAATTCAAGAGGAGTTTGAACAGGAAACGGCATGGTATATCGATGCCGATGGCAACTTAAATGTGGTCAAATTGCTCACCGAGTTTCAGACCTTCTTCCGCGAGCACTCAGAGCATTGGGTGACGCGGTTTCAATATCAGGAAGCGGGTCCGCAGTTGCTGTTGCAGGCATTCTTGCAGCGCATCGTGAACAGCGGCGGACGCATTGAACGGGAGTATGGCCTGGGGCGGATGCGTACGGATTTGCTGATCGTCTGGCCGCGAGGCGATCAGACGCACAAAATTGTGATTGAGTGCAAAATACTCCACAAGAGCCTGGAGCAAACCATTGCCGAGGGCCTGGAGCAGACCGCAGAGTACATGGACCGGTGCGATGCGGAGGCGGGTCATCTGGTGATTTTTGATCGCCGAGAAGGCAGGCGTTGGGCAGATAAAGTGTTCCACAATCGCCAAACGTCGCGCAGTGGTGTCGAGATCGATATTTGGGGCATGTGATGCAACGTCAACTACTGGAAGTGAACTCCTCTACAGGAGACTGCGGTGAGTGAATTTGAACCGCCTGTTTACGAGGCAGGGGCATTTTGGAGGCAGGTGAAACGCGGCATTTCGGATCTGATGCTGCCGGAGAATGTGTCGGATCCGAAAAGCGAGGCGGTCGCCTGGCGTGCGTGGCATGCCTATCTGGCAGGCAGGATCCAACCGACGTGGCATTTCGATTCGAAGCGATTCGGCGACGCTATGCAAACATACTGGCCGGGGTTGGCACGGGTCTGGATTGAGGAGTCGGATCGGTTGATTAATGGAAAAATGGTGTATGGGGAGTCGGTAGTGCCTTATGAGCCAGGAGTCGGGCTGGATTGGAACTCGAATCCGGATCGAACTATGAACTGGGGCGGGTTGCATTATATGTTTTTTATGAGGTGGCCGATCCGGGCGGCGATGTTGACCGGCGAGGGGAAATATGTGCGGGCGGTTGCGGACTGCATGCAGAGCTATCTCGACCAGATCGATGATATTCGCGACGAGGCGATGGTGTTGAAGCGTGGGGTGAAGGCGGGTGGAATTTATACGGTTTGGAATACGTTATCCGTCGGGTTGAAGCTGAAGGCGCTGGGCGAGGCGCTGTACGCGTTGCGCGCCCATCCAGAGTGGACAGTAGCGGATTGCCGGGCGGCGTCCATCCTGATCTGGCGCCTGGCGCAGCATCTGCATGGGCAAGTGGCTTCACAGACCGCAGTGGCGTGGCAGCAGCAGCTAAATTTCATTGCTTCGGGCAGCGGCGGTATGGGCGGTGTCGGAGCGTTGCTCCCGGAATGGGAGGCTGCTGAGGGCTGGCTGGAAACGGGGCGGCAGATTCAGGAAGTGTTGCTTTTGAACCAGGTCTATCCGGATGGATTTCAAAAAGAAATCTGCACGCAATATCACAAGACGGTCATCCGGTCATTTGCAACTCTGCAGATGATTTTGGCCCGTCGTGGGCTACCCAGCTTCTACGATACCGAGCCTTTTCGAACGCGGTTTCTTGCGATGCACCGATTTATAGCTGAGATTCTGACACCGGATGGTTTTACGCCAGCTATTAATTCGGCGGTGTACGCACAGGATTGGCCCGCATTCCTGGCCTCTGGAAATAGCTTCTTCAAAGATCCGGTGCTTCAGTGGCACATCGACCGCGGGTATCATCCCCAGTTTGTGCCGGTACAGAAGGGTGGCGTGGGGTGGGGCAACACAATATTGAACGATCTGTGTGTTCCAAATCCGACAGGTGAGCTACAAAGGGCACCTGCACCGGTTTCGCGCCTGTTTTCTGATTCGGGTATCGCCGTGCTTCGCGATGGCTGGGACCGCGAGGCGAACGTGCTGGTCCTGGATTTCGGGCATCCGGAAGGCGGACATGCTTACGGGGCACAGGCTTCGTTTTCAGCCTGGGTGAAGGGCCGGCCAGCAGCCCTGTCTCCGGGGTCTCCATTTGCATATAGCGATCCGGATTATCGTACCTGGTATCATAGCACGCGGGGACAGAATACGGTCTGGATTGACGAGGATGATCAAGACCTCTGGCGCCCGGGGGAAAAACGAAGGGTCTGGGGACGGATGCTCGATTGGCGGGATGAAGAAGCGGAGGCGTATGTACGCATCTCTCACGAAGGATACTTGCGCTCGAAGGGGGTGCGGCACGAACGTGCGGTGCTGCTGAAAAAGGGGAGATATTTTCTGATTTACGACCTGCTGGATGCCGCGGAAAGTGATGTTGCGCACACGCTGCGCTGGACGCTGCGTTGCCCTGACGAACTGCGCGAGGTAGAAAATCGCATGGTTGTAAGCACTGGAGATCCGGGTATCAAGCTGGCACCTGCGTGGTCGGACGCGATTCGCGATGTGGAAATTGGTTGGGGACCGAGCATGGTCCCGTTGACCTATCGACAGAACATGTCGGCGCAAAAGGCGCAGGTCTGTCATGTTCGATTCATGCAGAAGATTGATGCTGGCACGCAGGCGCGGTTTCTGGTGTTGATGATCTCAGGGGAATGTCGAGACGGAGCGGTTCAAGGCGCGGTCGCTGACGGTAGAATTGAGGCCACCGTCACGGCGTGGGGAGAAACAGAGCGCATTGTTCTGAAATGATGTCATGCTATTGTGTCTATGCGTAACATCTGTTAAGAAAATGGAAACTGGGACAATTTTTGAATATTAGGACACAATTACTGTTTCTCACGTCTAATAAGACGCTTGGGCAAGTGGCTGTTGGCGCGATGAAGGTCGATGGGCAAGCGGTCAGTGGCGATGGTGCTCTGGTCGAGTTTACGTTTAAAACCACACAGACACCTCTTGCCTCTGATTTTCAGATCCTCGACGGTGTGATGGTTGATTTGGCTGGCGGTATTGATGCGATTACCAATATTGAAATTGGCTCCCTCAAGCCCATGCCCACAGAGTATGCCCTGGAACAAAATATCCCAAATCCTTTTAACCCCTCCACGAGTATTGAATATCGGTTGCCCGAAGCCGGTGATGTCCAACTGGTGATCTACAATCTGCTCGGTCAGGAAGTCCGCACCCTGATTCAAGAGACAATGGATGCGGGTTTTCACTCGGCGGTTTGGGATGGCAGGGATGAGTTTGGCAAGCAAGTCGCCAGTGGGATTTATATTTATCGCATGTCAGTGGGCGATTTTAGCCAGGTTCAGCGCATGATGTTGCTGAAATAATGGCGCGTTCTGGCGCAGTCTAACGGTTCAAAATCTGCCCCACCCCCAAATCGGATCACATAGGTGTCGCGTGCAACCGAAAGCCCAATGCGTGTATAACCTTGAGCACGGTGGCAAAACCCGGATTCCCGTCAGGTGACAATGCTTTATAGAGGCTTGTGCGTCCGAGACCTGTTTCACGGGCAATTTGTGTCATACCTTTGGCAGAGGCGATATCGCCTAAAGCCGCAGTAATTAAATTGGGATCGCCATCCTCGAGCACGGCTTCAAGATAAGCGGCGATATCTTCTTTGGTTTTCAGATGGGTCGCAGCATTCCAGGGATGTGTGTTCGTTTTTCCCATGATTATCTCCTCCTCATAAATTGCGCGCCAAACTCTGTGCTGTTTTAATATCTCGATTTTGTGTTCGTTTGTCACCACCAGCGAGTAGAATTACCAGCGTTTGGCCTTGCTGCGTAAAATACACGCGGTAGCCTGGGCCATAGTTAATTCGCAACTCTGAAACACCTTGTCCAACGGGTTTTGCATCGCCAAAATTGCCCAGTGAGAGACGCCGAATCCGGGTATTAATACGTGCGCGTGCATGTCGATCACGTAGTTTGTCGAACCATTGGATGTAAACATTTGTCTGACGAATTGCTATCATCTATTAAATGTATCTTATAGGATACAAAAAAACAAGGGATAAAAGATGCTTCACAGGTCTATACGGAGCCCATGCCACAATGATAAATTTCATATATCTGGGGTTGTGGAATAGGAGTCAGGTAGTTATATTTCTCGCAAGCGAATGGTGGAAGGAAAGGACATAATGAACACGAGGATCAGAAGAAATGGCCCTGTTGACAGATGAAGAATTGTTAGAGACGCTTGAGAAGCAGTTGCCGTCTTTGCTTGCGCGGCATCCAGAGATGGAACAGCGAATCTATATGGCTTTTATGCGGACGTTTGCCACGAAGGAAGAAGTAGCAGCAGTGCTTTCTGAGCTACGCGATTTTCGAGGCGAATTTAATGCGTTTCAGTCGGAAATGGCAACGTTTCAGTCGGAAGCCAATGAGCGGTTTGACGACATGGATCAGCGATTTTCCGATCTGAGAGATTGGGTCGAGATGATTGTGGGGCGTTTCCAAACGCGGTCTGGCAAAAAACTGGAGGATGTTGTCGCAGGCACAATGAGATTGGTACTTGGGCGAGACGATATTGTATCCGAAAATGTTCGCTTGCGACAGCCCTTGGAAGATGCGGATGGCATGATCGGGCCTTCAGGACGCCGCTACGAAGTCGATATTCTGGTTGATAACAGCACCTTGCTGGTGTTTGAGGTGAAGTCTGTTTGTGAGGTGGAAGATGTGGACCGCTTTGCCGATAAAGTGGCGTTGATGCGGACATTGCATCCCGATAAAACAGTTGAAGGAGCAATCGTAACCATGGCGCCGCTCAATCAGGTTGAAGCGCGGCGTGTTGAATGGGGTATCAAATTGGTGCATTGAGAACCCCATTTAGATTACGATGGATTGTTTATGCCAATTGGATGTGTATATCTCATAGGTGCCGGGCCGGGCGATTCCGAATTGATAACTGTGAAGGGCCTGCGCCTGATTCGGGAAGCCGATGTGATCTTGTATGACGGATTGGCGAATCCCGAATTTTTGCGGGAAGCGCGGCGGGAATGCGAGTGTATTAATGTGGAAAAGCGCCCGGGTTTTCAGCGCGTGCAGCAAGATGAGATCAACCAGATGATGGTTGATCGTGCCCAAAAAGGGTTGATGGTGGTGCGATTAAAAGGGGGCGATCCCATTGTTTTTGGGCGCGGTGGAGAGGAAGCCGAAGTACTTAGAAAACACGAGATTCCGTTTGAGATTGTACCGGGTATTACCAGTGCAATAGCGGCACCTGCTTATGCGGGTATTCCCGTGACGCATCGCGGTATATCCCCTCATGTGACGATTGTAACGGGGACAACTGCTTCACTTGAAGGTGAAGGAGAAGTTGATTGGGAGGGGTTGGCTAAAGTGGGCGGCACACTCCTGATTTTGATGGGGACGAGAAAACGAAGTGAAATTGCCCGACGTCTCATCGCGGGAGGGCGCCCGCCCGAAACACCCGTTGCCGCCGTACAGTGGGGGTCTTTGCCATTGCAACGGACTGTGAGAACGACATTGGGAGAGATGGATGCTGTCGAGATGACCAATCCCGCAGTCATTGTCGTAGGAAAGGTCGCGGCCATGGACCTGGATTGGTTTGCGTCTAAACCCTTGTTCGGCAAAACGATTGCTGTGACGCGGGCACGCACGCAGGCAAGCGAATTGGTACATATGCTGCGGACGTTGGGCGCACAAGTGCTGGAAGTGCCCACTATTGCATTTGCCGAACCCCAGAATTGGCGCGATGTGGATTGTGCGCTTGCAGATATTCATTCTTATGATTGGCTTGTTCTGACAAGTACAAACGGAACCGATCGTTTTTTTGAGCGTCTGTTTAAACAAGACCGCGATGTACGCGCATTGGGAGAGATAAAAATTGCGACTATTGGCGCGGCAACATCGGCACGGGTGCGCGAGTGGCATCTCAATGTAGATCTCGAAGCGGTGAATCGCACCTCAGAAGGCTTGCTCGCAGCTTTTGACGCGGATCTTTCGGGACAGTGCTTTTTGCTACCTCGTCCTGAAGAATCTCGAGATGTACTCGCCGATAAGCTCCGAGAACGCGGTGCTGAAGTTCGTGAAATTGTTGCTTACAAAACGGTTATGCCCAGAGGCTTGCCCGAAGAATTTTTGCAATTGATAAAAAAAGATGCTATTGATCTTATCGCGTTTACGAGTTCTTCTACGGTCTTAAATCTGGTGAGCCTGTTAAAAGAGACGCGGCAAAATTGGGAATACTTGCCCGCAGCGTGTATCGGTCCCATCACAGCTCAAACAGCAGTTACACAGGGATTTGATGTGGTTGTCGAACTCGACGAAACATCGGTATCTATTTCTGGGCTTGTACAGGCAATTGCAGCGTATTTCAGCTAAATAAAAGGGAATATTGGGTAAAAATGCGGTTGACATACCTGCAGATAAGCAGTAAATTTGTACAAATGCAGTTTAAACATTTTCATAAACAGGAGGAAGCGTTATGAAACGTTTGATTATTGCGACATGTTTAGGGCTGGGACTGATTGGCTCGGCCATTGCTGGACCTCTGACACAGGGTATAGAATTTACGGGCGGTGAAAATAGTCTTGCAAGTCTGGTGCTGCAACGCACACAAAATATCGTTGCTGAAGATGGTGTTTTGAAGTTGCAGGTCACTATCAACCACGCACAGAAATTGAAGGGTTATGGCTTTGTGCTGCAGTACGATCAATCCAAGTACGAATTTGTCGAAGCGCGCCAAGTCGATCAAAACCTGCTCGATGCGAACAGCGGACAACCCGCGCTATTTCTCGCGTCTAACAAGACGCCCGGGCAAGTGGCTGTTGGCGCGATGAAGGTCGATGGCCAGGCTGTGAGTGGTGATGGCGCTCTGGTCGAGTTTACGTTTAAAACCACACAGACACCTCTTGCCTCTGATTTTCAGATCCTCGACGGTGTAATGGTTGATTTGGCCGGTGGTATTGATGCGATTACCAATATTGAAATGGGCTCCCTCAAGCCCATGCCCAGAGATTACTCACTTGAACAAAATGTCCCGAATCCTTTTAACCCCTCCACGAGTATTGAATATCGGTTGCCCGAAGCCGGTGACGTTCAACTGGTGATCTACAATCTGCTCGGTCAGGAAGTTCGCACCTTAGTCCGAGAGTCGATGGATGCGGGTTTTCACTCGGTGGTTTGGGATGGCACGGATGAGTTTGGCAAGCAAGTCGCCAGTGGGATTTATATTTATCGCATGTCAGTGGGCGATTTTAGCCAGGTTCAGCGCATGATGTTGCTGAAGTAATGGCGCATTCGGAAAGGATACAAACTGGCAGGTAAACTCTCAGGTCAGTTCATTTTCGAGGCCGCTTCTTTTGAGGCGGCCTTTCTTTTTTGGAAGGGAGTATCATGATTCGCGTTGGACTGGTGGGCTATGGTTTGGGGGGAAAAGTCTTTCACGCACAATTGATTCAGATGGCCCCCGAACTCGAACTCTACGCGGTTTGTTCGCGTTCGTTAGAAAAACGTCAGGATGCAGAGGCCGATTTTTCACAGATCGTGACGTATGACACTTTTGATGCGCTATTAGACGATGACAATGTCGATCTCGTTGTGTTAGCGACACCGCATGACACGCACGCACCAATGGCTATTCAGGCAATGGACGCGGGCAAACATCTCGTAACAGATAAAATTATGTGTTTGAATGAGTCTGAAGCGCTATCGATGATTGAAGCGTCTGAGCGCAATCAGGTGCTTTTGAGTGTATATCAAAATCGGCGGTGGGACGGCGATTTTTTGACGTTGCAACACATACTTGCAGAGGGAATACTGGGCGATATTTATACTATTGAGTCCAATATCACAGCTTATGGTGGCCCCCATGTTGGGTGGCGCGCCTGGAAAAAATACGGCGGAGGGCGCGTACTCGATTGGGGAGCGCATCTGGTCGATCAAGCTCTCAGACTTTACGGTCCGACAGTTGAGACCGTTTTTGCCGATTTGCAATATCGCTATCCCAAGGACAAGGCCGATGTTGAGGCTCTATCTCTGATTCATCTGAGATTTGCAAACGGAGTGCGATATTTTATAGAATTGGGCACTGCGTGGATGTATGCCAAGCCGCGCTATCATGTGCGCGGCGCGCTTGGAAGTTTTAGAAAATACGGCATAGACCCTCAAGAAGCGGCAATGAAATCGGGGGTTTTTGGCGTACCTGTTCCAGAAGACCCTGCGCGTTATCAATTGCGCGTTATCAATGAGCGCGGACAAATCGTAGAGCACCCCGTGTCGCCCATGTTTGGCAATTATCGCACGTATTACGACAATGTGGGTGCGGCACTTGTACATGGAGAAGAATTGCTGGTCAAACCAGAGGAATGTTTAGAGGCCATTCGCGTGATTGACGCAATCAGGCTATCGGCAGAACGAGAAGAGGTTGTCAAGCTGACATAGGAAAGGGTAGTCTTATGGTGTGGGGCATTGTATTATTTGTCATTTTTACGGGTTGTTATCTCGGGCAATGTGTTTCTTCTGGCCTGGGCCAAAAGCGCGGCTGGTCGTTGCAGTGGATCTGTTGGTTGATCACGAGTTTGACAATTTTGCTCTGTTATTTCATAGTATAGGACCAACATTGTGTTGTTCTGCGAATTTAAACGCCATCTCGACAAGCCCGATGAAACATATATGTGCGATTTGGTTGCCCGTGACACAGATTGGGTGATTTTGTCTTATGTGTCAGACCGCGCCTGGGAATTCGCTGGTACTCACCTGCCTGCTGGTTCTCAAACACTGGCATTTTACCAAACAGGCGTTGCATATGTTCTGTGGCGAATGTGTGCTCCTTCAGGTGATCTGGAGGGGCATTTGTTTCATATTTGTCGAGATGTACGGGTGGAAGAACGCAGGGTTAGTTATTTGGATCTGCTTTTGGATATATGGATAGATTTCGATGGTGTTGTCGAGGTATTAGACCGGGAAGATGTGGATATGTGTTATAGGGAAGGAAAACTGTGTGAAGCTGATCTGAAATCCATAGCGGCAGAAGAGAAACGGATTGTGGCGCACTGGCCCAGGCTGGTGCGCGAGATGGACGCGCTTTTGAGCAATTTACAATGATTTCTTTTTTTCTTCGAGCAGTGGGATGAGTTCTCTGAGGTATTTGCGAAAATCTTTGGCAATGGCCGGGTGGTTGAGGGAAAAGGCCACTGAGGTCTTGAGATAGGATAGCAGATCGCCCACCGTATGCCACTCCCCGTCTATGGCGCATGCGTACACAGCTCGGGATTGGATCATCAATTCAATGGCGTCGGTGAGTTGATATTCACCATTTTCGGACGGTTCGATCTGTTCGAGAAAGTCAAAAATCTCGGGTCCAAAGATATAGCGCCCCAGGGTCGCGAGATTTGATGGTGCTTTTGCAGGATCGGGTTTTTCAACGAGCCCCTCAACGAGATAGACATCGTTTATGCGTTTGGCTTTTATAGCACCATAGCTGCTGATGTGTTCTTGCGGTACTTCTTTGACCGCGAGGATCGAGCTATTATACTTTTTGTAGTGATCAATCATTTGCCCAATACAAGGGCGTTCTGAAACGACGAGGTCGTCGCCGTAAAGAACGGCAAAGGGTTCGTCGCCAATATGTTTGCGAGCTTTGAGAACAGCGTGTCCTGTACCCAACTGATCTTTTTGCCGCACGTAATGGATGTCGGCCAGTTGTTCGATTCGATCGAGGGTTTCGAGCATTTTTCGATCTGCGCGTTCATGCAATGCATGAGCGATTTCGATGTTGCGATCAAAGTGGTCTTCAATTGCGCGTTTCCCCCGACCCGTGATGATCAAGATATCTTCGATACCCGAATTGACGAGTTCCTCAATGATGTACTGAATTGCCGGTTTGTCAACAATGGGCATCATTTCTTTGGGCAGAGCCTTAGTGGCGGGCAGCATGCGGCTGCCGTGCCCCGCTGCGGGAATTACTGCTTTCCGAATTTTCAACAGGACCTCCAGAATGCTGAGATTTATCAAACTACCCGGATAACTAATTTCCGATTGCAAAAAAAAATGTCAAGGATATTTTCACACTATATGTTGTTTCTCATTACTTGACTTTATTTTTTTAAAGAGTTATTATTCAACATCTTTTCTCCTCCTTTTGCCACTTCTGTTAATTTTCCCCCTATTCAGAAGTCGTTTTCTCACTACCAGTCAATGTTTTTCCGGTTTTTTAACCAATTTTGCCGGATTGGTGTTCGTTTTATCCGTTCCGGTGGGAGATACTTTAGCTATGGCTTTATGGTTTTCGAACTTGTTTTCTAACGATATTGGTATTGATCTGGGAACTGCCAATACACTGATTTATGTCAAAGGGCAGGGCATTGTGATCAACGAGCCTTCAATTGTTGCCCTTGAGCGTCATACACGCAAACCGCTGGCCATTGGTGCTCAGGCGAAAGAAATGCTTGGGCGCGAAAAACCAGATATAGAGGTGGTGCGCCCGCTCCGCGATGGCGTTATCGCCGATTTTGATGTGACTGAGGAAATGCTGCGTTTTTTTATTTCTAAAGTACAAAAAAATAAACTGCTGGTCAGGCCACGCGTTGTGATTTGTGTGCCTTCTGGTGTTACCCCTGTTGAGATGCGCGCTGTAAGCGAGGCTGCCGACCGCGCAGGTGCCCGCGAAGTTTATTTGATAAAAGAACCCATGGCGGCTGCGATTGGCGTTGGGTTGCCTATAGAAGATGCAGTGGGATCTATGGTCGTTGATATTGGTGGTGGGACAACCGAGATCGCAGTGATTGCACTGTCTGGCATTGTGACGTCAAGATCGATTAAAACAGCCGGTGACGAATTGACAGAAGTCATTGTGCAATTTCTCAAACGCAAACACAATCTGCTGGTGGGAAGCCGCAGTGCAGAGCAAATCAAGTGCGCTATTGGTACTGCTGTGGGACTTGAGGAAGAACTGCAACATATGTGCCGTGGTCTGGAGATGGTGCAAGCAATTCCCAGAGTTATTAATGTCCATTCAAAAGAAATCAGGGAGGCATTGGCCGGTTCGGTAAATGCGATCGTTAACGCTGTACGCCGAACACTCGAACAGACACCACCCGAATTAGCCGCTGATATTCTCGACAATGGCATTATTTTGACAGGAGGAGGAGCACTACTACGCGGGCTGGATCGGCGATTGGTCAATGAGACCGGTTTGCCCGTTATGGTAGCCGATGATCCATTGACCTGTGTGGTGCGAGGTACAGGGAAGGTACTTGCAGATATCCATGGCTACAGAAACGTTTTGGAATAGCGATGCAACGAATTCGTGTATTTTTGCGTGTTCGCCGTAAGGGGGTTGTGCTGGGCGTTGCGATTTTGACGTCGTTGATATTGATGTTATTCGATTCCTCAATACAGGCGCGATTTGCACACAATATTGTTTTTGGGTTGGTGTCTATTGGGCACCGTATCTTTGCCTGGCCAATGGGACTTTCATCGCTGCGATACGAAAATGAGGCTTTGCGCGATCAGAATTTGCGCCTTTCTCTCGAATTGCTCAAACTCAGAGAGGCACAGCTTGAAAATGCACGCCTCCATGCCTTGTTACATTTTAAGTCGCAGCAGGCAGCTGAAAAATCTTATATCCTTGCACGGGTGATTGCACGTAATCCCGCGCGAATTTCAAGTACGATATTGATCGATGCCGGTACAGATGAAGGGATACAGGCCCGCATGCCTGTTGTGACTGCGGATGGGTTGGTGGGGCGTATCATGGAAGTACACGGATATACTGCTATTGTGCAGTTGCTCATAGATCACAACTGTCGGGTTAGTGCCGTGGTGCAGCGGCCCAGTCGCGTAAGTGGTATTGTGTCTTTTGAGGATGGCATATTCTATTTGAAAAATGTGTCGCTTCGAGGGGATATTAAAGTCGGCGATCTGGTCGTATCGTCCGGTTTGGGGGAAATGTTTCCCAAAGGGCTTTACGTGGGGCAGGTCGTCAAAGTAGGAGATGAAGCACAGGGTTTGTTTAGAGAGGTCATTTTGGCACCGGGCGTAAATTTTCACAATTTAGAGGAAGTTTTTGTGCTAAAGATCAATTCGCAGATTAATAATTAAAGTGTTACAATTGAATCGATTTTTTGAGCTCCCTGAGGGCGGTGCCTTCAGGGGATTTTTTGTAGTAGGTATCCAGAGGGAAGCAGCCTGATATCATACCATTTCGGGGGGCTGTGGTGCAGTCGCTAAAGGTTCGACAGAGTTTGCGTTTGGACGCTTCTCCTTTTTGGAGTACATCTACGGGCAAGTCGGGATAAGATAGCACCATGCGCCCCAGACCGATAAAATCTACCTTGCCATCGCGCACGAGCGTTTGAGCAACGTGAGGCAAAAATTCCTGAAGATAGGAATAAGCCGTGCCGACGATGAGCAAATCGGAAAATTGTTCTTTGATTTGCGCCGTAATGTCAACTTGACGAGCAACGCCCACGAGTGGGTCTTCGGGGGGTTGATAGCCATCGGAGGGTGGAAAATAAGCGGGCCGCTGAATGTGGGGGTTGTAGTAAGGGCTACCTGCTGAGAGATTGACGAGCAAGATATCGAGTTCGCGCAGCAATTCGAGGAAGCGACAGGTCTCGGCAATATTGGCGGCTATGGGATTGTTTTCATCGATACCAAATCCGTATTTATAGGGCAGATATTCAGAAAAATCTTCGGGAATGCCCGGTCCGAGTTTTTTGCCTTCGGATAGTTCGGGGTCGGGATAAAAAGGTACAAAGTCGAATGCGCTGAGACGCACACCTATTTTGAGATCGGGACAATCGGCGCGAATGCCCGCGACGATTTCGCGAAGAAATCGGGTTCGGTTTTCAAATGAGCCGCCATAGGGTCCTGGTCGGGTGAAGGCACTCAAAAATTCGTGGCCGAGATAACCGTGGCAGTGTTTGACATCAACAAACTGATACCCGAGATCACACGCCATGCGTGCGGCGCTTTGATAGTCGTCAATCAGGCTTTTGATTTCGCTATCGGACAGCACCGGGGCGTCTGAGTCAATGCCAAATTTACGGTCGAGGATCGGATGGCGATACACAATGCGGGGTTCGAGTTTGATTTTGTCATTGGGTCTGCAAAAACGGCCTGAGTGGGTCAGTTGAAGACCAATGAGAAGGTCATCGGTGTCGCCGATATGTGTGCGGTGCGCCGATAAAAGTTCTTCGCGGAGTTTGCCCAGGCCCGCTTTGGTATGTTCGGCTGCAAAGAGTTGATTGGGATTTGCGCGCCCTTCAGGGCGTACTGCAACCGCTTCGCCGCCCCATATTAATTTTGCACCGCTCAGCCCAAAATTGTGCCATCGCCGAAGAGTATATTCCGAGGGGTTGCCATCAATTTCGCCATCCCAGCCTTCCATGGGGTGGATACAGAAGCGATTGCCAATGCGAAAGCCCTGGTACTCGCTTGTTTGGGCAAGTGGCGATTCTGGTGCTTTGAGAATTTCGTCATCGCAGGGGAGGTCAATCCCCAGACTATTGACATGCGCTTTGAATGATTCGACAGTTTTGTGATGTCCGATGCGCTGGTATTTTGCCAGAGGCATTGGCACTCCTTGGGCGAAATGGTTTGCATTAGGTGGCGTAGAAAGCTATGAATATACCAAAGGATGTTTTGGGAAGCAATGTTTCTGAAAGGAGTCACTATGGCAGTAGAGGATTATGTACAGATTGTGGTACCTGGCGATGAGCCGATACAGATTGCGGGATCACCCCATCTCGAACGATTGAAGAGTTATGGCGATATGACGCTTTACGATACGCGCCCCGAGTCATCAGAAGAGAAGATCGAACGGGTAAAAGATGCCGATGTGATTATGAATACGCGCGGTGCTGTGACGTGGGGCGAGCAAGAGTTTAGCCAATTGCCAAAGTTGAAAATGATTACGACGTGTTCTATTGGCACAGATATGTTCGATCTGGCGGCTGCAAAAAAACATGGGATCGTGATATGCAACCAGCCGGGCAGAACAGCACCGGTTGTGGCAGAGCACATGTTTGGCCTGATGTTCGCCGTTGCAAAACGCGCGGCATATTTGACTGCGGAGATGAAAAAGGGGAACTGGCCCAGGCGAGATAATGTGATGCTTCAGGGCAAGACTCTGGGGATTATTGGCGCAGGCAATATTGGTGCTGAGATGGCGCGACTCGCCCGAGCGATCGGGATGGAGGTGATTGCGTGGACATTTCATCCGTCATCTAAACGGGCGGAAAAACTCGGTGTGCGATTTGTCGAGTTAGATACACTGCTCGAAACTTCTGATGTCGTCAGTCTGCACGTGGCGTTGACAGATGATACACAGGGGATGATCGGTAAAGCCGAATTGGAAAAGATGAAAGCAGATGCGCTATTGCTGAATGGCGCACGCGGCGCAGTGGTTGATACGGACGCACTTGTCGATGCGTTAAACAGTGGGCATATCGGCGGCGTAGGTATCGATGTGTACGAAGAAGAACCGACACCGCCCGATTATCCCCTTTTTGCGTGTGAACAGGTGGTGCTTACGCCGCATTGTGCAGATATGACGCCAGAAGGTGTCGATCTACTCAATAGCGGCGCAGTGGAGAATGTGATCGCATTTTTGGAGGGACAGACGCAAAATGCGGTGACTTAGTTTTATATATACCCCTCTCGAGTCAGGAGTTCGGCCATCAGGACAGCACCGCCTGCTGCACCGCGTACTGTATTGTGACTGAGGGCGATGAATTTGTAATCGAAGAGATTGTCTTCGCGCAAGCGACCGAGTGTAATGCCCATGCCATTTTCCGCATCGCGGTCTGTGCGTGTCTGCGGGCGGTCATCGCCTTCGATGTACGCGAGAAATGTTTTGGGTGAGGAGGGCAGTCCTGTAGCTCTGTTGTCTCCTTCGTAGTCTTGCCAGCAGGAGAGGATGTCCTCTGCCGTGGGTTTTTTATCAAAGGATACAGATACGGCGGCCATGTGTCCATCTGTGACGGGAACCCGAACGCATTGGGCTGATATGATCGGACTGCGTCTGGGCACAATTTCATCTTTGACGATTTTGCCCCAGATTTTGTGGGGTTCGTTTTCGCTTTTGTCTTCTTCACCGCCGATATAGGGGATGACGTTGTCTATCATTTCCGGCCATGTCTCAAAGGTTTTTCCCGCACCGGAAATGGCCTGATAAGTGCATACAGAGGCTGTGGTTGGTTCAAATTCTGCCAATGCTTGAAAAGCCGGAACATAAGGCTGGATAGAGCAATTGGGTTTTACGGCGATAAACCCGCGTTGGACACCCAGGCGTTTGCGCTGCGCCGGAATAATTTCGGCGTGCTGAGGATTGATTTCCGGCAATAGCATGGGCACATCGGGGGTCCAGCGGTGCGCTGAATTATTGGAGATGACCGGGGTTTCGGCTTTTGCGTAAGCTTCTTCGAGGTTGTAAATCTCTTCTTTTTCCATGTCGAGCGCGCAGCAGACGAAATCGACCTGTGATGCAATCGCGTCAATCTCGCGCACATCCTGCACGACGAGGTCGGATACTGTTGCGGGAATGGGTAGATCGCATTGCGCCCATCGGCCTTTCACAGCTTCTCGATAGGTTTTGCCAGCAGAGCGCGGACTGGCAGCAACGACGGTGATTTCGTACCAGGGATGATCGGCGAGCAATGTGACAAAGCGCTGCCCGACCATGCCGGTTGCGCCGAGAACTCCTACTTTGAGTCTGGACATCGATTTTTCCTTTCTGCGGATCTAAAAATAAAAAAACAGCCGGTTGCCAGAGTAGAAGCACGCCGACTGCATATAGCAGAGACTGCCCACAAGAGAGTGCTCCACGGGATATTTCCCGTGACAGTTCAGCAGATATTATCTGCTGACCCAGCCAAGTGCCCTGCGGTGGAACATTTGGCTTCGGCATCCCGACCCTTTCATCTGGTCTATAGATCCGCTTTCTCGTGCCAGATTACTGATGACGGGACGCGCCTCTACTCTTGGTGGGGAGAAACTTCACATATTCTGTATTTTTTGTCAACCCGAAAATGAAATATGCCGCTGATATTGACATGTAGGCACTTGCAGATTATCATAATGAGATAGCCAATCCAGGAATCACACAAGGAGAATTTTATGAATATGGTCGTAATTTGTTGCGATACGTTTCGCGCAGATATTGTTGGCGCAGGTAAAAAATTGAGCCATGTGAAAACGCCTCATTTGGATCAGTTGGCTTCTGATGGCATGACTTTTGATCGCTGTTTTGCTGAGGGATTACCGACAATTCCGTTTCGGCGGTGTGTGTTTACGGGTATCCCGTCTTTTCCCTGGCGGTTCGATACGCCGAATGAAGGATTACAGCCAGCAGGCTCTGGCTGGCATCCGATTCCGCCAGATCAGGATACGCTTGCTGAACGCCTGCACGATGCGGGTTTTGTTACGGGCCTGGTCGCGGATACCTATCACATGTTTAAGCCGACACAGAATTTCACGCGGGGTTTTTTGTCGTGGCGATTTATTCGCGGGCAGGAACAAGATAACTATCGCTCGGGGCCGATGTCGCGTATCGATCTGGCAGCGCATGTGCGGGATGGAGATGCAGACCCCAGGAAACATGCGGTAATGGTTCAGTATTTGCTCAATATGCTGGATCGGCAAGAGGGCGAAGAGAATTATCTCGCCGCCCAGGTGTTTCGCGAGGCATCGCAATGGGTGGAGGACAATAGGGGCAATAAGCCGTTTTTCCTGTGGATTGACAGCTTTAGCCCACACGAGTTATGGGATCCGCCCAGGCAGTATGCCGATGCCTATTTTTCTGATCCTTCGGTGAAGGATTATATCCACCATAGTGTCTTGTCCCTGGGCGATGCGACCGATGCAGAAATCGAACGCACAAAAGCATTATATATGGGCTATGTTACGTTTGTGGATCGCTGGATTGGGCATTTGCTGGAAACGATCGACCGATTGAATCTGAGGGAAGATACGGTGGTGATGTTCATATCCGATCACGGCACGCAATTGATGGATAGGGGGCGGTTTGGCAAGGGTGGTAACGCGCTGTTTCCATTTAATACGCAGATCAATTGGATCGTTCGCCATCCAGATGGGCCGCGCGGGCAGCATTCGGATATCTGGACACAGAACCAGGATATTACGCCGACGATTCTCAATCTCCTGGGCGTTGACTATGAGGAGATGGTTGGGGCAAATGCGTGGGCAGGTGCAACAGGGGCGTGTGAGCCAGCGCGAGATCATATCACAACGGGTTGGGCAACGAACTTTAATGTGCGGGATGATCGCTACAGCGTACACATGGATGTGGGGACAAGGTCGCCTGAGGCCACTGTTTACGATTTGAGTGTGGATGCCGATGAGAAATATCCCCTGAGTGACCCGCCCCGTGAGGTTGTCGCACAGGCATTGGAACGGGCGCGTACTGTGATTGGCGATTTTCCCGATGTGTTTAGCGCGTATAAACAAAGACATCCGGCCCGGGCAATGCGGACATTTATGAATAAGTATAATCTTGGGACATAGAGAGGAAAAATTGAACTACACCGTTGAACAACATCCCGACCATCATCGGCTACGCCACATTACAATCGATGCCGATGCCGTAGCGGCATTTGTGCGCGAAGTGGGAGATCTTTCGGAGCAGCGATTGACTTATGTGCCATATTTGAGATTGATCGCCGCCGATTGTCTCCAAAATATCGTCGGTGGTGATTTTGCTGAGCATATCAATGCGCTCGTTCGAGATCGCGCAACCGGGGGTTTTACTGTTGCTGTTGAGGGTGGATTTGAGACGATGGATCAGCGCGTTGCTTTTGGGACGGCTGTTTCGCATGCGATCGGGATTCCCAATTTTGACGATATGACCGGAAATTATTACGCCTGTTTCGAGGTGAAGGATACGGATAGTAGCGATTCGTATTTGCGTCAGGCGTATCGTCTGTTCACGCTCCATACCGATGGGACATATGTCCGCGAGCGCACGGACTGGATTTTGATGATGAAGATGGCGGAGCACGATGCGGTGGGGGGGGAGTCGCGCCTGTTGCATCTGGATGATTGGGAGGCATTAGAGCACTTTGCCAGCCATCCTGTGGCCTCTTTGCCTTTGGTCTATCAGTCGCCGCCGAGTAAAAATTATCCCGTTGTGATTGAAAAAACGACGTTTTATGAACAAGATGGCAAGGCGTGTGTGTGTTTTATCGATCAGTTTGTCTATCCCGAGACCATTGAACAGGGGCGATATCTGCGCGATCTCTCCGATTCGATGGAAGCGTCGCAGGGGGTGGTTTCGCTGCCCTTGCCACCCGATCATATCGTGGTGCTCAACAACCATTTCTGGCTGCACGGTCGCGAGGCGTTTGAGAAAAATCCCAATCTCTATCGCTTGCTGATGAGACAGAGGGGGTATTTCAGGAAGGAGTGCTCTTAAAATTTCGGTGCCGGAAAATCTGGTAGAGGCGTATTTCGAAACGTTTCCCATTCTGCGCGGAGGTCGTTGAGCCAGGCGGGAAGGGTTTGGAGGCGTGATTCGAGTTGGGCTTCGAAGAGCGATTCTGGCTCAACTGGACTGCCGTTGGATTCGATGACCTGGAGGGTATTTTCATTAAACGTGGCGGGGTCGCCGTGCAATCCGACGATGATGGGCTGCACAAATCGATTGCGCGCGTCGCCCGGTTGCCAAAAGTCGTAGTGTCTCAGAATGCCTCGATGTTTGAAATTCCAGAGCACGTAATGCTTGAGGTGATTGGGATAATTGGCGAGGGACGCACCGCTGCCATACAGGATACCGCCTTTGACGCGGTCGAGTAAGTTGGCATAAGGTTGGGCGCCATGGGCATCAATGCGCTGATTGGGACGCATGTCATAACGCCAGTACACGGTTCCGGCAGAGCGGCTACTCGTGCCCGGTCCGTGCCAGTGGCCTGCGAGGTCTTCAGAAAGCCCGATCCATACGCCATAACCACCATTGCTGGCAATAGATGAATGGCCGAGATTTCCCGCCTGTGTGACGTGGTACACGGATATGGCAGAACTCGAACCGATGTGAAGGGCACGGTTGCAGTTGATAAACGATACGCGCCGGATCCAGGAATTGACGCATCGGTTGAGCCGGAGCAAACTCCAGCCGCCATCGTGGATAGCGTCTTTGTGGTGGACAAATTCGTCCAGCCACGAGCCGTGAAAACTGATGTCTTCGACGCCGACTTCCTCGAGGTGCTGATATTCGCGTACGGTCCAGTTATACGTGTGGTTGACATCGGTGTGTAGAGGTTCATTGAGGCGAATTCGATTGCCCTGTATTTCGGCTATGCTGTGCTTTTCGCGCACCTGGATACCATTGGTCAGCATGGTCGTCCAGATGGATTCTGCCGAGTAGGGCGCGAGAAATTCCGAGATGGCTGCGGTGCTGTTCATATAGAGCGTAATCCATTGACCGGGAAAGAGCCTGGAAGCATCGGCTACTGTGATATAGAAGGTTTCTCGATCCGCACTTTCCGTAATGGACGTCAGGGATCTATCGCTTGTGTTGCGGGGCTGAAAAATGAACATATAGGGCGATGTCCACAGTTGTTCGGGATTGAGTGGCGGCATGTAGTTCACCTGACGAATGATTGTGCCTCCGCTTCGGCTACCGCTTCCTCTGAAGACGATATTGCTATTTCGGATGTAGATAGGCTGGTTGTTGTCGGCATTGGTGTTGACGAGAAATTCGCCTGGAGGAAAGAAGACAATGCCGCCGTTGTTTTGCTCGGCTGCGGTAATGGCGCGTACAATAGCTGCCTGGTCGGAGAGGCCATCGTTGGGGATGGCGCCATGAGCTGTGACGTCGAATACGTCGCCCTGGATATTGGGAATGGGTTTGTCAAAGTAGTGATAGCCCGCGTAGGAAAAATCGGGTAAAATGGGTTCTGTTCCATTCTCTTTGGCCGCTACAAATTGCGTCCAGGTGCGTGCGGGATCATGCTGGGGGAGATAGGATATCCAGGTATTGCGCGTTTGTATATAATCTGTAACTTGCGCCCAAATTGGGATGGGATGTGTCTCGGAGGGATTGCGTGAGACGAGAATATCCCGAGGAATTGGCACGCGAATCAGAGTTGTTCCCGCTTGAATGGTCTGCGTCAACAGGGTCTGTGTTTCGGTTCCCACCGCAATATTTAATGGTTCTGTGGTGTGGTTTTTAAATGTGATAGGTATGTACCACTGTGTGCCGTCAGATCCGAATCCAGCGACGAAAGTGAGAAAATCCCCAAAACCGATTTGTCCGTCAGAATTGAGATCGTAGATGGGATCGTATTCTGAATTAGTCTGCGTTGCTCCAAATTTCTGGGCAAAGAGTAGAAAATCAGTGAAGCCAACGGCTCCGTTGCCATCAAAATCGAGATGGTCAATGGAGCCTTTTTCCTGTACTGGCGCATCAACTTGCCAAGAAAAGGTCTGATCGACGGTTGCAATATGGTCGATGAGCAGGCGCGCATTTGAATTTGGGCCGGTTTCTGTTCTAAATGTCATGTATCGCCTGTTGTAATCGGGTTCTCTGCCCCAGTTATCATATTGGGGTTTTGACAGTTCTATAACTGCAAGTTGCCAACCTTGAGGAGGTGTTTGTCCCTCCCAGATCGTATATACGGCTTCCATGCCGCCGACCAGGGGATAGTTGCGAACTTTGATTTTGAGGTCCCTCAGGCCACTGCCTTCTACTTTCCACCAGAAGCTCAGGCTGTGTTTCTGGGAGATGTCCTGACCTGTGCTAAAAAAATTGTAAGTAAAGAATCCCGTCTGACCTGCTGGCAGGGAAGCTGCGATAGCAAAGCGACCCTCTGGCGCGTCTTTAGACAATTGTAAGCCACTGGACCATCCGGAAAGATTGTCGCAATAGGTTAGCGTTTGCACTGGATCGCTGGCGAAGCAAGTACAGGTCCACAGAAATACAATTGTGAAGGTGATGGTTGGTCGCATGGGGGTCTCCTGTGAAGTGCAAAAAAACAAGGGCTGGACAAGATGACCACAACTCGCTATAATATAATAATGATTTTATCTTATGAGAAGGGACACCACAATGGCAACCGTTGAAGAAACACAGGCGGAATTAAAGGGTCAGTTTGAACAGTTTTCACATCGGCAACAACGCCTCGAAACAGAGGTAGATAACACGCGCAGCGAATTGACTCAGGCCATTTCAGATTTGAGACACTCTATTGACAGATTGCGACAAGATTTTGGCAATGCCCAAAAGTGGCAATGGTCTTGTTTTGTCGCCGTGATTATTGCTTCATGTGCTGTTGTCGGTCTGCTGTTCAATGTGTTTGGTTAATGACTGGAAACACTTTTTTTTTGCCCTTGTGCCTCTCGGCGCAGGGGTTTTTTATTTTGGACTGACAATTGTTCACTGGCAATTTGACATGATATGCCAAAAATGGTGCTCTGTCTGTGCCATATTATCAGGTTTAGAGACTCGCAGGACACTGACAAAAACTGAGTCAATAAATTTAAAACATTTATTTACAATATGTTATTTATTTTTTCTGGAAATATAAAATTTTGGCACGGGGTTTGCATTAAAAATAGAGCGAGACGAGCAAGTAACAACCAACAACTAAATAACAGGAGGTATTGAGATGGCACTTATTCGTTGGCAACCCCGAGAGTCTCGTGGAATTCAGCGCGAGATTGACACCCTCGTGAACAAGTTCTGGGGCGACCCACATACCTGGCACGGCACGGGATGGCATCCGAGTGTGGATGTGGCAGAATCGGAGAATGAATTTACTGTTTACGCCGAATTGCCCGGGCTGAACAAGGAAGATATCAAGGTGACGCTCGAAGACAATATGCTCACGATTGAAGGCGAGCGGAAGCGCACAGCAGAGAAGGAGAACGCACAGGTTCACCGCAGTGAACGCTTCTACGGAACATTCAAACGGGCCTTCACGCTGAGTTCAGAGATCGATGCCGGCAAGGTTTCGGCGGATTATAAGGATGGGATTTTGACCCTTACTTTGCCCAAGTCTGAAGCGGCGAAACCCCGCCAAATCGATGTTGCGGTATCGTAATTGAGTGAGCTCGTCAATTGTCGGGCCATCTCGCAAGGGCGGGATGGCCCTTTTTTATGGAAAAAACAAAATGGATATGAACAAATTGACACAGAAATCGCAGGAGGCCGTGCAACAAGCACAAGCTATAGCACTGCGATATGGGCATCAGAAGGTGGATGGGGAACACCTGCTCGCCAGCTTGCTCGCGCAGGATGACGGCTTAGTTCCCCGTATGCTTACACGCATGCAAGTAGATGGCGATGTCCTGAAATCGGAACTTGAAAAAGAATTGGCGCGACAGCCGAAAGTTTCTGGACCAGGCATTGAACAGGACAAAATTTATGTGACACAGCGTTTTCAGAAACTGTTTCTATCCGCTCAGAGCGAAGCTGAAAGGCTGAAGGATGAGTATGTCTCAGTAGAGCATTTGTTATTGGCACTGATCGGCGAGGGAGATGAAACGCCTGCAGGGCGCATTTTGAAGCAGTTTAATATTACGCGGGATAATATTCTATCTGTTTTGACGCAGATTCGCGGCAATCAGCGGGTGACGAATGCCAACCCAGAGGTGGCTTATGAGGCACTTGAAAAATACGGTGTTGATCTGGTTGCCGAAGCGCGTTCGGGCAAATTGGATCCCGTGATTGGGCGCGATGAGGAAATTCGCCGCGTGATTCGCATTTTGTCGCGCAAGACCAAAAATAACCCGGTGCTAATTGGCGAACCCGGTGTGGGCAAGACCGCGATTATCGAAGGGCTGGCGCAGAGGATTGTGCGGGGCGATGTGCCCGAATGGCTCAAAGATCGGTCGGTTTTTTCTCTGGATATGGGTGCATTGATGGCCGGCGCGAAATATCGGGGCGAATTTGAAGAGCGTTTGAAAGCTGTTTTGAATGAGATCAAACAGAGCGACGGCCACATTTTGTTATTTATTGACGAGGTTCACACAATTGTGGGCGCGGGTAAGACGGAGGGATCTACAGACGCGGGCAATATGCTCAAACCAATGCTGGCGCGGGGCGAATTGCACTGTATTGGCGCGACAACGCTCGACGAACACCGCCAGTATCTCGAAAAAGACGCTGCTCTGGAGCGGCGCTTCCAACCCGTGATGGTCGATGCGCCATCTGTCGAGGATTCTATTTCGATTCTGCGGGGTTTGCGCGAACGATTTGAGATTCACCACGGGGTGGGGATTCAGGATAATGCGCTGGTCAATGCCGTAGTGTTGTCAGATCGATATATTTCGGATCGTTTTTTGCCCGATAAGGCGATTGATCTGGTGGATGAGGCGTGTGCAATGGTGCGGACAGAGATCGATTCCATGCCTTCGGAACTGGATGCTGTGACCCGGCGCGTGATGCAATTCGAGATTGAGGAAGCCGCGTTGAAGAAGGAAAAGGACGAGTCGAGTCGGGAGCGGTTGCAGACACTCCAGAAAGAGTTGGCGGATTTGAGGGATCAGGCAGATGCGATGCGCGTGCAGTGGGAGAATGAAAAGCAGGAACTGGATGGGGTGCGAACTTTGCGAGAGAAGATTGAGCAGACAAAACGCGAGATCGAAGAGGCAGAGCGGCAGTACGATCTCAACCGCGCCGCAGAGTTGAAACACGGTACATTACCCGATTTGGAACGGCAACTCAAAACCGCCGAAGATTCTCAATTGATGGATAATCGGTTGTTGCGCGAGGAGGTGACCGAAGAGGAAATCGCCGAGATCACGTCGCGGTGGACGGGTATTCCGGTGACGCGATTGGTAGAGGGGGAGCGCGAGAAGTTGTTGCGATTGGACGATATTTTACACGAGCGCGTCGTCGGGCAGGATGAGGCGGTTTCTCTGGTGGCCGATGCGGTGATTCGGGCGCGTGCGGGGATCAAGGACCCGCGTCGTCCCATCGGGTCGTTCATTTTTTTAGGTCCATCTGGCGTCGGTAAGACTGAACTCGCACGCACGCTGTCAGAAGCACTTTTTGATAGTGAAGACAGCATGATTCGCGTCGATATGAGCGAGTATATGGAAAAGCACGCGGTGTCGCGTTTGATCGGTGCGCCTCCAGGCTATATCGGTTACGACGAAGGCGGGCAATTGACGGAAGCGGTGCGCCGCAAACCGTATTCGGTAATTTTGTTCGACGAGATAGAAAAGGCTCACGGAGATGTTTTCAATATTTTGCTTCAGTTGCTCGACGACGGTCGATTGACAGATGCACAGGGACATGTCGTGGATTTTAAGAATACAGTGGTAATTATGACATCAAATATCGGTTCGCCGTATTTGATCGAGGGCGTAACCGACGATGGCGAAATCCGCGAATCTGCGCGCGATGCTGTGGTGGCGGAATTGAGACGGCAGTTCAGACCCGAATTTCTCAATCGTATAGATGATGTGGTGCTGTTTAAGCCGCTGTTGTTGTCGGAGATTGCCAAAATTGTAGATTTGCTTATTGTGGATTTGCACAACCGGTTGTCCGACAGGCAGATTGGTCTTACCCTCACAGAGGATGCGAAGGTATTTATCTCCCGTAAAGGGTTTGATCCCGTATTTGGCGCGCGTCCTCTCAAAAGGTTTTTACAGCACGAGTTGGAGACGCGTATTGGCCGTGCGTTGATCAGTGGGGATATATCGGAAGGTGCGCAGATTGAGGTGGATGTGGCAGGGGATGAACTGATGGTTAAAGATGCGGGAGGTGGGGAGTAGGAGGGGTGAGTAAAGTCAAACTGGCCAGAGAGCATGTGAAAGGTCTATGGCCTCAGGGTCACGGACACGCTGCAAAGTATGTCCTCCCCTGAATGCTTGTACTACTGAGTTCGGCACGTCATTTGTGTTATCGGCAAAAAATTCGACACCGCGTACGTTGACGATATCGGCGTCCCTGAACACTGGGTTCGGATTGTAGTACCAGTCGTCAGTTACCCTTGCCAAAAAGTATCCCTCACGGATCGTTTTGATCCAGACAAGATCATTGGTTTCAACGTCTTCATTCCAACGCCGTACACTTCCATTTACTTCTTCGTATCTGTTTATGCTGCGTTCCTGATATTCATCCCACAAGAGATTTTCATCTAAATCAGCATCCACTGACCATCCCATACCGAGCACCGAATGTGCGCGGCACAATTCTTGAGCACGTAAGGCTTTATCTTCTCTTGAACCTACTGCACCACCTGTGGGCATAAGGTGAAGACGCCAAAGGGGCATATTTACCTCTCTGTTAGATTTTTATTTTTTTTTCGCGATTCCATTGCAGCATCGCTTATTTCAGCAACACTTTTATCGCTCCAGAGATGTTGTTGCCACTTCGTGTAATCAAATGGCTCCCGCAAGATCAGGCTGATGAATTTTTCGGCTTCAACAGTTCCCAAATTATCTACCAGAGCACGTAGTCCGTGTACTCGTATTTCATTGTCGGTTCTCATAGATTCATCTCCCGAACAAAAAGAGAGTCCGCTTTTTGAAGGACCGCCGCCGTTTCTTCAATGTCGATAGTTGCGTATAGCTTCCATTCAGTAATTACCGTTCGTCGTTCCTCAACAGGATGCTCTCCATTCTCAGAATCGATAATATATGACCAGGCAAGTTCTAGCGCACCTTCTCGGATATTCTCTTGAATGCACAGTTTTGCTTCTGCTTCGAGCCTGACTCTTGTTTGTCCCTGATCATCAAAAGGGCGATTGAAACAACAGTTATCGAGGTAGATCCTCATTTTCGCTCTCGCGTTTGTTTTCTATATGGAACAATCTATTATATTTAGGATATAAACGCAATGTGCATTTGTCAAAAAAACTACCCAAACTCGCCACTCGTCTCTTGTCTTCTGCCTCTCGCCTTTTTCCGCTTTACTCATGTTATGCCGTGCTGTATCATTGAAACCACATCTGTTTCATCCTGTAATATCCAAAAATTCTACATCCCAATTCAGATATTTGAGGAGGTACTTATGGCAGAAAGAGTAAAAGTGGCCGCATTGGGGCTGGCACACGATCATGTGTGGTCAAATTTGCGGGCACTCAAAGCGTTGGATAATGCCACTCTGGTGGCTGGTGCAGATGGCAATGCGGAGTTGCGAGAACAGTTTGTCGAGGCAACGGGTTGTGAGTTGGTATATGACGATTTTGAAGCGGTGTTGGACAATGAGGAGCCGGATGCGGTGTTTGTATTTACTCCGACAGCACATCATGCCGATGTGGTGGAATTGTGTGCGCCGCGCGGGATTCATGTGATGGTTGAAAAACCAATGGCGGCGACCTTAGAGCAAGCGGATCGCATGTTGACGGCTGCGCGAAAGGCGGGGACAGTGTTGATGGTCAATTGGCCGACGGCGTGGAATCGCGGCATCCGCACGGCTTATCGCCTGGTACAAGAAGGCGCGATCGGCCAGGTGTGGCAACTGTTGTGGCGCGGTGGGCATTGTGGACCAGATGAGTTGGGTTGTTCCGATCATTTTTGCGATTTCCTATTTGATAGTCATCTCAATGGCGCGGGTGCTTTTAACGATTACGGGGGATATGGCGCGAGTTTGTGTGTGTTGTTTTTGGGGCGACCAAATCGCGTGGTGGGAATGGCGGGGCGGCTGTTGAAAACGCATTTGCCCGTGGATGATAATGGGATGATGATTTTGCGCTATCCAAATGCAATGTGTCGGCTGGAGATGACCTGGACGGAAGCTGTGCCGAACAAGCCGCCGCACGATTTGATGTTGCACGGGACGGAGGGAACGATTATTGCGGGAAGTGAGGTTGTTTTGTACACGCGCGGTAGTAAAGATGGCAAGACAATTGCGCCAGATGCATTGCCCGAAGGGGAGAATAATGCTTCCGAGCATTTTATTCATTGTATTCAATCTGGCGCATCGCCCGGTTTTGTGACTTGTGCGGATTTGTCGCGCAATGCACAGGAAATTATGGAGGCGGGACTTATTTCTGCGACCAATGGCATTGCCATGGCATTGCCCATTGAAGATCATTTGTTCAGGGAGTAGGGGATGCGGTGGCTTATTTTCGTCGTATTTACTATTGCTTTTGCCGGTCAAAGTGGGGCGCAAGAGGGTGCGATTAATCGGGACAGTCTCGCAGTTTTGCTGGCCGAAGTGCCGGTTGATACACTGGCCGCAAAACTGGGGGATTCTCTGTTTTCACCCCCAGAGGGTAGGGCACGTATTTTGCGCGATGCCTATGGTGTACCACATATTTATGGGCGCACAGATGTGGATGTCGCATTTGGTTTTGGCTATGCACAGGCAGAAGATCATCTTCTGCAGATGTTGAAGAATTTTCGCCAGGCCAGAGGGCGTTTGGCCGAGGTCGAAGGTGCTTCGGCCTTAAAATTAGATGAAATGGCTTTGCGATGGCGCATTCACAGTGTTGCCGGTGAACGGTATGGAGATATTTCTGAGGAGACGCAGCAATATATTGCGGCTTTTGTTGGGGGCATCAACCACTATATTGAGATTCATCGGCAGGTATTACCGCAGTGGGTTCAGGATGTGCGAGCGGTAGATGTAGTGGCTCTTGCGCGGTGGATTTTGTTTTTGTTTGCCGAACAAACCGGTAAATCCGAATTGGCCCATGTGGGATTGGCGACAACGGTTCCCAAATTGCCGGGATCCAATCTGTGGGTTGTGGGGGCGTCTCGGTCTGACAGTGGCGCGCCCGTGCTGACGATGGATGTGCAGTTGCCGTACACAACGCCCTTTCAGCTTTGCGAGGCGCATCTGATTAGCAATGCGGGTTTGGATGTGATGGGAGCGACATTTTTTGGGTTGCCAATTATTTTTGTCGGTCACAATAATCACATTGCCTGGTCAATAACCACCAATGATATCGATGTTTTTGATTTGTACGAGGAGCGTCTGGATCCCATCAATCCCAGACGCTATTTTTATGGGAACGAGAAAAGGCGTGTGGTGTCGCGACATGTGAAAATTGGCGTACATAGCAAGCAGGGGATTCGGGAAGTTGAGCGCGAGTTGCGCTATACCGATCACGGCCCGGTTTATAAGACGATTGGCAACTGGGCTTATGCGGCGCGTACGAGTGTGGAAAATCGCGTGGATGCAATAGGGCAATTGCTGAGGATGAATCGCGCGGTGACACTGAACGATTTTCAGCAGGCGCTTTCTCATTTGGAGTTGCCGGTTTTTAATGTGATATACGGCGATGTGACAGGGGAAATTTTTTATGTGTTTAATGGCCGCTGTCCCGTGCGATCAGAAGATTTCGATTGGCGCGCGCCCGTGCCGGGTTGGACGCCTGAAACAGAGTGGCGAGGTGTGATCGCATTTTCCGAATTGCCACAAGTGCATAATCCCGCTTCTGGCTCTTTGCAGAATTGCAATGTCTCGCCAGATGTGGTTGCGATTGATAGTGGTCTCAAAATGGACGATTTCCCATTGTTTTTGGGGTGGGGAACGCCCAATTATCGCGCGCAACGGATAATGAGCTACTTGCTCACGCATCAAAATATTGCGGTTGGTGATATGCAGATTTTGCTGCGGGATGATTATCTCGTTGATGTAGAAGAATATAAGGGGCTGCTTTTTCGCGCGTATAACCGCGCCTGGCCTGTGCTATACGACCCCAACTGGGAGGTAGGCAAGGCTGTTCAAATTCTCAGGTCATGGGATAATCGGGCGAGTTTAGAGAGCGTTGGTACGCTTTTGTTTTCGATTTGGAAGGCCCGATTCGATTCGTCGTTCGCTCAGGTTCCGCAAAAGCGAGATATTTTGGTTCGAGAAAAGGTCGCATTGGAGGCATTGCAGCAAGCGGTCGCATATATGATCTCCATTTATGAGCGATTGGATGTGCCGTGGGGGCAGGTGCATTATTTGAAGCGGGGAGATCGCATTTTTCCAATGAGCGGTGCGCCTTCTGGTACGGAGGCTTTGCATCAGACGCTGACTCGAATAGAAGCAGATGGCACAATGGTTATCGAAGGTGGATCGGCTTTTGGGATGGTGGTTTCGCTGGTGCAGCCGGTGCAGTCGTGGAGCGCGCTGGCTTATGGAAATAGCGAAGATCCCGAGTCTCCCCATTATGACGATCAGGCTGATTTACAACATCGCAATACATTTAAGAAGGCGGTTTTTACAACTGGTGATTTGCAACCTGTTCTGACTGATCTTACAACGGTTCCTTACGATCCCGAAGAAGCCGAGCATCAATCGCTTAAAGCTCTCTGGCGCAAGCAGTTGCAAATGGGTTTAGCCGCACCCGATTCTACAAATACTGAGTCAGAAACCTCAAGTGACGATTAAAAATTCCCGTATTTTGAGGGTATTTTTGAGACACTTTATCAGGAGGTGTTAATGCGTTCTTATATATTGGTTTTCACGCTGATAGCAGTTGTAATTTCCGATCATGTATATGCACAGGGTACAGTGCAACAGATGGTAGGCGATCTCGTCTATGTGGAAGGGCTTTCGGCTGATCTGGATGGCAAATTGCGGGTGGTGGGCGATGACGGTGCGGTTTTGCAGGTGATCAAGGTGTTGTCCAATGTGGTGGTTGCGCGCGTGGTTGAGGAAAATGGTTCGCCAGTAAAATCAGGCGATCAGATTCAGGCGGATGATAGCACGCTTGCAGGTTCACCGCGCAGGGTGGTGCATGCAACGCGGGTTGCTGATGCGCCGCGCATTGACGGACGGTTGGACGACGCGGTCTGGCAACAGGCGCAGGCTGCGGAGGGTTTTGTCCAGCGCGACCCGAAATACTGGATGCCGGTGACTGAGCGGACAGTTGTGAAAATTATTTATGACAATGAGAAAATTTATTTTGGTTTTGAATGTTATGACAAAAATCCCGGTCTCATTGTTACCAATAATATGCGCCGAGATTCTCAGCTTTCCGGCGATGACAATATCCAGTTGTTGCTCGATCCGTTTAATGACAAACAGAATGGGGTTTTCTTTTTTGTCAATGCACTCGGCGCGCGGACAGATATGCTTTTGTCAAATGAAGGGCGTACGACGAATGAAGATTGGGACTGTATCTGGGAGGCGCGGTGTGTGCGTCATGAGAGAGGCTGGACTGCCGAAATAGCGATTCCGTTTAATCAACTCCGTTTCAATCCGTCTAATGAGATGGAATGGGGGATTAATATGGGGCGTTATATCGGTCACAAGAACGAAGAGACCGCGTTTATTGTCGGGCGGCACACGCCCTCACCCCGGCGGCGGTATCAGATGACCGATATGGGTGTGTTGCGTGGATTAAAGGCTGTTGAGAGAAAGCGACTTTTTCAGGTCAAGCCGTATGTGTTGCCAGGGACTTCGCGCAATTTTACAGGCGATGAGGATGAGAATCGCACGTTTGAAGCGGGTGCAGATATGCGCTATGGCCTGACGCCCAATCTCGCGCTGGATGTGTCTTATAATACGGATTTTGCCCAGGTCGAAGCCGATCAAGAGCAGGTGAATTTGACGCAGTTTTCCCAGTTTTTTCCCGAAAAGCGCGAGTTTTTCCTGGAGGGGGCACAGTTATTTGATTTTGGCGAGGCCGCGTCAACTCGCGGTGGGGATGTGCGTCCGCCAACGCTGCTGTTTTACAGCAGGAGAATCGGTCTGGATGGGGGGCGGCCCGTGCCGATTCTCGCAGGAGGCAAATTGGCTGGTAAAGCCGGGCGCACGAGTATTGGTGCGTTAAATGTTTTGACGGATTCTGAGATGCTGGATACGCAGATGCTGCCGCGCAGAAATTTTTCCGTGTTGCGGATGAAACGCGATGTGCTCGCGCGGTCCAATGTGGGATTTATCTGGGTAAATAAACAAAGCGAAGTATCCGATGGCGGGTGGGGCGACTACAATCGCGCAGGGGGACTGGATTTCAGTTTTTCGCCTTCAACCGCGGTCAATGTGCAGGCGTTTTACGCGCGTACCTGGGATAAGGACTCAGAAGAAGTGGATGATGCGCGGTATCTTCGCTTTTCGTATAGCGGAACCAAATACTCGGGTTCTGCGACTGTTCTGGATGTGGAGGACAATTTTGAGCCGGAGGCGGGGTTTGTCAATCGTCGGCGCGGCATTCGGGGATTTCGTCGCTACAATGTCAATCTATCCTATTTGCCGCGTCCCCAGGTCGCCAATATCCGCAATTTGAGGTTCACGCCCGATATCCAGGTGATTGAAGACGACGAAGGCGAAGTGCCGTTCCAGCGGTTCAGACTTGACGGTGTGCTCGCGCTTCAGACGGCTGACCGTTTTTTGGTGCGTGTGGAGAGGACCCGCGATGTCGTCACGCGGCCTTTTAGACCGTCCAGCAAGCGGCCCGATGTCGCCATTCCACCGGACGAATACACTTTTACATCGTTCAGGCTGGGACCGGATACGGCGAGCTATCGCAAATTGCAGTTGGATTTTGATTTTCTGGTGGGGACCTATTATACGGGACACCTGTATCGGGTAACCGCAGAGAATGCCTATCGGCCCAATGGCAGATTGGGTATTGAACTGATTTACGATGGCAATTGGATCCGCTTGCCACAGGCTAATCTCAATATCCAGGCATTGAGTACGCGGTTGATTTATTCGTTTACAACCGATTTCTTTTTTAAAGTTTTCGCTCAGTGGAATAGTGACAGCGAATCCGTGGGTGCAAATTTTTTACTCAATTACCGCTTCCGCCCGGGCAGCGATATTTTCTTTGTCTATGATCACGGGTTTGGAACCGCTGGCGATCTTCACCAGACCGGCCGCGCGCTGCTACTAAAGGTGTCGTATTTGATTGGGTTGTGATAGTCTCTATTTAAAGAAGAGAGGTGCGGCAATGTACAACCTATTATGCGTTCTGATTCTATCAATGGTGATAGGACCCCCCGATTCGGTAAAGGCAATTGATGATTCGAAAACGTTGGATCGCGTGAGAATCGGTGACAAGTGGGGGTTTGCCGACTCGACAGGTAAGATGGTTATTGATCCGATATTTGACTTTACCTATGGTTTTTCAGAGGGATTGGCCGCAGTGAAAGTTAGGGGTAAGTGGGGATATATCAATCCTGAAAGTGAGATCGTTATCAAGCTGCAATTTGACGATGCCTGGCCTTTTTCGGAAGGGCTGGCTGCTGTAAAAATTGAGGATAAGTATGGGCATATTGACAAGTCAGGCAAGGTGGTAATCAAGCCACAATTTGGCTTGGCCGGATCTTTTTGCGAGGGTTTGGCTACTGTAGCAATTGGTCATAAGAGAGGATATATCAATCGGAAAGGCAAAATCGTTATCAAGCCGCAATTTGACCGGACTAGGTCTTTTAAAGAGGGATTGGCTGCTGTCTTAATTGGGCGCAAGTGGGGGTATATCAACCCCGAGGGAGAGGTCGTTATTAAACCACAATTTGACAATATCTCTGATTTTTCAATGGGATTGGCTGTGGTGAAAATCGGGGACAAGAAGGGGTATATCAACAGGGAAGGGGAGATCATTGTTGAGCCGCAATTTGATGAAGCCTGGTCTTTTTCGGAAGGATTGGCGCGTGTAAAAATTGGTCACAAGTGGGGGTATATCGATCGTGCAGGTGATATGGTGATCAAGCCACAGTTTGACTATGCCCAGTCTTTTTCAAAAGGGTTGGCTATGGTGCAAAACGAGGGGTCTTGGAGATATATCGACAAAAACGGACAGTATATCAAGGATACAGGTGGCATGAATACGATTGACGGTTTGCCACCACCGCCATCGGGTGTAGTTGAGCAACGACCAGAACTCGTGCATTCCGTATCACCAGTCTATCCCAAAGATGCCTGGAAAGCCAGGCTGACTGGAAAAGTGATTTTGAGATTTTTGGTTGAGACGGACGGTCGAGTGGGCAATGTGACGGTGCTTAGAGGTCGAGAAGTTTTCCGGCAGGCAGCGATTGATGCTCTTATGCGATTCCGGTTTAAACCAGCACAAATAGACGGTGAACCGATTTCCGTATGGATGACACAGGCGATTTCATTCAATTTGAAATGAAGTGACGAATTCAATGGGAAGACTCCACGCCTATGTCATTTTGTTCTCGATTTTCATCAAGAAACATCAACCGTGTCGGATTGTTTTTGAGGTTCCTGGGATAACACAGCCAAAGCAACTTTTCTTGCCCAAAAGAGATTGGGTGTATCTTCAACTATTATTTTTGCCAAAATTTGACCTTCGTCTGGGTTGTAATCCTGGATAATGGTCAAGTAAGCTGCTATGGATATATCCCAGGGATTTTCATAATTTTGATCAATAGGACGATTGCAGACTTCGACAGCCCTTTCCCAGAGTTTCCTATAAGCAGAGCCATCTTCGATGCAGTCTCGAAGTTGTTTAACCTCACTTTGATTACAAACTATCGATCCAAATGTCCGAAATCCACTCGCGACGCCCACTCTGGCTCCAAACTCAAAACTTTCAATCGCTTTGAATAAGTTATGAAGACTCATGGATCATCTCTTTTTTCTATCCAGATCTCCCAATCATCAAATTGCAATGCCTCCGAAAGATCTTTTATTTTGTGAAAATACTCCCCATCCTCACCCCATTTGTTCCAAATAACCCGTTCAATTTCACCATCTTCATCAATAAAAAAACAGTCAAGGGGAGACCTCGCTCCCGCGGTCCAATAGGTCAGACCTCTCGACTGTGCTGACAATTTTACTCAAAACCTATATTCAGGTCAAGCGCAAATCTACTTTATTGGATTGTTTTTGGGTTTCATTGGATTTCATGGGATAATACTGCCAGCGCAACTTTTCTGGGCCCAAAAGAGATGAGTTGTTTGTGTTTCATGGTCTTTTTTATGGTTTGATAAGACTGGCAACGATGGAGCCGACCGCGAGCAGGATAATAGCCCACAGCTTGCGATCAATGGACAGATAAAGTTTTTCCATAACTTCAAGGCGTTTTTCGCTTTGTTCTGCTGCACCTTCAAGCCAAGACGTTTTTTGTTCTACTTCGCGTATGCGTTCCGCTTTGGTCATTGGAACGATCCTTTAATGAGTGTGTGAAGTCAAAGCCCAGTGGATCCACATGGTTTGCAGGACAAACAATGTTACAAGGATGGTGATAATGGCGCCGGTGAAGGCAAACAATTGTGTCCATCGCACGATCAGCACCCCGTGTAAGTCGTCTTTATTTTGTGTTGCCATAGTGTGTCCCTTTTGTGCGAGAAGCTAAAAAATTGCCACAAGATATTGTGTTCTGTTTGGCCGATGATGTTGTTTGGCAATAGTATCAATTATTGAAACGGTTGTCAAGGGGTTGGCATAAAGTTTTTTCAAGTAATCTTCAAACTTTCTGGCCCAAAAGAGATGATGTAGGTTTCTATCGTTGTTTCTCCTTCGCTTGCGCGGTCTCGTATTGGGAACCGTTGTTCTGATAACCCATTGAATAGACCTCACAAGAATCGCTTACCCTTTGAAATAGGTCAGTAAACTGATAATAATAACCGCAACTGCAATGAGCAAAGACAACCATTTTATAGTTTGCCCTTCCACGCGGTTGATATCGCTTTTTAAGGTGGTCTCCACGCGGTTGATATCGCTTTTTAAGGTGTTTTCTACACGGTTGATATCGTTTTTTAAGGAGTTTTCCAGGCCATTGAATCCCGCGTCCATCTGGTTGATCAATTGCTCAAAACGACTGATCGTTTGCTCTTCTATACGGTTAATATCTTTTGTGTTCTGTTCGGTCTGGTCGCCAACCCCAACCCCATTTTTTTCAATATTAATTAACCGCTGGTCTTGTTCGGCCACTTTCTTTTCAAGCCGTGCTATCTTCTCGGAATCTGTCATGACAATTCATCTTCCTTTTTTATTTTCATGCCGCTGTTTGACCACCGATACAGGTCAAAACTCTTGACTATGTGATAATTTTACTCAAAATCTATATGCAAATCAAGGGCGATTGCGATAAATATTTGAAATAAAAAAAGCACCCAGGTTTCGTTCGGGTGCTTTCTGTTTGTTGAAAAAGGGTATTATCTGTGTTCACCTGACGGGCAGGCACAAGGCACTGCCCCTACATTATCTGCGTCTATCTGCGTTTATCTGTGGATGCTTCTTCTCACAGCGCGAGGGCAACGCCTATACCGACAATGGGAATGAGCAGATATTTGAGAATCCCGCTGCGTTTGCCCTGGATGTTACCGAGGATAGATGTTTCCAATTTTTTATTTCCTGATTTGTAATACATGCATTCTGTACCAGGAGTCGCAGCGATAGCAGTAACGCCGGGCCAAACGGGTTTGATGCCGCCCGTGGGATAGAGGATGATGTTTTCGCGATGGCGTTTGTAATCGCCCATTTTGACCAGAAGCGCGTATTCTCGCCCAAAAGTAATTTGATCGGGTTGAACAATCGGGCCGAGTTCGTCCCCGACGACGGTTTGCAAGCGAACCGTATCCGACGCGGTCTTGGCGGTGGGTAACCACAAGCTGACACGCGGTGAGATGGGGAGAAAAGCGGGGGCATCGGAAATGCGGAATGAAATGGGAATGGCCATGTTTTGCGTGTCTTTGAGCATGTAATGGCCTTTGGGAAGGGTGAGGGAAAACTCTTGCTCCCGATTGGCGATGTTGTCGTTCAGGATGTGTTCGGCAAGGACAACGAGGCTGTCGTACATGGCCTGTTCGCGCGGTGATGTGACCGGGGGCACGGGTGCTTCTCGCGTGAAGCGCACCTGTTCAAAGCGCAGAGTATTGGGGTGCATGTTGCGAATGGCGAGCCAGGCCGCATTTACGTTGACATCTAATCGACCGAGATGAGTGTGCCATTGTTCGGCAAAGCGCATGAGGTCACCCAATCGTTGAGATGTTTTACCGGGAAGGGGATTGGGTTCCTGTTCAATGGGAAACGGGGAAAGCTCACGGGATTCTCGGAAGAGTCTGTGCGCTTCTGAGAATCGGCGGTATTTGCCGAGTACAATGCCGCGATACACGTCAATTTGCGACAGCACACGGAGCAGGCTGCGTTCGCTTTTTCCCATAAGCTTCATCGTGCGTTCTAATTCGCGCGTCTGGTGACTATAGTATTTCAGGTCTTCGATAAAAGGCGTCAAGCGCGGATCGCTGAGGCGGATAGACGCATTGGTTTCAACCGCGGGTGCTGTTTCGCCAATGGCCAGAGCAGCGGCGAGGAGTTGCGCGCTTTCGGCGAGGTATTGGTCTGCGATATCCACGAGACCGGGTATGGACAACTCCGTGAGCGGTAGCGGATTGCGGGTAAGCCTAATTTCTATGAGTTTGCCGCGCGGGGGCAGAAAGAGGTCTTGTTCGATGAGGTTAAAGCCGGGTTTGCTGATTTCGAGGCGGTATTTGCCCACAAAGAGGTCCGACTGATATGCCACATTGCCGCGTCCGATGTTGATAAACCCGGTGATGGTCGTATCTTGATCTGCAAATCGAAGATGGATTTCTGCACCTAAGGCTGCGAGTTGATCTGACCGGATCTCCAGATGCGCTTTCTGGCGTATGAGCGCGATATGCACCGTATCTGCCAAAACGGTTGTCGTAAATGTGCGCGTGTAGGGCTGGTAGCCGTGTGCATACGCTTGAATTTTATCGCCAATGTCCAGCAACTTTTCTGTGACAAATGGGGTATAACCCGCTTCCTGCCCGTTGATGAAGACCTGAGCAACTGTGGGCTCTGAGCGGATGTGTATTTTTGTCTTGAGAAGCGTCCTCGGCGCAGGCTCTGTTTCTTGAGCCTGGATATGGAACGGTGTGGTCAGCAGGATGCAAAATAAAATGAATCTCAGGGTGTTCATGGGGAGGTGTCCTGTTTTTTGCTGAGTAGCGCGCTGCTGTGCTTTTCTTCGAGTTGACGCGCTTGCACATAGTTGCCCTGACTTTTGGCAATCCGATGAAATTCTTCCCAGTAGCGTTCTGGCGCGATGCGATAGGCCATTTCCGCGGCCTGATATGCTCTGTCTCCCACATTTTGCAGATCGGAGTTGAAATAGGCAATCGCCAGGGTGATCAGGGCTTCGCCGCGGTCTTGCCAGCCAAAGGAGGTTACGGGATAAATGGTTGAAATGGCCTCGCTGTACGCGCCTTCTTTGAGTTTTACGCTCGCCAAACTGAGCGAAAGCCCGCCATAGGTATCGCACACTCTCGGTTCGTATTGGTTGTGCGCGTATGCGTATTTGGCATATTCAACGGCTTTGGGCAAGTCGTCCCGGTAAGCGGTGAAGGCCATGTCGAGATAGAGGGCGGCGCGAGAGGTGTCGGATCTCGCATAGACCAGAGCGCGTTGCATGGCGTGGATTGCGCGGTTGGCTTCTTCTTCCTTGCTGTGGCGCAATCCCTTGAGACGGTAGATGGCACAGCGCATGTTATAGCCGCCGTCAAAGCGCGCGGCAGCGAGCACTTGATTGAACCAGTCGGGGTTGTCGCCCAAAACGCCGCGGGAAGATGCGGCGGCAATTTTGGGGATGTAAAAATCGGGTTCTATGCCTTCAAAATTCGCCTGCCCGGCGGTCTCGATCAGGTTCAGACTGTTTTCGATATAGACGCTTAAATAAGCCTGGAGGGTATCGCTCATGCTGCTGCGTTGCGGCGCGGCATAGACAATTTCCTTTTGCTCTCTGCCGAGAATCGCCATCCAAATGTCTCGCAGACCACCCTCTGCGAGATGCCATATCCGGTGCAGGGAGTCAATTGTTGCGGGTTGAAAGCGCGTGGGTATCCAGGTGCTGTCTCGCAATTCTGGCGGGGGCAAATCCAGCGGCAGGGGTTGGCGGTTGTTTTCGCGTTCGAGCACGAAGTTGGCACGCGCCATCGCGTATTTGACGGTGAGCCGTCCCAATTCGTAGCGAACATCGGGGTCTTGCTCGCGGTCGAGTGCGGTGCGGTAGGCGTCGGCACTTTTTCTGAGCAGGTCCAATCGGTTGGGCGCGTCCTGGCCCGTGTCGTAGGCGCGCTCGCCTGCCGTGCCCAGCCAGATATAATAGGCACTGGTAAAGATGAGGGCATGGTTGCACGCGCGCTCGAAATGCGCGACGGCTTCGAGGTATCGCCCGAGCGCGTAAGCACTGCGGCCTTGCTCGAAAGCCTGATAGGCGAGGGCATCGTCCTTTTCTTGGGCAAGGGTAAGGGATGGTAAAATCAAAAAAGCGAGGATAAGAGTTATTTTTTTCATAAGCGATCTCACGGGTTGCTCAAGGCGCGGTCGAGGAAGTGAATGCCCCGGCGCGCTTCAGTTTCGATGTGAAGTGCTCTGTCTATGCCCGAGCGTGCGAAAATTTGAATGTCGTCGAGTTGCCCCATGCGAAAGGTGAGGATAAATGCGACGCCATCGGCAAACTGTACTTTGGCTTTGTCTGGGGCCAATGTGAGTTGGGCGTTTTTGTATGTTCTGTTTTGCGGCGTTTTCAGGCGAGAGAGTGCGCGCTGGATGCGGGTGAGGCGCACAAGTTCTGTCGAGAGGCCAGCCGATGTGTGAAAGCTGGAAAAACCAATGCGTCCGGCTGGTCGGTAGCCTTTGAGGTCGGCGGGTTCCGCTTTTTGCTCGGGCTGATCTTTGCCCGCGCCTGCTGATGGCAATGTTGCAGAAGCGGGCGCTAACCTGGTCATAGTGGGGCGCGCGACATGGACTTCTGGTCGAGAACCAAAAAACGACGATGGGTTTGTACCTCTGTCCAGATTGGGCGCCGAAACGCGGGGCGGTGTTTTCAATCCGCCGAGCGATGCGCCGAGCGGCCTGTCGAGTTTGCGCGGAATATCGGGTAGAGAGGCAAGTGCCAATTTCGGTTTATCTGGCAGCGCGATTTTTGGACGGGGTACAGGCTCTGGAGCAGCCTGTACCCGGGGTTCTGGTTCCGATTTTGTTGCGCTGGCTTCTTCAGGTGTATTTTTGTTCATGTCAAAGATGCCCTGTGCGCTTACAAGCATTTCTTCAAAATTTGTGACAATGGCTTTAAATGCCCGCCCCTGTTGGGGGGGACTGAGTGCCAATAGCAAGATGATGCCCATCGCAAACGCACCGGCCAGTGCGGGCAAAAAGCGTTGCTGTGTGCGTTCAAAAGGGGTACAGGGCAAGCGTAGAATTTGCGGCTGGAGGGGCTGAACAGGAGTAAGGGCGATGGCGATTTCTATTTCAGACCGGCGATTGGTAAAGTGCGCCCATAGTTTGGAAAGCCCCAGGTAATTCTGTTTGGCCACAAGCACACAGGCTTCGTGGAAGATATGACCTTTGTAGCAGCGATTGATGATTTCGCGCGAGGGCAACTTGAAATGGCTCGATGGCGAATCTGCGCTTGTTTCTCCCATGCGATTCTCCAGGCTGTCGGTTTCCGCTGGCGGGACATACCCCTGGTCCTGTAACTCTTTGGAGAGGCGTTCAAGAGCCTTGTGATAGTCACTCGCAAAGTCTTTGGGCGAGGAATAATTGCATGCTCGGCGCGCCTCAGACAAGTTGCGAGCGTGCAGTGTGGCCGATAACACGCCAAAGAGTTTGGGATGATCCCGTCGCAGGTTATCCATAGCACTTTGGATTAATTTTTTTTGTTGGGGAGACATATTCTATTTTACAATTTTCTTTTTTGGCTTTCAAGCCCCCATTGTACGGTCTTAAATCCGCTATTGTTGAGGGCGTCGTACACGCCAACGGTATAAGTCACGGTTGCATCGCGTTCAAAATAGAGGCGCACCAAAATGTCATTGGGCGCAAACCCATGTTGCGACTGTAGTGCGAGTAAAGCTTTTTTGACAGATAGAAATACAGCGCGTTCAATGCCAATCTGATCGTTGTCTGCGCGGTCTTGAAAGACCATGTGCTCTTCGGTGGCAATGCCACCTTTGTCAAATTGCACATAGGATTTGCCGATGATGATCTGCAAAAATCGTTCATCTGTAGGGTGGGGAGCAGAGCCATCTTCGTCCGGTGCTTTGATAAAGTTGAGTTTTTGTGCGTGAACAAAGCGGTTGTGCAAATTTGCGAGATGAGTTTGCCACACGTTTTGAATAATAAAAAATGTCAGCAGCAAAAACAAGACATCAATAAATCCTTCGCCCGTGTCTAAAAGTGCTGCCAGAGGTCGCCTGTTGCGGTGTCTCACGTCTCACGCCTCCCCTCTATCTGATAAAAATGCTGAATCAGGTTGAGCATGCGCGCGCGATGTAGCAGGCTGCGGGCTTTGGTTTTGCGTATGAGGATCATGGATAGAATGCGTCCGAGAAATCCAATGGCTGTTGTGACGAGGGCAAAGTTGATGTAGTGTGCCATTTTGAGCTGGGTTTGGGCAGGGCCTTCCCCCACTTTCATGGTGTCTTCTAAAATTTTGAAGGCGTCTATCATGCCAATCACGGTGCCCAAAAGGCCCATGGAGAGCGATAGAAGCCCCAACATGCCAAATCCTTCGGATAGGCGATCTTCGATTTCATCGAAGAGTAGATAGATTTTGTCGGTGCATCTCTCGACCAATCGCGCCTGATCAGATGCGATTTCAGATTCGACAGATGTGAGGATAGCATAGAGTTCTGTGTTTTCGGATAGGGCGTAATCGGCGTTGTATTGCCCACCCCATAGCAGGTTAATGCCCTGATTCTGAACGATTTGTGCGTCGGAATTGGTGAAGAAGCGATCGGGTGATAAGTCGTGAGACAAAACCTGGGCATAGCGCACAACCATATAGAAGGGCAAAGCGATCAGGAGCAAGATTAAAACTGTAGAAAGTGGACCGCTGATGTTGGAGATATAGCGTCCGATGGATTCGGCCAAATCACCGCCGCGAACAACCGTGGGTACGGCATTGTCGGCGGCAAACGCGATTTGGATGTCCTCAAACTTGTGTTCGACCATTTGCGTATTGGGCGCAATGGGACCATCGGCTGTCTGGTCAAAGTCCATCGCATAGCTCCGGTTGTTGTACTGAAAGCTCAAATCGTCGATCACCGCACTGTGGCTGGCGTTGCGCGTGCGAATGACGAGGCTATCGACGGGCACGTCGGGTATTTCGATCCATTCGCGTTGCGTGCCGGTGTGATAGGTTACGTCACTTCCCTGTGTGTGTACGATTACGGCGATGGGTAAAAAGCGATCTACATTCTTGAAGCGGATATCCGTGACTGCAATTTTTTGTTTTGGATTGTCGGGTTGTTGGAATGTGACGGTAAGTGCCTTCCAAAAAGTTCCCCCCTGAAGGACTTGCCCACCTTGCAGCCCGGTGATAGCCCCATCGAGCCAGATTGCCGCTTTTGTGCAGATATAGAGGCCAATAAAGAGGGTAGCGAGATAAAGTACCACCTGGGCAATGGGGCTTTTTTTAAGAATGGGATGATTCATGATCTGTGCCATGTATTCGCGGTATTTGGACATGTAATAGGGAATCTCCATGTATGATATTGAGAGATCGATTTGCGAAATTTAAGGCTTTATCCCGAAATTATCCACCAAAACTTTTAACTATACGGACTAAAAGAAGCCCCGTCTAAAATCGCTTGCACGATCTCGGATGAGGCTTTTTTTTTACTCATCATTTCTTTATCCCGCGATGATCATATAGCTCAACCATTCGCTGTGGGGATTCTCGATGTGATAGGATGTACCGGAGGGTATGTGGACCACATCGCCTTCTGTAATGTGCTGTTCACCGTCGGATGTGACGAGGATGCCCCGGTTTTCGAGAATCCAGAAGCCGAGTTCAATGTCGTCATAACATCGCTCACTACTTTGCTGACCGGGTTGTACGGCTTCGCGGTCGATGAAGGCGATGGATTTTAAGCATCCCGTGTTTTCTTCGCCAACAGGGCCGAGCTGATGCCAGCGAATCGCGCCTGCGCCATCGCTTACGGGTAAAACGTCTTCCCAGTTGCGAATCACACATTCACCTCCGGGATCGGTGTCGATATTTTTGCTGAGTACGAGATGCTCGAGCCATTCGTCATTCATGTCGTTGAACATCTGATGGTAAATATCCGCGGGCAAATATACGGCATCACCGGGACGCACGGTAAAACGGTCGTCTCCAATGAGGACTTCGCCACTGCCGCTGAGGATATAATACGCTTGTTCGGTTTTGGGGTGTTTGTGGTGGTCGGAGGTTTTGCGCCCTTGAAGTCCGTGTTTGACAATGCCCTGCATGTTGTGTAACTGAGGCGAGTCGTCTTCTTCGTGTTTGGGTGTCGCATTTCTCTGCCTTAATCCCGGCCAGCGAATCGCACTCAGGTGCGCTACTTCGGGTTGTTGGTCTCGCCAGTTTTTGATGAATGCCATGTTTGCCTCTTGTAAGTGTGGAAGAATTTGCGAATTGTCTAAGTTAATACGATAGTCTTGTGCCGCAATTCAAAAGTAGGTGGGGGACTTTCGTATATTTATAGGAGATTGGCGATGCAAGATCCCTATTCACTGATTGGCGTGCGTTCATTTATCAATTGCTGTGGTACGCGAACGATTCACGGGGGGACGCTGATGTTGCCGCAAGTGCGCGAAGCGATGATGGCTGCTTCGCGCTTTTTTGTAAATATGGATGAACTCATGACGGGGACGGGTAAGCGTTTGGCTACGCTCACAGGAGCAGAGTGGGGGATGGTTGCCTCTGGCGCGGCGGCATGCTTGTGTCACGCAACAGCAGCCTGCGTGACGGGTGGCGATCCCGAGTTGATGTTTCGGTTGCCCGATACGAGCGGGATGAAGCGCGAGGTCGTCATGCCAAGAGAAAGTCGATTTACCTATGATCACGCCATTCGTACGGTGGGTGTGACAGTTGTAGAGGTGAATAATCTCAGGGAAATGGATGCGGCGCTCGCCCGGGAACAGGTAGCTATGGTTGCCTTGTTGGGGACCTGGGAAGCGGATATGACGCTCGAAGCGATTGTTGAGATGGCGCGTCCGAGAGGGGTTCCCATATTGGTCGATGCAGCGTCGGAGCATCTTCAATCTCCTGAACCATATACCAGTCGCGGGGCGAATTTGGTCGCTTATAGCGGGGGCAAATACCTGCGCGGGCCTCAGCCTACGGGATTGTTATTAGGCGATCGCGACCTCGTCGAGGCCGCCTGGGTACACGCTGCTCCGCATCACACGCTTGGACGTGCGATGAAGATCGGCAAAGAGGAGGTTATGGGCATTTTGGCGGCTGTGGAATATCTGCTGGCAGAACGCGATCCCGGGCGCGAATACGAGGGCTGGGTTGCCGCTATCGAGACGATTGCCCAGCATGTGACGCGTGTATCGGGTGTAGAAACTGAAATTCTCGCGTCTGATCAATCGGACGTTCCAAGGTTGGAAATCCGTTGGGATGGAGATCGCATTGGTCTGACCGGTCTTGAATTGCGCGAACAACTTTTGTGCGGTGATCCGCGCATTATGCTGGATGATCGCGGGGCAACGAATGCGTCTATCTTTATTTTGCCGTTTTCGCTACAACCTGGGGAAGCAGATATTGTTGGCAGGCATATTCGCGGTGCCTTATCCCACGCGCCTTTGCCCAAAAAAGAAAACGTGCGAGAACCAGTTGACGTGTCGGGTACCTGGGAAATTGAAATCGCGCTGGTGAGAAAAACAGCGCGTCATCGCGTAGATATTGAACAAAGTGCCAGCGTTTTAATGGGTACTCACCAGACGCGCTGGCTAAAAAATTCGTTAAACGGCTCAGTAAATGGAGATGAAATCGCATTTACGAGCCAGCATCGTTTTGAGGGGACCCATCTGTCTTATCGGTTTGTGGGAAAGGTGTCGGGTGACGAAATGCGCGGCGAAGTGGAAATGGGCAGTTCGGGGCAGTCTGCACCCGGGCCGTTAAATCAACGGGAATATGGCACAGCGAGATGGCGGGCTGAGAAGTGTGAAGGATGAAGGGTGAAGGGTGAGATAAGGCAACCAGCCTTTGGGCGATTGGGCAGGGTTTTCTCACTTCTTACTTCTCACTTCTTACTTTTGTAGTTTTTCCAGTTTTTCCCGATTCCATTGCCGCAAAGATGAGTGCCATTGTTTTGCGTACATCACGAGCTGATGCTTGTGCGAGTGGGCGATTATTGTGGATAGCAGTGAGAAATTCGAGGTGTATGGTGGGTTCGCCAGCGAGATGGACGGTTTCGGGTATGTGCTGTTCTTTGTCGTTGAGCAATAAAGGTCCGCTGGTGCCGTTGAGGTGAATGACGCCTTCGTCGCCCATTACGGTCCATTCCGTGCCCGCCTGATGGTGAAAGGAGAGGGCGCAGTTGAGGATGGCATTGCTTTCTGTTATCGCGATGAGGGAGACTTCGTCTTCAATATCGATATCGGGGTGTGGATCGATATTTTGCACGATAGCCGAGACGGATACGGCTTTTTCGTCCATCCACCACAAGAGCACATCGAGCGAGTGAACGCCAATGCCGGGGAGAATGCCACCCGACAATTTCTGACGCGCAAACCAGCTATTTTCGTCGCCGCCGCGCCCCGATCCAAGTCTGCGGTGGATGACGTGACGAATTTTTCCCACAGCTTTTTCTTCGAGTAGCCTTTTGACCTGGCGAATCGCTGTTGAAAAACGCTGGCTCTGTCCAGACATGAGCAATTTGCCTTCGGCTTCTGCTGTCTCGATCATGTCATCGACATCTGCGAGGGTAAGGGCCATGGGTTTTTCGATGAGAGTGTGCAACCCTTTTTCGAGACAGGCAATGGTGTACTCCCTGTGCAGGAAGTTAGGTACGGCAATGATGGCGGCATCTGCTTCCACGTTTGCAAGCGCGTCGTCGAGGCTGTCAAAGGTAGTTGACACGCCATATTGGGTTTTTAGATTATTGCGGGCGTCTTCGGATGGATCGACACCGGCGACAATGATGCCGAGTTCGGACAGAGATTTCAAACTATTGGCATGGCCCAAAGCCATGCGCCCGCAACCGACGAGCAAAATGCGAATAGGGGGTTTCATTGCGTTCTCCGTTTACTGGATGGGTTGATCAGGTGTCTTCGGTTTTTGGAGTGATGCGAAAGCCCAGGCGTTTGTAGAGGCGCACGGCGGGTTCACGCCAGAGGGCCGTGTTGAGATAGGCGTCGGCATATCCACGGGCAACGAGTTCTTTGAGGGCGCGGAGTGAGATGGCATAACCGAGGCCATGCCCACGGTATTTGGGATCGGTGCCAACCCAGTGGATGAGGCCAACTGCTTTCCCTCCGTAACGGGCTTCCCACGCGCTGGCGGTTGCGACCATATAATCACCTTTAAGCGCGACAAAAATGCGCTTGTAATCACAGTACGGTTCACGGGTGAATGTGGCGTGAAAATTGTCGATGGTCCAGGGTTTGCCGCCTTCTTCGCCAAAAGCCTCATTTTTCATGCGAATCCATTCTTCTTCTTCGCCGGGCTGAAGCGTGCGAATTGTGAAGTCTTCAGGGGCTTTGTATTCGGGAAGCGAATCGCTGAGAGAGCGGTGCATGCGTATGCTGCTTGTGCGATTATTCATAGTCTAAAAATCCAGATAGACAGTTGCCGGACGATTGTTTTCAATGGATTCGATTATGGCACAGCATACGGCGACGGATCGCGCACCATCTATAGCGTCGATCAGCGGTTTTTCGCCGCGTTCAATGCAGGTCAAAAAGTGGTCGAGTTCCTCGGGGCACGTATGGTCTTCGGCGCGAATTTCAATTGGGAGTTCAGACCATTCTTCGACGTGGGGCATACCGCCGATGAAGAGTTTGTTGTTGTGAATGGAGCCTCTGGTGCCGTGATAGCTGAAGTTGAGATTATAGGGAATTTCCGCTCCGCAGGAGACCAGGCATTTGCCCAGGGCGCCGGATTCAAATTTTAGGTTCGCAATGACTGTATCGAACCAGGGCGCATCGGGAATATTTTTGTTTGTGCCATACGCGCTGACTTCAACGATTTCTCCGGCGAGCCACCGCATGAGGTCCAGGGGATGGCAGGCCCCGCCGATAATGGGCAGTTGGCCTTCTTTTTGCGTGTCCATCCACCAGTCGTGACCGGGCAGTGGCAGGAAAGGTTTGAGGTCGTGAATGTAGTCGCCTTCCACAAAACAGGCTTCTCCCAGCGTGCCGTTGTGAATGAGGTGGTAAATGGTTTCAAATATGTTGCTAAATCGCGCGCCGTGACCAACCATGACTTGTCGCCCGGATCGTTTGGCTGCATCGACGATTTTTTGACAGTCTTCAACTGTAACCGCGAGGGGTTTTTCCACAAAGACGTGCTTGCCCGCGGCGAGCGCGGCGACGGCTTGATCTACGTGTTGTGAGTTGGGCGTGCAGAGATAAATGATGTCGATTTCGGAGTCGGATAGGACGCTGTCGTACTCTGTCGATATTTTATCTGCGCGATATGTCACTTGCAGATCTCTTGCGATCTGTTCGCTGCGCGGGGTTGTACATATTGTTCGCAAATGTGCATTGGGATGCGCAGAGATAGCTTTGATGTGCTCGCCACCGATATAGCCCGTTCCTATCACAGCAATCGCGTTCATCGGAGGACCTCCTGTTATTTGTCCAACAAGGCTCGAAAATTTAAGATTGAAAATGTAAAATTGAAAACTAAAAATCGGGTGGTATGTTAAACTAATGAGAGGTGAGGATATGGCAGAAAAAGATCGACCAAATGTATTGTTCATTTCGTTTGATGATTTAAATCACTATGTGGGATTTTTGGATCGCGCACCGAATGCTGTGACCCCTCATTTTAACCGGCTGGCCGAGCGGTGTACAGTATTTGAACGCGCGTATTGTCAGGCACCGATTTGCAATCCGTCACGGGCGAATTTGATGAGTGGGTTGCGACCATCCACTACGGGTGTTTATAACAATCGGCAGCCACTCAGATTTTCGGAAGCGGGAAGAAATTGCGTGACATTACCGCAGCACTTTCGGCAAAATGGGTATTTCACAACGGGTAGTGGCAAGGTATATCACGGCAAATTTCCCGATCCAATGTCGTGGGATTCTTATGTGCCGAGTTTATTTAATCAGTCGCATTCCGGCGCGGGACCCGATCATCATCCCGTAAATGGCATGGCGGGTATGGGCAATCTGGACTGGGGACCTATGGATGTTGCCGATGAAGATATGCAGGATTACAAGGCTGTGAGTTATTGTGTTGAGCAATTGGGGACCAGGCATGACAAGCCCTTCTTTTTGACGTGTGGATTTAAGCTGCCGCATCTGATGTGGCATGTGCCGAGAAAATATGTCGAAGCTTATGATTTGAATGATCTCCATCTGCCCGAGACATTGGCGAATGATCTGGACGATGTTCCCGAGGTCGCGCAGCGATGGGCGAATCAGAAACCGCATGCGCGTATCGTAGAAGCAGGGCAATGGAAAGAAGCGATTCGGTGTTATCTGGCCTGTATCAGTTTTGTGGATACGCAAATTGGTCGATTGATAGATGCACTGGATGCAAGTGCTTATGCAGAGGATACTGCTATTGTTTTATGGGCAGATCACGGGTGGCATTTGGGAGAAAAACGCCATTGGAAAAAGAGCACATTATGGGAAGAAGCGACGCGCGTGCCTTTGCTTATTTCAGCTCCGGGTTATTCACCCGGCACTTGTTCAAAGCCTGTGGGATTGATCGATATTTACCCCACGCTGATTGCGTTGTGCGGCTTGTCTGATCGCAGTGGATTGGAAGGCCGAAGTCTGGTGCCTTTGATGGAAAATCCCAATCGCAACTGGCCCTTTCCCGCGATCACTACACACGGACGAGGCAATCATGCCATACGGTCTGATCGATGGCGATATATCCGTTATGCAGATGGATCGGAAGAGCTTTACGATCACAGACATGACGAGATGGAATGGGACAATCTGGCGCATAGTCCAGAACAGCGCGAGGTCAAAGAACTTCTGGCACAGTGGTTGCCCGAAAACAATGCGCCGGATGCCGAGATTGTCGAATGGCCTGAAGAGAATGAGAGTTATCGGGCGAGGATAGAGGCGATGATGGACGAATAGATAAGTGCTACTCACCATCCATGCACAATATGGCCTGCGTCGGGAAACCAGATGGCATCGACGCCTGTAGAGATGCCAACGCCAAGCAAGTAACCTATCATGAGGCCATACCAGAAGGGTAGAGATTTGCGGTAGAGCGCGACGCCGCCAAAGCGCATGATGAGTGCTTTGGTCGCCCACACAACAAGTAGGCTAAAACCATAGCGGCGGGTGGGAAAGGCGATGGCTACGGGATTAAAGGGCCACCATGAAAAACGCGTGCGTATGTAGGTCAAAAAACCGGCTATCGCAAATCCCCAGAGCCACACGCCCAATTTTTCGATGTCGAAGTAGAGTATTGTCGAGCCTTCTACATAAGGCACCAGGCGCACGAGATGGTTCCAATCGCCCAAATAGAGTGGTCCATTCATTCCGCCGTCCATGTAGCTGCGATACAGCGAATCGGTGGCGGTTGTGATACAGCCTGTGATATAGGCGATGGGGATGATTGCCCAGACCCAGGGATGTCGCTTGAAGTGGTTGCCCAGCATGCGAAAGTAGTGGGGGACAGACATAGTGCCCGTAAGACGAATGGGCATGCCGGCAAAGCCATTGCGGTTGATCATCCAAATTGTCGTGAGTGTGCCGGGCGACATGTTGGCCGTGCCGCCCATCTGCATCCACACATTGCCTCCCTTATCGGCACCCAGACCGCCGGTACCGCCGGGAGATAAAAAGGTGAATCCGGTTGCTGCGGCGTATTTGGCAACGCCGAATAGCGCGATGAACATCAAGATGAGTTGCACTACAGTTGCCCAGAGTTCCATGCCTGCGGCCAGACACCAGCCCGCGAGGAATATGACCGAAGCCGCGAGGCCGAGCCAGGCTGTTCTATAGGTAACCGGTGTTCCATCATCTGCGGCGCGGTTGCTCATCAGCGCACATTCGAGGGTGTTTTTGAGGTGTTTGCGCGATACCCATAATGACCAGGCCACGAGAAAAACGAGTGCGCCGTGGGATTCGAAGCCGAGTATTTCTGCTGGTGTTGCTTGTTGTCCCTGTAACCCCACTGTAATGCCAGTCTGGTTCATCAGACCCTCTTTGAGAATGTTGAGGACATTGTAAAACCAGAAACTGAAGAGTAGGTCGAGCGGACACAAATAGGCCAGACCCATGATCAGGGGTTGCATGCGTAAAAAATATCTCGGATAGTGATATCCGATGTTTATCGCCATTTGTCCGGCAAGGTCGTAGATGGGAATATGGGGCAGGGTGTGGACAAAATAACCCGCGATATTCCAGCAGATCACAAATACCGAAATGCCAAATCCCACCCAGAATAGGGACGCGTGAAAGACGACGGGCAGGCGATAGCCGGGTTCTTCACGCAACATTTCGGTGGGGAAGGTCGCCATAGGAAAGGTGAGACGCTCTTTTTCGTGCCACTGCTTGAAGAACAAGACGCTGCAAAAAAAACCGGCCATGACCACGGATAAACAAGCGGCGGTCCACCAGAAGAGCGGACGGATCCACGGTTGCCAGGGAATAGGTGTGTTGGGTTCTAATCCCCCGTAGAGTTGTCCGATGACCACGGGCGATTTTTGCATAAAGAGCCAGTCGGGCAGCAGAGGGGCTATGACATCGCCCACGCGGTTTTCCGGCGATGCGAGATGTACCGGGGCAGAGATGTTGCCCAGGAGATATCCCGCCCAGCCCGTGGTGGGCAGATTGCCCACGAGCCAGACCATGAAGAAGATGGTCAACATTTCCGTGCGCGACAGGGCGCGTTTTGGCGCGACGAGTTTAAGAATAGCGTTGATACCAACCCAGGCGACAAAGGGGATCAGGGCCGATACGGGCATGTAGTTTTTGATCATGTTCCACGCAAAATGCGTGATGTAGATCGTCATGAGGGCAATGGTCAAGATACCGAGCATTACCGCGCGTACCGTGATCCCTCGATCCTGCACATCGGGATGGGTTTCCCGGGATATGTCTGTTTGTATGGCCATTTGTAAAAAGAAAGAGGGCTGTTGGGACCAGTGAAAAGCGTTTAATGACTGGCAAAATAGGGCGCAGGCAAGATGTTTTCAACTTAAATTTGTGCTATAACTTTTTAGCACATCCAGGAAAGGAGATTGTGATGGACGTTTATGAGAAGTATTTTTTTGATATCAATGGGTATTTGGTTGTCGAGGATATTTTGTCGCCCGATCAGGTTGCCGCACTCAATGAGGCGATTGATCACAATCGGGACAGAATACGGATTCGCGAGGGGGAGGATAGGCTGTCGGGCGGGGTAAGCAGACATGGTGGCGAGGTTTCGGTTGCACTGGAAGGCGCACATGGGCGAGGGGATATCGGGAGCATTTTGAGATGGCCAAAGCCGTGGTGTCAACCTTTCCGCGATTTGCTATCCCATTTGCCCACGATGCACTATATGCTCAATATGATCGGCAACGGGTTCCGCTATGGCAATGCCAATGGAATTAGCATGACCAGAGGGGCAGAAGGGCATTTGCTTCACGGTGGCGGTGGATTTTTGGGCGGACATATGTATTTCTGCAAGGATGGGAAGATGTGGAATAATCTGATTGCCGTGTGTTATCAGCTTGCCGACGTCAATCCCGGCGACGGTGGGTTTGTGTGCATTCCCGGCAGTCACAAGGCAAATTTTGAATGTCCGACGGATGTACGCCGAATGGAGCGGGATTTGGGGTGTTTTAAGCATATTCCCATGAAGGCGGGATCAGCGGTGATTTTTACCGAGGCACTGACACATGGCGCGATGCCCTGGACTGCGGATCACGAGCGAAGGACCCTCTTGTATCGCTATGCCGCGGGGGGATATGTCAATCCGCCCAGCGGCAATGACCCCGCGCAATACGCGCCATTTATGGATGAGCTGACACCGCTCCAGCAGGCTATTATGCAACCTCCGCACAATGCGGGGCGTATAGATATCGCCGCGCTGATCGAGGCGGAGGAAAAAGCGAGTGTAAAATAGTGGGCACGTCGTAGGTGTGCAGGTCAAACATGAATCCTCCTGAGCAAAGCGTTTTAATGAAGGAAGAAATAGAGTGACGGCAGGATATTTCAACCCATAATTCGCTTGACAGAGTGTTTTTTCCTGTCTATATGTTCAATATGGCGATACGAGCTTATGATGAGTCTCTTATTGATCGGAAAAGAATGGAAAGAGAACTCAGCTAAAGGCGATTAACATCTCATCAGCCTCAGTCTGAAGCTATGGGAGTATGTAAAAGATGATACAAAGCTTCAGACATCGTGGGCTTAAGCGTTTATATGATCGAGGTGACCGCCGCCTCATCCGTCCCGATTTATGTGACAGAGTGGAAGTCATCCTCGCCCAACTTGATGTTGCCAGTTCTCCTGCGGCTATGCGTCTTCCTCATTACCGGCTCCATGCACTTAAAGGCAATCGAAAGGGTTATTGGTCAGTGACTGTGAAGACCAATTGGCGCATCATTTTTCGCTTTGAAGGTGAGGATGTTTACGACGTTGAATTGATTGATTATCACTAAATGTGAAATGAGAGGAGAATTGCCATGCCTATGAAGAATCCACCCCATCCTGGCAAGGTGGTGCGTGTATCCTGTCTGGAGCCGCTCGGTCTCAATATCACCGAAGGCGCGAAAGTCCTCGGCGTTAGTCGCCAGGCACTATCGAGTCTGGTGAACGGTCACGCTCGCATGTCAGTTGAAATGGCTATAAGGCTTGCAAAGGCATTCGGCTCTACGACGGAGACTTGGATACGCCTACAGGCATCCTACGATGTTGCACAGGCGCAAGCATGCGAGGATGGAATAATGGCAAACGATTATTGATGGTGAAGCAGAATGGCTCGCCTCAAGGATACTAAACTTTGAAATGTCGAGGGAAAATGCTATTGCCGAGATCAATATCCATAGAAAATTAACCAAGGAAAAAGCATTTCAAACTATCATAAAAAACCGTACATTTCACAGTGGAATTTTGGCGGCGGGAGCCGGATTTCTGAAGAATGGCGAATCGGGCAAAGGTGTTCTCTCTCGCTGGTATCCCACCACGCTTGCCAAGCGTCTGCGAGCTATTAACCTGATGCGAGATAAATTGCATTTCGAGCATGGTGATGCGTTTGATGTATTGGAGCGATATAAAGATGATGATGAAGTAGTATTTTTTATTGATCCCCCTTATACTGCTGGAGGCAAGAAAGCAGGAAGTCGTCTTTATACGCACTTTGAATTGGACCATGAGGCTCTTTTTGCAGCCTGTGGAAAGTTGAAAGGCGACTTTATAATGACTTATGACAATGCTGAAGAAGTTAAAAATCTTGCGCGAAAGCATCAGTTTATGGCTAAACCTATACCCATGAAGAATACACACCATGCGGCAATGACAGAACTTGTTATTGGAAGGGACCTGTCGTGGATGCGTGGTATTGATAGAGTATTGGAGAATCAAAAGGAATACAAAACGAGTAATTAGACAGGAGGAGATCCTATGAATACAAATTTTTCCCGAGAGGTCGTTTTTTCAGATGATGCGGCAATGGGGCGGGCGGGGATGTCCAGGCGCGATTTTATCAAAGGGATTATTGCCACAGGTGCTTCTATTTCTGCGATGGGATATGTGTTTGGGGGCTGTGCGGGTGATATGGGTAGCGCGCCGGGCGCGGTTGAGCGGCTCATTTCTCTCAACGTAAATGGTCGCGTGCGCCGCGTTGATGTTTTGCCGCAGGAAACGCTGGCGATGACGTTGCGGTATAAGCTGGGGCTTACGGGGACCAAGCTGGGATGTGACCGCGGGGAATGCGGTGCGTGTACAGTGCTGGTCGATGATGTGGCGATGTATTCGTGTTCGACTTTGACCCATCGCGTGCGAGGCCGTTCGGTTGTGACTGTTGAGGGTCTTGAAGGTGAAGATGGCGCATTGCATCCGGTTCAGCGGGCATTTATTGAAGAACTGGGACCTCAGTGCGGATTTTGCACGCCGGGCCAGGTGATGTCTGCGGTGGCATTGCTCGAGATCAATCCGAATCCAACCCGCGAAGAAGCGAGGGTTGCCATGTCTGGAAATCTTTGTCGCTGTGGTGCTTACGATAATTATCTAAACTCGGTGATGCGCGCAGCAAAGGAGGCTTCTTAAATGGCATATCAATTGATTGGCAAGAATTTTACGCCGCCAGATGTGGCGGCCAAAGTTACGGGCAAGGCGAAATACGCCGAGGATTTTCGCGCTGAGGGCATGGTGTTTTGCCGCTTGCTTTTAAGTACAATGCCCCGAGCGCGCGTTCGCAATATCGATGTATCTGAAGCGATGAAGATGGAGGGCGTTGTAGGTATTTTAACGGCTGATGATGTGCCCGAGCAAAGAGCGCCGAACAATCCCATTTTGACAAATAATCCCCATTATGTGGGAGACCCGATTCTGGCGGTTGCCGCGCTCGACGAACAGACGGCACAGGATGCGATTGACAAAATTGCGATTGATTATGAACCCCTGCCTTTTACACTCGACCCCCTGGAGAGTCTTTATCCCGGTGGCACAAATGCCCGCGAAGAAGGCAATATTCGCAACCGGCGTTCGGGGAGCGAGACAATCAAATGGACCGCTGGAGATTTTGTAGAAAAGGATGTGTGTCCGACGGGCAAACCCGCAACTGAGTGGTCTTATGGCGAGGTTGATCAGGGGTTTGAAAATGCGAAACTGATCGTGGATGAGAGCTTTGTCACGGCAAATAATCCGCATCATTCGATGGAACCGAGATCGTGCATGGCTTTATGGCAAAACGGCAAGTGCTTTGTGTATGGCGCAACGCAAAGCCAGAGTCGTCCCACGCGCGACCTCGCTCGTCTCCTGGAGATGGATTCTGAAGATCTGGTTTATATCGCGGAGTACTGCGGAGGAGGTTTTGGTTCCAAAGGCACGGCGTATCCCGTGATGGCTATTCCGCCGCTTATGTCCAAAAAAGTTGGGCGCCCCGTGATGATGCGTATCAGTCGCGCGGAAGAGTATTTTATCGGGTCTGCGCGTCACGGCTTTCAGGGGCGAATTAGAATTGGTTTTCGAGACAATGGGCGGATCAGTGCGCTGGATATGTACGTGATTCAGGAAAATGGCGCTTATCGCGGCGGTGGTGATTGGACTGCTGCCGGGGATGCGGTTTCGCTGGTTTATACGCCCGAGGCCATGCGCTTTCGGGGGATTCCCGTATATACGAATACGCCGATTAGAGGGGCACAGCGCGGTCCTGGGCAAAATCAGATCGCCTGTGTGGTCGAACCTTTGCTCGACAAGGCCGCTGAGGAGTTGGGGCTTGATCCCCTGGCTATTCGGCGCATCAATGCACCCGATAACGATTCGAAATACGGGCGCAGGCAGGGACCTGTTACGAGTGTTTATATGCGCGAGGCACTGGACAAAGGCGGCAAGGCTTTTGATTGGGCGGGAAAAAAACAAAAAAGCCGTCAGAAGAGTGGCTCAAAGGTTATTGGTGTAGGGATTGGGCAGGCTTATCACTCGGCGGGTTCAAGTAAGTTTGATGGCCTGGTGCGCCTGACGCCAGAGGGCAAGTTGCACATTCATTCTGGTGTTGGCAATCTCGGCACGTTTTCGCACACTGCAACCTCTCTCGCAGCAGCCGAAGTGCTGACGTGTAAATGGGAAAATTGCGTGATTGAGCGGGGCGACAGCCGCCGCCATTTACCGTGGAACCACGCACAGTGGGGGAGCAATACTTCGTTTACGATGACGCGTACGAATTATGTTGCAGCTATGGATGCAAAAAACAAATTGCTGGAGATTGCGGCAATGGATTTGGGCGGCTCTCCCGACGATTACGATTTGGCCGATGAGCGCGTTGTGCACAAGACGGACAAATCCAAAAGCATGGGATTTGCAGATGCGGCAAAACGCGCAATTGAACTGGGGGGCAAGTACGACGGCCATGAAGCCCCTGAAGATATTCACGACATGACAAAAGCCGCGGTGGCTGGGCTTGCTGGCACGGGTTTGATCGGTGTTGCCAAAGACAATCTGAAGCACGAAGGCGTTGTGCCGGCAATGGCTGTTGGATTTATCGAGATAGAATTGGATTTGGAGACCGGCAAGTACGAGATTTTGGATTATGTGGGGGTTGCAGAATGCGGTACGGTACTCCACCCACAGGGATTGGAGACACAGATCAAAGGCGGAGCGGTTATGGGATTTGGTCTGGCTGCTCTGGAGCGGTACGTGTATGATCCGCAAAACGGACTTCCCGCAAATATGGGGCTTTATCAGTGCAAGCCGCCGTCTTACCTCGATGTCCCATCTGAGATGAAAACCGAGGTGGTCGATATCGCGGATCCCCAAAATCCAGTTGGTGCTAAGGGGATAGGCGAGCCTGTGCAGGGTTGTGCCGCTGCCGCGCTTTTGTGCGCGATTTCAGATGCACTGGGCGGGCATTATTTTAATCGCATGCCAGTGACGACCGATCATATTGTCAATGCAGCAGCAGGGCGCGAACAGTCGTATAAAGCGCTGCAAGTGAATACGGTATGAGAAGGGAGGAATGATATGCTCAGAGATATGATGGCTAATTTTGAATTGTACCAGCCTACGACAATAGATCACGCGCTGAATTTAATGAATCGCTATGGCGATGACGGTTGGGTTCTGGCAGGTGGTCAGGATAGTTTTGACTGGTTTAAGGACCGCGCCAAGAAGCCCAGAGCAGTTATCGATATTAATGGTATTGATGATTTGCATGGGATTCACGAAACAGCCGATGGGATTGAGATTGGCGCGCTGACCACGCTGACGGAGATTGAGACAAGTGCGCTGATTAAAGAGAAATACGGCGTGTTGGCCGATGCTGCGCGGCATGTTGCAAGCCCGCAAATTCGCAATGCGGGAACGATTGGGGGCAATGTCTGTCAGGATACGCGGTGCTGGTATTATCGGTATGGTCTGGATTGTTATCGCGCGGGCGGGAATACGTGTTATGCCGATACGCCAGAGGGAATTGACCGCGAACATTGTCTTTTTGGGGCGGATCGGTGTATTGCCGTGTCGCCTTCAGATACCGCACCCGCACTTGTTGCCCTCGATGCGCGTATGGTGGTTGTAAATGGCGATGGGGAAAAAGAGGTGCAGGCAGAGGATTTTTTCATTGGTCCAGATGTGGATATTATGCGTATGACAATTTTGCAACCGGGTGATTTGCTCAAGTCAATTGTGATTCCCAATACCTGGGCAGGTGCGCGTTTTTATTTTGAAAAGGTAGCCGAAAGGAACACCTGGGATTTCGCGCTGGTCAATATTGCCTCTGCAATGAAGGTAGATAACAATGCGATTTCCGATATCCGCATGGCCTGCGGCGGTGTTGCCTGTGTGCCGCTGCGCTTAACAGTTGTGGAAGAGGTGGTCAAGGACAGTCCCCCAAATGGCGCGTCTGCCGACCTCGCTGCGAGTGCGGCAACCCGGGGCGCCACGCCGCTGAATTACAATGGGTTTAAAATTCCCCTTATGGAAAGTCTGGTCAAACGGGCAATACGAGAGAGTTGATGGATATTTTTCGATATACCAGCGATGCCTGGGGACAGCGGGTTTTAGAAGGTCTTTCGTGGGATCTGATCGGGTATTTTGCAGTCGCAGGCATTGTGTTTATTGTTTTGCATGCGGGTTATATGCACTTTTTTGTGAAAAAAAACGATCCATGAATACTCGGCTGAGACATACTCTCGCTACCCGAATCAATCACTGGTTGATGGCGGCGTGTATGATTGCCCTATTGTTGACTGGTTTTTTGCCGATTCTGGGGATCAAGTTTGCGTGGGTAACGCTGCACTGGGTTTCTGGGGTGATTTTCACTGCGTCTGTTTTATTTCACATTATTTATGCCCTGACCCGACAAGACTGGCGGTCTATGTGGATTGCACGGGGAGAATTTGCAGATGTTCTTTCCTCGCTGTCGGGTTCGATCAAGGCTTTGAGAGTGTCGCCTGGCAAATACTGGCTGATGCAAAAGGTTTATCACCATATCGTGGCGATTATGAGTCTGGTTGCAATAGTGACGGGTATTTTGATGTTGCTTAAAATTGATTCGCCTTTCTGGACGCGCGATCCTTATGTTTTTTCAGGCGAGAGCTGGGGGATTATTTATGTTTTGCACGATTTTTCAGGTCTGTGTTTTATTCCACTGATTATGATGCATGTTTATTTTGCAATACGGCCGGAGAAACTTTTTTATACGCGCTCGATGATTAAAGGATGGATTACAGACGAGGAATATCGCGCACATCACGATCCAGAGAAGTGGGATACAAAAAGAAAAGGCGCATAACGCATGGCAGATGTTTTCTCAGAGTGGGCGCAACATATTGAAGCGATAGAGTCGGGCTATGAATTGATGCTGGCTTATGCCGCACAGGGTATAGAAGGAGATGACGCGCCAGATTCTCAGATTCGACACGCGCTAAAAGAGATGAATAACGCGCTCGATAATCTGGGAGAATCCGCAGCACTTATCGCCAGAGAAAAGGGACTTGCGGATTATCGAGATTTTTTGGACGAGATGAATGCCGATGCGAAAAGAGCACAGGCAGGCATTCATCTCGTGCTGGGCAAGTCCGCCCTCAGTTCCCAGTTGATCGACAACTTAAATGCCTCTATCCATTTGCGCGCACTGCTGACCGATCTGTTTTTGATTGATGAGGCTTTGAAATAATTATGATTCAGATTCTGCGTGAGGATCACCCCCGGCTGTATCATCCCGTCGATGATCCGGATTACAGGTTCGACCTGCCGGAGGATGCGGCGCGAAAACGAATCCTTAAGAATATTCTCGCAGATTGCGAGATTTTTTATTTTCAGCAGCCGTGGAAACGAATTCCCGAACGCCCGCACAGCCCTCATCCGTACCACCAGCTATACCTGACGTTCTACACGGGAATGCACGCAACTGCGCTGATAGAGCATTATGCATTCGCCTGGCGGCTGACGGGGGATCCGCGCTGGTTGAAACGGGCGAGAGATTGGTTGCGCGCGGCGGGGAAATGGGAGCATAGTGACCGGATAGAGGAGCATTTTTATACGGCGAACCGGTATATGCAGGCGTTTGCGCTGGCGCTGGATCTGCTCGACAATGCGTTGCCCGATGAAGAAAAAAAACAGGCGACCGCGTGTCTGGTTGAGATGATGAACCGCTGGTGGCCGGATGTGGAGCGAGACAGATACTCATCGGATGGACGGCACCACGCCGTGGTTGACAACGGACATTTTGGTGTGGCGGCTTTGTATTTGTTGGGAAAACATCCCGATGCGGAAGCCTGGGTATCAGCCGTGATCGATCGGTTTCGCAGCGGAGTGATGCCCTATGGCTGTGGACGAGACGGCGCGCCGGGCGACGGACCTTCGTTTTGGCCGTGGGAGAATTTGTGGTTGCTTCACTTCGCCGATGCGCTGCGCAACGTGACGGGGGAAGATCTGTATAAGACTTTTCCAGAGCGACTGGAGCGGCCTTTAAAGTGGTTTCGGTATCATCTGGCACCGCCTGAGGTGATCGAAGACAGGCTGTATTATCCAGAAAATTCAAATGTTATTTCGGGCAGTCAATTGGACGCGTGTTCGGTGCCCCTGCTTCGGTTGGCACAGGAAGCTGGAGACGCCGAGATGCGGGACGTCGCACTCGGCGATCCGAGGCTGGGCAGGCTCTACCGGTTCGGGATGGGCGTGAAAGGTACGACGGCGGAGTGTATGATCGCATACGCTCCTTACGCTTATTGTTATTATGATCCTGAGTTTCGGGCGTCCAATCGCAAGGTTGTATTGCAGCTTTCAAAGAAATTTACCCGGATGCACTACGGAGAGACCGGATTGCTGCGCAGCGGGTGGGACAGGGGCGCTGTGGTCTGTTGCGTGTCGGGATACAAAGGTGGAAGCGCGCATGGGTTTATGAACTTACACATGCAATGGGCTGGATATCCGATTTTGAAGACGATTTCCTCGGAGGAGACTCAACCGGTAGCCTGCGGCAGTCTTCCTTTCACAGGCGGGCAAAACGAGATCGTGGCGTTTCTGAAACGGCTGGATACCTCAGCTTCTTTTGAACGGTTGCGCGTGCGGTCTATTCGTACAGATCATGAATACTGGCTGTTGAAAGGGACTTCTCCGATCCTCGTGACGGCGCTGAGACGCCGGAGGCGCGGTGTAAGCGTAATGCGGAAGGGGGAGAGGGATTCGTGCGATTGAACGGCAGCGATTATTTGCAGTACGAGAGAGCACCTTATTTTAATCCCAGGGCGGGTGAATTGCGGATGCGTTTCCGGTTGAACGGCGAGGATGAGAAAGAAGGACCAAAGGTTTTGTTTAATACGGGAATCGGCGTGGGGAGAGCCATGGGAAGCCGGGTGAATAATTATTCGCTGGCAATAATGGACGGGAGCGCACTGACATTTGTTGTGCAGAGCCAGCGGAATACGTCGGTGGAGGTCGTCTCATCGGTGAAAATTGAACCCGACAGGTGGCATGACGCGGTTATTCGATGGGGCGGGTTCAACCGGCCGGGAGACAATCCGTTTATAGAGATCGAAGTAGATGGGCGCAGGAACAGGTGCGATGACCGTGCGATTTTCGGTGAATTGGGGCTGGATTCGCAGAATCTACAGTCGCGTGCGGAACCGAGGACGTTTTACATCAAGGCGAATACGGTGCTGGCGTTTGGGGGCGCAGTGCAGATGCCGGGGACCGGGATAAAATGCGACCTCAATAGGGTAGAGCTGAAATGCCCGGGACGCAGGCAGTTGTTGTTGAATTTTGGGACGGACCTGGGACCGGAGACCGGCAGCGGGGCGCTGGGCTGGAAGTTGAATCCGGTAGATTTGAGATGGGTTCGGGCAAAACAGGCGCGCTTCGGTGCGGGCGAGCAATTGATCAATGCGTTGCTCCTGTACGGAGAAGATGCCTGTTTCGAGAAGGAGGAGGTGCCTTTTGCGCCTTCTGGGCTGGCGGCGGGAAGTTTGACGAGTTTTGTCCCGGGGGCGCAGGATGCGAACACGCGGGTGCTGTTATCGACGCTTGGAGATATTCTAATTTTTGCTTTTGTGGAGCACCAGGCAAATGCGCGTGTGGTACAGAACGAGAATGGATTCGAGATTGGTGTTGAGAATGAGCGGTACGGGTTCGACGTGAATACCAGGGGAGAAGATATCCTCACCATGCACTCAGACGGAGATTGAAGGTCGTGAATATGACTCACGACCTTTTTTGAGTATTACGTATCAGGGACACTCGCCGCGTGTGAGTCTGCTCTGGATGTCGTCTAATACAGCCGGCACATCCCAGATACCATTGACGACATAGTGTGCGCCGGACTGATGCATGCGCTGATATACGGTCTCGAGTTGTGTTCGCAGTACTTCGGGATCAAGTTGGTTGATTTCTTCTTCGTTTAGACCGATTTCATTTCCTGTTTTTGCAAGTCCAATAGTCCACATGCTGGCATTGAGACCCTCTTCGATGCCGGGGATCGTGTCATCGACTTTGACACAGGCCGCAAAGGGGTACACACTCAGTTGCATGGCATTTTGCACACACATCCAGGGGGCTGGGCGGCCTTCGGGAACGTCGGTTGCACATACAGTTGCATCGGGTTCGTAACCGCGTTTTTTGGCTTCTTTCTGTAGCAGTGCCATCATTTCGCCTGTATATCCAGTGGTTGATCCTATTTTTAATCCGCGCTTGCGAAACTCGGCAACGGCTTCCAGTGTACCGGGAATCAAGTCGGCGTATTCAGCCAGACAACTTAGCTGCAAGGGCACAAATGCTTCAAACATCGCATCGATATCCGATTCCTGCGGCGGTCGATTGTAGGTCTTTTCCCAGCGCTGGTGTACAGATTCGATTTGAGATATCTTTCGGATATGGACTTTCTTGTGCGCCCCCATTGGCGCACGCGCCTCGGCCATGCTGATGGGTACCCGCATGCGTTCGTACACCTGGCGAAAGACCACAGCAGGCGCGTAACATCCGTAATCCATCGTGGTTCCCGCCCAATCTAACAAAATGGCTTTTAGCGCACCGCGGTATGTACGTCGAAAATTAAAATCCATTTTTTGTCCTTTCTGATTTATTGGCAAAAAAGCGAATCATCTTGTGGAACAGATTACCTGCATAGCACCCGGGGCCATTGAGACTGTCCAGTCTTTGTTAGAGGACAGATCCGTGCGGTCTATTTTTATTGTGGCTGATCGCACAGCCTACGATAAATCCGGTGCAAAAATGTATATAGAATCCGCATTACAGGGGTGGGTCCAGGCCATCTTTGATGATTTTGCACCCAATCCCAAATACACTGATGTGATGCGTGGTGTCAAGTTCTGGCACGCACATCCATGTGATATGATGATTGCCATAGGCGGCGGGTCTGCAATTGATATGGCTAAGCTCATTGGCATTTGCGGTACACATCGCGGGCAATACCGCGATCTTCTTACAGGAAATATACCGATTCGAGATAAAGTCGCACCGTTAATCGCCATACCCACCACAGCGGGTACGGGGAGTGAAGCGACGCATTTTGCTGTGGTTTATGTCGGGGAACAAAAATATTCCTTTGCACACGCCAATGTGTTGCCCGATTACGCAATTATCGATCCCAATCTGACTGCGAATTTGCCGCCTGCTATTACCGCACATACTGGCCTGGACGCACTGTCACAGGCTGTTGAATCTTTGTGGAGTGTGAATGCAACCACGCAATCGCGCATTTTTGCAAGCGAAGGTCTGACACTGGTGCTCGATAATCTCGAGGCCGCTGTTCACCGTCCCACACCCGATGTTCGTGCCAATATGTGCCGCGCTGCCCATCTATCTGGTAAAGCGATCAATATCAGCAAGACCACCGCACCTCACGCGATTTCCTATACGCTCACATCTCAATTTGATGTGCCTCACGGTTTGGCTGTGGCTCTGACATTGGGTGCAGTTTTAATATACAACAATGGCGTAACCAGTGGTGATTGTTGGCATCCCAAAGGTGTTGATCAAGTTCAGAAAGATATCAGAGAGATCAACAGGCTGATAGGGGTTACGAGTTCTGAAGAAGCTCGAAAACACATTGATGATCTTCTCAGTAACATTGGTTGCCCCACCCGTCTGCGACAGGTTGGCGTGGATACCGACGCAGATCTGGAAACACTTGTGCAGAATGTCAATACAGAACGTCTAAAAAACAATCCGCGCGCCCTGTCGCAGTTTGATCTGAGACAGATACTCAAAGAAATCCATTGAATCAAGAGGTATTATGGCAGAAGTATCTGGTTCCTTGGTAGATGCTTTCACCTTTAAGTCTAAACGAACAGCTGTGTGGCACGGCGCGTGGAAACTGGTCAAACTTCCCGAAGGGACTCTGCTGTTTCGCATTCGTGAAGATCCCAATGAAGAGCGCGATCTTTCAGCCAAATATCCAGATGTTGTGAAAGAATTGACTGGTTATCTAAATGAGATGACTCAAACATTGCCCGAAAGCCGAGGGCGCGCTCCCACGCCAGTCACGCCGGGCAATGGGTAAGATACCGTCCCTGAGGAGAAAATTTTATAGACGAGTTGGATTTGTGATGGCAAACTTCGCGTTTTATAGTATAATATTTGTAGTAAATAGGCTGTACCTAAACATTAATAAAACAGAACCGGAAAATCATCTTAGACTATTTCAGGTTTAAAAAAGTAAGTGTACTCTGTGGCCTCCTCCACAGCGATGTCGAAGCATCAAACTTGACATCGCGAAGAAAAGGAAAGATACCCATGCTCCAGATTGAAATTCACTCACGCGACCTCGAAAAAGAGGTGAACGCCCTGATTGACGCGGGGCTTTATGCCGACTCACAGGCGTTGATGACCGATGCTCTTGAAAAACTGGTCACCTCGAAAAAGGAATCTCGTCTTGATGCCGCGATTTTGCTCTATCAACAGCATGAAGTGACGCTCGCCAGAGCTGCGGAATTGGCCGGAATCCACCGTTTTGAGTTTGAAGTTGCGTTGGAAACGAAAGGTATCTCGAAAATCGTAGAAGTCGATTAAACCGAAGCATTACAAGCAGGCGTTTCACCCATCAAAAAACAGTAGAAGACAAACAACAGTGCCATAGGGATTTAGTCGTGGTTTTTGTTGATACAGATGTGCTTTCCATATTCGCTAAAATTCAACGGCTTTCCTTGCTGTTTACCGTCTTTAATGAGGACCATCTCAATATTTCCACCGCTGTAGAGAACGAACTTCAAACGGGCATCGCTAAGGGATTTGACTTTGCAAAAGACATCATAGCGTTGCATTCTCAAGGGCAAATCGTAACATATCATCCGATAGCTATTGATCGACAGTTTACAGCGACCTTACCCAGGACGCTTGGTTCGGGAGAGCGCGAGTCAATGGCGATTTGTAAACGGTTGGATGCCATCTTTGTTAGCAACGAGCGACGCATCACTGTCGGGAAAACGGGATAGATTGTGTCAATCTATCCGAAATTTTGCGTGCACTATGGGAACGTGGGATTTTGATACAAGTTGATGTGAGGAAGGTCATAACTGAAATCGAGACAAAAGACAATCTTAAATTTCGAACAACAGACCCGATTTTCAAATGAACTCCATATGACGGAGTCCACCTCATCGAACAGCCTGTCTTTGCCATCGTTTTTTTTGAGCGATGTGGATGATGAGCGACACGTATTAGACAGTAAATTCCGGTCGGCCGAGGGCGTCAGTAGATTTCTGGCGCTGGTAGATGGGAATCTCGCCGCTGGCATCTTCGAGAATACGGCGTTTTGCCCGTTCGATTCTATCTACGGCTCTTTCGGAGATGTTCTGGATGCAGTCCGGGTCTGATTCCAGGTCGAAGACGCGCGGACCGGAAAAGTTCGCTTGAGAAAAGAACCAGGTGGTATGGTCTTTGTACCAGACGGAATTGCCGTAGCGGCATGTCAGGTAGTCTCGCTCGCTGAATGTGTCTGAGGATTCAACGATAGATAGCAGGCTCTGTCCATCGATTTGTCCGATTGGTGAGACACCGGAAATGTCGAGCACTGTTGCGGGTATATCGAGGGTATAGACAAAGGTGTCGGAGATCGTTCCGGCGCCTTTGTTTTGTGGGTGTCGCAAAATCATCGGGATGCACATGGTGCCCGGATACATGTAGTCTGCTGGTTTGCCGATTATGCCCTCGGCGTTGTCGGCGAAATTTGTGCCGTGGTCGCTGAGAAAAATAACTATGGTATTGTCGCGCAACCCCACTCTGTCGATTGTATCGACCAGTCGTCCGAACCAGGTATCCACCATTGTGACGAGTCCGGCGTAGTTGGCGCGAATGGAAGCGAGTCGATCTTCGTAGTCGGGATTGGTGCTCAAGGGACCATAAGGCACATTGAGACAGATGGGTTCTCTGTCTTCACGGCTGCCATACAGGTCGTAGTAGTGGAGCGGTGCTTCCCAGGTTTCGTGGGGGGTAAAGCTATCGACGTAGAGGTAAAAGGGCGTGTTTGAAGCGTTTTGCTCGAGGAATTCAATGGCAGCGCGAAATGTCCGCGCAGCGGGCCAGGTCTCTTCGGGGCGCTGGGGTTGTACATTGACCAGATGGGCGCGAATCAAATTCTGAGGCTGGCCTTCTCTGAGCTTATAGCATTCGATCAATGCCGGGTCTGCTGCGTCTATAGCTCGATAGCGATCTTCTGCCTGACCGCGAATAAATTCCCATTGGCGGAAACCCCTCGTAAAATTCATTCCAGGGACAAAGTAATGGGGGACATCGGCAAAGAAACCGGTGTGATAACCACCCTGCACAAGTGCTTCGGCGATTGTGCCCTCATCAGATGACATAGGCTGCCATCCGGCAAGATATACATTGTCCCAGGGAACGGGACGATAGTCTTTAAAAGGGAAGGCTCGGCGCCCGGTATGAAGGGTTCGCCGCGTCGGAATGGTGGGCAAACACTCGGGGTGGGCATTGGTGAAGCGCACGCCATCTTCGGCAAATTGGTCGAGATTTGGCGTGTGGATCCAGTCGTTTCCATAAGCACCCAGGAATGATGTGCGAAATGTATCGGCCACGACGACGACGATGTTCATAGGGTCTGACATTGAGGCTCTCCTTTTCTATAAACTATTTTATATATCGAAATCCAAAGTAATATATCCAGCAATAAGAGTAAAGAACTGAAACACTGTGAATACCCAAATGAGATTCAGGACTTGCCCTACCCATGATTTTTCTTATTTTTGTAAGCAATATATTCCAGAAGTAATCACCTCAATGTTGGAGTGTTAATATGGCGATTAAACAGCTTGAACCCACAGCAGCAAAAGCTGCGATGGATGATGCAGAAAATTCGGTTTATCTCGATGTGCGCACGGAAATGGAGTTTGCTCAGGGGCATCCCGAAGGCGCCATCAATATCCCCATTGCAGTCCCCGGCCCGGCGGGAATGATGCCCAATCCCGATTTTTTGAATATTGTGCAAAAAACACTATCCGATAAAGAACAGCCCATTTTTTGTGGGTGTCAGAGTGGGATGCGTTCTCAGATGGCCGCGGACTTGATGGCGCAGTTGGGTTATTCGAATCTGGCCAATGTTCAAGGAGGCTTTGGTGGAAAAGTCGAAAATGGTGCCCTCGTGGTTGTGGGATGGCGCGATTCGAATTTGCCTGTTGAAACCGATGTCAATGATTCCAATTCTTATGCGAGTATTAAGGCGCGGGCAGAGTCGTAAGGAAGAGGTATGTAGCTCGATTATTTTATTTGAAGGAGAATGGAATATAATTCTCCTTTTATTTTGTGGCAGAGTGAGTTGCGAGTGATTAATGCGAAAAATACACAAGCGCGTGAAGCATTTGTTGACGTAGCAGATGTACAGGTTGGCAGCCGGGTGCTGGATCTCGGCTGGGAGGGAGACTGTCTCGAATGTTTGCAGAAAACAGGTGCTCGGGTAACTTTTGTAGGAGAGGATATTCGCGCTGTGCAAAAGGCAGAAGCACTTCGAACAAACGGCGTGCTCAGTGCAATGCCGGCACAGGTAATTTCCGACGCACAGGTCGTATTTTACAGACCCGCACAAAGATCTGCTAAGGGACAGGTGTTTGAATGGATTGATCAAAGCTTTCAGGCTCTTGAAAAGGGCGGCGCGCTTTATCTGGCGGGTCAGCGGAATCGCGGCATTAGAAGTTATGCCGCGTATTTACACGCGGTTTTTGGCAATAGCAAACGCGCAGGGCGCATAGGCAGAGTGGAAATTTATAGCGCAAAAAAGGAGCAGGACGATCCTTGCCAGGCACCGGTTGACAATCGAATGACATTTGAATTGCGCGATTTGCCGGGCAGTCCATATAGTGTTGAAACCCGTGCGGGCGTTTTTTCACGAGATGGACTTGATAACGGAACGAGATTGCTGATCGACTGCATGGAAGTCCGGCCCACAGATCAGGTGCTGGACTGGGGGTGTGGCTGGGGGGCACTCGGTATGGTTGCTGCGCGTCTATCTGCAAAAGGCAGCGCAACGCTCGTCGATTCAAATATTCGCGCTGTTTCTTGCGCAAAAGGAAATTTGAGGCGAAATCGAATTTGCAATGGCGTGGCTCGTGTAGAAGATGCTCGGGTTCTTGACCAGCGCGAGAAATTCGATCTGATTGTTTCAAACCCACCCTTTCACGATGGCAATTCAGCGACATACCCTCTTATTGAAGGTGCTTTTCGAGCATTGCGACCGGGAGGGCGTTTGATGCTTGTTGTGATGCGTCCAGAAGCGTATTTGAAACACATTCGCAGGATTTTTGGACATGGGAGCATCGTGACTCAAAAAGACGAATATGTTGTTCTCCATGCCCATATAGGGAACTAATGTATTATACAGGCGTTTATCGAAATGAAGTATAAGGTCTGATAGTTGGAAACGGGTTTCCGCACATGTTTGGTCTGGTCCCCTCCCACCAGATTGGAACGTCTCGCGGAAGCCCGCTTTTTTATGATTGACACATCCAGTTTCAGAGCGTTAATTCTCACCCGGCAAAAGTCTTGACAGCCCGGAACTCCGGTTGTATTCTTAGCTTCTTAGCAATATCCAAAAGTATCCGCAGATGGCCCTGTGAAAATAGGTAATGAACGCAGATAAAGTCTGTGGTTTTAATAAAGAGGAGGAAATTTTGAACGCATTTGATTATGAAGCACCCCAGTCTGTAGATGAGGCTATTTCTCTGCTCAGCGCGGGAAATGGCAATATCGGCATTCTGGCGGGCGGCACGGACTTGATCGCGCAGTTGAAGGAGGGGCGCAAGATCGATTTGATGCTCGATCTCAAGCGGATCCCCGAAGCAACGGCGTTGAGTTTTAATGAGGATAGCGGTTTGAGCTTTGGCGCGGCAACACCGTGTTCCCAAATTTACGGTTACGATGTTGTCCAAAGTCGTTATCCCGCGCTTGTAGATTGTACTTCGCTCATCGGTTCTATTCAGATTCAAAACCGCGGATCTATTGGAGGAAATTTCTGCAATGCCTCGCCCGCAGCGGACACCCCACCTGCCGTCATTGTTCTGGGCGGCACATGTCGTATTGCTGGTCCAAATGGCACGCGTGAAGTCGCCGCGGAAGATTTCTTTACCGGTCCAGGGCAAAGTGTTCTTCAATCCGGAGAGTTTTTAATTTCTATTCAGGTGCCAACGCCTGCTGCTAATTCGGGAGCGTTTTTCCTGCGATTTATTCCGCGCAATGAAATGGATATCGCAGTCGCTAATGCTGCGGCGTCTGTGGTTTTGGACAGCGGGAAAACGACCATTCAAGAGGCGCGGGTGGCAATTGGTGCCGTCGCACCCACCCCATTGCTCGTTGCCGATGCAGGCGCAGCACTCGTGGGAAAAGCGGTAGATGATGAAGATGCAATAGAAGCGGCGTGTGCGGCATCGCGCGCGGCAGCCAGACCAATTAGCGATATGCGGGGAACTATCGAACAACGGATTCACCTGTCCGGCGTTTTGACACGCCGCGCCATTCAGGGAGCCATTCAGAGAGCAAAGGAGTCTTGATCGCATGCCAGGAAAAGTTCACGTTACAACGACAATTAATGGAGAATCGGTCGAGTTTTTGTGCGAACCTCGGCAGACTATTCTCGAAGTTTTGCGAGATCAACTCGATCTTACGGGCACGAAAGAGGGTTGCAGCAATGGCAACTGCGGCGCGTGTAGCATACTGGTCAATGGACAGGTTATCGATTCTTGCCTGATGATGGGTGTCGAAGCCGAGGGGCAGGAACTCACGACGATCGAAGGCGTTGCAAGTGCCGATGGTTTGCATCCTCTGCAGCAGCAATTTCTCGAACACGCAGCCCTTCAGTGCGGCATTTGCACGCCGGGCTTTATTGTAGCTGCCAAGGCATTGCTCGATCAAGAGTCCGATCCTTCAGAAGAACGCATTCGGTTATACTTAGCGGGGAATCTGTGCCGTTGCACGGGGTATGACAAAATCGTTCGCGCGGTGCAAGACGCCGCGTCTGAAATGGCCGAATAGGGAGGTGATCCCATAATGGCGACAAAAACAGAAGATTATCTGGGTATTACAGATTACAAAGTTATTGGCACCAGTCCGATACGACACGATGGCGTCGATAAAGTGGTTGGTCGAGCAAAATACGGTGCAGATATCGATATGGCTGGCATGTTGCACGGGGCAGTTGTGCGCAGCCCGCATGCACATGCGAGGATCAAATCGATAGATATGAGCAAGGCTGAAGCGCTTGCAGGTGTAAAAGCCGTGATTACGGTTGAAGACCTGCCATTGCAAGAAGACAAAATTGAAGACTTGGGTGAAGGTGCTGCCAATCTCCAGCATCTACGCGCAAATGTACTGGCCGATGGCAAGGTATTGTACCACGGGCATGCAGTGGCTGCGGTTGCGGCAACAGATATTCACACGGCGCAAGAAGCCGTCGATTTAATCGATATCGAATACGAGGTGTTGCAACCCGTTCTAACTGTCCAGGAAGCCATGAAAGAGGACGCGCCTTTGCTTCTGGAAAACCAGACCACTGAGTCGCTCGGCGAAGATACGGGACAAAAAAGCAATGTGTGTACCCATTTTCGCCACGAATTGGGCGATGTGGAGAAGGGATTTGCAGAGGCGGAACTCGTCATTGAGCGAGAATTTGATACTGCGACGGTTCACCAGGGATATATTGAACCCCAAAATGCCACGGCCTTGTGGGGTGCAGATGATCAGATCACGGTGTGGTGCAGTACGCAGGGCGCATTTACCGTGCGCGAACAGACTGCGCAGATATTGGATGTGTCGGTTTCACAGGTCAAAGTCGTTCCCATGGAAATTGGCGGTGGATTTGGGGGTAAAATTCGGATTTATCTCGAACCTCTGGCCGCGGTTTTGTCGAGAAAGACGGGACGACCTGTCAAGATGGTCATGAGTCGCACGGAAGTTTTGCAGGCAACTGGCCCGACCGCTGGCTCTTTTATCAAGTGCAAAATGGGGGTTGACAAAGCGGGTAAGATTGTCGCTGCATATGCGTATATGGCGTATGAGTCGGGTGGTTTCCCCGGTAGTTGGGCAGCTCCAGGTGCCATGTGCATTTTCGCACCCTACAATATTCCCAATGTGTTGATTGACGGGTACGAGGTACTGGTCAATAAACCGCAGACCATGGCTTATCGGGCACCCGGCGCGACCAATGCCGCTTTTGCTTCCGAAACAATTATCGACGAGATTTGCGAACAATTGGATGTCGATCCACTCGAGTTTCGGCTCAAAAACTCTGCCAGAGAAGGCACGCGTCGCTCAGACGGTCCGGTTTATCCGCGAATTGGTAATGAGGAATGTGTCAAAACAGCTCTGTCTTCCGAGCACTACGCGACGCAGCTCAGTGGTAAAAACCGCGGGCGTGGAATTGCGTCGGGTTTCTGGTTCAACGTGGGTTTGAAGTCGAGTGCTGCTGCCAGTGTAAATTCCGACGGCACGGTCAGTCTGGTCGAGGGTTCTACAGATATTGGCGGAACCCGAACGTCTATTGCGATGCAATTGGCCGAAGTGCTCGGTATCCAGGCCGAAGATGTCAAGCCACAGGTGGCGGATACGGATTCTATCGGCGAGACAGATGTGACCGGGGGAAGTCGCACGACATTTGCTACAGGGTGGGCGGCCTATCAGTGCGCCCTGGATATCAAGGAGCAGTTGATTGATCGCGCGGCAAAATTGTGGGAGATCTCGGCTGATGATGTGGTTTTTGACGATGGCACATTTTCTTCATCTGATTCTTCTAAAACCATCTCGTTCAAAGAGTTGTCCGGAATGCTTGACGAAACCGGTGGTCCTGTTATGGGTAGGGCAACCGTAAATCCGTCCGGCGTGGGCGGTGCTTTCGCGGTAATGATTGTCGATATCGAGGTCGATACCGAAACGGGTAAAGTGGAGATTTTGCGCGTCTCTATGATTCAAGACGCTGGCAAAGCTGTTTATCCCAGTTACGTCGAAGGACAAATGCAGGGAGGCACAGCACAGGGCATTGGCTGGGCACTCAACGAAGAATACGCCTATAATCGGGATGGACTTTTGACGAATGCGAGTTTGCTCGATTATCGGATGCCCACATGTCTCGATTTGCCCATGATTGAAACCCATATAGTCGAAGTACCAAATCCCGGTCATCCCTATGGTGTGCGAGGGGTGGGAGAAGTACCGATTGTTCCGCCTGCCGCAGCAGTTGCAAATGCAATTTACGATGCTGTGGGTGTTAGAATGACAAACTTGCCCATGTCACCTGGCGAAGTTCTCAAGGCATTGTGGGCAAAAAATGGTGGAAATGGGACAAGCTGATTTGTGAGAATCTGAATAGACATCCAATCCAAAGGGGGTAACATGAATCGAGTGATTCCAATATTAGCTGCCTGGGGACTGGCAGCCCTGATAGTGCTGTGTGTTCCTCAGATGGCCAATGCCCTGGGGTTGGGAGTCAAAGCGGGTGTGAGCCTGACGCGCGAACAGCAGTTTGACACCTTTTATGGCATGGGGGGACAATTTGACTCTCACCGATGGATGCTCGGAGGCAATCTCGATCTGGGATCAGTTATGTTACCCAAATTGCATCTACTGCCGGGCATGGATATCGCGGTACAGGAGAACTTGCGCGTTTATGTCGTCAATTTGGATGTCGTTTACTTTTTTCATCAGACTCCGGTCGGACGGGCCTATGTCGGTGGTGGTTTTGGAACCCACTTTTTTCGCCCCAAAACAGCGTTGGATACCATAGAGCCGGATCCAGCGGCAGAAGCGTCTGAAGATCTCTCTCTTGCCCCCCCCTCAAACGATACCAAAATCAGCGTAAATATACCATTGGGGTATCGGCGCAAATTGGGGCCAGTGCTGTCCTGGTTTGGCGAAATAAAACTCATCATTGCCGACGACGAGAAAGATAGCGCATTGCAATTCACAATTGGTTTTCACTTTGGTAACGAATAGGAAGGGTTTATGGCGGGTAGTGAGCGCAGAAAAGAGCTTCGCCGAAGACGACAGAGGCGAAAAAAACGCCTTAAAGCACGTCGTCGAGAAGGAAGAAGTGGGAAGTAAGAACTGATAATAGGCATGGCGATTAAAAACGGATAGACAATAAGAGCCCTTGCCATATATGCGTTTTTTTGTACATTAAAGAGAATCATATCAGACCCGTAGTGTCATTTTTCAGGAGGTTTTTCAATGGCTAATCCCAAAGTCATCGCCTATTTGAAGCCAGTCTGTGGTTGGAGCGGTGGTGTGCGCGCTGTTCTGACAAAATATGGATTGGAGTACGAAGACCGCGATATTATTAACAATCCCGACAACTATCGCGAGATGGTTATGAAGAGTGGGCAGCCCTTACAGCCCTGCGTGCAGGTTGGGGATACGATGCTGGCTGATATCAGTGGTGATGAGTTGGAAGGTTGGTTAATCGCAAATGGGTACCAGCCCGGAGGTCCAGATCCCGAGGTTCCCACGGATCGTTCCTGTACAGATGAAGAGCATGAAGCAATGGCGCGCGCAGCACAGCAACCGACCATTGCCAATCCTCACTTTGGTAGATAAAAACAAGGTGATGATTTTTACAGCGAGGCGATCCTCAAGGCTAAGGGTCGCCTTTTTTTTGCGCGAATAAGAGCCATTTGCAGATACTTTTATATTCAGGTAGTGAATACTATGCAGACGCGCGTTCTCGAAAAAGAGATTGCGGGATGTGCCCTGTGCAAACGTCTGGTCGAATACTGCCGCACCTTTGAGCTTGCGGAAAATCGCAAAATTGGCGATTGCGATTACTGGGCAAAACCCGTTCCGGGGTTTGGAGATGTCAATGCACAATTGCTTATTATAGGCCTGGCTCCCGGCGCACACGGAGCCAACCGCACGGGCAGACCATTTACGGGCGATGGCGCTGGCGATGTGCTGTACCGCGCGCTCTTCCGGCACGGTTTTGCCAACCGGAAAACAGCGGTTGATCTCCACGACGGCATGCGCTTGAACAATGTGTATATCACGAATGCCGTCAAGTGCGTCCCACCTCAAAATCGCCCCAGGTCCGAAGAAAAGCGCGCGTGTCTCGATTGGCTGGCACAGGAGATGACGTTCTTGCGTCGCGTAAAAATTGTTCTGGCGATGGGCAGGGATGCGTTTGACAGTTATATAAGGCTGGAGAGGTCCGCAGGGCGTGTGGCGAGGCTGAATGCCTATCGTTTCCAGCACGGTAGCGTGTACCGATTGGACGATAAAATTCTCGTGGCAACCTACCATTTTAGTCGCTACAATATGAATACAGGCGTGCTGACAGAAGATATGATCGATGTGTTGTTCCAGCGCGTGCGTGCATTGCTGAAGTGAGGGGCTGGGGGGGTAGGTGACTACGGAGGGGTCAGCACAGCTATGTAGGGGAGGTTGCGGTAGGCTTGATTATAGTCGAGACCATAGCCCACCACAAATTGGTCCGGAATGGTGAAACCACAGTGATGGATGGGAACGGGTACGATTCTGCGTTCGGGTTTGTCCAGGAGGGTGCAAATACCGAGACTACGCGGGTTTCTGTCCTTTAATAATGTGAGAAGTGCAGAGATCGTGCGTCCGGTATCGACAATATCTTCGACAACGAGCACATGACGGTCGTCAATTTCACGACTGAGGTCTTTTGTGAATGTCACTGTGCCCGAGCTGCTTGTACCGACATAACTCGAAATTCCGATAAAATCGATTTCAATGGGACTGCTTATCGCACGCGAAAGATCTACTAAAAAGTAGAGGGCACCTGTTAAAATGCCCACGAGAGTAACACCGTCCGGGTACTGTGCAGAAATTTCGGCGCCGAGTTCACGAACGCGGTTTTGGATTGTTTTTTCGTCAATTAATATAGAACTGTGGTGAGGATCAAAAACCTGCACTGGACAAACCTCCTTGTGATGGAAAGATGGTATAAATTAAACGATTTATTTTTTAAGTCAAATTCCATTGGGGCTAATTCATACCCATCAAAATGCGCGTTATCATTGTGGCCTGGTTAGCGCGTATATCTCCTGAGGTATTTGAAGGAATCCCTTGATTCAGATTTGTAAAAATGCTATATTTGCGTCGAAGCTTGTGCTTCACAAAAAAACGCCTTGAATCTGCATGAGGGTAGCCCCGCAGGAAGTTTTCCGCTGTTTTAACACCGGGACTTCGACAACCATTTCGGCACCCGGCGGGTTAGGCGTTTTTTGTTTTCTTTTTTTTAATCTATTCTCAATATGCCCAATAAAATTCGCATACTTCCGGATGATATTGCCAACCGCATCGCTGCAGGGGAAGTGGTTGAGCGGCCTGCGTCTGTCGCAAAAGAACTGATTGAGAACTCAGTGGATGCGGGATCAGACCGCATTGTCGTTGAAGTTGCTGCCGGCGGCAAGGAAAGCCTGCGGGTCAGTGATAACGGATGCGGGATGTCGCGCGACGACGCGCTTTTAGCACTTGAACGGCACGCGACGAGCAAAATTCAAAGTCTGGACGATCTAAAAGGGTTGCTCACACATGGATTCAGGGGCGAAGCATTGCCCAGTATTGCTGCTGTTTCGCGTCTGACCCTTGAAACTTGTCTGGCAGACGCGGTTGAAGGAACGCGAATCTCCGTGGTGGGCGGGCGCGTGCAGGATGTATCCGCCATTGGCCGGGGACAGGGTACGACCATTACATTGCACGGCCTATTTTTTAACGTGCCCGCCAGACGAAAATTTCTCAAAAGTGTCGATACGGAATTTCGGCATATTGTGAACGCGGTGACGGCTATGGCCATGGCCTATCCCGAGATCGGGTTCGATCTCAAGCACAATGGACGCCAGGTGCTACAATTGGGGAGGTCGCGCTTTGATCGGCGGGCAGAACAGATATTTGGCGTGCGATATGGCGCAGATGCCATCGGTGTTGAGAGCAAGACGAGTGGGATTGAGGTTCGGGGCTTTGTGGGCAAGCCAGAGTCCGCACGGAAATCCGGTGCTCAGCAGGTTTTGATTGTCAATAACCGATGGGTGCAACACAAAGCCATCGGTTTTGCAGTTTACGAAGGATATGGCGGGCTTTTGCCCAGGGGGTTTGCGCCATCGTATTGCCTCTGTCTAAGCATTGACCCGGCGCGTGTGGATGTCAATGTCCATCCATCAAAGCGCGAGGTTCGCTTTGCCGACGAGCGGTCAATTTACGGTCTGATCACCGGAGCGGTTCAACAATCGCTGCGCGGCGCAGATTTGATCCCAGAAATGGGCGATGCTGTTATGCCTGTGGCAGATACACCTGTGAGCATTGCAGAATCTCCCGAGATCATCTATCAACCCGGACAGCCCAAAGTTGGCGGACAGCCCCAGATGGCATTGCCCCTGACAATGAGAATGTCGCAGGAGAGAGCAAAGCCGGGGACCGGGATTAATACCGATGGTCTCGATGAAGAGGATTTTACACGAATTTCCGTATGGCAGTTGCACAGCAAGTACATTTTGGCGCATATCAAAAACGGTTTGATTGCGATTGACCAGCAAGTTGCCCACCAGAGGATTTTGTACGAACGCGCCATTGACAATATGCATACCCGTCCCGCAACGAGCCAGCGGCTGTTGTTTCCACTTACACTCGATTTTGGTGTCAAAGAAATTTTTATTGTACGCGAGGCCATGCCGTTGTTGGAAAAAATGGGATTTGGCATCCGTGATTTTGGGGGGCATACGGTTGTAGTCGATGCCATTCCTCTGGGGCTGAGAACATGGCAAGACGGGCAGCTTTTGAGAGATATGATTCGCGATATGGTCGAAACCGAGCAAGCGACTTCTGTTCCACCTTCTGTGCAAGCGCGACAGATCGCGCCCGAAGAACATCGGCTCGCATCGGTTTATGCCTGGCACACGTCAATTCGCACAGGTGAGGATTTATCGACAGAAGAAATGCGCGCGCTTATCGATCAATTGTTCGCAACGCGAGAGCCTTTCGTCAGTCCTTATGGCAGGCCGACTCTTGTGAAGATCGGGCTGGATGAAATCGACAATCGGTTTAAGCGGTAGTCATGGCTTCGCTTCGAGATATTCTGGTAATTGCCGGACCGACGGCATCGGGCAAAACGGCTGTGGGCATTGAACTCGCGCAGAGATTAAATGGCGAGATTATATCGGCAGATGCGCGGCAGATTTATCGTTTTATGGATATTGGGACGGCAAAGCCGACCGCTGAAGAGCGAGGTGCTGCGCGCCATCATCTCATCGATTTTATCAATCCCGACGAAAACTATAGCGCGGGGCAATTTGCCGAAGATGCATCTGCGGTGATTGGAGATATTCTGCGTCGTGGCAAGGTGCCTATCGTGGTCGGTGGCGCGGGATTGTATATTCGCGCGTTGTTCGATGGCTTTTCACCTATGCCGAAAATTCCACCAGAGATTCGCGCGCGGTTGCAGGAAGAGGGGAGAGATTGTCTTCCCAAATTGTACGAAAGGCTGTGTGAGGTCGATCCGGAATGGGCTGCAAAAATTCAGGCAACCGATACACAACGCATTCTGCGCGGTCTGGAAGTCTATGAAGCGTCGGGTAAGCCGCTATCTGAACATCAGAAGGTGCCGCCAACGCCACCGATTCGCCATACAGCGTCTTATTTTAGTTTGTACTGGGAGCGCGAAGCACTCTATGAGCGGATCAATGCGCGTGCGTGTCTTATGTTCGAGAATGGCCTGATTGAAGAAGCAAAAAATCTCCGTGACAGAGGTTATTCTTCCGATCTAAACGCGCTCAATGCGTTTGGGTACCGGGAAATATTTCAATATCTCGATGGCAAGACGACGCTTGATCGCGCACTTGCCGATTTGCAACAGGGTACGCGACGCTACGCCAAACGGCAGATGACTTTTTTTCGCAAAAATGGACGCATACAGTGGGTGGATGGTCGCGATGTTGATGTGGCAGATGCCATCTTGAAACACCTTGAAATAGGTTGACATCACCTGGGAACACCTGTAAATTGGCTATCCTTGCGGAGCGGGAATAACTCAGTTGGTAGAGTGCAAGCTTCCCAAGCTTGATGTCGCGGGTTCGAGTCCCGTTTCCCGCTCCATTTTTTAAAATAAATCATGAAAAACCTTGAACGTTTTGCGCCATTTTTGCTCATCACAATCTCCTTGGTGGTAGCAGGTTTTTTCGCTTGCGTAGCAACCTCGCGGACTTTGACCCACCTGGAGAGTGTCATTTTGCAAACCTTGTCCTTGCTGACCGGACTGGGAGGCTCATTCATCTTTGGTCGCCAGTCAGCGCGTGAGGCAGCAAGAGAGATCATTAAGCCACATGCGCGTTCTGCATTTCGACGTCTTCTTTCTCTTTATCAGAGTCTTTCTCGGGTAGCAACTACTATAGAGTCATCGCAAAACTTTGAGTCTCCAGTGGAAAACCAAGTAACACTTGCCAAACTCGAAGCAATTGTCGTTGAGCAACTCGCATCCGCAGATGATGCAATAGAGGATTGGAAAGACATCGTTCCAGAAGATGTGGAAGATTTAGACCAAAGATTCTCTTCTGATAAAACAACGAGGGATTGACAATGGCTGAACTAATTCGAGGAAAAGTTGCACAGGTGCTTAACGCACGAGAAATTGCCATAAATAAAGGCTATGATGATGGCGTCACTCAGGGCATGTACTTTGATGTAATGTCTCTCGACTCTGGAGAGATTAGGGATCCCGATACGGGCAAAGTGTTAGGCTCTATTAAGCGTACGAAAGTCAGGGTGAAGGTTACTGAGGTTCACAAGAAATTAGCAGTAGCCTCTACATACGAACGAGCAACCGTTGATAGCTCATTCTCTTTGGGTCCATACGCTCGGTCACTTATGCCCGCTAGTTGGATAAATAAGTATGAGATAGAGACACTGAGGAAATCAGACTTATTTTTTCCGGTAGATAGCGATGGGGATGATAGCGACGTAAAGATCGGAGACCCAGTCGTTCAAGTCATTGAAAATATAGTAGAGGGATCTGCGACCCAAAATATGAACCAGTTGGAGGGCTAATTTACGCTAAGGGTCAGCCGTGATATTTTTCATAAGATTTGAGCAGAGCCAGTTCAATTTCTTCCTGACCCAGCAGGCACTCTAACTCAGAAAGACGTGCTTCATACGTTTTGACTGTATCATTGCCAGAGAAAATCTCTGCACCACTATCGAGGAACTGACGCTTCCATTTTGACAGACTTACTGGATGCGCATCGTAAGCGCGAGCGATCTCTGCATCCCCTTTCTCTGAGGTCAGTGCTTCTAACACGACCTGAAACTTGAGTTTAGCGGAGTAGGACTTCTTAGATTTTTTCGGCATGGTATCTCATCCTGTTGAGTGAAAAAATACCACGCTGATACTCAATGTCAATTAGCCTCTATACCGGTTCAGCTTTTAGGGCGCACCTCAGAGCGAGAAAAAGCGAATAGCTAACAACCGCTTTCTGACTTGAGAAAACAGACCGCGGCGGCGAAGAAAGATCCTTCTTCGCCGCTTTTTTGATATAGTATAGAGGTCCTATTTAACCCAAAAAGCAAATGGATATACAGGAGTTTTTGTGGATAATGAAATTCGCATCCACTATGTCAGCCACTTTCTCAAGCTGAGTTTGTGGTATGCGCGATTTCTGATGGCGCGAGAGGGAATTGCGTTTGAAGATGCGATCATTTCTCGGGTCAATGTGTATCGCAATACGGATTTTTTTGATGGCGAAAACCATCCGGCGCGGGGGTATGAAGACCCGGATTGGGACGCCTTTCTGAAGGGTTTAAAGGCCATTTTTGATCGCTGTAAGGGCGAGGCCTGGGAGGAAGAAGGACTGGCCTATTTGTGGCCCCGCGTGAAAAAGGGTTATAGCAGACCTTCTACAAAAGGCCGTCCGTACGAATGCTGGACGTATGACGACGGCGACGATTATATCGCGATCCACATCGGCAATGTGTATCAGCCCAAATCGCCTCTGAGCGAAATGCGAGATGCCTTTATGGCCACATTGCTGCAATTGTTAAAGGATGCGCAACGGCGACGCTCCGATGTGAAGACCGTGAGGTGTGGCAGTTGGCTCAATTCTGCGCCGCCATTTCAGGCTCTGTTTCCCAAAAGCTGGCGCGAGAGCGCAATAGTGAGTCCAAAAGCGGGATATACGATGGGGCATTGGGGGCAGTTTATGGACCGCACGGGGCGGTTCCATATAAAAAATGGGGCGCATTTGCGGGCAACAGGGGAGTTTCTCTATCCCTGTTCGACCTGTTATGCGCCAATTGATGAGATTGTGGCGCATCTGGAGGCTATGGTGGAGGGTTAGGCAGGTTGTTTTTCCAAAGTCTCGGGGACGAGAAAGAGGAAAATACCCGCTGCTGAAAGGCCAATACCTGCAATAGCCAGAGCCGCGGGCGATAGGCCGAGGAGATCGGCGACATAACCGACGCATACGGGGCCAGACATGCGCCCGCCGTCGCCGATGAGGCGCCAGAGGCCCAAAAATTCGCTCAGGGCTTCGCGAGGTGCGAGGTCGGCACCCAGGGTCATCATGGCTCCTGAACTGAGGCCATTGCCAAATCCGAGCAGACTGGCGGCGAATAAGAGAGCGATAAATTCTCCTGTGATGAGGCCAATAGAGAAAAAGGGTAGATTGAGGTGGGGGGCAAAGGCTTCTGTGAGCGGGATAAGTGCCATGCCAATGGCTTGTAGCGCGAAGCTGGGGACATTGGCAAATTTCCGTCCAAAGCGGTCCATGATGACCCCAGCGGGATAGAACATCATCATGTCGATAAAGCCCGAGACCGTCATGATGAGGCCGATTTGTTCATATCCCAGGTCGAGGACTTCGGCGCCGTAAAGCGGTATGATGATGTAGCGACCACTGCGAATGGTTTGGGCAAAGAGCTGACCTGTACCTGCGGTGATCAAATTTTTTCTGTGGGCGCGAAAGATGTTGGCAAAGTGTCGCGCAAGACCGTGTTGTGGTGGCGATACGCGCTTGCGAGAGGCTTCAACGGCAATTGCCGCAACCACAGCAGCCAGAAGTGAAATACCGCCATAAACGAGGAATGGATATTTTACGGAGGCGACCGAGGCAATATAGCCACCGATAACGGGTCCCAAAAAGGTGCCGATGCGGCTGATGCCACCAAATACAGAGAGGGCGCGGCCCCTCTGGTGGACGGCTGTGGCATCGGCCAGATAAGCATACCGCGAGATGTCCCAAAGTGCGCCGCCGATCCCACCTACAAAGCGCAACAGGAAGACCACGGAGATGGATGGCGCAAAAAAAAGACCCGCGCCGCACAGTGCAACTGTGAGTACCCCCAATAGCATCGCGGATTTGCGACCGATGCGATTGAGTACCATGGCTGCGGGCAGATCGCCAACGAGGTGGCCGATACCCTCGGCAGCGAGTACGAGACCGACGAGACTGTAGGAAATATCAAACGATTTGGCGTAGAGTGGCAATATGGGGACGATCAGGCCACTGCCCAGTCTGAGTAGAAAAGTGGGGATAAAGACAGGGAGGATAAGGGGGTTACGGATAATGGTGTTCATTGAAGTAAAAAACTAAAATAAGAGGCAAAAAGCAACCATAACACAATGGATTTTCCAATACGCGAAATATGCTATGCGAGCGGTATTTTCTGGCTTGCGGGTAGCTTGCAGGGGTTGACAGGGTTTGGGTTTAATCTGCTTTCTATACCGGCGATGGTTCTGTGGTTTCCCGCACAGGTGGTTGTGCCCGGGGTTTTGATGTCTTATCTGCCTTTGGGAACTGGACAGTTTATTCAACTGCGGCGGGATGTGGATTGGAAAGTGCTGGGGATGATTGTGGGTACTGCGATTCTGGGTATGCCTATCGGCGCGTTTGTGTTACGCGATACAGATGCAGAGGTAATGAAGCGCGCCATTGGTTTGGCAATGGTGGTATTGGCAATTGTTTTGCAGTTGCGACCGGGTAATCCTTTCCGACATGACGTATTGACCTGTGGAGGAGTGGGTATGTTCAGCGGTTTTTTGTCGTCCAGTATCGGTGTATCTGGACCGCCTATCGTTCTGTTTGGGCTGAAACAGCGCTGGCCGCAGGCGATGATGCGCGCAACGCTTTTGACATGTTTTTTGTGTACTTCCACATTGAGTCTCTGCGTGTTGTGGGCAGTAGGGGTGCTGACGCACGAGAGTTTGCAATTCGTCCTCTGGGGTGCGCCGGGTTTGATTTTGGGGTTTTTGACCGCGACTTATCTCCGCGCGCGGGTTCACCAGGTGGCGGTGTTTCGCTGGATTTCGATTGGTATGGTGATGGCTGGCGGATTGGCCGCGGCGATTTTTTGATGATGGCAAGTGCGTGCCTGTCAGTTGATTAAACTCAACGGCCTGTTGATTGGTCAGGCACGCTATTTATTTTATCTTTGTCCTCGACTTTTTCCTCTTCAACCTAATAAGAGAAAAGATGTATGCGCGATATAGAGAAAACCATTCGAAAATTGATGTCAGAGCGCATTTTGCTGCTCGATGGGGCGATGGCTACGATGATTCAGGCTTATGATCTGGGCGAGCAGGCGTTCCGAGGTGATGGCTTTGGAAATCATCCCGTTGATGTGAAGGGGTGTAGCGATCTTTTGTGCCTGACGCAACCGCATTTGATTGCGGATATTCATCGGCGTTTTTTGGATGCCGGAGCGGATATTATCGAGACGAATACGTTTAATGCCACGCCGATTTCAATGGCGGAGTATCAGCTTCAGGGTCGGGTTTACGATCTGAATGTGGCAGCCGCTCGCGTTGCGCGAGAAGTAGCGGATGAAATGACAGTGCAAAATCCGAACAAGCCGCGATTTGTTGCGGGTGCTCTGGGACCAACGAGTTGTACGCTTTCGCTGTCGCCCAATGTGAATGATCCGGCTTTTCGCACGCACACCTTTGAAGAGGTGGTCAAGGGGTATTACGCGCAGATTGAGGGTTTGATGGCTGGCGGTGTGGATATAATCCTGGTGGAGACGGTGTTTGATACGCTTACCGCCAAAGCCGCGCTATTTGCCGTGTCGCGTTATTTTTTGGATCAAGGTGTGAAGGTGCCCGTGATGATTTCCGGTACGGTGGCCGATCAAAGCGGACGCACATTGTCCGGACAGACGATAGAGGCATTCTGGTTGTCGGTGGCGCACGCGCAGCCCTTGAGTGTGGGGATTAACTGCGCTCTCGGTGCGCGGGAAATGCGACCTTATGTGGAGGCTTTATCTCATTTTGCACCGGCGTTTATGAGTTGTTATCCCAATGCGGGGTTGCCCAATGAGTTTGGGGAATACGACGATTCTCCGGGGCATATGGCGGGTGTTTTGGGCGATTTTGCCGCGCAGGGTTGGCTCAATATCGTGGGCGGATGCTGTGGCACTACGCCCGAATATATCGCTGCGATTGCCGAGGCTGTATCCGATAAGGCACCGAGAAAAATTCCCAAACGGTCTTCTATATCGCGTTTCAGCGGTTTGGAGCCGATGATTATTTATCCGGATTCCAATTTTATTATGATTGGCGAGCGCACCAATGTAACGGGGTCGCGGCGGTTTGCGCGGTTGATCAAAACGGGTGACTATGCGGCGGCACTGGCAGTTGCGCGAGAGCAGGTGGTCGGTGGCGCGAATATGATTGATGTCAATATGGACGAAGGGTTGCTCGATTCAAAAGATGCTATGGCGACGTTTTTGAAGCTGATCGCGGGCGAACCCGATATTGCGCGCGTGCCAATTGTGATTGATAGTTCTGATTTTGAGGTGATTGAGGCGGGGTTAAAATGCGTGCAGGGCAAGGCGATTGTCAATTCCATCAGTTTGAAAGAGGGCGAGGCGGTTTTTAAGTCGCAGGCAGAGACCGTGTTGCGCTATGGTGCTGCGGTTGTCGTGATGGCGTTTGATGAGAAGGGGCAGGCGACGTCGATTGAAGATAAGGTGCGGATTTGCCAGCGCGCATATCGCATTTTGACCGAAGATGTGGGGATGGATGCGTCGGATATTATTTTTGATCCGAATATTCTGACTGTTGCAACGGGTATTGAGGAGCATAACGATTATGCGGTCAATTTTATCGAGGCTGTGAGACAAATCAAAGACCTGTGCCCGGGCGCGAAGACGAGTGGTGGCGTGAGCAATATTTCATTCTCTTTTCGGGGCAATGATTATGTGCGGGAGGCGATTCACGCTGCTTTTTTGTATCACGCCATTCAAGCGGGTCTGGATATGGGCATTGTCAATGCCGGACAGTTGATGGTGTATGAAGAAATCCCTGAAAATTTACGCGTGCTGATTGAAGATGTGTTGTTCAACAGGCGGGAAGATGCAACGGAACGTCTGGTGGATTTTGCCGAGTCTGTGCGATCAGAGGGCAAGAGCCGTGAAAAAGACGATGCATGGCGACAGGGAGCAGTTGAAGATCGCTTGAAGCACGCGCTGTTACACGGGCAGTCAGAGCATTTGGAAGAGGATTTGGAGGAGGCTCTTGGCAGGTACAAACCTCTGGAGATGATCGAAGGTCCGCTAATGGATGGGATGAATGTGGTGGGCGATTTGTTTGGCGCAGGCAAAATGTTTTTGCCCCAGGTGGTCAAAACAGCGCGCGTTATGAAGCAGGCGGTGGCGTATCTCGAGCCTTTGATGGAGGATGAGAAAGCGGGCGGTGGGGCGCGAGGTAAGGTTCTGATGGCAACGGTGAAGGGCGATGTTCACGATATTGGCAAGAATATTGTGGGCGTGGTTTTGGGGTGCAATAATTACGAGGTGATCGATTTGGGTGTTATGGTGCCCGCGGATCGCATTTTGAAAATTGCACGAGAAAAAGAGGTCGATATCATCGGGCTGAGCGGTTTGATTACGCCGTCGCTCAACGAGATGGTGCATGTTGCGGGAGAGATGCAGCGCGAAGCGTTTGACGTGCCCCTTTTAATTGGGGGAGCGACCACGAGCCGCAAGCATACGGCGGTGAAAATTGCGCCGGTTTACGATTATGCAACCGTGCATGTCAAAGATGCATCGCGCGCAACGGGTGTGGTGGGCACGCTGTTGAACGCCGAGCAGCGCGACGAGTATGTGCGGGCAAATCGCGAGTCTCAGCAGCGGGCATTGGCGGAGTTTAATATTTCCCAAAGACCACTTCTTTCATACTCAGATGCACTGGCGCGTCGCCAGACATTTGATTGGACACAGATTGATATTCCCAGACCCAAATTTACGGGGATAAAGGCTTTGCGCGATTTCCCTATTTCTAAATTGGTCAATTTTATCGATTGGGGACCGTTTTTCCACGCCTGGGAACTGCGGGGCAGTTATCCGAAGATATTGAATGATCCGCACAAGGGTGCAGAGGCGCGCAAATTGTTCGACGACGCGCAGACGATGCTCCAGGCGATTGTCGATGAGGGATGGCTCAACGCACAGGCCGTGTACGGATTTTTCCCTGCAAATGCCGATGGCGACGATATTGTCGTGTTTGAAGATGCGCGCAGAGATGCCGAGCGGGCGCGGTTGCCGATGTTGCGCCAGCAGCAGGAGAAGCGCACGGGAGGACCGTATTTTTCACTAACTGATTTTGTCGCACCTGCCGGATATGCGGATCATATCGGGGCATTTGCCGTGACTGCAGGGTTGGGCGTTGATGCGAAAGCCGCGGCGTTTAAGCACGCTTTGGACGATTACAATGCCATTTTACTTCAGGCTGTGGCGGACCGATTAGCTGAGGCGTTTGCCGAGTTTTTGCACGCAAAGGCGCGGAGAGATTGGGGCTATGGTCTGGATGAAGCGCTGAGCAATGAGGATTTGATCAGGGAACGATATCGCGGGATTCGCCCCGCGCCCGGTTATCCAGCGTGCCCTGATCACACGGAGAAGCAGACTTTGTTCGATTTGCTCGGGGCTGAGCGAGAGACGGATATTCGGTTGACGGAAAATTTTGCGATGTTCCCAGCGGCTTCGGTCAGCGGGTGGTATCTCGCACATCCCGATGCGCGCTATTTTGCCGTGGGCAAGATCGACGCGGATCAAGTGGCCGATTACGCACGCAGGAAGGGGATGCAGATGGCGGAGATGGAGCGCTGGCTAGCACCGAATTTGGGGTATAAGTAGCGGGTGGAAATATGAATATGCATATACTTTGGAGCCACATTGAGTTTCGTCTCAATTCGTCGCTTCCGAATCTATCCCCACAAGGTCAATTGATTTTGTGGGGTTTTTCATATCATCAATTTGTAGGTGCAGGATTCGATCAGAGATGCGAGAAATAGTACATATTTTGGATACTATATGTTGATAAATACGACATCACATCGTATGTTTATTTGTACACACGAAAGGAGAGCCATTATGGCGAAAGGCAAGCGTGTTGTTTTTACATTTGATGAGCGGAGTTTAAGAGCTTTGGAAGTTATGACTGAAGAAGGTAATTATGACTCGATGGTTGATACTATTCGTGAATCCTTAAAAATTAGTCGCGCTCTCCAAACTCAGGCGAAACAGGGCTTTTCTGAAATCACATTACGCAATCCCGACACAGGAGACAAACGAGTTATCGTCATTCCACACTTGCAATTATTGGCATAAGAAATAGCCATATTACTTTTACTGCCACCAAACATCGGGTCGCTTTTTTAGTACAGGATGTCTGATGGCTATTGTTCTATCAATCATAATGGAAATCTCTAAGATGTATATCGATTTGGAACGCCTAAAAATCCGGGGAGAAGTCTGGTTTGATTTTGCGGCTGCAATAGAACAGGCGTGTAAAAATGCGGATTGTGCGCCCGATCTCAGACATATTCTATTTTCTATTCGCGATATACCTTATGGCCGTCCGACAAACAATACGCCAGAGGATGTCTTGAGAGAATGGCGGGGGACTTGTTCTGGGAAACACCTTGCGCTGCACGAGATATTAACGTCACTTGGTTATGTTTCTCGCTTCTACATGGCCCAATGCAGAATTACGCCTCAGGTTGACTGGATTCCAAGCGAGGTTCAAGAGAAAATTCCAGAGGAAGGAATTTGGGATGTTCATAACTTCCTGAAAATTGAAGTTGATCATCATGAGGTCATAGTGGATATCACCTGGCCTGAATCGCTCAAAAGAGACGGTTTTCCCGTTACAAGTTCTTGGGATGGAAAGGAGAATTTCAATCTGGCGGTGGTAGATATTGGGGAATATGTCGAAATACCAGCGAATCAGGATGGATTGAATCATAAGAAGCAGTGTCTTCGTGAACTAAACTCTGGAGCAATGGCGGAATGCAGAGAGAAATTTATAGAGGCATTATCTGACCATATTCTTTCGCGTATGGTAGATGAGAATATGCATTGCACAATCGAAAGAATTGTAAATAGGCTGGTGCGTTAGTAAGGAAAATAGCATGCACATTTATATCGTATTCGCTCATCCGAGTAAGCAATCTTTTACTGGTGATGTGCTGGCAGAATTTTGTCGTGGATTGGAGGATGGAGGCTACTCTTACGAGATAGGCGATTTGTACGAAATGGATTTCAGGACCGATATGAGTTTGGATGAATACAACCGGGAGATGAATGTCTATGGCAATCGACCGGACTTGCCTGTACCCCCTGATGTGCAGGCTGAACACGCAAAGATCGAAAAGGCCGATGGTCTGGTGTTCATCTTTCCAAATTGGTGGAGCGATGGTCCGGCAAAATTGAAGGGATGGTTTGATCGGGTCTGTGTTTGTGGATATACGTATGTGTATGAGAATGAGGAATATCCGATGTCTGGACTTGAGATTGATAGGGCGTTGGTCTTGTGTACTGCGGGTAACACATGCGAGTATCTCGAAGAAACTGGTATAGCAGAGAGTATGCGGCGTATTTATCTCAATGATCGCCTTCGTCCTGAAATAGGTGTGGCACAGGCGGATATGGTTGTGTTGGGAGGTGGAGAAAGCATGAGGCAAAAGAATCTCGTACGAGCCTATCAATTGGGAAAGGAGTTTGGATGAAAGTATCCCATCTATATGTTTGTCCACCAGCTATTTAGCCCCACAAGTTCGATTAATTTTGTGGGGCTTTTTATTTTTTAGCAGTCTATTTTCTATATTGCTGAATAATCTTATATTTCAAAAGCGTTTGATGTGTTTGGCTGAGCGTTGTATTATTTGGAAATGAAGGAGGTGGCCCGTGTCAAATATAGAAGCAATCAAGTCGGCAAATAAAAAAGACTGGGACAAATGGGATAAACAGATTGAGGCGGACTCAAAATCGGGGAAATTGGATTTTTTAATTGCTGAAGCTCTGGAAGAAAAAGAGAGAGGAACGCTCAAGGAGCTTTAGTACATCGACAAAGAATGAAAAGGCATAAACAATGCGCAGAGCGAAAATAGTGAGTACACTGGGTCCTGCGAGTTCATCGGGGCGCGTGATAGAGCAATTGATCGGGGCGGGGGTGGATGTTTTTCGGCTCAATTTCTCTCACGGGACACGGGATGAACACGCGGAGAATGTTGGACGCATTCGGCATATTGCGGATAATATGCAGCGCAGTGTTGCCATTTTGCAGGATTTGCAGGGTCCAAAAATGCGGGTGGGGAAACTCGCAGAGGATCCGATTGATTTGGAAGAAGGCAACAGGCTGACGGTGACGACCCGCGAAGTTCCGGGCGATGCCGAGTGTGTATCGACAACTTATGAGAGATTGCCCCAAGATGTGAGGCCCGCGGATCGGATTTTGCTCGATGATGGGCATATTGAGTTGATGGTGCGCGAGGTCTATCGCTCGGATGTCGTGTGTGAAGTTGTGGTGGGCGGGCTGTTAAAATCCAATAAAGGCATCAATTTGCCCGGTGTACAGGTCAGCGCGCCTTCTCTGACGACCAAAGATCGAGAGGACCTGGATCTGGGTATCGAATTGGGCGTGGATTATATTGCTTTGTCTTTTGTGCGGGAACCCGACGATGTGCGAGAGGTTCAACATATTATTGAACGGGCAGAGAAAGAGATCCCGGTTATCGCAAAGCTGGAACGCGCCGAAGCTGTCGATCACCTCGAAGATATTCTCGATGTGGCCGATGGCGTGATGGTTGCGCGGGGCGATCTGGGCGTGGAATTATCGCCTGAAGATGTGCCGGTGATCCAGAAGCGCGTGATTTCGGCGGCCAACCGCGCGGGAGTGTTTGTGATTACGGCTACGCAGATGCTGGAGTCGATGACCGATCACCCACGGCCCACGCGCGCTGAGGCGTCAGATGTAGCCAATGCGATTTTCGACGGCACCGATGCGGTGATGCTATCGGGAGAGACCGCGATAGGTAAATATCCCGTTCAAACCGTGCAAATGATGGCGCGGATTATTGAGAAGGCCGAAGCGAGTGTAGAACTGGCTACGCCAATTTTGAATCTGGATTCCTCGCTCTCTTTTCCCGATGCAATTGGACAGGCTGCCGCTGCGGTATCGACGGCGGTAGCTCCCAAAGCCATTGTCGCATTTACCCAATCGGGATCTACAGCGCGTCTGATTTCAAAGCGCAGACCGCGCACGCCGATTATTGCATTTACGCCCAGCGAGCGAATATGTCGGCGGTTGTGCTTGTGCTGGGGCGTCGAACCCCGTCAAATTACATTGATTGACGATACGGATCGCATGGTTGCCGAAGTTGAAGCGCGTTTGCTCTCTGAGGGCAATGTGCGTTTTGGAGATACGCTGGTGATTCTGGCCGGTGCGCCCATCACGGCGCGGGCCGAGACCAATTTGCTAAAATTGCATCGGGTTGGAGAAATATAGTATTGCTCTTCTATCATATCTTTGATTTTTATGACTTATTGTGCCAGAATGAATTACAATGATTTCTTAAGGGTCCTCAGAACGGGGGCCTATTTTATACTGACCGCTCTCATGGTCGTTGTGCCAGTTCATGGGGAAACTTCATCTGATGACCCCATTGTGAGATGGCTACACATTTCGGGGCATCGGGCGATTTGGGGGGGGGAGCTAAAAGTATTGATGGTCACGCGCGCCTCGCCGTGGTATGATTTTCTTCCCTGGATCCACGCACGCAGATATGATCCTTTGACTCTTGTATCTGATCTGGAAAAATTGCGAGCATATTACCGAGATTTGGGATATTTGGCATTTTCGGTGCATTCGACCGTTGAGCAACTTAGCACAGATGAGATTGGGCTGGGGGTACACATTACAGAGGGGCCTTTGACGCGGATTTCCAGAGCGTCGGTAATCGGTGGTGAAGATATCGAGAATGCTTTTGGACAGCTTGAGGGCAAGCCACTATCGCGCGACCTCGTGAACAAGGGCGTGTCCCGGGTTGTAAGCGGGTTTCGAAATAAGGGCTATGCGTTTGCGCGAGCCGAGGTCGAGACGACGATTGTGGCACAACAGGCCGAACTCGTTCTAAAACTTGTACCTGGCCCCGTATGCAGCGTGGGCGTTGTGCAAATATCAGGGCATAAAGCCATGGCGGAAAATACCATCTTGCGCGGTCTCACATTTAAGCCGGGTGATAAATTTAGCGAAGAAGCATTGCAAAACAGCCAGTACCTGCTCTATCGTGCGGGCGTGTTTCGGTCTGTGGCTTTGGGATTGGCAGACAGCGTGGCGCAGGGCAATCGAGTGGATGTGGCTTTGCGCGTGTCCGAACGCCCCTTTCGCACGTTGCGCGTGGGTACGGGATATGATACGGATGAGGACTTGTGGGTCTCAGGCGCGTGGACGCATCGCAATTTTGGAGGGGATTTTCGCCAGTTCAAGCTGTCTGGACGCGTGTCCGGAAAAAACAGGGAAGCGGTTATCGGCCTTCGACAAGCGCATTTCAGGGGCAGTCGCAATTGGTTGAATATCGGCGGATTTGTGCAGCGCGAACGGCAGGCGGCATTTGTGCAGGAAGAGGTGGGGGGCAATATATCTATTGAGAGAAACCTTACGAGAACTACAGATGTAATCGCGCAGTTCAGCGGTGGTGTGGTGGATTTTTCGGCCGATAGCGCGTTTGCCGAGATGAAGGTCGGTTTGCTCATGGATACTCGCGACGATATTTTTGACCCGCAATCGGGTATGCTCGCACAGTTAGCCGTGCGTGAACGCGGGCAGTTTTTCAGGTCAGATGGCGAATTTTTGCAGGCAACAGCAGAGGGGCGATGGTTCCGCCGCATACTCTGGCGAAGTGTGCTGGCACTGCGCGTACAGGGCGGTGCGATTTTTGAACTGGGCAAGGCGGGCGGTGTGCCCAATGTCGAACGATTTTTTGCGGGGGGACTCAACAGCGTGCGAGGGTGGGGATTGGATGAATTAGGACCCAAAAACCATCAGGGAGAGCCAACAGGCGGTTTGAGTCGTGTGGAAATGAGCATGGAGGTTAGAACGCAGATATTTTTTTCAATGGGTACAGCCATTTTTGTAGATGTGGGCAATGTCGATGCGAAGTTGGGGGCGTTTAATCCCGAATCGCTCAAGTACGCTGTGGGCGCAGGGCTTCGGTATTTGAGTCCTGTTGGTCCTGTGAGATTTGATGTGGGATACCGCCTTTCGGATGATAGTACTGTGGAAAAACGTATTCAGTATCATATCAGTTTGGGGCAAGCGTTTTGAATCCGCAGGCATGTCCCTGTGAAAACAGGGATGGACGCAGATAGAGACGATTTGAGATGAGCAGGCGAGCGAAATCAATAATCTGGATCATGGTCAGTATGGGCATCGTGCTGACTGCAGGAGCAATACTGGTCGCGGGTGGCTATGCCAATGGTTTTTTGCGCGGGTTGGCGCAGCGCGCCCTGTCCTGGCAAAGACATGAGGTTTGTTTAATTGGTGAGATTCAAGGCAATCCGCTGGGAGATTGTCGCATCGTGGATGTGCAGATTGGAGATTGGGTGCAGGTGGATACGCTCGATGTGGCGTACGGTTTTTGGAACCTGCTTACAGGAAAAGTAGTAATTCATCGGCTGAGGTTGTCGGGGGTCAAGGTGAGTATTGACGCTTCTGGCGAAGAGACCGAGACGACGAGGTGGGATGTTCCGCCACCTCTGGATTTAGATATCGAGTCGCTGGAGATTGAGGATGCCAATATCGTAGTTGATGGTACACAGGTGCGCGATATCGCGCTAAAGGGCGCTATTTTTGCGGGAGAATCTGAGTATCGCTTGATCCTGGAGCGTTTTCGTTCTGTGCAATTCGATCCGCCACTGGAGGTAACCAATCTATCTGGTATTGCCATTTTACAGGCAGGTCACTTGCAATTAAACGATTTGACATTGTACACCCACGACTCGCGCATTTTGTTGAGCGGATCAATACGACAATTGGATAATCCCGAGGTGGATCTCGTTGTGGAAGCCGATTCTTTATACCTGGTAGATTTCAAGACTCTGGTCGATCTCCCCACACGCACTATGCAGTTGCGTGGAAACGTGAAAGGTAGGTTGCAATCCCTTGCTACAGAATTAGTTGTGCAAGATGAAGAAGCTTTAATTGCGTTTAATGGCGTCATGGGGATTGCGCCGTTTGCTGTGCGCGGAGAAGCTGTTTTTAAGATCGAGACCGATGATCTCATCTCGCTGGGATACACGGGATTTGATGCTGATTTACCCCGTATCAGCACAAGTCTGGACGGAATGATCACTTTCGCCGTGGATTCTTCAGGTGTAGAGAGTGCCGTTGCCGACGGTGTTTTTCGGCAGGTGCAGTTTGGGGATGCGCGATTCGATTCCGTGCGTTTTGCCGTTAATTTGGCAAATGACCTGTTGCGAACGCAGATTACTGCTAATGGGCCCAGTGGCAATATAGTGGGAAACGGGGAAGCGCGGTTGACCGCCTGGGATGGCGAATGGGAAATGCGATTCCGCGATCTGCACGCTGGGCATTTTCCCGGCATGTCCGAAGAGGTCGGGCGGGCGACGGGGCGTATTGATGGTGCGAGATATGTAGATCAACGGCTTTTTATCGATCATTTTGAAACATCTTTACAGAGTTGGGGGACGCGCGTCACTGGAAAAGGATGGATGTATTTTGAGGGAGACAAGCCAGCTATTGGAGGGAATATCCAGGCAGAGGTCGCATTGCCCCGTTTGACGGACACAGAGAGGTGGGGCACATCGCTGACGCTTGCGGGCAATATGGATGGCATCGTGGGGGGAGACTTGACTGTTGAATTGGCGGGAAATATTGTGGGTAATGCCGCAGCAGACAGTTTGATCATTTCTGCATTGGTCAATTCTGAGTGGCGATTTGATATGCGCGCCGATCTGTCGGGCGCGGGTGGGGTATTTTCCACTCAAGGGCACATTGATCGGTATTTTGAGGGCCAATGGCTGATGGATGTACAGGATTTAGAGGCGATAGGCGAGGTGATTGATGTGGATTTATCGGGGGCGATAGCTCTATCGGGCACCTGGTCGGGAACGTTGGATGCACCCGGTTTTTCTGCACAAGGTGGTGCGGATAGCCTCGTTGTAGCGGGCATTCCGCTACAAAATGTTGCTATTGAAACGCAGTGGGCGCGGCCTGATTCGGGAGCTATTAACCTGCAAGTGGATCGCCTGACCTGGGGAGAGCGGTCGTTGCAAGCGGTTTTCTTTAATGCCGCGTATAATCGTGGCGAAACATCATTTTTGTTAGGTAGCGGCGAACAAGTAGATAACCGTGTGCTTTTTCAGGGGCGCGCGAAGCAGGAAGCAGAGCATTTGCAGGTGGCAATGGATTCGCTGTACGTTAAGGTTGATCAGGTGGTGCTGCATAACGAGGGGCCAGTGCGGTTCGCGTATTCGCCATCTCACGGCATCCATATCGGGCATTTTGTGCTTTCCGGACCAGCGGGAGGGCATCTGATCGCGCAAGACCAACAGGGCTTTCAGGCTACTGCAGAAGTGTTGTTGAAAGATCTGGATTTGCGCCCCTGGGCGTTTCTGGCTGGCGCTTCAGGTATGGGGGGTATTCTCAATGGCGAAGTACTTTTTGCTGGCACATTGACCGATCCCCTTATTTTTTTTCAATTCGCTCTTGCAAATGGCAAAATATCGGATGTGGAATTCGATAGTGCCACAGGAGAGGTGTCTCTGGGCAATGATAGGATACACTTTGACGCGAAAGTCGTACCCGATGGAGATGAGGTCCTGGCGCTGTATGGCAGCTTTCCCATTACAGGTGCAGGTGATATGCATCTGCGCGCTCGGTCTGAGGGGATCGCGCTGAAGATACGCCAGAACACAGCGGATGAAAAAGCGGAATTGGTCGGGAAAAAAATATCCGAAAGATTGAGATTTGGCACAGTTCCAAACGCTTTTTTCGATGTGGCTGAGGGAATTTCTGGGATGTTATCTTTCGATCTGGAAGGACGCGGCCGTTTTGAGCAACCGGATATCCGAGGGGTAATCGAAATGCGAGATGGGACGTTCCACATGCCCGATCTGCATCGGTCTTACACACCTGTTTCGGGGCGTGCTGTGTTTGGCGACGGGAAAATTCAGATTGACAGTCTTGCGATTGGGAATTCGGCGAATCTTTCCGGCGATATAACGCTCGAGGGGTTTTTGCCGAGCAGATGGAATTTCTCTGCACAATTCCGCGATTTTGAACCAGTTGCTCGCCCCGAATTACAAATCGTAACAGATGGGCAATTGCAGATTGAAGGAACGCTGCAGGGCAACAATGTTAGGGGCAAGTTGGCGATGAAACAGGCTGAGATTCGCCTGGCGGAATTGCTCGGAGTACCGAGCCTGACGACGAAACAGGCAGATATTCGCTTGACGGAATTGTTCGAAGAATCGGGCACAGAGATGCCACCATTTCTGATGGCTCCGGAAATACGCCTGCAAGTGTCTGCTGACAGACAGGTGTGGTTGCGCGACCCGGTCTTTGAGGTGGAAATTGGGGGTGATCTGGATGTGATAAAAAATCGCGAAGATTCGCGTATTTACGGCACGATGTCGAGCCGCCGGGGCAATTACATCTGGCAAAACCACCGCTTGCGTATTACACAGGGCGAGGTTCAATTTCAGGGCAGGCCCGACTGGAACCCCAATCTGGATATTCGCGCCGAGACGCGCGTGCGCGCTGTGATTACAGAAGGCGAAAAACCAAAGCCTGTTGATATTATTGTCACAGTGGGGGGGACATTGACGTATCCGCAAATTTCGTTTGACAGCAGCGATCCGTCATTGGGGGGAGATATGGGGAATATTGCATCGCTATTGTTGACTGGCAGACCGGCTGGTCAATTTCAGTTTTCCCGCGATCACACGCTGGACCTATTTGCGGGGGCTGTTGCAAATCGCCTGGGGCGGCATATTGGGCAAAAATTGAATCTGGATCTGGTAGAAGTCGATGTTGGCGAGGGCATTATCTCCAGGATTCGATTGGGCAAGTATATTGGAGACAGGTTGTTTATGAGTTATGCAAAGGATATTTCGAGCACGGCTTATGAAGCGGCGATGGAGTTTGAAGTATTGTCAGGGTTGACATTGGAAGCGAGTCAGATAGAAGAGGTGAATGAAGATACAAAGAATCGACGCAGACGAGGATCGGTAGGTTTGTTCTGGAAGAAAGAGTGGTGAATAAAAAAATAAGTGGCAATAAAAAACTGTCGTCCGAGATTTTTGGATGGCAGTTTTTTTATGCGGTAATTTTCAATAGTTCAGCCACTTCTTCTGATGTGCGATATTTGCCGTCAAAGAGTTGGATGAGATAGAGCTGATAGGTCATGTAGCGACCCAGGATGATCGTGTGGTCTTCACCTGCGAGGTGGCGTTGCCAGAGTTTGGAGGTATTAGATGTATTGTAGAGAAGGTGATCGCACAAATTTTTACCCGGTGATTGGCGCAACCAATTTGCGTAATCGGCAAAGGTCTGGGGCGTAGGGTTGCGCAATCCGGTGAGTCTCCGCAGAATTTTGACGGTCCAGGAAGAATGGGATATGGGAAATCCCGTGGCCTGATAGGGGATATTCTTGAAGTATTCGGGAAAGGTTTCGAGAAGCATTTGTCGGTATAGGCGGTTGTTGGCTTTTTGTTGCAGAGGAATAGAATAGAGAAATTCCTGCACCTGATTGTCGAGGAAGGGCAAGCGGTATTCGAGGCCGTGCAAAAGTCCCAGACGGGGACCGTGAATCGTGAATCCACGCATGCGCCAGTCTATGTAAAAAGCGTGTGCTGATCCCGCATTGTTAAATGCAGTTTCGAGGTGTTGGATTGTGTTGCGATCTGTCCGGATGTGTAGCTTATTTTTCAGGTATGCAGAGAGTTTGTTGGAGGGAAATAGATGGCCTGCACCTGCTAACCCATCGCCTCCTGCTCCGTTGAGGGAAATATCACAGGCTTCTTTCTGTTGTTCGAGATGTTCAATGCCGTGCATATGGAGCAGGTCGAGGGCACCGTCGGCATACCACACGCCGGAGATTCTCGGCAAGAGCCAATTTTGATCATCCAGGGGCAGGACGGTATGTGGCGCGTTTTTTACGGATGCTGCCTGGGCTGCAATGCGAACATCCGCGCTATCAGGATGACCGAATGTGAAGGTTTTGGGTGTGCGAGGCATGGCGGCGAGGATCGCACGCGAATCGAGGCCACCGCTGAGGGCGAGACCAGTTCGTCCTGTGGTTCTCTGTTCTACGGCAGTGCGAAAGCGCACGCCCAATTCATGTGCCAATTCGCGTTGGGTGTGATGGCCTGTGAGAGGAGCAATTTCATCCCAGGACCAGTAGCACTGCTGTGTGAGGCTACCATCTGAGATGCGAAATGTCATTTGCGTTGCAGCGGGCACGGGCGCGACGCCTTTGAGCCATGTGCGATCAGAAGGCAATTGCCCGGTGGCAAAAAATATGTCGCGGGAAATGGGGTCAATCACAGGCGAAAACTCGGGTAACGCGAGGAAGGCTTTGGTCTGAGACGCCCAGGCTATCCGATTGCCCTGGCGCGTCCAGTAGAGCGGACGCAAGCCATAGCGATCGGTGATAATATGCAGTTCGTTTTTGTGTGTATCAAAAACCACGCCAGAAAAAAGACCATTGATGCAGTTTAATAGTTCGCGTCTGTCCGCGATGATTTCAACTAAAAATTCAAGGTCGGAAGTAGCGGAGCGCGCCAGATCGGTGCGGTTAAAAAATTCGCCATCGAGATAGGCAATATGTCCCGATTGTGCATACGCTGGGGACACAGTACGCCAATCTGGCGCAAATGCGACGCCCGCAACATGCGGGGCGAAGACAATACGGTGCGCTTTTTGATGTACGACAAGGCTATCTGCCATGCGCGTGAGCGAGTGGGTGAGTTCGCGGGAGGTAAGAGGCGATTGAGATATGAATCCGGCGAGCATAAAAAATGCCTATCTGAATACCGGTTGAAGTTCATCCGTGATTAGATGTAATCAATATAAGGAAAACTTCAGGATTTCCCTTTTCATTTTTCGTTTTTATTGGTACAATAAAGCAGTTCTAATATCATCGCATTTAACCACAGAGGTCGGAATGGCAGAGAAGAACTACAAGGTTCGCGCGGCGCATTGCAATTGGCGAGCGTCAGAGGAAGAAATATACCAGACGTTGCGCCGCATTACAGACCCATTGCATCGGTCGTGGGAAAAGCTGGAGAAAGCCAATCGGATTGTGATCAAGCTCAATATGATGAAGCTACACAACCGCATTATTTACTACATGGGACGACGGCGCGAGTTGGTCGATGATATGGTCGCACGCGCTGTTTTCCGTTTGTTGCGAGAACGAACCCGTGCGGAAATTATTGCGACGGATACCAATCCCTATACGCGCGAGCATCTGATGGGTGAGGATTTTAATTACGCGCATATTTTGAAAGAATACGATGTGGGGTTTGTAGATTCAAACGCGCCGCCGTTCAAACAGTATGACGTGCCGGGGGGCGGATGTATGTTTGATCGCTATACACTCAGCGCGTGTTTTGAAGGGGCCGAGGTGGTTTCTGTGGCGAAGATGAAGAATCATCTGTTTATGGGTGTTACGCTTTGCATGAAAAACCTTTTTGGCTTGCCCCCGATCACACTACCACACGGCCGCGTGCGATCCTATTATCACCACTTTATCCGCCTGTCTTATGTGTTGCCCGATTTGGGATTGATCACACAACCCTGTCTGAATATTGTGGATGCACTAACCGGTCAATGGGGTAGAGAATGGGGCGGACAGGGGCGTATCTGCAATGCGTTATTAGCCGGTGACCATGTAACTGCTACCGATGCATGTGGTACCCATTTAATGGGGCACGATCCCGCGTCTGATTGGCCTATTCCGCCGTTTCGGCGCGACCGCAACCATTTGTTGATCGCTGCCAGACGCGGTTTTGGTACGGTTGATCTGAGCGAGATTGATTTTGAGAGCGAGGTATCTGCGCCTCTGGCCGAGTTTGATTCAGAGCGCACAGATAGCGAGGAAATCGTGGAAAGCTGGCGTCGCACCACTTGTGAGCAGGCACTGCTTTACCAGGACCGTCGGCGAAATATCGTTGACCGGTATCGGAATGAATTTATCTTTTTGCAAGATGGCGACGTGGTATGGCACGGTGCAGATCCCGCCAATTTGGGCAGCCGCAGACAGTTGAGTGGACAGAAAAAGGATCAGGGAATGTGGCTCAAGTTGGTCGATCCCGAAGAAACCGAAGGTGAACGCTTTGAGACTTATGAGGCGTGTTTATCCGCAGATGACGCAGAAAAAAACGCGAATAATTTGAGCGTTTTACGCAGATAAAAGGCGAAATGGATAGGTTGCGAACCGATACTGCCCATGTCTGGGCAGTGGATTTAGAACGCGAGACACACACATTGGCCGAGGCACTATCGGCAGATGAATGGATGCGTGCTGACAGGTTTGTCTTTGAAAAACATCGGGCACATTTTGTTGCCGCACGCGGATATCTGCGTGCGATTCTCGCCAAATACATGCAGTGCAAGCCAGGTGAACTGGCTTTTTTTTATGGCGAACACGGCAAACCCGCTCTGGCACCTCCCTGGGATAAATCCCAATTGCGATTCAATCTGAGCCATTCGGATGGCCTGGCTCTCATCGCGGTTTCGATGCGCCATGAGATTGGGGTTGATGTTGAGCATCTCAGTCGCAAGGTCGGTCAGATGAAAGACATTGCGAAGCGTTCTTTTGCGTCTGGAGAATACGAGCGGTTGTGCGCGTTGCCACGAGAAGAACAGCGTCGGGCTTTTTTTTGTTGCTGGACGCGCAAAGAGGCATATTTGAAAGCTATGGGCACAGGTCTTACCCATTCATTAAAAAACTTTGAAGTCAGTTTGGGACGCAAAGCAGAATTGTTGTGGATAAAAAAAGGTAATATAGAGGATTGGACGCTGCAACACCTCGAACCCGCAGAGGGTTATGTCGGCGCAGTGGCGATTGCAGGGAAAGATGTTGAGGTGAAGATAGTGAAACACTTGTTGCGCGATCTTTGTCTGAATAAGGGTGTGAATTGAAACGCAGGATGACCGTCCGATTCAGGAGCAGATGATGGATCGTTTACTGGACAATGAACAAAACGGTAGTTTGAATTGGTTGAAGCACGCTTTGCCCGAAGGGGAAGACGAACTTATCCGGGTACAGACCGATCTGGATGAAAAAGGTGACTTCGGGAATCAGTGGGTGGTTGTGACGCGCAATCGCGTGCTGGTACGGCAAAATGGCTCGATTTCGGATATTCCTATTTCCGAAATTGAACTGGCACGCACCGAGGCATTGGTGGGCGGTGCGCGCCTGGAAATTCATCGGAAAAATAAACCGACTATTCACGTTCCGTATTCCCTGACGCAGGCACAAAAGTTTTCGGAGACCACGCGGGGGATCGAGCAGTTGCGCAAGGAACAAGAATTTTTTATCAACGCGAACCTGGATCGCACAATCTGCGAATCGTGTGGTCGCCTATTACCCGAAAAAAATGGGATATGTCCGGCCTGTTTGAACAAATTTGCAACGTTGGGACGCATTGCATCGTATTTGAAGCCCTACAAAATACGCGCGCTTGTGCTGGCTCTGGCGTCTATTGTGACGACAGTCGCCGAATTGATTCCGCCTTATGTGACCAAGCTCATTGTCGATGATGTGCTGGTGCTGCCCGAGGGCACGGAGATGCTGTACGACGAGCGGCTCAGTTTGCTCGGCTGGCTCGTGCTGGCTCTGGTGGGTATCCGGCTGATAACCTGGGGGGGAGAATGGGCGCACGGCTGGACAGTTACCTGGCTTTCAGCGCGGGTGACGGCAGATATTCGCAGCCAGCTTTACAGGCGTTTGGAATTGCTATCTCTGCAATTTTACGACAAGCGGCAAGTTGGCGCGGTGATGTCTCGCGTGACGACCGATAGCAGTCGTTTACAGATGTTTTTGGTCGATGGATTGCCCTATCTGGTGATTGAGGCGATGATGTTGCTGGGGATTCTCGCCGCGCTGTTTATGATGAGTTGGTCGCTGGCTATTCTGGTGCTGATTCCCGTTCCGTTAATCATGATCTGGGGATATGCGTTTTATCGGCGGATGCGGAAATTTTTTACCAGTTGGATGCAGTCGTGGTCAGACACGATGGCGCGGGTCAATGAAGCGCTCACGGGCATTCGCGTGGTGAAGGCATTTGCACAGGAAAAGCAGGAAATCCGGGTTTTCAAAAGGCGCAATGACAAATTGACGCGCATCGGCATTACGACCGAGGTCAACCGGGGTATTTTTTACAAAACGATGACCTTGTTGACGGCGGCGGGCGTGATTATTGTGTGGTATTACGGGGGGCTTGAGGTAATCGATGGGGAATTGACGCTCGGCACTTTGATGGCTTTTTACAGTTATATGATGTTGCTTTACGGCCCGCTGGAATGGTTTGGGATGGTCAATTCGTGGATGACGCGCGCAATGGCCGGTGCGGAGCGCATTTTTGAGATTATCGACACGCCCTCCGAAGCGTATCAAGACCCCAATGCCGTCCCGATGCCCGATATCGATGGGCGCGTGACGTTCAATGACGTCACATTTGGATACGACAAGAGCAAGCCCGTACTTCACGAAATCAACCTCGATGTCAAACCGGGGGAGATGATCGGGTTGGTGGGAAAATCCGGCGTGGGCAAGACGACAACGGTAAATCTGATTTGTCGGTTCTACGATGTTGACCGCGGAAGCATTGAGGTGGATGGGGTGAATTTGCGCGATATACGGCTGGAGGATTTGCGGTCTCAAATCGGCATTGTGTTGCAAGAGCCGTTCCTGTTTTCGGGTAGTATCGCAGAAAATATCGGCTATGGCAAGCCGGGGGCGACATTCGATGAGATTGTGGAAGCAGCCAGGACTGCCCATGCACACGACTTTATCGTGACAAAGCCCGATGGCTATGATACGCTTATCGGCGAGCGAGGAGAATCGCTTTCGGGAGGTGAACGGCAGCGCGTGTCCATAGCACGAGCCATTTTACACGATCCCAGAATTTTGATCTTAGACGAGGCCACGTCGTCTGTTGATGTGCAAACGGAAAAACGCATTCAAGATGCGGTTGTGCGATTGGTCAAAGGACGAACGACTTTTGCAATCGCCCACCGTTTATCCACCCTGCGCAATGCCGACCGGTTGGTGGTGATGGATGCCGGACGCATTGTGGAAATGGGAACGCACCGCGAATTGCTTGAAAAGAAGGGCATGTTTTACAAATTGGTGCAGATGCAAGAAGAGATTTCACAGATTATTGCGATTAAGGAATAGGTTCACATGAATTACGTATCTGGAAAACCATTGATCGAAAGACTTCCGCCATCCGTGGCAAAGAAGCTGAGTGCGGCAAAGCCCAATGGCGAGACCGTGCTGATGCAGGTGGCAACGGATCTGGACGAGTCTCTGAATTACAACCCGCAGTGGGTGGTGGTAACCGATCAACAGGTGCTGGTGATTCCCGAATCGGGTGTGGATGGCACGCAGGCGATGGCGATTGGCGATGTGGAAGACGTGAAAGTGGAGGAACGCGTGGGCTTGGGCGCCCTGGCATTGACGCACAAAGCGGGACCCGGGATGCATGTACCTTATTCGCCGTCTCTCACTGCGGTGTTTGCCGAAGTGGCCGATGGGATTCGACAATTGAAGGATAAAGAACTGCTAACATTGCCCACAGAATTGGAGCAGACCCACTGCGAGCATTGTGGCAGGCGATTGCCCGAAAAAAATGGAGTATGTGCTGCGTGTTTAAAAAAGTGGCAGACGTTTCGGCGCATTGTGGGGTATATGGCGGCTTATCCCGTGCGTCTGGTCACCACCATAGCCCTGACATTTGTCAGCGCTTTATTTACGCTGTTGCCACCCAAAATTACAGAGTATGTGATTGACGGTGTTTTGACAACGGGCTGGGATGCGGTTGAGATTCCATTTATCACATCAACTGATCGCCTTGATCGATTGGGACTGTTGATTTTAGGGCTTGTTATTATACGGCTGTTGATCTGGGGGGTCGATGTGGTGATGGCGGCGTTGAGCCGGTCGTTGGGGTTGCGCGCTATCGGCGATTTGCGGGAAGATCTCTACCGCGCGTTTCAGATGGTGCCTGTTCGCTTTTACGATCGGCGAAAAGTGGGGGCGCTGACGTCCCGCATGAATAATGATACGGACCGCATGGAAGTGATCATGACGTATGATTTTTATTATGTGTTTTCAAACAGTTTGTTATTTGTCGGCATTCTGGGCTTTCTGGCGTGGATGAACTGGCAACTCACGCTGTTTGTGGTGGCTCCTATTCCGCTGATTGTGCTTGCCGGCACACGGATATGGTACCGCATCATGACATTCTGGACGCAGTGGTCGGGAAAGTGGGGCAGGTTATCGGCACAGTTGAATGAGTCAATTCACGGTATTCGCGTTGTGAAAGCATTTGCACAGGAAGCAAAAGAGAGCGAGCGTTTTGACCAGTACAACGAAGACCTGCGCGATGTGGATACCCGGGGCGAACGGGCCTGGTTTGTTTTTTGGACTGTGACAAATCTGTTTATGAACGTCGGGGTGTTTTTTGTATGGTACTTCGGCGGAAAACAGATTCTGGGCGGTGAATTGACGCTGGGTGCGTTAATCGCATTTATGAGTTATCTCTGGATGTTGTACCAACCATTGCGATGGTTTGGAGATTTTTACAGTTATATTTTGCGGGCATTTGCCGGTGCGCAGCGCGTGTTCGAGGTGATCGATTCCGAACCCGAGCCATACCAGAAACCCGATGCCGTGCGGTTGCCAAAAATTGAGGGGCATTTGAAGTTTGAGTCCGTTTTCTTTGGTTATGATCCCGGCAAGCCCGTGCTCAAGGGGGTTGATCTGGAGGTGAAAGCGGGCGAGATGATTGGGCTTGTGGGCAAGTCCGGTGCTGGCAAGTCAACGCTGATCAATCTGATATGTCGATTCTACGATCCCGACCGCGGGCAGTTGATGGTGGATGGCGTGCCGATGACCGATGTGAATCTGCGCGATTTGCGATCCCAAATCGGAATGGTGCATCAGCAACCCTTTTTGTTTGACGGCACGATTGCCGAAAATATCGCCTATGGCAAACCCGACGCGACCTTTGACGAGGTAATGCGCGCCGCAATGGCAGCCGAAGCACACGAGTTTATTGTGAAAAAGCCCGATGGTTATGACATGCGGGTGGGGGAAAGCGGCGGACGTCTGTCGGGCGGCGAAAAACAGCGGGTGTCTATCGCGCGGGCGATTTTGCACAATCCGCGGATTCTCATTCTCGATGAAGCGACGTCTTCGCTGGATACACCGACCGAGAAGAAGATTCAGATGGCGATTGCGCGCCTGGTTGAAGGGCGTACGACATTTGCGATTGCACACCGGTTGTCAACTCTTCGCAGCGCAGATCGGCTCGTGGTGATGGATGAAGGCAATATCGCCGAAGTCGGTACGCATCAGGAGTTGATGGATCGAGAAGGCATTTTTTATCGCCTGGTCAGGACACAGCAAGAGACGACATTGGATATGTTTATGACTGCGGTGGGGGTAGAGTTGGAGTAAAAGGCAAAAGCAACCACAGATGAACACGGATGAACACAAATGAAGGCACCTGTTTTTGGAGCAGTGGTGGATGAGCTGATACTCGCTTCGTTACATGAGGTCAGACAGAGTAATTTTGATTGGAGATTTTAATGGCTATTGATACGCTGGAGATGGAAGTGGAAGAGTTTGAAGAAAATACAGAGGAATGGAAGCCGATACCCATTGAGATGGTACATCCCGAATCGGTTGATCCGGGTAAGATCCGCTTGTTTAAGGAGCCACAGTGGATTTTGCGGATGACGATTGAAGGAGATCGGTCCTATACCCGCGTGAAAGTGGTGCGGGCAGCACCTTTGACGGAGCCGGATCGCTATTTTTGCATTTTGGATATCAAGGATGAAGCGATCTGTATGGTCAAAGATCTGTCCGATTTGCCAGACGAGAGCCAGGATCTGGTGTATGAGGAATTAGACAACCGATATTTGACGGCTGAGATCCTGAAGATCGTAGCGTTGCAAAATGAATACGGCGTGACGTACTGGACTGTCGATACGGACCGGGGCAGGCGCGATTTTGTGGCCAAGTCCGTCGCCGAAAACGCACAGTGGTTGGGAGACACGCGGTTGATGATTTTTGATGTGGATAACAATCGCTTTGAGGTGCCCGATATAAGGGCCCTGGATCGACGCAGTCAGGGATTGTTGGAATCAGTTGTATAAAATAAAGGATAGAATCTATGAAGACAAACAACGACAATGCGATGGGTGACACCAAAACCATTGAGGCATCGGAGTTCAAGATCAAGTGTCTGAAACTCATGGACGAGGTTGCTGAAACCGGCGAAGATATTGTCATTACCAGGAACGGCCGCCCGGTTTCGAGGCTCGTACCGTATTGGGAGAAGCCGAAGACACTTTGGGGCATTGATCGCGGAAAATTCGAGATACTTGGTGACATCATCGAGCCAATTGACGTGGAATGGGAGGCCGAAACCGGTAAAATGCGAGACGGTGACAAGTGATTCTACTCGACACGCATGTTATGCTATGGCTCAGATTGGGTGTGCCGCGATTGGGGACCAATGCCCGACGCGAAATTGACCAGGCGTGGCAGTCCAATGAAGTGGGAGTCTCTGCAATTTCGTTCTGGGAAGTGGCAATGCTCAAGGATAAAGGACGGATCAGGTTTCCTATGGATGTCGGACGATGGCGCCGAGAGCAACTGGCACAGGGCTTGATCGAGATTTCCGTTGATGGAGAAATTGCCACTCGTGCCGGTCTTCTTCCTAACATGCACGGCGACCCAGCAGATCGCCTCATTGTCGCCACTGCGTTAGCTGGCCACAGGCTGGTGACCGCCGACCAGCGAATTCTCGATTGGTCCGGACAGTTGAACCGACTGGATGCAGCCAAGTAGAAAGTCCTTATTTTTTTCTCACCTCAAGTATGTAGCGGAATAACCACCTGGTGCATTTGACCGCGACAATCGAACTGCAAAGAGTATGCCCCGGCACAATGATGCTGGGGCATACTCTTTTGGGGGGGTATCCTGCTCCATCCTTGCATCACTGGATAGAATCACTCCAGCGCAGGCTCTGATCATCCTGATCCTTTTTTCTTGTATGGTCAGTCTCGAATCACTAACTTGTCGAAACTCGGTGAGATATTTGTGCGTCTCTTTATCAGCAAATCATTTTAATCCGGTTATCTGGAGGTTTTTATGCGCAGGCGAATTGGTCGAATTTTGGCGTGGATTGGCGGAATTACAGTGGGGTTGGTCGTCCTGATCATCTTGGCGGTTGCATTGTTCTCTGGCGAAGATCCCGTGCCCGATCAGGTAATTTTGGAGATCAATCTGGAGCAGGGGGTTGCGGAGTATGTGCCCGAAGATCCGTTTGCAAAATTGATCGCAGACGAAACGCGCTCGCTGCGCGATGTGATCGGTGCTTTAGACGCAGCGGCTTCGGATGATCGCGTTGTGGGATTGCTGGCTCGTGGGGGCGGCGCGCCGATGGGATTTGCACAGGCACAAGAAATAAGAGATGCGGTTCTATCTTTTGGAAAAAGCGGAAAACCCACCGCGATTTTTGCCGAGACATTTGGCGAATTTGGATCGGGAAATGTCGGATATTATCTGGCGACGGCATTTGAGCGCATCTATCTCCAACCCTCGGGCGATGTGGGCTTGATGGGACTGGCGATGGAGCATCCCTTTGTCAAGGGAACATTGGATTCGCTTGGGATTGGGGTGCAGATGGATCACCGGTATGAGTATAAAAATGCGATGAACCTATATACCGAAACCAAATTTACAGACGCGCATCGCGAGGCGAGTGAAGCACTTTTAAAGTCGATGGTCGATCAGATGGTCCTGGGTATTTCTCGGGAGCGGGGTACAACGCCCGAAGCTGTCCGCGACCTCATCAATCGCGGGCCATTTTTGGCTTTGTCTGCCCATGCCGAAGGCCTGGTAGATAGTCTGGCGTATTGGGATGAGGTGCGCGATCTGGTAAAGAGCGAACACAGCAAAGATGCCAAATGGCTGGATATAAAGAATTATCTCAAGCGCATTGATGAAAAGCCTTATAGTGAAGGTACAAAGGTGGCGTTGATCTACGGCGTGGGACCTGTACATCGCGGCAAGAGCACCTACGATCCCTTGTATGCGTCAGGGACAATGGGCGCGAGTACCCTGACCAGTGCTTTTCGCGATGCAGTGAAGGATAAGGATGTGCGTGCAATTTTGTTTCGAATAGACTCTCCCGGTGGGTCTTACGTTGCTTCTGATGCGATCTGGCGTGAGGTTGCCAAAGCTAAGAAGGCAGATAAACCCGTGATTGTATCAATGGGCAATGTGGCCGGTTCTGGAGGATATTTTGTGGCGATGAATGCCGATAAAATTGTGGCGCAACCAGGCAGCATCACGGGATCTATCGGGGTGTTAGCAGGCAAATTTATAACAACTGAATTTTGGAAACGCCTGGGCATTACCTGGGATACGGCGCAGGTGGGTGAAAACGCTCTGATATGGGGCACGGGTGCAGAATTTACACCCGAGCAATGGACGAAATTCCAGACGTGGTTAGATCGCATTTACGAAGATTTTACAGCAAAAGTTGCCGAGGGGCGCGACATGTCACAGGCTGATGTCCACGCTGTGGCAAAGGGGCGAATCTGGACTGGGGAGGACGCCAAAGCGCATGGCCTGATCGATGAATTGGGCGGCCTGAAGACCGCAATGCGTCTGATTCGGGAGGCATTGGAATTGGAAGCTGATGAATCTCTCAACCTCGTGGTATTTCCCAAAGAAAAGACGCTGATAGAACAGGTGATGGAAAAAGGACTGATCCGCACGCTGAGCAATGGCGATGCGCTGGCGAGACTCGCCACAGAGTTACAACCCGTTTTTCGCCTTGCGCGCACAGTGGGGCAGCCGAGACAGGTATTGGAGATGACACCCGTGGATATTCGATAATAAAGGAGGGCATGATGATCACCGCAGATTTTGAAGCGTATTTGACCGATGATTGGTATGGACAGCAGATAACGGTTGATGCTTTGTTGGAATGTGAGGCTGAAGCGGGGTTTGAGATGGCGGTGGTAATGCCGCAGACCAAGCCCCTTCCGGACAATGATGGGTTGCTCGACAAGACAGCGGGAGATCCCCGGCTCTTGCCCTGTCCGCTCGTGGATCCGCATTGGGGAGCAGAGGGGATTTCTGCACTAAAGGCGTATGTCGATCGCGGTGCTCAGGGCGTGAAGCTAATGGGCGCTATTCACAAATACAACGTGGATGATCCCATGGTCATTCCGTTTGTGGAATCCGCTCGTGACCTGGGGATTGTGGTATCGATTCATTCCGGGCGAGACAACTGCAGTGCCGAGCGCATTGGTAATGTGGCGCGACAAGTGCCCGGTGTGCCGATTATTATGGACCACATGGGCTTTCCCGATGGATTTGACATAGCGCTTGAAGTGTGTCGAGAATGCCCCGATGTGTATCTGGGCACAACGATTCTGCGATTTCACAAGTTGTGGGCTATTAATCCCGAAGAAACCGTGCCGCATGAGGTCAAACAGGCTGTTGAAGAATTGGGGCCCGAACGGATTGTTTTTGGGTCCAATTTACCGGAATATCGCCCGATCCAGGTCAAGCGGGCAATTCAACGGTTGGAATTGGGCGACGAGGCGGAAGCTCTGATCTTCGGAGGGAATTTGGGACGGATTTATGGGATTGGAGGCAGTTGATCGTTGGCTTGTAAGACGTGAAAAGGGCGGCCCGTGGGTACGCCCTTTTTTATTTTTTATCTTATATCTGTATTCATCGGCGGTTTTTTTCTGATTTTTCTTGATTTTTTTCCTTAAACTTGTTTAACTTTTTGAGCTTAAAAAATTAGCCAACCTTCCTTTATCGCTTAACTCACAGGAGGTAAATCTCAGAATGATTCGAGTTGAGAATTTGGAGAAGTACTACGGCGACATTCATGCACTTAAGGGCATTGATTTTGAAATTGACGACGGGGAAATCGTCGGGTTCTTAGGTGCAAATGGTGCGGGTAAATCCACGACATTGAAAATTATGACGGGCTTTTTAGCACCCAGTGCTGGCAATGTATTTATAGACGACCTGAATATTCAGGACCATTCGCTGGATATTCGCGAGCAAATTGGCTATTTGCCCGAGATGAATCCACTATACGGGGAAATGAGGGTGTATGACTACCTCGAATTCACGTCTCAAATTCGCGGCCTGGACGCAGGCGAGTTCAAAACGGCTTTGGACCGCGTGGTCGAACAGTGTGGTTTGCGCGATGTGATTCATCTGCCCATTTCTGCGTGTTCAAAGGGGTATAAACAGCGCGTTGGGCTGTCTGCTGCGATTTTGCACGATCCCAAGGTGTTGATCTTTGATGAGCCGGTCTCCGGGCTGGATCCCAACCAGATTGTGGAAATTCGGAACTTGATTCGAGAATTGGGTCGGCAGAAGATGGTGATTATATCCAGCCACATCTTGCAAGAGATTGAAGCCACTGTGGATCGCATTGTGATTATTGATCACGGCGAAATTGTGGCCAATGGGACAAGTCAAGAGTTGATGGCGGGATTTATGGGGCGCACACAACTGACGCTCGATGTAAAATACGCCAATGAAGAGAGCCTCGCCGCGCTGACCAGCAGCGTTGATGAAATCGAAGTTGCAAATATAGAGGCGGTAGATGGACGCAGTGTTTTGTCGATAGAATACGCCCGTGAGATAGATCCCCGCGAGGCGATTTTTGATTATGCCAAAACCAGTGGCTGGGCCATTTTGGAGATGACGCAAAATCAAGTTCACCTCGAAGATGTATTCCGCGGATTGACTGGGGAAGGAGGGAACGATGAATAATGTGATGGCGATTTATCGCAAGGAAGTCGGCGCGTATTTCAAGAGTCCCATGGCGTATATTTTTCTGGTATTTTTCGCCCTGTTTAACGGCTATTTCTTTAGCAATACATTCTTCCTGTTCAGCCAGTCCGATATGCGGGCCCTATTTAATATTACACCGATGATTTATCTGATTTTTGTGCCCGCGGTTACGATGGGGGTGCTTGCGCGCGAGAAAAGTGCGGGCACACACGAGTTGATGGCGACACTCCCGATTAAAAATTTTGAACTTGTAATTGGGAAGTACTTGTCGGCATTTACCCTGGTGTTGGCCGGGCTGGGATTTACGCTGATACATTTTTTCTCGCTTTTGACCGTTGGAACAAATATCGACTACGGCGGCGTAATCTGTGGGTATTTGGGACTGGCTCTGGTGGGAGCATTTTACGCAGCTATTGGCACGTTCACAAGTAGTTTGACGGATAATCAAGTCGTTGCATTTATTCTTGCGGCAGTATTTGTATTGGGATTTTATCTGCTGGATAAATTACTGATTTTTGTGCCTGCGGCTCTTGCTGGACCCATTCAGTTTATGGCGGTTGATTACCATTTGTCCAATATGTCGCGCGGGGTTGTAGATTCGCGCAATCTGGTGTATTTCGGCTCGCTGATCTGGTTGTTTTTGGCACTTACAGTGCGCGTCATTGATATACGGAAGTGGAGGTGATCATGCCTGTTATTGATTCCAAAAAGAGCTTTGTAATTTTTATTGTGGTGAGTATCGCACTCGTGGCACTCGGCAATCTGGTTTCCCGCAATTTTTTCTTTCGGCTGGACCTGACGGAGAATCAGATTTATTCACTGTCGCCATCGAGCAAGGTGATACTCGAGAAGATCGACGATTTTTTGACTGCCAAAGTCTATTTTTCCGAAAATTTGCCCGGGCAATACGGCAATACGCAGCGGTATTTACAGGATATTCTGGAAGAATATGCCGCGTATTCTGACGGCAATTTTCGGTTTGAGTTTTACAGGCCCGATGACGATGAAAAACTGGCACTTGACGCACAAAAATCGGGTATTCAGCCCGTACAATTGCAGGTACTCGAAAACGACAAGTTTGAGGTAAAGCGCATTTATATGGGCATGGTGCTGCTCTACGGCGATAAGCGAGAGGTATTGCCGGTTATTCAAACGACCACGGGGCTGGAATACGAGATTACAACGCGAATTAAAAAAATGGTTGACGATAACCGCTCGGTGGTTGGCGTGGCAAATACCGGGGCTTCGGCACCGGCAATGGAACGGGTGAGTGCGCGGCTTCGGGAAGCCTACGATGTGCGTTCGGTCTTTTTGGGTGCCGGCGTGCCCGACGATATTGAGATGTTGCTCGTCAATGGGGTTGTCGATTCTCTGTCTGAAGATGCTCTCGGCGCGCTAAAGAACTATATCAACGCGGGAGGCAATCTGTTTTTGGCGCAAAGCAAGATCAATGGCGATCTTCAAGCGCAGCGAGGAACGCCCATTCAGTCCAATATCTTCGAGGTGCTCGAATCCTTTGGTGTGAGTCTGGCTGACAATCTGGTGATGGATCGGATTTGTGGCACGGTTACGGTGTCGCAACAGCGCGGTTTTTTGCGCTTTAACTCTGCGGTAGAGTATCCATTCTTTCCCGTGTTGCAATCTTTTCCCGATCACGAAATAGTCAGTGGCTTAGAGCAAGTTCAGATGCTGTTCTCCAGTGAGATTGTTTACGATACGGCTGATTCGACGCGCCTTGTGAAGCCTTTGCTGGTTACATCAGATCATTCGGGTGCAGCGGCCGGGTTTATCAATCTCAACCCCATTCAAAATCAGGCATTTCAATCGCTCAACGAACCAGGCAAGGTAGTGGGGGTTTATGCGACGGCCACCTCAGACAGCCTGGAAAATGTGATGAGCCAATTGGTGCTGGTGTCGTCCTCCGATTTTCTGCTCGACAACGGGGGAGGACAGGTGCCGTCCAATGGGATTTTTGTGATGAATACAGTAGATGTGCTCATTGGCGACCGCGACCTCGTGGGTTTGAGGTCGCGTGAAATTACAACGCGACCGTTGCAAACAGTGGAGGACACGACCCGAACCACGATGAAAACCCTCAATATTGTGCTGCCCGTGCTGCTGGTCATTGTTTTAGGTCTGGTGCAGTGGCGGCTTGTGGTGGCGCGTGCAAAGCGATTGGAGGCACTCTATGAGTAATCTAAAATGGCTTCTCATCGGGATTGCAGTGCTGCTGGGGCTTTACGCGCTTTTGCAGGTACGAGAAAGCGGATATACGACCCCTACAGGCCAGGTCTTTCCCGAGAATACCGATGATGTTTACAGGGTTGAAATGGTGGCACAGGGCGATAGCCTGACGCTACAAAAGCAGGATATTGAGTGGACGATTGTGGGACACGATACCCTGAAAGTTCGAGACCATCGGATCACGGCACTGTTTGAGCAGGTGTTGAAGGTAAGTCGCGAGACTGCGATGACAGACAAGGCTGACAATTGGTCTAAGTATGCCGTAGATGACGCGATGGGAACACATGTCAAAATCTATAATGCGAAGGATGAGTTGCTCGCGCACGCAGTATTTGGCAGATCGAGTACCGATTGGGCGCGTAATTACGTGCGGATTGGAGATGGTCCAGAGGTGTATCTGACGGACCGAAGCATTGTCTATCAGGTGAGCACTGATGCGACATTCTGGGGAGAAAAACCGCCAGAACCCGCGCCCACAGCGGCGGATTCTTCAGCTATAGCCCCCGCACCTGCAGCGGTGGATTCCGCCAAAGCAGGGGATGATGGATAGACGTACAGGCAAAAAAAATAAAAAAAGGTCAGGGTCATTTAAACCGTGGCCTTTTTTTTATGCGCCGAAAAAATCCGTAAAGACCAACAGATATGGGGGCAAGGCCGACGACCAGAATGCGCCAGAGGATTTTCTGATCTGGGGGCAAATAGGGAAAGCCCGGTGCAATTTTTCGGCGGGCCTGAAGATTGGCAAATTGCGGGCCATGTGTGAGATAGGCCACGGCGTTGAGGAAGAACTGTTCGTGTTGAAAACCCGGCGCATAGAGATACTCGTTTTTGAACATTTCAGAACTGCCGATCAGTAGCAGGTGGCCTTGGTGATTGGGCATTGGATGCGTGAGCGTGGGGGATGGTGTATTGAATTCAGCTATGGGAAATGTGCCCGCGACGAGTAGTGCAAGGGGCTGATGGCTCAAAAGGAGTGAATCTGGGAAAAATGCGGTTTTGGGCAGCCATCCGCCCGACCATTGGTATGCCCAGGTGCGGTTTGATGTGCTGATTAGAGAGATTGCCGTTAGATTGTGCCTCTGCAACCGATGCAGGTCTGGCACAAAGCGATTGCCCCAGATAAAGAGCTGATCGCCGAGTTGCCGAGTAATGGGCAATGAGGTGTCAAAATTTGGCGGAACAGCCCGGATGAGAAAGGGCAGAGCCACTTCCTGCGCGTCGTATTCGCGGACTGCGCGTCGATAAATCTGCGTTTCAAGGGCGAGGTGCGATTGGGTTTGGTCCATGAGCACTTCGCGCGCCTGTGTAATGCCCAAGGGGTCCAGATAGCGATTGAGGTCCTGGTATTGGGGCTGAGGCCAGTAAACGGTTTCAAAATCTCCCCCCGAGTACTGGCGCTGTTGGATATTGTAGTGTTGTAGTGCCACAATAGCGCGCCCCCCTTGCGCGAGGTACTGGCTCAAGAGGGCGATCATGGGACTGGCATCTCGGCGCGGTTGCATCCAGATTACGAGGTCGGTTTGTGGCGGGAGATGAGGTGTGCGCGGATTGACATGGCTTACGTGGTATCCATAAGTACGCAAAAGTGTTTTTAGTTCGCTGAATACATCGGCACCTCTGGGAGGCGACAGGTGTTTCTGGCGATACTCATGCGCCTCGGCAGGGGAGAGGCGAGGAGGTTCAGCGACGAGGGCAATATGGGGCTTTTTTCCCGTGGATAGACGGCGGACGGCTGTTGCAAGTAAAAATTCGAGGTGATCGGTTGTTCGGTCATCTAAACGCGGGATGGTTGTCGCGCTACCTGGACGGTGCAACAAGAGACCGCTGATAACGGATTGAGAGATTTCCACGTCATCCCGCACGGTTTTCACCTGATATGGATACAGGCCAATGCGATTGAGATAAGCTGTTGACAGATCTTTTGGTCGTCGAATCGTGTAGTTTATGCCGAGGCTGTTGAGTCGCGCAATGGTCTCGGTTTCTACTTTTTTTAGTGTGGGTGGAAGGTGTGCGCGAGTGGGGATGACCAAGTCGGCTTTTGGAATTTGATTCTGAATTTGCTCCCGAGAAAATGGCAGGGGGGTATGTATTTTTTCGGCTGTGAGGTCGAGTAATTGCCCCCACTGGTAGGACCAGAGGCGGGAGGCAATAATCAGCACCACTATCGCAAGACCAGCACGCAGAGACATATACCCAAAAGATACGCGCATCTGTCTGCTGTAGTACAAGTACACGCCCAGAGTTAGAAGGATTAGTGGAATGATAAATACGACACAGACCCGCCAGATCACACGCGAAGTCGCGCTTAGTTGTGGTATTGGCGGCGGTGATGGCCTTTCAACCCGACCGCGCACAATGCGGTCGTGGTCTGTGAATGTGCGCATGATTGTCTGTAGAAAGACGCGGTGCGCGTAGTTGGGTTGATTAAATATGCCGTCGCGGAAAGGGGCAGACGTTGCGAGCACCAGAATTTCACCTTTCCACGGATCTCTGTGCTTAAGACGCAGCATCACATTTTGTTTGCCTATTGTGAGTTTTTTCTTTAAGTAGTTGTTTGTAAATGGCTCTGTTGGAATGGGTTGTATATACGCATTATCCGTGGTTGTGCCCAGGATATCGAGATGATAGCCCGCTTTGAATACCGTGCGTGGATCGACTGTCAGGGCACCTGCCGATACAAAATTCAGCGCACCTCTGGCTGGTGATAGAAAGCCTTTGAGATCGTAAAACCCCGGCATAACGCGCAGATGAAAAGGGGCATTGATCTGATGAATTTCGTCATTTTCATCGCGAAATAAAATCGGTCCCTGGCTCTGATCCATCAAAAGGTCGGCTTGTGGGCGTATTCCCAGAGGTGCCAGAATATTTTCCCAAATCGCGTTGGAATATGCGCGGTATGTTACTTCTCCAGTATCATTGACTGCGTAGCCGATGGAATATGGGCTACCGGCAAGCACAACCGTGCGGCCTTTGTCAATCGCATTTTGAAGGACGCGAGGGTTAGCGGTTGCGGGGTCGATCCAAAAGATGATATCGGCATCTGATAGCATCGCGTTGGAATCCGTGGGAACAATATCACCCCATTGACCGAGAAATTTTGTGAAGAGACCAAATCGCTGTGGCGCGAAAACCGCGATGATGGGGCGTGGGGGATGTGTGAGTGCTTTGATATGGGCGAGTATAAGATGCTCGAGGTAAGGTATATCTGAGGGAACTATTTTAGGGATCAAAATTTCGGGGTGATCGCCATAAGCGATGACGAGCGAAGACCAGACCGCTTGTTCGCTGTATTCATCGCTTTGAATATCGCGTACATGAAAGGGAGCGGCTTTTTTTTTAATGGCGTAAGCGCGTCCAGATTCAGAGTCGGGATCCACAATGCGGTAATCTATGCGATCTGGAGCCAGTGCCTCGAGACGGGCGAGAAGGTTTTGTACGGGTGTTTTTACTCTCTTCAGATGCTTTGAAATATACGTCAGGGAAAGGGGCAATTCGAGTTCGGTATAAAAGGCTTGTGAATCGTCCGAAAACGTTGCCGTCAGATACAAGCGCCCCGTGCTCTGGTTTTCTAAAATACGACCCGTGTAAAACACCAGGGCAAGAAGAAAAAGAAAGACCAGAAGAAATTTTATCCCACTATATGTGCTGTAGTTGCTTTTCATTTGCATCCAACTGCGGACTATTATTCCGAACTCATCCGCGCCATCCGCGTAATCCGCATCATCCGCGATCCCGTTTGAGAGACAGACCGTTCATCCATAAAAAGAAGATACTTAGTAAGGAAAAATAGAGCACTGCAGGCAGAGCAATAATGCCGCGGGTAAAGGCACTGTAGTGCGGGGCTATGGAGAGCGATTCATAGAGCAGGCTGCCGACGTGATATGCAGGAGACAATCCATCGAGAATTTCGACCACTTTTTCGTGTCCGCTCAGGACAAATGCAAAACCCAGGAGTACTGCGACGACATAAGCGACAATTTGGTCTCGCGTAAGCCCCGATGCAAACAGGCCAAATGAAAGAAAAAATGCGCCGAGGCAGAGCGCGCCCAAATAGGATGAAAAAATCAGACCGAGGTCTGGAGACCCAAGAAAGAGCAACATGAGAACGATGGGCGTGGTTCCCAACAGGACGATCAGGTAAAACACGAGAGCGGACAGATATTTGCCCAGTACAATCTGGGTGGATTGCAAGGGCATGGTCATCAACAATTCAATGGTGTGCTGTGCGCGTTCTTCAGCCCATGAACGCATGGTTATAGCGGGAATAAATGGTATGAGAAAAAAGGGAAGCAGGTCAAAATAAGGCGCCATTTCGAGTACGCCATTGAGGAAAAAGGCGTTCATAAATGTCGAGCAGGACAGAATGAGGAAAACCGAGGCATAGATATAGGCGATTGGCGTATCAAAATAGGCATTGATTTCGCGGGTAAAGATCACGCCAATGCCCCGCGCAAAGTCCTTTGGGCACAAGCGATCAGGCATGCGCGATTTCTCCACAATTATGCTGACGCACAAGATGGGCAAAAATGGCTTCGAGATCCCTGGATTGCCCCGTTTTTTGCGCCAGATTATCTATGCAGCCATCCGCCAATAAATTTCCCTGGTGTATTATGAGCACGCGATCAGATAAGGCAGAGACTTCAGGGATAATATGGCTGCTGAATAAGATAATCCGATTTTCGCTAAGGGATTGGATCAAGTCTCGGAATGCCAGAACTTGCAGAGGATCAAAACCGTGCGTAGGTTCATCGAGCAGGAGAATAGGTGGGTCGTGGATGAGGGCAGCCCCTACCCCGATACGCTGGCGAAATCCCGTGGAACACTGGTCAATCCGTTTGTACAGATGGGGGGAGAGACCGCATATATCGATAATCCAGGCGAGGTTTTTTTCGAGTATATCGCGAGAAAGTCCACGCGCTTTGCCGCAAAACTTCAAAAATTTATCTACGCGCATGGCCTGATAAAGCGGTGTATCGCCAGAGAGATAGCCAATTTTGCGGCGTATGGATAAGGGATGTGAGACCACATCGAGGCCATCAATTGTGATTTTTCCCGAGGAGGGCAGAATATAGGTCGCCAGCATTTTGAGCACCGTGCTTTTGCCCGCACCATTGGGACCGACAAATCCGACAATTTCGCCAGGCGCGAGCGAAAAGCTGATGTTTTCAACGGCCCTGATTGAACCGTACCATTTTGCGACGTCTGTGACTCGAATCATAGGAGGGTAGGGAAAATCAATATTAACATCTGAATTTGGGGTTGGAAAGGGTGAACACAAGGGGTATATTGGCACAAATTTGTGATATACGACTTCAAAGTTGAGTGCCTTACGGCGGACACTATCGTCCTGCCTGCGCACTTACGCTTCTATTACTAACTATTAAATCTATGGCCAAACAAATAACAAAAAAAGGCTTTTGTGCCTACTATCTGGGCGGTTTGTTTGTCAGGATGAGCGATAATAACCTCTTTTTGCTCTGTGGCGGCCTGGCTTTTGCCACTATTTTGTGCCTTGTGCCTCTGGTCTTTCTGGTCTTCTTTGTACTTGAAGCCATACTGGACGTGAGGGCGATAGCTCACCTGGTCAATCAAACGGTGGATGTACTCATCCCATATCCAGAAGAGGCCAGATATCTGAAGGAGATTTTATCTGTGCGCGTCTCAGGCGTCATGACCTTCAAGGAGGCTTATGGGGTTTCGGGTTTGCTGATTTTGATAGTATGCGCCAGTAGCCTGTTCAGCAGCATGAGAACCCTGCTCAATGCGGTCTTTAAGGTCGAGCACAGTTTTGAACTGAAAGAGGGCGAGATAGACCAGGTCACTGTGGAACGAATAAAAGATATGGGTACCCCAGGACGCTGGGTAAAATTCTTGCACGGAGTTTTGCCAATAGCAGTGGGCAAACTGAAGGATCTCACGATGGTACTCCTGGTAGTGTATATTTTTCTTTTATTAGTCCTCTCACTGCCCATCCTATCTGCCGTCATCGACATCGCTCCGTCTCTGATCGCCTATGTGACCTACTTCTACGATCTCACCTCCCTCGCCCTGATTTTTGCCGTGTTTCTGGGACTATACTGGCTGGTTCCACACCAGAAAATCCAGATAAAGATGCTGGTCACAGGTGCTTTTTGGGCTGCTTTACTGTGGAAAATTACCGAATGGATCTTTGGCTATTATCTGAGTCACTTCGCATCTATATCGTATCTGTATGGGGCTTATGTTCTGCTGGTAGTCGTGGCCTTGTGGATATACTTCTCGGTAATTATTTTTATTATAGGCGCTCAGATCGCCCAACTCTGCCGCGAAAGGCCATCTGCTGACCTTCAAAGTTCTTTGTTTTAAAATAAAGAAGCCGAGTTTTTTGAAAAACTCGGCTTCTTTATTAATCGGCCTACAACACTTAAAATTTGAAATCGTAACTGGCTTTTGCGTACAGGAATGTGCCGCCAAAACCATAAGGGCTGTACTCGCCGAATGGCCTGCCCACTATGGGGCCAGGGTTGACGCCTTCTTCGATATTATTGGGCTCGACATCGAGAATATTCTGAATGCCTGCGGTTATTGTCGCTCCATTGCCAATCGAGAGGCTGGACTCGATATCGACCAAAAATGCGTCTCCAAAGACTTGATGCCCCACGCTCCACTCATCCCAGGAACCGTAATAATTGACGCGCCCCAATGCACTCCAATAAGGCGTTATGGGTTTTGACAGAGTCAAATTTCCTCGGTGTCTGGGAAGGCCCTTTTCCAATAGCGTGATGCGCTGTTCGTCGAGAAGGGCTGGGTCGTGCTTGGTCACTTCGGTGTTGGTGTAGTTATACGCGATACTCAGTTCGCCATAACACCACACTGGTGCCGTGAGAACGAAGTCAATACCCTGGGTTTTCGTTTCAAAGTCGTTGGTAAAGAACGCGAATTCCTGGAGATTTCTCGCATTGATGCCCGTAGCCTCCAATTGGTCAATTTGTTGCGGTGTAAGTGCCTTGTCGCTGGAGGTTGTCATGCGATCTTTCACTGAAATATTGAAATAGTCTATCGTTACATTGAGTGGGGCGATATTGGTATCGACGGGATAAACGTGCTTCGTGAAAATAAGGCCAGCCGAGATATTGACAGACTTTTCCGGTTTAAGCCCTTCGCCGCCTACCAATGCCGCTGCGGGATGGATAGAGGGAATCGTGCCTCTATTGACCAGGATAAAATTGCCTGCGTCATCTTCGCCAAACTCGGTCGTGACATTAAAGGCATTTTGCTGCCCCGGCGAGGGAGCTCTAAAGCCCGTGCTAAAACTGCCGCGCACTCTCACATTTTCATTTACTTCGAAGTTGGTCGCCAGCTTGAAATTGGTCGTGGCCCCAAAATCCTCGAAGTTTTCAAAACGCAGAGCAGCACCGAGCAACCAGTTCTCCTGTGGATTAAATTCGGCGTCTGCATAAATCGCCCAGTTGGAGCGGCTCCAACTTCCAGATGCAATATCGCCGAAACCGGGGAATCCGTTGGAAGCCGAGCTAAATCCCTGACTCGCCAGCGGACCTATTTCAAAAGACTCGCGCTGTCCGGGCACAACTTCAAAGTTTTCAGTGCGATATTCAAGACCGGTAGCGAAGAAGAATTCCTCGCTAAACGGATAGGTCACATCAAAGTTGAAATTAGTATCCGTCTGGATATAGTCGCCGGGATTAAATTCTGTTGGCGTATTGGGGCCGAGGGAGGCGTTCACCGTATTGAAAATGAAGAAATCGGAGTGGTGACGCCCATAAGATGCGCTGAGGTCCCATGTCAACAGCGACCGCGTTCCCCTGATACCTGCCAGAAAAGCACGATCTACCGTATTTCCGCCAAACCGAGGGGTAAAACCACCGGGAAAGAGTTCCTGGAATGTGAACAAATTGGGATCGTCGAAAACCTGTTTTAAGGCTGCTGCATCCGGCACCGAACAGCTAATGGGTACCACGGGCACATCGCCACCGCTCATGTTGCCGACGAGCAATGTCGCTACCAGATTGCCGTTTACGCCATTGACAATACCCAGTTTCTCCGCTTCGGCCTGTGTATAGTAGTCGGTGCCATCCCACATCAATACGGGTCCCTGATATACGGCACCGCGCGTATTGGGATTTCGGAAGTAGAAACCGCCTTCAACTTCCTTGCTCGCATAGTTGCCATGCCCGTAGAACTCGATATTGTCGTTGATATTAGCAGCATAGTTGGCAAAAATTTTCAGGTCGTCTCGAACAAAGGGTTGCCCCCAGTTTTGTGCGGGATCCTTCACATGGGTATTGCCAACGCGTATCAAACGCGCGGCATCGTCGCGTTGAACAGCTCGGTCAGTTTCATCCGTATTGCCGTATTCCACGCTGAGGTTGATCCATGTATCTGGTGTACCCAGACCGATATTGCCAGCCAGGGCGTAAGTGCCTCCGTCCCCTTGCCGGAAAATACCGGGTTTGACTTCAATAGAGCCGCCTTCGTAATTGTCTTTGAGTTCAAAATTCAACACGCCTGCAATAGCGTCAGAACCGTATTGCGCGGACGCGCCATCGCGCAGGACTTCCACGCGCTTGAGGGCAATACTCGGGATAGCGGATATGTCTGGCCCCTGTGCGGCATTGGAGAGACCATTGCCCAGCCAGTAAATCACGGAGGCGCGATGGCGTCGCTTGCCGTTGACGAGTACCAGCGCGTGGTCGGGTGCCAGTCCTCGCAGATTGGGCGGTCGCACGACGGTTGCCGCATCGCTGATCGGCTGGAGGTTGACATTGTAAGAGGGTACGACATTTCTCAGCAAGTCCTGTACATCGCTACCGCCTTGCTTAACGAAATCTTCGCCGGTAACCACATCAATGGGCACGGCGGATTCAGTGACAGAACGCGGTTGTGCGCGGGTACCGATGACCACCAGTTCTTCGAGCACGACCACTTCTTCGAGTATATCAGAAAGTGGGGGTAAGGCAGTTGTATCCGCACTTTCTGTACGCGGTGTCTCTTGTGATACGGCGGAGCCACTCATCGCAAGCAAGGCAACGAGGCCAAGGGCGAGAGACTTGAAATGGGATTTATGTTTCATAAAAAAACTCCTTTGTGTTATGAGAACACGGGGAGAAATGCAGTTGCTGATAGACGCGTGTAGCAGCCAATCGAATTGTTGCTTAATTGAAAATATAAAACACAAAAAAAAAAGCCAAACTAAATTTAACCTGACTCATATCTCATTTATCAATAATATAAGAAATATTTTTCGGACGACGGGCCGTCTATATTTTATTTAATTTACAGATTTTTAGGCTATTTAGGCTATATATCGCCTTCAAAGATAATATTGAGACGATATATACACCTCGTCAAATATTATTCGCATTGATAATTATTACACAAAAAAGCCGCGTTAAAAAACGCGGCTTTTTTGTGATTGGATGAATAATCCTTTGAACTACGACCTAAAAGCTGAAGTGGTATTTGGCATACCAGAACGCGCCACTAAAACCAAATGGGCTGTACTGGCTGTACAAATGACCAGAACCGCTCGTCGCACCTGGATTGATGTCGGGATAGATATCGAGGATGTTCTGAGCGCCAACGGTTATCGTTGAGTGCTCGGCAACGGTGTAACTAGCTTCGGCGTCCAGTATCCATTCGTCGCCATAAACGAAATCATCTTCTTGATCGTACCACGAACTGTAATACCGGAGGCGACCCAGTACCTCAAACATATCGTTCAACGGTTTGACCACCGTCAGATTCCCGCGGTGCTTGGGCAAAGCCCCTTGTATTTCTCGAATCCTTTGATCATCCATGGTTGCTGGATTGTGTTTGGTCACTTCGGTATTCGTCAAGTTATACGCCAGACTCAGTTGACCATCACACCACACCGGAGCCGTGAGAACGACGTCAATACCCTGGGTTCTGGTGTCGAAGTCATTGATGAAAAACTTGAAATTCGTAATAAAATTCGCAGCCGTGATACCCGCCTTGAGCAGTTCATCGACCTCTGCTGGGGTAAGGGAGAAATTTTGCGAGAGCGTCAAGCGCCCCTTTACCAAAATGTGGAAATAATCCACCGTGATGTTGACAGGGGGGATACCGGTATCTACGGGAAAAACGGGAATTTCAAAAACAATACCAGCCGAAATATTGGTCGATTTTTCGGGATCGAGCGGCTCACCACCCTTGGATTCTGCGACGGGATTGTTTGACGGAATTGTGCCGTCATTTGTCAAATCACCGATTGTGGGATCGAAGATCGTGGATACGTTAAACGCATTTTGCTGCCCCGGCGTGGGAGCTCTGAAGCCCGTGCTAAAACTGCCGCGCACTTTTGTATTCTCGTTAAGCCCGTAATTGGTCGCCAGCTTGAAATTGGTCGTGGATCCAAAATCATCAAAGTTTTCAAAGCGTAGCGCAGCGCCGAGCAGCCAGTTCTCCTGTGGATTAAATTCGGCGTCTCCATAAATCGCCCAGTTGGAACGGCTCCAGGTGCCTGCGGCAATTTCACCAAACCCAGAGAACCCGTTGGACGCAACAGTAAATCCATACTCTGCCAGCGGGCCTTTTACCCATGATTCGCGTTGTCCCTGCACGATTTCAAAATTCTCTGTGCGATATTCAAGACCGGCGGCAAAGAAAAATTGCTCGCTGAACGGATAGGTGATATCGAAGTTGAAATTGGTATCTGTCTGGATATAGGTTCCAGGATCAAAATACGGTGCATCTTCGTGACTGGGATCAACTTGTGGTCCATTGGGCCAGGGTTGGTTAGGCCCCAGGGAAGCATTCACGGTATTGAATATGAAATAATCGGCTTCGTTGCGTCCATAAGACGCGCTGAGATCCCATGTCATCAGCCCTTGCGATCCCTTGATACCCGCCAGAAAGGCGCGATCATCCATAAACGCGCCAAATCGGGGCGTGAAGCCACCGGGAAAGAGTTCCTGGAATGTGAACCAATCGGGGTCGTCGAAAACGCGTTGTAAGGCTGCTGCATCCGGCTCATGGCAAAATATGCGCACGATGAACTCTTGGGGAATTCTAAGACCAGTATCTCCGGAAGGTTCGAGAACTTGGCTCAGATTGCCGGTGAGTAATGTCGCCGTCAGCGTTCCGTTTACGCCATCGACAATACCGAGTTCAGCAGCTTTGTCCGGATGATAATAATTAGCACCGTCCCACATCAATACGGGTCCCCTGAATACGCCACCTCGCGTATTGGGATTTCGGAAGTAGAAACCGCCCTCAACTTCTTTGCTCGCATAGTTGCCATGTCCGTATAATTTGACATCGTCGTTGATGTTAATACCGTAGTTGACAAAGAGTTTCAGGTCGTCTCTAATGTAGGGCTGCCCCCAAATTTGTGCGGGATCTTCCACATAGGTATTGCCTACGCGTATCAAACGCGCGGCATCGTCGCGTTGTACAGAACGGTCGGTTTCATCCTCGTTGCCATATTCCGCACTGATATTGACCCAGGCATCTGGCGTGCCCAGACCGATATTGCCAGCGAAGGCATAGGCGAAACCATCGCCTTGCTGAAAAACACCGGGTTTGACCTCAAAAGAACCGCCTTTGTAATTGTCTTTAAGCTCGAAATTCAACACGCCAGCAATTGCGTCAGAGCCGTACTGTGCAGAGGCACCATCGCGGAGGACTTCCACGCGCTTGATGGCAATAGAGGGGATGGGAGCTATGTCTGGCCCCTGTGCGCCATCGGCGACGCCATTGGTTATCCAGTGGATAACAGCGGCGCGGTGGCGGCGCTTGTTATTGATGAGGACCAGCGTGTGGTCGGGAGCCAACCCTCGCATGCTGGGCGGACGCACAACGGTTGAGGCATCGCTGATCGGGTTCGTATTCACGTTGTAAGAGGGCACCATATCTCTCAGAAGATTTTGTACATCCGTATCACCCTGCTTAACAAAATCTTCGCCCGTAACGACATCGATGGGCACTGCGGACTCGGCGACAGAACGCGGTTGTGCGCGGGAACCAATGACCACCAATTCTTCGAGAATGACCACTTCTTCGAGTATATCTGTGAGCGGGGGTAAGGTAGCAGTTGTATCCGCCTCTTCGGTACGAGGCTTTTCCTCTTCCTGTGATATGGCAGTGCCACTCATTGCAAGCAGGGCAGCAATGCCAAGGGCGAAGCCCTTAAAATGAGTCTTAGATTTCATAAAAAAACTCCTTTGTGTTAAAAACGAGGGAGAGTTGCAGGGATGAATTGTAAACGATTCTAACTTATAAAAAATAACTTTATATATACTATACGTCAATACTTAATTACTCGGCTGATGTGAACCAGTGTAAATGTATGTAAAAAAATGTAAATCATGTATAGGCCAATTTGCAATTAAGTGCCTATTTATATATATTTTGTAGCTTCATGTGTGGTTTCAAGCGATGGGTGAACACGCGGGGTTTTTCCTACAACTAATAATTGCTCCATAGTCACACATGACTATTTTTTTCGGATTCGCGATGAGGAATACCCCAGATTCAGCTAAAGGAGGTTGTGTCTTGAAGTCCAGTTACGTAAATAAAGACCTCGAAGAAACCAGACGTTTACTTACGCTGGTGCGGCAGGGTGGAAAGCGGGGCAAAAAGGCGCGTAAGAAACTGGAAGCCAAAGGCATCAGATATTATACATCCGAAGAAGCCGAGAGTCTCGGTATTGAGTAATAAAAGAAAGGCGTGTGAAAGCGGCCTTTTTTTGCTATGAATGACTCTGGAATCATCCTTATAGGCGGCGAAAGCAGGCGAATGGGCAAACCCAAGTACAGCTTACCCTTTGGCGGTGAAACCCTGCTTGAGCGAAGTGTGAGAAATCTGAGAGGGGCTGTTTGTCCAATTGTAACTGTAGGTGCGCCCGGCCAGGATTTACCCGCCATACCCCATGTTTTGTCTATATGTGATCCCGTTGCCAGGCAGGGTCCGTTAATGGGACTGATGACAGGGTTAAAGCATGTCGAAGACATTTCTGAATGGGCGCTGGGGACGGGTTGCGACATGCCATTTATCAGTACCGAATTGGTCCAATGCCTCAAATCGCACAGGACAACAGAGGCAGGGCTCGTCATCCCTCGTGTAGATGGGCAGTTTTATCCTTTGTGCGCGCTTTATCGAACAGCTCTTTGGCGAAAGGCCAAATTTCTACTCGAAAAAGGAGAACGACGGCTTTTGGCATTAGTCGATGCCTGCCGTGTTCAGATTGTTGGACAAGAGGCACTCGTACAGGTTGATCCCGACCTTCGGTTTCTGATGAACATCAACACGCCTCAATGTTATCAGCGTGCCCTTGAGTTGGCTGGTGTGTAAGATTTAGCAGACGGGTCGCTAACAGTTGACGATATTCTTTTTTCGCATATATTGCCACGCATCCATTAACTTATCACCAAGGAGTTATCACGATGGCTATTGAAGACAAAACCCTGCTGACCGAAGATGCGATTCGCGCAGAGGTTGCTGATCTCGATGGGTGGGAATATCTGGAAGACTCAAAAGAATTGCAGCGCGTTTGGCATTTTGAAAAATTTGTGCCAACTATGGCTTTTGTACGCAGGCTGACAGAGATTATGGATGAAAATAATCACCATTCAGATATCAGCCTCAACAGCCGAACCAAAACCCTCACAGTCACGGTGACGACCCATAGTGAAAATGCCGTCACCCGTGCAGATATCGATTTTGCAGGAGCAGTAAATCAGGGATAGAAGAATCATTGGAGGTGGGATGAAGGTGAATGTCAATATTCAGCCTGGCGATTTGAAAGTCAGGCTGAATCGTTTTTTTGAACTGGCCGCACAGAAAATTCGCAATATTGATTCGACATGGGATCCAGGCCGGGGAACGCCAGTATTTACAGAAGGTGGTAAATACACCACCCGAGGATGGACCGAGTGGACGCAGGGATTTCAATTTGGATGCGCCATTTTGGGATATGAAATCACGGGTGAGGAAGATTTATTGCGGATTGGGCGCAAGGGCACGGTCGAGCACATGGCATCTCATGTGACGCATATTGGCGTACACGATCACGGGTTTAACAATGTATCGACCTATGGCAATTTGCGACGGTTGATAAGAGAAGGTATAATTCCGGAAAATGAGTGGGAGCAGCACTTTTACGAACTGGCACTCAAAGCATCTGGCGCTGTGCAGGCTGCTCGCTGGACGACCATTGGTGATGGAAAAGGGTATATTCATTCATTTAATGGACCGCATTCCCTGTTTTCAGACACCATCAGGTCGTGTCGCGCATTGGCAGTGGCCCACGACCTCGGTCATGTTTTGATGGGGGAGAATGACGGGGCAATTTCGCTGCTCGAACGCTTGCTTCAACACGCCGAGACGACCGCGCAGTTCAATGTGTATTACGGCGAGGGACGCGACCGGTACGATGTGCGGGGTCGAGTTGTACACGAGTCCATTTTTAATGTCAACGACGGGAATTACCGCTGCCCGAGTACACAGCAGGGTTATTCACCATTTTCAACATGGACCCGGGGATTGGCATGGATTGTGACTGGCTATGCAGAACTACTTGAATATGTGACGCACTTGTCGGATGACGCGCTCGATCTTTACGGCGGTAGAGATGCGATTAATGATTGGATGCTCAAAGCTGCCTGTGCAACGGCAGATTATTATATCGACAGTATTACTTCTGCCGATGGCATTCCATTTTGGGATGCAGGCGCGCCGGGCTTGATTGAGGGCTATGGGGATAAAAAGTCGGATCCCTACAATGACTATGAACCCGTGGACAGTTCTGCTGCTGCCATTGTAGCGCAAGGGCTTTACCGTTTGGGCAAATATCTGGACGATGCGCGTTATCAACAAGCTGCATTAACCGTAGCCCATACGCTATTTGATGCGCCCTATTTGTCCGAGGATGAAGAACACCAGGGCCTTATTCTCCATTCTATTTATCACAATCCCAATGGGTGGGACTATGTGCCCGGTGGGCAAAAAGTCGCATGCGGAGAGTCTTCGATGTGGGGAGATTACCACGCGATGGAATTGGCGGTTTTGCTCCAACGGGAGATAGATAACGCTCCTTATCTGACGTTTTTTGATCAATAAAAGCGGGTGGAGGATGTGGCGAATACTAAATAAAAGCACTCCAACATACGCATGGCTGATCAGCCTTGTGTTCGTTGTATTCGCGTCACAAATTGTCGCCGAGACATTTGATTATGCGCCGCTCAACCGCACGCTTGGGCGAGTTGTAGATGCACAGGGGCGCGTGGATTACGAGGCTGTAAAAACAGATGTGGATTTGCAGGCTTTTGTAGATCAACTCGCGCAGATCAGCCCCGATACGCATCCCGCGCTTTTCCCCAGTCGCGCAGACAGCCTTGCCTTCTGGATTAATGCGTACAACGCCTGTGTGCTTGCGGGGGTCTCAAAAGCCTATCCCATTGCTTCTGTCACAGAAATCGCGCCTGCTTTTGGCTTTTTTAAGATATATCGGTTTGTCGTTGGCGGGCGTCGGTTCACATTGGATCACATCGAGCACGAGATTATTCGCCCTCAGTTTTCCGATCCGCGCATTCACGCGGCAATCAATTGTGCGGCAGTGGGTTGTCCGCGTTTGCTAAACGAAGCATTTATCCCCGATAAATTGGATGACCAGCTCAATTCGGTTATGCAGAACATGATTCGCAACCCCATGCATGTCCAGATCAATCGGGAGACGGGGGTTGTGAATCTTTCTGCGATTTTTGATTGGTTTTCTTCTGACTTTACGTCTTATGTACAGGCGCGTGAGGCCGGTGAGACCGTGTTGGATTATGTTTCTCTATTTTTATCGAAAGACGATATCCTGTATTTACAAAATCACCCCGATCTTCAAATTGTGTTTTTAGATTACGATTGGTCTTTGAATAATCAGTAAAAATGAGTATCTCAGATATACAAGTGTCTTTGGGTGCTTTCCACCCCACAGTCGATTGGGCTTTGAAAACATGGTCGGAAAATGGCAATACAGCACGGCTGTGGCGCAGCGATGCCACACTCTGGTCAGGAGCAGATGAGGCCAATTGGTTGGGATGGCTCAATATCGCGCCTCAAATACGCGATCGTGCAGGTGACCTATACGCTTTTGCACAGCAGGTGCGCGATAAGGGAATAACGGATATTTTGCTTTTGGGAATGGGCGGTAGCAGCTTATGTCCCGAGGTGCTGGCGATGACATTTGGCGGTCGGGAGGATTGGCCCAGGTTGCATGTGCTGGATTCTACTGTGCCCGCGCAGGTGCAGCGGTTTGCCGATGCCGTAAATTTAAAGACGACCCTTTGTGTTGTAGCCAGCAAATCTGGAACCACAACCGAACCCCACGCATTTTGCGAGTTCTTCTGGAAAAAAATGCAGGAAACGGTCGGCGATGTAGCGGGTCAGAATTTTATAGCTATAACAGATCCGGGTTCTGATCTGGAGACACTTGCCAGAGAACGGAATTTTTTGTCTATTTTTCACGGTTTGCCAGAGATCGGTGGCAGATTTTCAGCACTCTCAAACTTTGGAATGGTGCCCGCGGCATTGATCGGCATTGATGTGCGAGATTTTTTAGAACGCGCAGTGGTGATGGGTGAGCGGTGCAAAATATCAGATGACCAGAATCCCGGTCTCTTGTTGGGCCTTATTCTGGGTGAGTTGGCAAAAGCCGGGCGGGATAAAGTGACGCTTGTAACCTCTCCCAAATTGTGGGATTTGGGTGCGTGGTTGGAGCAACTCTTAGCCGAAAGTACGGGAAAAAATGGTCGGGGTCTCATACCTGTTGATTTAGAGAAGGTTGCCACGCCCGATGTGTACGGTGATGATCGAGTATTCGTCTATATCAGACTAAAAGACGATGCGGACACTGAGCAGGATGCAGGTATAGAAAATTTGCGTGCGGCTAATTTCCCAGTTATTCAGATCGATGTGGCAGAGCTATTAGACCTGGGAGCAGAGTTTTTCCGGTGGAAATACGCAACTGCGGTCACTGGCGCAGTTATGAATATCAATCCCTTTGACCAGCCCAATGTGCAGGAGAGTAAAAATTTTACGGCGGAGTTGACACAAGCTTATGAAAAAAAGAAAATATTACCCGTTCAAACGCCGTTTTTTGTTGATGATGATGTCGAAGTTTACGCCGATGAAGTCAATGCACAAGCTTTGGGAACAATTGAAGATCTCGATAGTTGTACTGCTGGGCTGTTCAATCAGATTCGGGCAGGCGATTATGTCGCCCTGTGTGCTTATCTCGATATGAATGAAGATATAGTTGCTATTTTACAGGCGCTGAGGCATCGGATACGAAATGTATATCGGGTGGCTACCACATTGGGATTTGGTCCGAGGTTCTTGCATTCTACGGGGCAATTGCACAAAGGGGGACCGAACAATGTAGTGGTCGTGCAACTGACAAGCGGCGATGAGATGGATGTAAAAATTCCAGGACGAGCGTTCTCTTTTGGCGTGCTCAAACAAGCACAAGCTCTGGGCGATGCCCGCGCGCTTTCAAGCCGAAAAAGACGGGCGATTCGCATCCATTTTAAGACAGATGTAATCGCAGGCATCCATCGGGTGAAGCGAGCGGTTAGAGAGGATTGAATATGGCACTGGCAGCAATGGATTTGATGCAAATTGTGGGCGACGATCACAAGACTAATTTTGCGAGCAAACTCCGCGATGAGCAATTGGATCTCACGCGCAACCGGTTGGATATTTTGCAGGTCAATGTCGGCAAATTGTGCAATCAAGCGTGTCACCACTGTCATGTGGATGCCAGCCCGATCCGCACAGAGATTATGACCCGAGAGACGATTGACCATATTCTATCATTTCTCGAAACATCCGATATTCAGACGGTTGACATAACCGGCGGCGCACCTGAGTTGATTCCAGATTTTCGCTATTTTGTCGAACAAATACGCGAGCAGGACCGTCGCGTGATGGTGCGCTGCAATTTAACCGTGATATTTGAAATCGGGCAAGAAGATTTGCCTGAATTTTATCGCAAACACGAAGTTGAATTGGTGTGTTCGCTGCCGTGTTATCTCGAAGAAAATGTGGATGAACAACGCGGGCGCGGTGTTTTTACAAAAAGCATACAGGCATTGCAGATTCTAAATGAAATTGGATATGGTCGTCCCGGCACGGGATTGGATCTCCATCTGGTCTATAATCCTGTCGGCGCGTCTTTGCCCCCTCCGCAGGCCGAACTCGAAGCCGATTACAAAGCAGAGCTAAAAGTCCGCTATAACATCGATTTTAATAAACTCTATACTATTACTAATATGCCTATCAGCCGGTTTGAGGAATTTCTCAAACGCCGGGGTATTTACGACAGCTATATGCAGACTTTACAGGACAATTTTAATCCACATACGATCGATAATTTGATGTGTCGCTCGCTGATTAGCGTGGGATGGCAGGGTGAGGTTTACGATTGTGACTTTAATCAAATGCTCGATATGCACGCTTTTGGGCGCGAGGTCAAACTCTGGGAACTGACTGTTGAAGACCTGATTGGATGCAATGTGCGGGTAAAAGACCACTGCTTTGGATGCACTGCGGGGGCGGGAAGCAGTTGTGGAGGAGAGCTTGTGTAGGAAGTGTGAAGGATGAAGTGTGAAGGACCACTAAAACTCAATCGCTGCAAGAGGGCACCGAGATAGGTGCCTTTTTATTTTATGTTTAGTGCTATACGCTGCGTTTGTGGTGACAGGCATCGCGTGCTGTCGCATGCTTGATATGTGAGTAATAGCGAGAGGGTTTGTGGTCGGGTTTTGAATGATAGGGTGAGGGGTACATTGAGACTGTCTGTATAAACGGCAATGGCACGCTCGGCAAAAGGAAATTGTAAGTCCACCGCAGGTGGATAGTCGATTTGGGTGATTTCGGCACTGTCCGTGTCCAGTGAGAGGCGTGTAGGGATCAAATAGTCGTCGGTGGGATTGGATGCTTGAATATGCCAGCCCGAAGTGATATTCAGGCGTACATTTACTTTGATGGTGTTCGCGATATCAGATGATAAGACCGTTGCGGACGCAGTGACGAGGCTATTGGGTGCAAGGATGGGAGAGGATGCCATCATTGTACCGTGAATAAAGTGCAGGAGTGCGCCCGGCGTATTCTCTGCCAGGGGAGCAAAGCTGTTGGTGAGTGCGAGAGCACGTTGGGCATACAGAGGATTCTGTGTCAATGTCCGAAGTTCCCACAAAACATGCAGGGCAACGGAATTGCCAGACGGCAGGGCGCTGTCGTAAAAGCTCTTGGTACGCACAATCATTTCGTTTTGACTCTGCGTGAGAAAGTATCCGCCATCTATCGTATCCCAAAATGCGGTTTGCATCCGTTCTGAAAGCGATAGAGCGTCCTGGAGATAGCGGGCAGAATGCGTTGCGCGATAGAGGTGGAGGAGGCCGTCGATTAAAAAGGCATAATCTTCCTGATAGGCTTCTCCTTTGCGCTGTCCCTCGCGATAGATGCGATACAGGCCGCCGTCTGCATTGCGGAGGTTGTTGTGGATAAAATCGGCGGCTTTTTGTGCGGCGTTCAGGTATTCGTCTCGGGTGAGAACTTCATAGGCGCGGGCATATGCGCCTATCATGAGGCCATTCCACGCTGTGATAATTTTGTCGTCGAGAAGAGGGCGGGTGCGTTGGGCGCGTGTATTCAGGAGTTTTTCTTTTAGAGGAGATAAACGCGCGTGCAGGGTTGTGGTGTCGATTTGATGGTGGGCAGATAGCGCGCTGTCTGTATCGGTTTTATAAATGACACCGGTTGAGCCTTCGGGCAGTGGCTCAAGCGCGTAACACGAGAGAAAGAAATCGGCATCTTTTTTCAGGGCCTGGCGAATGTCTTGCTCTGTCCAGGTATAATACGCGCCTTCTTCTGCTTCGGTTTCTGCGTCGAGAGCAGAGTAAAATCCGCCTTTAGCGTCTGTCATTTCGCGCGAAACAAAGTCCAGAATTTCTTCTGCTGCAATGCGATAGACCATTTTATTGGTAATCTGATAAGCGCGGAGAAAATTGTGGGTGAGGAGTGCCTGATTGTAGAGCATTTTTTCAAAGTGCGGCACGCGCCATTGTGCATCCGTTGCATAGCGATGAAAACCACCGCCGAGGTGATCGCGGATGCCGCCCAGTGCCATGTGATGCAGTGTTTGTTCAACTATGGCGAGGTATTCTGCCTGGGGATCTTGTCGATAGGCCGTCAGCAACAGGTTGAGCGCGTGATCGGGCGGAAATTTCGGGGCTGTACCCAGACCGCCATTGATGGGGTCAAACCGTTTTTCTATGTGGTCTATCGCCTTGCCTATCAGGTCTTCCCCCGTTTTTTCTGAAACAGCGGGTGTCGTGTGAATGCGCGCGATAGATTGCGATATCTGATCGGCCTGTTTTTCGAGTTCCTGCCTCTTTTCCTGCCATGCCACATGCAGTGCCTGAATCACGCGTGGGAAGCCCGGGCGCCCGTGTGAATCTTCGGGCGGAAAGTACGTACCGGCAAAAAAGGGTTTGAGGTCTGGTGTGAGAAAAACGGAGTTAGGCCACCCGCCGTGCCCGGTCATGAGTTGGGTGGCCGTCATGTAAATGTCGTCGATATCGGGGCGTTCTTCGCGGTCAACTTTGATATTGACAAAAAACTGATTCATCAAGTGGGCAATATCCGGATCGGAAAAGACCAGCCGTTCCATCACATGGCACCAGTAGCAACTCGAATATCCCACGGATAGAAAGATCGGTTTGTCCTCGCGGCGCGCTTTTGCAAGTGCTTCTTCACCCCAGGGATACCAGTCAACGGGATTGTGTGCATGAAGGCGCAAATACGGGCTTAGTTCCTGGCTGAGGCGATTCTGGTGCGTGGGGGAGGGGGTAGAAGGATTTTTAGAAGAAGAAATACCCCACCAATACCCCGCAGCAATAGCGAGGAGAATGATGGGGATGAATAGGAGGCGTTTGGCGATTGCCATGTCATTAGCACCTCAAGCTGCAAACGCGCGTTTGATTCTGGCGACAGCTACTAAAATGTCGTCCATATCTTCCCGTTCGCCCAGCAACATGTTTTGCAAGAACCAGACACTGGAGGCGCATATTGCTTCTACATTGGGACACGGCAAACGGCGAATCAGGTGTGGATGTCGGTCCATCGCGGTTTTGAGGCCGCCTTCATCGGTTAAGGGTCGCTGATAACCAGGTGTGCATGGAATGCCTTCGGCCTGCAAGGCCGCGATAAATTCATCGCGTGTTTTCCCTCCGAATGCTTCGCTGTTGTAGCGCATCATATACAGGTGATAGCCGTGCTGCGTGACCCAGGGATGCCATCGCGGTGGTTCCAGTCCGCCAATTTCGTCCAGGCCCTTGCTGAGATAAGCCGCATTTTTATTGCGTAAGTCGATTTGTGGTTCAAGTTTTGGCAGCCGTTTTAACAGGATACCTGCCAGATACTCAGAGGTGCGATAATTCCACCCCAGGCGGGGATATTCCCATCGCTCACCCTCAGGGCGTCTGCCCACATCGCGAAATGCCCATGCCCGATCTCTGAGGTCTCGGTCATTGGTAAGGAGACATCCGCCTTCGCCTGAAGTCAAGTTTTTGCTCGACTGAAAGCTAAATGCGCCCACATGTCCCAGAGAACCCACTTTGCGACCTTTGTGCTCGGCTCCGTGTGCCTGAGCGCAGTCTTCGATGACTTTGAGGCTGTGCTTACGGGCAATGTCATTGAGAGCATCCATATCGGCCGGGTGTCCGCCCAGGTGAACGGGAAGGAGTGCGACGGTTTGATCCGTGATGGCGGCTTCGGTCGCTTCGGGCGACATGGTAAAACTCACCGGGTCGATATCGACCAGAGCCAGGGAGCACCGCACAGAGAGGGGCGCACTTGCAGTGGCTATAAAAGTGTAGTTGGGAATGATGACTTCGCCGCCATCAACCATACCATCGAGGTCGAGCGCGGCGGATAGTCCAGCCGCAATAGATGTCGTTCCGCTGGGCATCATCACGCCATAAGCCGCATCGCAATAGGCGGCAAATGCCTGGCCAAATCGGTGCCCTACAGGTGCGGGAAGACCTTCGGTGTGACCGAGATAGACTTCTTTGAGTATGGGCGCGATTTCTTCATCCCACTCCCGTTCGGTATTATCCGGCCAGGTCGGCCACGGCGACACTTCTGTATCGCGTACGGGAACACCACCATCTATTGCGAGTGTTTCTGACATGTAAAACTCCTTGTTGGATATATTGGAAGCAACGCGCCTTGACCCATAGTCAAGCGGGGTGTATATTAAATTTGTTACTCAAGGTACGATTTATAGATTGATTGTCAAGTTATCAAGAGAGGATGATTGACGATGAACCTCGCAGGAATGTTGATGCAAAAAATTGAGGGCGAAGTGCGGTTTGATAAGATGTCGCGCATTCTTTACAGCACAGATGCGAGCATGTATCAAATTGAACCCGTTGGCGTTGTTTTGCCCAAACACAAACAGGATGTTTTGCAGGTCATCAACCTGGCCAATGAACACGATGCGCCGCTCATTCCCCGTGGCGGTGGCACCGGGCTTGCCGGCGGTGTGGTGGGAAGCGGTATTGTGATGGATATGTCGAAATACCTGAATCGCATTCTCGACTTCAATGCCGAAGAAGGTTGGGTCAGGGTCGAACCTGGCGTGATACTCGATGAACTCAATGCATTTCTCAAACCGCACGGATTGCAATTTGCGCCCGATGTGGCGACCAGCAGCCGCGCGACAATCGGGGGGATGGTGTCCAACAATTCTGCGGGCGCGCATTCGGTTATTTACGGCAAGACCATAGATCACGTTTTAGAACTCGATTTGATCTTATCCGATGGTACAGAAATAACGGTGGGGGAGTTAGACGAGCCTGCTGTGCAACAAAAATGCGAGCAACAAGACCTCGAAGGTCAAGCGTATCGGGAGGTCATCCGCATCGCGCGGGAGAATGCGGATGAGATTGAGCGGCGATATCCAAAAATTTTGCGGCGGGTCGGCGGATATAATCTCGATGAATTTATCAAAAAACAGCCATTTAATCTCGCGCGCATGGTCATTGGGTCCGAGGGTACTCTCGCGACAGTAGTCGAGGTAAAGCTCAAGGTAATCCCTCTACCCCAGGCTAAGGTGCTGGGCATTGTTCAATTTAACGACCTGATTGCGTCTATGAAGGCTGTTGCGCCGATCTTAGAAACGGGCCCAGCCGCAGTAGAACTAATCGATAAGATGATACTCGATCAGACCAAAGGATCTATGGAGTTATCCAGAATGCGTTCGTGGGTGCAGGGCGATCCAGAGGCTGTGCTGGCTGTTGAATACTACGGCGATTCAGAGGGTGAGCTGGTTTCTAAGCTGGACGAACTCGAGGTAGTTTTGGGCAATCTAAATCTCGAATACACTTTTTCTCGTGCTATTTCCGATGTCGAGCAGGCTAATGTTTGGAATGTGCGCAAGGCGGGGTTGGGTTTGCTCATGGGGGTAAAGGGGGATTCTAAACCCATCGCCTTTGTCGAAGACGCTGCTGTACCACCCGAAAGGCTACCCGATTATATTTCTGAGTTTGGCGCATTGGTGAAATCGCTCAACACGCGTGCGGGTTATTATGCACACGCCAGCGTGGGCTTGCTACACGTTCGACCGATGGTCAATCTCAAAGAGGCCGATGAGATCGCAAAAATGCGCTTTATTGCCGAATCCGTGCGCGACCTGGTGATGAAATACGGCGGTGCCGTAAGTGGAGAACACGGCGATGGCCTGGTTCGGAGTTGCTGGAATGAAACGTTCTTTGGCACGACGCTTTACGAGGCTTTTCGGGAGGTCAAACGCGCTTTTGACCCCAAAGGACTGATGAATCCCGGCAAAATTATCGATGCGCCGATGATGACCGAAAATTTGCGTTATGGGGCAGACTATCGCGCGCAGGAAATAAACACTCACTTCGATTTTTCTGCCGATGGGGGATTTCACCGCGCCGTTGAAATGTGCAATGGGGTGGGTGAGTGTCGCAAAAAGCTGGTGGGCACAATGTGCCCGTCTTATATGGCAACGCTGGAAGAAGAGCATTCGACGCGGGGGCGGGCAAATGCGCTCCGAGCCGCGATTTCGGGACGGTGGGCAGGGGGGCTTACGGATCATCGCATCAACGATGTCCTCGCGCTTTGCCTGGAATGTAAGGCCTGCAAAGCCGAGTGCCCGTCCAATGTGGATATGGCGAAACTTAAGTATGAATTTAAGGCGCATTATTACGCCAAACACGGACGCCCCTTGCGGTCCATTTTATTCGGCAATGTGGAATTGATGGGCAAACTCGGATGTCTCGTCGCGCCCCTTGCCAATCGTTTGTCCAGAACGGGTATTTCAAAGTGGATGATGAAGCGTCTTGGGATCGCGCAGGCGCGATCCCTGCCGCCATTTGCGCGTCAGACATTTACACACTGGTTCGCCAGTCGCAATGCGCCTTCAAAAAATAAACGCGTTGTGATTTTTGCCGATACGTATATGACCTACAACTATCCCGAAATTGGCAAGGCAGCTACAGCCTTGTTTGAAGCGGCGGGTTATGAGGTGATTTTGGCCGTAAAGCGATGTTGTGGACGTCCGATGCTTTCGAGTGGTTATATCGATCGCGTAAAAGAAAACGCCCTGTTTAATATCGAGACGCTCTATCAATATACCGAACAGGGGTATCCCATCGTGGGCTTTGAACCGTCGTGTGTTTCGATGTTCACGGATGAATACGGCGATTTAATTGACGATCCGCGCGTGCGTGCCGTAGCCGACAATATTTACACGTTTGAAGCATTTGTACAGACGTTTTCCGAACGGGGCGAATTTTCCGTGCCTTTTACCGATCTCAAAAAAGACATCTTGCTCCACGGACACTGCCACCAGAAGGCCCTGTGGGGGATGGGACCGTCTGAGGCTGCGTTGGGAATGCCCGAGGGCTTTCGCGTGACGCCCATTCAGTCGGGTTGCTGCGGCATGGCGGGTTCTTTTGGATATGAAGCCGAGCACTACGACGTGTCGCTCAAAGTGGGCGATTCGCGGCTGCTTCAGGTGGTTCGCGACGCAGATGACACAACTGAAATTGCCGCGGCAGGGTTGTCGTGCAGGCAGCAGATCGCACACGCCACAGGGCGCACTGCCCGTCATCCCGCCGAGGTATTGGCCGACGCCCTGGATAAGAGCAATGGGTAATATCAAACGCGTTCGCGTGACAATCAGCGGACGGGTTCAGGGTGTTGGATTCCGCTATTTCACACAGCGAGAAGGCGAGCGTATCGGACTGGTTGGATGGGTAAAAAATTTGTCCAATGGCGATGTAGAGGCAGAAGCCGAGGGCGATGAGGCGCAAGTTGATGCATTTGTCAAAGCGATAAGACGAGGACCTCCTGCATCTCGCGTCCTGAATTGTCATATCAATGAGATACCTGCGAACCACAGAGATGTTGGGTTTGATATAAGGTTTTTTTGATAAATTTTAAGGGAAAAATAATGGACTTAAAAGAAATTATTCGCGATGTGCCCGATTTTCCCAAAGCGGGCATTCTGTTTAAAGATATTACACCTCTGCTCGGCGATGCAGACGCGCTTCGCGCGACCATAGAACAACTTGCGCGACCCTATCGCAATGGGGCTGTCGATCTCGTGGTGGGAATCGAGTCGCGGGGTTTTATTTTTGGGACTGCACTCGCGCGCGAACTCGGCGTGGGCTTTGTGCCGATCCGCAAACCCGGCAAGCTACCGGCAGACGCGATTTCTGCGGAATACGAATTGGAATACGGAACAGATAAGATTGAAATTCATACGGACGCAATTGCCGGGGGGCAGAGGGTCGCGCTCGTGGATGATTTGCTGGCAACCGGTGGCACTATGTCCGCGGCCTGTCAGCTCGTATCTGAACTCAAAGGAAAAATTGTCGGTATCTCTTTTGTCATAGAATTGAGCTTTTTGAACGGGCGCGAAAAACTCGGGGATTGGCCCATTCACACGTTGATTCATTATTGATATTATCAATAATGTGCCCCTGTAGCTCAGAGGATAGAGTAGCGGATTCCTAATCCGTTGGTCGCAGGTTCGAGTCCTGCCGGGCCCACCAA
>JAJDYX010000040.1 GCA_022824945.1 Candidatus Latescibacterota bacterium
GTAATTTGTATATCTTTGGGGTAAGTCATCGTAGCCTCCAAGTTAGGGTTTATACTACTTACTTACTCACCCCTATCTTAAGACTTTTCTCGGAGCTACGGTGACTTTTTCAATTTTACAGAAATATAAGGACGCTATCTCTATCGTTGTAAAAATGATGTCCTTAAATTTGCGGGGTTTACCAATATCAGCAGTGGCATATACCTTGCCCAGGACCTGTGTGGGGTCCAGAGAAAAGCGGCTGGCAACGGCGGGTGTGGTCCATCGCTGGCACGACATTTCAAGGGTTACGACCTCATCGCCCTTTTTGTTGCGTCCCACAATACGCACAGGTTTGTCAAACACTTTGACTTGAGAGCCGGTAAAAGCCGCGATGCGGTCATCGAGCAAAGGGTGTGAGCGAAATGCCTGTAAGTTCTTTTGATCTGCCCCGACGTAATCCGTGTAATACCGCAGTTTTTTTAGTACCCGCGTCATTTCAGCAAGTCCTTCTTGTCCGTATTGTTGTTCCAGATATAAGGCGGCCATGGCATCGGCCTCTTCTTCCATGGATCGCGGGTAGCCTTCAAAAAACACATCTGTTGCCGCTCTGGTCAATTCATAAGCCAGTCCGCCGAATATCACTGCTTTTTCGCCTTTGTTATCGTCTGATTTGGCCCCGGCAATGACGCCTACCAACATGCCCACGCCTGCTGCAATGGCCTGTTTCTTTTGCTCGTTGCGATAGATCCGATAGCTATGTCGTCGCTCTACATGCGCGATTTCATGGGCAATTACGCCTTCGATTTCCAAATCGCTCTCCGTGGTCTCTAACAAACCCCGATTGACAAATACAAATCCCGTGGGCAATGCATAGGCATTGACTTCGTCGTCTTCCATTACTGAAAATCGATACTGATACCCCTGCAATGGTACCGGCCAATTGTCCAGTACCCGTTGTCCAATTTCTCTCGCCTTTACCTGCAATGCGTGGTCTGTTGACAATTGTCCCAGGCTTTGTACCTGCTGCGATGCGTATAATCCCAGTGTTCGCTCGGTGGTATAATCACTGACGAGCGGCATTCGCATAAAACACAGTTTGCACGCCCGCATGCCTGCGCCTTCTGCTTCGGTTTGGGTGTAAAATGCCTGTTGTTTGTCGGTGTCGGGCAGGTGATTGGACGATGCTACGTGAAACATCAGGCTCTGTGTGTTGCCGATCAAGGATGGTGAGACCTCGGTCTCTTCACCTGTCTTAAAACACAGCGCAAAACCCATATCAAAAGCCGCGCGATCAATGAGCGGCGAATGCAATGGCTGAGAGAATTGCACCAGTCCTTTTCCCAGTCGTACACTCGTAAACTCCACTTCTATAGCATCGTCTCGCGTTTTGATTGATCGAATCTGCACGGGTTCATCTTTTTCAATGCGAAACAGGGTTGGATACCTCCGGGAATGCGCGTAATAATACACATTGCCCCCATGCTCGTAATACGTCATGGGATTTTGATGAATGCTACCCCGCAGGATCGCGTTGTGTCCCTTTAATGCCTTTTCCAATTCTTTTCCCAAACGCCCCGATACCTTATCTGCTATCACTTCACCACTTGCACTGAGACACAAAACAATACACATAAAACGGATGAGATTGACCATTGCCCTATTCCTTTCTTCGGATTTTAGCGGTTACGGAACCATCAATATATGATAAAACGCGTTTTTATTTTTTATAAAATGCGTGCAGGGGCTGACGCGTCTTGTAATCTTTTACCGACAGCACCAACCCCTGCGATTTGGACGCTAAAACAAATATCCCAATACGAGTGAAAATTCATTGATGGCTGCGGTCACATTTTGCGTGCTCAGTAAGCTCTCTTTTTGGGTAAAGCTCACGCCTCGGGACTCCAGTCCCAGAGAAAATCGCTCGCCTATAAATCGTTTTATACCTATTGCCGCGGTAAATGCGAATTTGGTGCCTGTGTCGTAAAGCGGGATGAGGTCGCTTGCGCCCAATCCGGCTTCGATATAGATGCGCGTGGGTTTTCCCGCTCGCCAATTGTATCGGTAGGTCGCAAATATATCACCCATATAGGTTTCTGTGCTGCCCAGACTGCTGGTAATTTCATAAGCTACGGCGCCATAGCGCACGCCAATGGCCTGGGTTGCGGTCAGGTTGTAGATGAGTTGGGCGCCGATATACCCTGTAGTGCCCGGGGGCGATGGGGTCATGTCGTTGAGAATGGTGTGTCCACCCAGTGCGAGAAAGACTTCGATACGTTTGGTTTGGTCCTGGGCCTGAACGCCTTGAAGCGTGAGAAACAGAATTGAAACTACGGCTATGATGCGTGACATTAAAATCTCCATTGTTTGTTGGTGTGTGGTTTTGAAAGAGGAAAAGAGAAAGGATTTAGACAGGTCAGATGAAGATATTCTTGAACATTGCATTTCTCCTTTGCGTGTCATGGGGTCAGAAGCCGAGGGAGATGCCGCCGGGTTTTATGCGGCATGCTTCGGCGAGGGCGTGCGCGATGCGCTCGGGGTCGTTCAGGAAGCCCAGTATCTCTGCACGTTCTCGCACGTTGGCAAAGTCGGCGGGGGTGAGTTTGGTCAGGGCGAGTGCGGAGGATGGTGCTCTATGGTTGAAGAACAGCTCGAAGGCGCGGTTGATGCGCGGTTGATCCAGGTAGTAAAATTCGGCGCGAAATACGAAGCGGCGTGCGGCTGCCGGGTCGATGATGTCCCACTGGTTGGTGGTGCAGGCAAATGGGAGGGGGTGCCGCTCCATCTGGCTGAGTAGTTCGTTGACCAGGCTCACTTCCCATGATCGTTGGGCAGATTGCCGGTCCATGAGGAGCGAATCCACTTCGTCGAATACGAGAAATGCGCTGGTCTGGAGGGCTTCGGCAAAGGCTGAGGCGATGTTCTGCTCGCTTTCTCCGACGTATTTGTTCAGGAGGTCGGATGCGCGCCTGGGGAGTATGTCTATGCCCATTTGTTCGGCGATGTAGCGCACAAAAGCCGTTTTGCCCGTTCCCGGAGGCCCGCACAGACAGAGCGAGAATCGGCGCGTGCCGAGGGCGACCATTTGCTCGGATAGTGCTTCCAGATTGATGTCGGCGTGGATGAGGGCAGGGTCGTAGTTTTCTATTGGGTGCATGTCGGGTGGACGGGTGCCATGGCGCAGTTTTTCTTTTTGGGCTATGTTGCGCCTGATGGTCTGACTATTTCCGCTGACCAGGGTCGTTTGTTTGGCCGCCAGAGCGACCTGACGAGGGGTTATTTTGTTGTTGTATGCCAGTTCCTGGGAGAGTTGCCGGGTCTCGGTGTCTGGAATACGCACTTCGCGCAGGATGCTGGAGTACACATTCTCTCGCGCCCGGGTGGGCATGTGGCGGAATTCGATGGCGTGTAGCATGCGGTCGATGAAGAAGGGTTCAAACGTGCGGTAGTAGGATATGGCGTTGCACGCCCAGATGATGGGGATCGGGTTTTCTTCGACTATGCGGTTCAGATAGAGTTTTTTCGGCTGGTGAAAGTCCTCCATTTCGTCAAAGAGGATCACGGTATTTGGTTCGTCGGTCAAAGCTTCGAGGACGTAGTCCAGTGTTTTTGAGCGGTCTGCGCTCGGGCGTGCGTCTGGGCCATTTCCGATGGCGTATAATTGGGCGCCGACTTCGCCACAGAGGGTGCGGGCGAATTCGGTTTTGCCGGTGCCCGGGGGTCCGTACAGGAGGATGTTGACACCCTTTTTATTTGTACCCAGTACCGCGGCGAGGGTATGCCGGACATCTTCGGCGTCTTGTCCGAGGTGTGCATAAGATTCCCACGGAAGTTGCGGTTTGACCGGGGGTCCCAGGCGCGGGCGGACGCAGTGGGTGGCGATGGTGCATTCCAATTGTTCGCTGAAGTGGTAGATGTCGTTCTCGTCGCCGTTTATGAGGCGGGTTGTTTCAATGGCTTTTGCCAGGATGGCGGGCGGGCATTCGAGTTGATCTACGAGGTGTCGGGCACACGAGGTTGTATTGATGCCTGCGATACCGCTTTCTTCGAGCATGCGCTGTAGGATTGCGGTCTGGCGGGTGGGGCTGTGGGCGGTGAATTTGAGGATGTACGTGAAACGCCGCAGCATGCTTTCGTCCAGGTGGTCCAGGCGATTGGCTGTGTAGATGACGGGTACGGGGGTGTTTTCCAGCAGGCGGTGGTTGATGAGGCGGGTGCCTCGGCCAGAGTCCAGGACATCCTCGGCTTCGTCGCACAAGATCGCGGCGTTGGGAACGGATCTCAGGAGAGCCTGGGCCATGCGTATTTGATTGCGGCGTCTGGCGCGGCAATCGCGTTCGGTATCGGACTTTTCCTCATTATTCCGGCCCGGTTCGCCGATAGAATAGAGGTACGCACCAGCGGCGCGGGATAGGGTTTTGGCAAATTCGGTTTTTCCTGTGCCGGCACGACCGTATAACAGGATGTTTACGCCTGTTGCAGGTTTTTCTTGTTGCCGCTCCTGTATCGCTGCGCTGAGAAGACGCACGACATTGTCCCGGTTATCGAGGTGCGCGAAGTCTTTCAGGTCCAGCGTGGCCTTGCAAGGTTGGCCGATTAGGCGCGCCATCAATTCGTCCATGTCCCGCACCGGCGGGTGCCAGATCCGGTCAAAATAGGGATGAGTGTAGTCGCCGGGATCGGTTCTTCTATCGCTCAGATTTTCCCTGTCGGCGATGCCCACATCGGCGAGTTCGCGGAATGCGTCCTCCACCTCCTCGGGAGAGCGGTCCAGCAAGATCGCGGTCGTTTCAATGTGCCCCTGGGCCACGTCATGGAGTTGGTCCCACAGGCTGTGAGCTGTAGAGTGGTAGATATGATAGTAATATGTGAGTTGGAGTAGTGCTCCAGCCATTGGTTTCAGGGAGAATCGCCGGATGACGAGGTGGGTTGCTGTCTGGATGGGGCTTGGAGACGGTGCCTTTCGGGTTTTCTCATCCAGGATTTTCACCGCAGAGTTTATGAACTCGACTATGGCAACTTTTCGCTGATCCGGATCCTCTGAGGAGAGAGATTCGGTCATGAATAGCCGAGGACTCTGTTCTTTTATTGTTTTGTTGTATTCTTGCATGAGGAAGGCGTCCATGATTTCCAGTTCATCCTCATTGCGTCTAAACCATTCCAATAATTCTTTTCGCACGGTGCGGTTCTGCTGGGCAACACGGAGTGCGTTCAGCAGGTAGATGCGATTTCTGTACAGGCTGTATTCATTCACGGATCGAAATTTCCTTGAACGTCTGCGGTGTCTGTGTTCTCTTCTCATGGCGTATTTGATCTCCTTTATGTAGTGTATCGGAATTTGATTTGCTTTTGGGTGTATATCAGGGCAAAGATTATGCCAGGTTTTAGTTTTTCATGATTTTTTTTTAAAAAAAAGAGACGCATTGTAATGCGTCTCTAAGATAAATAAGAGGTATGACAGGGTATGTCGCGGGTGGTCAGGTTTTTTTATAAAAATTTAGATTTTTTTCGAGTTCTTTGATTATTTCTTCACGCAGGGAGGCTGGTTCGAGGACTTCTGCGTCTGCGCCGTGGCTCAGGATCCACGATTTTATGTCGTAAAAACCACCAGCTTGGAAGGAGAGAATGATTTCGCCGTTGTCCAGTTCTTCAATTTCTTGTGAGGGGTGCCAGGTCCGTTGTTGGATGTAGCGGGCTTGCCATGCGGAGAAGCGAATTTTGACGTCCATCGGATCTTCGAGTGTGATACCAAATGCCTGTTGGATGCGGTTTTCGATGTCCAGATCATCGGGTGGGGCAAAGGTTTGAGATGTGATTTCGAGGTCTTGAATGCGCTCTGCCGCGAGTGTGAGTAAGTCATCGTATTTTGGATTGCGGCAGAGTAGATAATATCCGTTGTGATAATACACGAATCTGAAGGGAGTAATGGGATAGGTTTTGGTTTGTTCGGTGTTGATGGCGCGATAGGTGACGTTGCAAATTTTGTGTTCTTTGATTGCGAGATGAGCAGTTTCGAATATTTGGAGAGAAGTGTGCTCTTTTTGCCCCCGATGATGTGGATAATAAGCTGCGCCCGCCTTTTCTAAAAATACGCGCATTTCCTCTGGAAGCACTGTCCTGATTCTGTTCAGGGTTTTCTGAAATGCTTCTTTGTATGGCGTGCCTTCAAGCGGGCTGACGATTCCTTCGATGAAGGTCAGTGCGATGATTTCGTCGATGGGAAAGTTCAGGGGCGGCAGGTTGTTTTTGACGAGTTTAAAGTATTTTTTACCATCTCGCATCTCTCCGTCGATCATAAAGCCCACTTCTTCTTTTAGAACCTTGAGATCCCGTTGTATGGTGCGCTTGTCAACGCCTGATTCGACGACGAGTTCTCGATAGGTCACACCATAAGTCCGGGCGAGGAGTGTGCGGAGGATGTCCAGTTGACGGACGATTTGTTTTTTGTCTGGCATAGCTATTGTAAAATAAAATGGGCTTACGCCATCCCGACGTAAGCCCTTAGTTTTTTTATGGTGCCGAAGGTGGGACTCGAACCCACACGGCCTTGCGGCCACTGGATTTTGAGTCCAGCGCGTCTACCAGTTCCACCACTTCGGCACTTGTAGCCGTGGTGAACAATATCCCAAACGCGGGATTGCGTGTCAAGGGTTTTTGAAATGATCTGTTTCAGCGCGGGGTGGTCCGATGATTTCGTTGTAGATGATGGCTTTTCGGATGGTGTTGGGTTCAAAATCGAGTTTTATACGGCGTTTTTTGCGTTTGGAGCGCAGAAGTGTTTTGGTTTCAGATGCGCGTGTAAATGGGGTTTTGCCTTCGATGTAAGACGATTGGTCAGAGACGGGACGTTTGGCTTCAACTTCCTGAAATTCTGGTCCGGTGTCCGCTTCGGAGACGGGGCGTTTGCCCACGACTTCCTGAAATTCTGGTCCGGTGTCCGCTTCGGAGACGGGGCGTTTGCCCTGGACCTCCTGGAACTCTGAAGGGGGTTTGGGTTCAGGTTTGGGTTCAGGTTCGGAAGGTCCGAAGAGCACTTCCCATTCAGAGAGGTCAAACTCCTCTTCAAAGGGGTCGTCGGCACCTGCGTCGCGGGACGTTTGCCTGCGCTGGAGTTTGGTTTCGTCGGGTTCTCTGGTTCCTCGTAGCTTTTTTATCAGCGACGATAAAAGGCTGACGACGATGAAGATGAGCGGTATGAGTAGTTCCAGTTCCATGATGTCGAGCCGTTTGTTAAAGGTTATGGAGTAAGAGGTGAGACGTAAGAGGATCGCCCTACCCCCTCTCACGTCTCACGTTTTACGTCTTACCTGTCTTCATTATCGTCTTCTTCTTCGGTCTCACCAGCGATGCCTTCGCGCATTTGCGTGTCGGCTTCGATGTTGCGCATGCGGTAGTAGTCCATAATGCCCAGATTGCCACTGCGGAATGCGTCGGACATTGCGAGCGGGACTTCGGCTTCGGCTTCGACGACGCGGGCGCGCATTTCCTCAACGCGGGCTGACATTTCTTGTTCTTGTGCAACGGCCATTGCTCTGCGTTCTTCGGCGCGTGCCTGTGCGATGTTTTTGTCGGCTTCGGCCTGGTCTGTCTGGAGTTTTGCACCGATGTTGTCGCCCACATCCACGTCGGCGATGTCGATGGAGAGGATTTCGTAGGCGGTGCCCGAGTCGAGGCCCTTGTCGAGTACGGTTTTGGAGATCATGTCGGGATTTTCGAGTACGTCTTTGTGAGTTTCCGAGGATCCGATGGTGGTGACGATGCCTTCTCCCACGCGGGCCATGATGGTTTCTTCACCCGCACCACCGACGAGGCGTTCTATGTTGGCGCGAACCGTGACGCGCGAGGTGGCTTTGACCTGTATGCCGTCTTTGGCTACGGCGGTGACCATGGGGGTGGAGATGACTTTGGGGTTGACGCTGACCTGTACAGCTTCGAGTACGTCGCGTCCGGCAAGGTCGATGGCAGCGGCGCGTTCGCCGGTGAGGCCAATACCGGCTTTGTCTGCGGCGATGAGGGCGTTGACGACGTTTTCGACATGGCCGCCAGCGAGGAAGTGGGCTTCGAGAAATGCAGTGGGGATGTCGAGGCCCGCTTTGGTTGCGTTGATTTGTGAGCCGAGGATGATGCGCGGGGGCACGCGGCGCAGGCGCATGCCGATGAGTTCGATAATGCCGATGCGCACGCGCGCGGCAAGGGCGGAGATCCAGAGGCCGACGGGGATGAAGTAGAAGAAGAGGGAGAGTCCCAGTATAGCGGCTATAACAATGAGAAGGGGAATAATGGCTTCCATAAAAAAGCTCCTTAAAAATGACTATGTGTCTTCAGTCTTTCGCACGATGACGCGACTGCCTTCGATTTCGATGATTGTGACGGGGGTGTCTTTGGTTAAGTATTCGCCTTCGGTCGATACGCTGATGCGACGACCATCAAATACGCCTGTGCCCCCGGGGCGCAGGTCTGTGAATGCGATACCCGATGTGCCTAAAAGGTCGCTGTAGGGTGCCGCGACATATCCTTCGGAGGATTTTTCTTCGGTGTCGAGTACGAGGCGGTTCCACATTCTGGATTTTGGGAGGGAACGCAAAATGAGAATGGCCAGGACACCGGTGAGGATCACAGAAAGGAGCAAGGGAGTGAGCGCGGCGTTGATGTCGTCCCAGGTCCAGAGGTCATAGCGACCCATGAGGCTTAAGAACAGACTGGTTAAGATCAGGATTGCTCCGGGAATGGCGAGGAGGCCAAAGCCCACGACAAAGAACAGGTCGAGGAGGATGAGCGCGATGCCGATCAGGAAGATGAGGATTTCAGACCAGTCGGCGAGGTTGACGAGCAGGTGGCTGCCGAAGAACAGGCCCAGGCAGATTAAGCCGATGGTGCCGCCGATGCCCCAGCCCGGGCTTTGAATCTCGAAGATCAGGCCCAGAAATCCCAGGGTCATGAGCAGCGAGGCCAGATAGGGGTTGGTGAGATAGCGTACGAGTTGTTCGGCCCAGTTGGTCGATTGGTGAATGATGTTGGCTTGCACGAGGTCGTAGTGTTTGAGTACGGCGACGAGTTTTTCCGATTCGTTTTTTTCGGATATTTTGTGGTCGGCTATGTCTTGTTCAATGGCTTCCTCAGTGGTGAGGGTGAGGAGCTTGCCTTTGGGGGCGAGGCCCTCGATATCGACGTCTTCATCGACCATGGCTTCGGCCAGTTTGGAGGAGCGACCGGTTTTTTCGGCTGTGGCTTTCATTTCGTTGCGGAAGTACGAGATGATTTTTTCACTGGCTTTGTTGCCCTGCATATCAACGGCTGTGGCCGCGCCAATGGTGCCGCCTTCGACCATGATGATGTGGTCGGTAGATAGCGCGATGAGGGCGCCTGCAGATATGGCGCGGGGGTTGATGAAGGCGATGGTTTTGGTTTCGCTGTAGAGGATGGCGTCCCGGATGGTGAGCGCGGCATCAAGGGCACCGCCAGGGGTGTCGATTTCGAAGATGACGGCTTTGACGCCCGCGTCTTCTGCGTCGCTCATGACGCGCGTGACAAAAGCTGCAACGCCACCTTCAATGGTGCCGCTGATTTTGGCGACGTGTACTTCTTCTGCCCGGGTCGGTAAACCGAGTCCTAGAATGAGTACGAGGAGTGTAAGTACAGGTTTCATCAATGAGGTCCTCCATGTATATATTTTATGGATACCTTATATTGAGGAAGTTGTCAATGGTTTTGAGGTTTGATGCGCGAGGTGGGGGACGGGTTGCAGACGGAGATAGATAGAAGGGCGATGGGAGCACCCGTCATCGCGGCACGATTCCCTGCTTAAATCATGCAGAGCCTGCCCCGTAGTGTTTTTATACGGGGGACATGCTTGAGCCGCGATCCAGTGGATGGTGACAGGGCGGGGTTGACCGCTGATAGCTTGTTTTGCGAATGCTTGACACTATGAGCGTTTTCCTGTATTTTTCTCGCCCCAATATCATGTGGCGGCATAGCTCAGCTGGTAGAGCAGTGGAATCATAATCCATGGGTCGGGGGTTCGAGTCCCTCTGCCGCTACCAATAAATATAAGAAAGCCCGTCAATCGGTGGTGATTGATGGGCTTTGTTTGTAATTGAGGAGAGTAGAGGGGTATAACTACGATAGCAGTTTATCAGCGAGGGTTTAGTTTGATGCCCAGTCTTTTCATTTTTCCATACAGCGTAGAAGGCGGTATCCCAAGCAGCTTCGCCGCGCCTCTGGGTCCCTTTATCAGATAGTTCGCGGCTTCGAGTGCGTCGAGGATGTAGCGGCGTTCATGTTCATTCAAGGGGACAAATTTGCGGTCATCAGGAGCCGATAAGGTCTGCTTCTCATGACCTGTATCTTTGATTCGAGAACTATGCAGTCCCAGATCCTCCTCTCTGATTTGAGAATCAGGACACAAGACCACAGCCCGCTGTATGGTATGCTCTAATTCACGCACATTGCCAGGCCAATCGTAGGCTTGCAACACCTCGATAATTTCTGGCGTTGAGGGGGCGATTTGCTTGCCGATATGCGCTGCCATGCGATCCTTGAAAAACTCGGCCAACTCAAGTATATCCTCCTTGCGCTCGCGCAGAGGCGGCAAATACATTGGAAAGGCATTCAGGCGGTAATAGAGATCCTCCCGAAAATCATTTGTGTTGACCATCTCCTCAAGATTGCGATTGGTCGCCGCCACAATCCGCGTCTTTGCCATCAGCGTCTCACTGCTCCCTACGCGTTCAAACCTGCCCTCTTCCAGCAAGCGCAACAGCTTGACCTGCGTTTCCACAGCCATATCCCCGATCTCATCCAAAAAGAGCGTGCCTCCCTCTGCCAGTTCCACCCTGCCCAGCCTGTGGGACACTGCGCCGGTAAAAGCCCCTCTCTCGTGACCAAACAGTTCACTATCGATCAACGCTCCGGGCAATGCACCGCAACTAACCTCTATAAAAGGTCCATCGCGATGGGCACTCAGCGCGTGTAGTGTCCGAGCAGCCAGGCCCTTGCCCACCCCTGTCTCACCCATAATCAGCACGATCATATCGGTAGATGCAATTTTTCCAAGATTGATTAGAAACTGTCGCAGAGCCTGGCTATGACCGATAAACTCCTGGCTTTCTCGACGGTTGATGACGTCGGTCAATGCTTCGATACGCGGATCTGCCGTGATGGAGAGTCGCGTTTGCGCTATCTCTGAATAATTGAGGTCGCGATCTATCGCCCGGACCTGGAATGTGTAGTCTCCCGGTGGCAAGTCCCGGTAAAAGGCCCGCATCCTTCGAGTTGCTAATTGCCAGTCGGCATCATAGCCATTCAAGCGATAGATGTAGAGCATGTCGCTGGGATGTGTGAAAAAACTCAGGCCCTTGTACTCGAAAATCACTTGCTGGCCTGCCGTAGATACGATGACTTCCTCAGAGTTCTCATAGACTTTATCGGCAATCACCTGAAGCAAGCGAATTCGGGGTAAAGTTTGCCGCAGACGGTAGCGTATGATAGAACCCAGAAGAGTACCAAAATAGAACGTTCCATCGCGATCTTCAAATATCCGACAAACCGGTCCTATATGCGGTGAGTTGATGATCTGAAAAAGCTGACCATCGTAGTGAGTCACACCCTGATCTGTACCGAGCCAGAGATGCCCTTGCCGATCCTCGAACAAGCAACGGATGCGGTTGCTCGGAAGCCCATCGTCAGTTGTGAAGGTCTGGAAGATGCTGCCATCAAAGCAACAAAGACCGTTCAGAGTAGCGACCCACAGGTTGCCATCGCGATCTTCTATAAGATCTGTGACCCTGTCATCAATCAGTCCATCTTCAATCCCATAAAATTTGAGACCATCTTCGGGATGCCAGCGCGCCAAACCCCTGTCACCAACAGAGAAATTGTGGCAGGCCAAATGAAAATAGACCTCGCTGTTGCGACCGACAATCACAGTGCCAATGCGGTCTAAAATATCTTTCTTTTCTTCCTCCACAAAAATGGTTTGGAACCGCTCGTCCCGCTGGTAAATGAGCTTTAATGGACTGGCCGAAAGCTCTTCTTTTTTTGATTCGTTTTCATAGGTACTACCTTCCCAATAGCCAAAAAGGAATTGACTTTGCGAATCCTGGGTAATTGCACAAATACACCTTTCGCCTGAACCCGCAGCCATTTTCATCTTTTTAAACGCCTGCCCATCGTAGCGGAACAGGCCATTGAGACCGCCAAACCACAGATACCCTTCGTGGTCCTCATAGATAGAGAAACAGTTATCAATATCAAAGCCTTGCTCGGAACCTAAAAATGCAAAGTGCTCGCCATTAAAGCGGACGACGCTTTTGTTCAGGTAGGTGAGAATGGGTGACACACACCCGATCCATATATTCCCTTGCCGGTCTTGCACGATCTGCGAGATCTCGCTCGGCTTTTTGTTTTTGGGAGCAGCCTTCCCCAGATCAAATACGCTGATACTATATTCATCGTAGAGCAAGACGCCGCCCCAGGTGGCAAACCAGAACTGGCGATCGCGATCCTGGAACACGGCTTTGACTGCGGGATGGGGCAGACCATCGGCAGGGGTAAACCTGCTGAACCCATCACCGTCCTGATACAATCCCCCTTCCGAAGTGCTAAACCACATCCGGCCTTCACGGTCACACTGGATTTTGCGCAGTGCGCCACCTAAATCTACCTGAACAGACTCGAAGGCTCCATCGGCATAGCACCAGAGTTCGTCTCGATTTTCGAACCGGCCAATCCACACCTTGCCGTTATGGTCCTTATCTAAGGCATAGGCGGTCCCATCCTGGGGGAAACCGTCTTTCTCATCATAGCGATGGAAGGATTGACCATCGAAGCGGATGAGGTAGTTAAAGCCAAACCACAGATGACCTTGTGGATCCTGAGTAATACCCCAACACGGACGCTTCTTAGAAGAAGGAGGTTCCTCATAGTGCTGAAGGTAGAGCGGAATCATGTCGTGGAAAGCAGTGCCATCGTAATACCCTATAGTACGGGTACCACCGCACCATACACGCCCTTCACGGTCTTCGTAGATGCACCGCACATCTCGGCCTGAAATGCCATCGTTCTTCAAATGGTGGAACTCGGCTCCGTCGTACCAGCAGACGCCATTTGCTGTCCCGAACCACAATCGATTCTGACTGTCTTGTGTAACAAAATAAGCACGATCATCAATAAGACCGTCCTGTTTGGTAAAATTCTGGAATTCATTTCCATCGAAACGACTGACGCCATTATCCCAGGTGGCGAACCAGACACATCCCTCGCTATCGTCGGCAATGTGTTCAATGCGCATCCCTGCCAGGCCATCGGCCATAGAATAAGTCCGATAGGTGCCCGTGCGGTCAAGTGGTTTGATCATAGAAAGAACCCTGTGATATGGGTAAAAAATGGATTCAAAAATTAAATCTTAAACTTTAAAAAGAAACATAATATTGAATCTCACGCGTGCAAACAAAATAATGAAGGGTGTAATAACTCGGGACCATTGAGACCATAATACGTCTTTTAAGACCATATAAGGTCTTGTGTAAGAGCCAATCCGACTATTCTACGACGATATGATATAGTCAGATTGGCTCTCTTTCTTTATGTAAAACAACGCTTTACGAATATAGATCTCTGGGCAACGCTCATATAGGCACACTTTTTGCTTTTATAAATAGTTTTACGCAAAACCACCACCTCTATCACGGGGCTATCTTTTGACAGAATTTTTGGGACTTGCCCCTGTTTGGAGTCACATCTATTGAAGGAGGTTAGAATTGAAAAAGAGATGGGTGTTTATGAATGTTATCGCTCTTGCGGTTCTGGTATGTATGGGGAATGCCTCTGCGAATACGACACCTTCTGCGGACTTTGATGGAGATGGTATCGTAGGTTTTTCCGACTTTTTGGCGTTTGTGGCGAGGTTTGGGTCGCGTCAGGGCGATGAGACATATCAAGCCAAATATGATCTGGATAGCAATGGTGTGATTGAATTTTCCGATTTTTTGGTATTTGTCGATTCGTTTGGCAAAGAAGTGCCCCCACCGGACGTATCGGTATGTGACCGCACGAATGCGGTGCGCGACTCGATTGTGGCATTGGTGCCTGTAAGCACTTGTGGCGATGTGACAGGGGTGCATTTGGCTGAGATAGATTCTCTGAGTCTATCAGGTGCAGGTCTCACAGAGTTGAAGGTTGGGGATTTATCTGGTCTGATTTGTCTTACAAAGCTCAACCTGCAAGATAATCAACTCAGTAGCATACCCGATGGTTTCTTTGATGACCTGACCGCGCTCAGCAGGCTCGATATGGGAGGTAATCGACTGACGTCAATCCCCTCAGAGTTGTTCACGCTTCCCAGTCTCACTTACCTGGACCTCAACAACAATCAGTTGGATGGCGAGATTCCAGCAGCCTTGAGCAATCTGTCTAATCTTACGCAACTGTGGCTTTATAGCAATCAGTTGAGCGGGGAGATTCCACCAGCATTGGGCAGTCTATCTAACCTTACGCAACTGAGTCTTAGCCGTAATCAGTTAGCTGGAGAGATTCCACCAGAATTGGGCAATCTATCTAACCTTACATTCTTGAGTCTTAGCGGCAATCGGTTGGTTGGCGAGATTCCAGCAGCCTTGGGCAATCTGTCTAATCTTACGGAACTATGGCTTTGGGGGAATCAGCTGGATGGTGAGATACCGGCAGAATTGGGCAATCTGTCTAATCTTACGGGGCTATATCTTTATAGCAATCAGTTGGATGGCGAGATTCCAGCAGCCTTGAGCAATCTGTCTAACCTTACAATACTGAGGCTTTATAGCAATCAGTTGGTTGGCGAGATACCGAAAGAATTGAGCAATCTGTCTAATCTTACGGATTTGGACCTCGGCGACAATCAGTTGGTTGGCGAGATACCAAAAGAATTGGGCAATTTGTCTAAACTTACAGTACTGGGTCTTAACTTTAGTCAGTTGGATGGCGAGATACCAAAAGAATTGGGCAATTTGTCTAACCTTATAGTACTAACTCTTCACAGTAATCAGTTGGATGGCGAGATACCAAAAGAATTGGGTAAACTCTCCAATCTTGAGACTCTGTGGCTCCAGGATAACACATCCTTGATGGGTGCGCTTCCTCAAAGCCTGACCGGGCTGACAAAGCTGGCGCAATTTCAATTTCATAACACAGGGCTATGTGCGCCGCTTGATCCTGCCTTTCAGACGTGGCTTCAGGGCATTACAGAAACCAATGGCTCGAATTGTACAGTAGGGTTGTCGGTATGCGATCGCACGGACGCCGTGCGCGACGGGATTATGGGATTGGTGCCTGTAAGTGATTGCGGCGATGTGACAGCGGAGCATCTATCTGCGATAAATTCTCTCTTTCTGGATGATGAAAGCCTCACAGAATTGAAGGCTGACGATTTTTCTGGTCTGACTGGTTTGACAACGCTCAGTCTGCAAGAGAATCAACTCAGTAGCCTGCCCGATGGTCTCTTTGATGGTCTGATCGCGCTCAGTTGGCTCTATCTGGGCGGTAATCAATTGACGTCAATTCCCTCCGAATTGTTCACCCTTCCTAATCTCACATACCTATCTCTTTGGAGCAATCAGTTGGGTGGTGAAATTCCAACGGCATTGGGCAATCTGTCCAATCTCACGGATTTGGACCTCGGCGGTAATCAGTTGGGTGGAGAGATTCCAAAAGAATTGGGTAATCTATCTAATCTTACGGTACTGAGTCTTCACACCAATCAGTTGGGTGGAGAGATTCCAAAAGAATTGGGTAACCTGTCTAATCTTACGGTACTGAGTCTTAGTGGTAATCAGTTGGGTGGTGAGATTCCAACGGCATTGGGCAATCTGTCTAACCTTACGCATCTGTATCTCAGCGACAATCAGTTGGTTGGTGAGCTTCCAACAGAATTGGGCAACCTGTCCAATCTTGGGGCCCTGTGGCTCCAGGATAACGCATCCCTGATGGGTGCGTTACCTCAGAGCCTGACCGGGCTGACAAAGCTGGCGCAATTTTACTTTAATAACACAGGGCTATGTGCGCCGCTTGACGCTGCCTTTCAGGCGTGGCTTCAGGACATTTCAGATGCCAGTGGCTCGAATTGCTCGGGATAGGAATTAATCCACGGGTTCAAAAATCTCTTTTCCCCCCAGATAGGGGCGCAGGATTTCGGGGATGGTGACGCTGCCGTCACTGTTTTGGTATTGTTCGACGATTGCGGGGATGATGCGGCTGGTCGCCAGGCCCGAGGCGTTGAGGGTGTGTACGAGTTCGTTTTTGCCGGTTTCTGTGCGTTTGAATCGGATGCTGCCGCGCCTTGCCTGATAGTCGCTGGCATTGGAGGCGGAACTGACTTCTTTGTATTCGTTCATGCTGGGGATCCAGACTTCAATATCATAAGTTTTGGCCATGGATGCGCTGACGTCCTTGGCGGCGAGCATGGAGACGCGGTGATGCAGGCCCAGGTTCTGGGTGAGTTTTTCGGCTTTGTCGATGAGTTCTTCAAGCGCGTCTTCAGAGTCTTCGGGGCGGGTGAATTGGAACATTTCGATTTTGTTGAATTGGTGACCGCGTATCATGCCTCTTTCCTGTGCCCGATAACTGCCGGCTTCTTTGCGATAACAGGGGGTGTAGGAGAAGAATTTTTTGGGCAGGTCTGTTTCGGGTATGATTTCGTCCCGGTAGAAGTTGATTAAGGCGGTTTCAGAGGTGGGCAAGAGGAATTGCACTTTGTCGTCGCCGGTTTTGAGGTGGAATACGTCGTCGGCAAATTTGGGGAATTGTCCGGCGGTGAAGCCGCAGGCTTCGTTGAGTATGTGTGGGGGGAGTACAAATTCGTATCCGTCGGCAATGTGGCTGTCGATGAAGTAGTTGAGCAAGGCCCATTCGAGGCGCGCGCCGTCGCCGATATAGAGCCAGAAGCCGGTTCCGCCCATCTTGACGCCGCGTTCGTAGTCGATCAGGCGAAGATGGGTGACGAGATCGACGTGGTCATAGGGGTCAAAGTCGGGTGCGGGTTTTTCGCCCCATGTGCGTACGACGCGGTTGTTTTCTTTGTCTCCGGGGGGTACGTCGTCTGCGGGTATGTTGGGGAGGCTTTCGATAAACAGATGGATGTTTTGCTCGATTTCCGCGAGTTCGGTTTCAATGGTTTTGATGCGGGTCGAGACGTCGCGCATTTCCATTTGTATCTGGGCGATGTCTCCGCCCGCTTTTTTTATTTGGGGGATTTGGGCAGAGACGCTGTTGCGTTTTGCGCGTAGCTGTCCGGCTTCTGCGATGTGCGCGCGGCGTTTTTCATCCCAGACGAGCAGGTCGGTGAAGTCGATGTCGTCCAGGCGTTTTTTCAATGCCTGGATGACGTATTCGGGGTTTTTGCGAATGAGGTTGATGTCGAGCATGAAGGATTACTCCTGGAGAGAATAGGAAAAAATGTGCCAATTTGTTGGGCTATATGTGGTCATTTTGACCATAATGTTCCATTTTTGCCACATGAATTTTTCAGCTATATATACGCGTTTTTGGGTAAGTTATGTAAAATCAGTTATTAATAAAAATATTGGAAAAAATAATAAAAGTGGCACGGGATTTGCTTATGAATAAAGATACCTGAAGATACCAAAATACTGTCACCCATAGAAGGAGATATTCCATGATGTGCATCGATCTGGAAAAACGCGACCAAATGGCTTATCGCGCGCTGTTTTATGCGATTCACGGTGATGTTGACCGGTCCGAAAAAATTCGGACTATGCTGCGCCGAGATCACGAGGCACAGGAACGGGTTCCTGTGCCTGAATTTGCCTGAAGAAGGTGAGACGTAGCTCCTCTACGTCTTACCTGGCCGTGCTAAAAACTGACACTGGGCTTAAAGCCCAGTGTTTTTTTATTCCAAAATTTTTCGAATGTTGAATTTCTCATTCCGCTGTGGCCCCCGGGTCAACATGTCGGCGAGCAGGCCCGTGCAGACGAATTGCACGCCGAGTACGGTGAGAAAAACCCCGAGCATGAGCAGGGGATACCGGTATTGAATGGTGCCGGTTTGGAACCAGAGGGATGCGATGTATGCGTTGATGAGCATACCCGCGATGCCAAAGATGAGGCCCACGGTGCCAAAGAGGTGGAGTGGCCTGCCCATGTATTTGCCGATGTACATGACGGTGAGGAGGTCAAAAAAGCCTTTGAGCAGGCGCCCCCAGCCATATTTGGTTACGCCGTATTGTCGCGGGTGGTGCTGAACGGGAATTTCACCGATGCGATACCCTTCCAGGTGGGCGAGTACAGGGATGTAGCGGTGGAGTTCGCCGAGTACGCGTATGTCTTTTGTGACTTCGCTGCGATAGGCTTTGAGGCCGCAGTTAAAGTCGTGTATGTCAATGCCCGATACGCGACCCGTGACCCAGTTGAAGAATTTGGAGGGCAGGGTTTTTCCCAGTGGGTCAAAGCGTTTTTTCTTCCATCCCGAGACGAGGTCATAACCTTCTTCGATTTTTGATAGGAGGTTGGGGATTTCTGCGGGGTCGTCTTGCAGGTCGGCGTCCATGGTGATGACATAAGTGCCGCGTGCGCGTTGAAATCCGGCGGTATAAGCCGCGGCTTTGCCAAAGTTGCGCCGAAATTGGATGATTTTGACTTCGGGATAGGTGTTGTGCAGGTCTTCCAATACGCCGATGGAACCGTCGGTGCTGCCGTCGTCGATGAAGATGACTTCGTAGGTACGGTCCTGGCTGGCGAGCACGCCGCGGATTTTTTCCATGAGCGGGCGCAGGCTTTCTTCTTCGTTGAGCAGGGGTATGACGAGGCTGAGGTCGGGCATGGTTAGTGATTAGTTATCCGATTGTAGGGGCGAGGCATGCCTCGCCCGTCAGTGGTCAGTCAGGGGCAGGTTTAAAAACTGCCCTAAACAAAGATAGCAAAGCGCGCGTTTTTTGACAAATGCGAATGGGGTGGTTATTTGAATTGTAAGACGTACGTGTTGGGATTGCGTACGATGTAGAGGACTTCAAAACGGTTTTCGTAAGCCTGGATGGCGGGGACGAGAAATTCGGGTGTGGATTGAAATCCGAGGTGGTCGAGAACGACGATGTAGATGCCTTTTTTTTCGAAGTCGGCAATGACTTGATCTGGGGTTTTCCAGGCGTACCCCGCGGCTTTGCGGTTGGTAATGGCGTTCATGAGATAGGGTTTGCGGCAGGCGATTTTGACATCGGGTTCGGTGTTGTCTTTAATCCATTCTGCTGCGGCAAAGTAATTGTTCCAATTGGGTGGCAACCACCCGATGCGTTCGGAGAGATAGTAGGTTTCAAAGATGTTTGAGCCGAGGAGCAAAAGAAAGAAGAGTACGATACCCGCGCGCGAGGCGGTTTTTTTAAGTGCTCTGGCGAGGAGTTTGAGGAGTTCGCCCATGCTGGTGAGGATGGCGTAGAAGAGGATGGGGATGGCAGGGACGAGAAAGCGCGTGTCGGACCAGACGTAAGGCCAGAGGATGTAGAGGATCAGATAGCAGGTGAGGTACACGATGAGTAAGTGCCGTTTCAGGAGTCCGGTGATCAGGGCGTAGAGGACCAGGCCGGAGAAGACGCCGCCGACGAAGTAGTTGGCGTCGATAAAACTGGGTAGAAAGATGTGGGGGATGATGTGAATGCCGTAGAATTCGAGATTTTCGAGGATGCGTTCGGTCAGGGTGGCGAATGTAAGCATGCCTTCTTCCGGGCGATAGGGGTTTATGCTGAGGAGTTGTTGGATGTAGGGCGTGCCCCCGAGTGATGCGTTGCGGATTTGCCACGGGAGGGCGAGGAGGAGGCTGCCCGCGGCGATGAGTCCGGTTTCTTTCCATTTTTTGTGCAGGGCAAAATAGATGATGCCGGTGCCGACGAGGACGATGCCCGCGCTGCGGATGTAGTAGGCTGCGATGATGGCGATGATGGCGAGAAGGATCCACGAAGAACACAAAGAAACACGAAAAAGAAAAGGTTTTTCCCCCTTCGTGTCCTTTGTGACCCTGGTGGATGAGTCACTGTGTGCGCGGTGAAGGAGGAGGAGCGCGATGAAAGAAAATAACAGAAAGGGGATTTCGGACATGACCTGGTGCGAGTAGTCCAGCAGGTGGGTCGATACGAGACATAGTGCGCTTACGCCGAGTGCTATGGGGGAAGGCGCAAAGCGGCGGATGAGGAGATAGGTGAGTGGGATTGAGATGGCGTAGAGGAGGACGACGAGGCTTTTGAGTGCGATGAGGTTGCTCGGGAAGAGGATATGGACGATGGCGAGGAGGAGCGGAAATCCAAAGGGGTATTTGGTGTGTGGGATGGGTTCGCCTTCGATGGTTTCGGCGAGTCCATACCCCTCTGCAAGAGATCGACCGAGGTTGATGAATTGGGCGTTGTCACCGGTGAGGGAGAGGTTGGCGTCGAAGAGGAGAATGCCCATGAGCAATCCGCACAGGCCGAGCACAGGCAAGAAATAGGGTTTGTGTTCGTGTTGCGCGAGGTTGAAGGATGGAGAGAGTGCCTTTTGTTGACGTTTTTTGTTCATGTCTTAATTGGCATTGTCAGGTGGAAAATACAGGGCAATAGGGTTGACAAAATCAGGTTGCGCATGGTTTCTTTCTTGTGAGGCGGTAGATTTTATGACCGCTTCTCAGAGTTTTTGAAAATAGAAACAGGCTGAATCGCCCCGATGCGTTCGGTTGCATTCCTCTGCTCGTTGTTACAAATTTTACACGTCATAATGTAATTCCTTCAGGACGTTTATTTTTTGACTCTATTTGTTTTTTATTATTTTTTTCAGTGTCTGAATTAAAATACGCTATTGCAATCTCGTAGTGAAATTTTTTTTTGGAGAGTGGTGACATGAGTGCGCGGCTGGCAATTGTCATTGTCAATTACAATACGCGAGATTGGCTCTCACAGTGCCTGGACTCGTTATATGCACAGGATATAGCCGAGGATGTGGAAATTGTTGTGGTTGATAGTGCCTCGACTGATGGTTCGGTTGAGCTGGTGCGGCGCGACTTTCCCGGCTGTACACTTGTTGATTCAAAAGAAAATCTCGGTTTTGGACGCGGCAATAACCTCGGCGCAGCCCAAAGCACAGCTCCGATCTTGCTGTTTCTCAATCCCGATACGTGCGTGACAGACGGGGCACTGGCAGAGCTTCTGCTTTTTATGGATCAGCATCCCCAGTACGGAGCGGCTGGTGGGCGCATTTGCGATGGAGAGGGCGAACGGGAACGTTCGGCGGGAACATGGCCGACGCTTTTGAGCCTGGTTTTAGACCGGGTTCTGGTACGCTTTCCGTCACTTTGCGGGCGATTAGAACATCTGGCCCATCACTACTATGATTACGAAAAGCAGCGCGAAGTTGGTTGGGTAACTGGTGCTTATTTGTGTATTCGCCGCGATCTGTTTGAGCAGTTATCGGGATTTGATCCCGATATTTTTATGTATTACGAAGATGTGGAATTGTGCTATCGCGTGTGGGCATCTGGGTCGCGGGTTTGTTATTTCCCAGGCGCGTCAATTATCCACTATCGCAATAAGGCACCCGTCTCCCAGCGACATCGCAAGCGTCGGACACGCCAGGGCTTGCGCCAGTTTGCCCGCAAGCATTATGGTTGGGGGCATCACGGGACGACGCGCTGGATTGCGGAGTTGTTGCATTGTCTGAATCTGTGGCGTGATAAATTGATGCGGCGAGATTAGACGTAGAATAGGGCTTTCGGGTAAAGAGGTACAGCTATCACCTTACAAGTCCAGGGCGATGGCGTCCGGATGTCTCAGTCCTGTGGTGACGAGGTCTTCGATGTTTGATCCGTCGAGGTTAGCGCGCTGAATTTTGCGTCTGCTTCTGTCCGCCCAGTATATTTTGCCTTCAGTCAGGTCCAGGGTGATGCTCCGCGGTCCGCGCAATCCAGTGTCGGCAGTTATAAGGTCTTCGATGTTTGATCCGTCGAGGTCGGCACGCTGAATTTTATGCGTGCCTTCGTCTGTCCAGTACATTTTGCCTCCAGCTATGTCCAGGGCGATGCCCTGTGGTCCCTCCAATCCTGTGGTGACGAGGTCTTCGACGTTAGATCCGTCGAGGTTAGCGCGCTGGATTTTATCCGGGCTGTCGTGTGCCCAGTATATTTTGCCTCCGGTCAGGTCCAGGGCGATGCCCTGTGGATGTCTCAGTCCGGTGGTTATAAGGTCTTCGACGTTTGATCCGTGGAGGTTGGCACGTTGAATCTTACCCGTGCTGAAGTCTGTCCAGTATATTTTGCCTCCAGGTACGTCCAGGGCGATGCCCTCTGGGCCCGTAGGGCTGCTCGTCAATCCCGTGGCGATGAGGTCTTCGACGTTTGATCCGTCGAGGTTTGCGCGTTGAATTTTATCCGTGCCCCCGTCTGTCCAGTACATTTTTTTCCCGGTCAGGTCCAGGGCGATGCCCTCGGGATAGATCAATCCGGTGGTGATGAGGTCTTCGATGTTTGATCCGTCGAGATTCGCGCGCTGGATTTTATGCGTTCCTACATCGGTCCAGTACATTTTGGGCGTGCTGCCGGAGGGAGACACTTTTTTGCCGAAGTCGCGGGTAAAGATCACGAAGTCCGAGAATCCTATCGCATGATCTACGTCCAGATCGTATTTTGCTTCGTACGTCCCATCACCGTGCGTTGATCCGAACCGACTTGCAAAGAGTACAAAGTCGGTAAATCCAACATGGCCGTCGCCGTCAAAGTCCGGGGAAGGGGTCGAGCGTAATGCGATGGTCATATCTATCGATATGGTCTCAAATTGCCCATCCCGACTGAGTATCGCGCGCGTGAGGTGAATTGTTGTGTTGGAAAATGAGGGCGTGGTGCGAAAAAGGATTGTGCCGATCAATCCTGTGCTGGCTGTGGCGTGACCGTCAAAAGATACCATGCTGACTTGTACGAAGGTCGGATTTGTGCCGTGTTCTGCCAGTACCTGGGCATTGGGCAATACGTTGCCGGCAAAAAATCCCTGATATGTGACCTGGCGTGCATTGTATTCAAAGCGCGGAGAGATGCCGGTTGCGTTCTGGATGTCTGTGCCAAAGATTTGGATGGCAATGACTTGATCTGGAGATGCGATCAGAGTTGCGAGTGCTTGATTGTCCGGTGCATTGTCCAGGTCGAGAGAGAGGGAGAAGCTGTTTTGTGAGTAGAGCGATAAGGGGTAAATCAAGAGTGCGATTGTCGATAGGGTTGACAGTATCAGGTTGCGCATGGTTTTCTCCTGTGTGTTCGTTCTTTTTTTTACAAAAACGTCTGAGATGGACTTGATATATATACATTATAGATGTATTTTTGATATTGTATGAGGTCTTTTTAATGCCGCTCTATCTCTATCCAAATGTCTATGCATCTGGATCAGTGCCTTTGGGATGGAGCCCTGTTCGAGGTGGAACTGTTAAATATCCAGTTCGCAATCGTGCCGTTATGCGGGTATTGAGAAATTTACATGCGGGAAGATGGCAAAAGGTAATAAAAAAAGGTAATTCTGGCGAGGTTCATTATTTTGAACACGAATCGGGTCAGGTTGCGGGTGTAAAATTCTTTTCGGTGAATTTATGAAAGCACATAATCGCATTCTTCTTTCAGATTCCAATGGGGAGTCTGGATTGGTACTGTTCGCATTTTTGAATCTGGGGCTTGTGCAGTCCTTGCACAGTGGTGCTTTGAGTCCTTCTGAGGCGATTGGACGCTTTTATCACGCGGATAACTGTCTCTATGTTCGCGAGCATTTCCAAAGCCGAGAAGCCAATATGGTTATGAGCCACGGTGTGCAGTTGCCAGATTTATTTGAGAGTTTGCCTGCTGAAGAAGCCCAGCGCGAGTTTTTGCACGAGTTGGAGAAGATACGTGCGTTGTGTTTGCAGCTTTTGGAGCGGGAAAGATCTTCAGGGGCTGCCGTGTAAATCCGATACAAAATTTTGTCAGATAATTATTAGGGGCATATGCCCCTATTTTTTATTTTTTGGAATAATATAGGGGTTTAGAGGTGAAAAAACGAGAACGCAATTTGTGTGAGATGCGAGAGATGTTTGAGCGTTTTTTACGACGATTCCTGTGGGCAGATGTGGGTATTGTTGCCATTTACGCCATAGGTGTGGGCGTTTATACTTTCCCGCTGGTGCTGGATCTTTCTCGGCCATTTTCCGAGCCTGGGGACTATCTGGTCATCACTTATGGATTGAGCTGGCAGATGCATGCGCTGCTGACCCAGCCGTGGGATTTTTTTCAGGCAAATGTGATGTATCCGACGGCTTCGTCGCTGGCGGTTGCTACGCCGCTCAATACGTCCCAGTTGATTTTTTTTTGGCCTGCAAAATTGCTTTCGGGTGATTCGATTATTGCGGTCAATTGCGTTTATGTGGGCAATATTTTTGCTACGGCTGTTTCCACATTTGTAGTTGCGAGACATGCCGGTGCTGGACGTGCTCCTGCCTTTGTCGCTGGGTGGAGTTTCGGGTTTGCTGTTGCCAAGATGTTCCAGCATTTCCAGTTTCCGTTTTTCTGGCTGGTGTGGGTCTGCTATGCGTGGTATTGTTTTTTGACTACGAGAAGGCGGTCGTGGCTGATTGTATCTACCGTTGGTTTTGTGGGTATGAGTTTGGGGTCGTTTTATCTGATGTATATGGGTTTTTTGTGTCTGCTGGCGGCGACTGTTGTGTTTCATTGGAAGGTGAAGTCTTTGTTTGATCGGCGCACGATTGTCCCTGTTGCTGGGGCAGGTGTTCTGGTCGCGCTTTTTCTCGCGCCTTTTGGATGGCCGTATTTTGAGGTGAATAAGGCGTACAATCTCAAGCGTCCGTTGGGAGAAGCGATCCAGTATTCGGCTGATCCACTGGGATCATATTTGCTGCCCAATAACGATTCCGTTTTGTATGAGGGGGTGCGCAGCGGAGAGCAATACGATCCGCTGCCGGGTGAAGAGGTGCTTTTCACAACCCTATTTGAGGTTATTACGCGGTACACCGGGAGCGATTTGACCGGCGGGAGGTACAGTGGGGATCTTTCGCTGGAACAGTTTCATTCGATCTGGCGTGCCGGTGGTGGAGAGAGGCGACTTTTTCCAGGGTATAGCGTGCTGGTGCTGGCGATTATAGGTATTTTCGCGCGGCCATCTGTTGCAACGCGCGTGCCCCGGCTGTTGCTGTGTACTTTGCTGATTGCAGCGGTGTTGCTGTCGTTGGGACCTGTGATTGTCAGTTTGGGGCATCTGACGTACGTTCCGGGACCTTACGCGCTGTTGTACTATATTGTGCCGGGTTTGCAGGGTATGCGCGCGACGGCTCGTTTTGGCTATGTGGCACTGCTGGCGCTTTCGGTGCTTGCGGCATTGGGATGGAAGAGGATGGCGTCTCGTCTGCCTAACTCAGGTCGCAAATGGTCTTTTATCGCTCTGTCTGTCTGGTTGTGTCTGTTTACGGCGGAGAATTTGCCAGCGAGGCCGCAGTCGTATGATCGCCCTCAGGATCCTCCCCCTGTTTATGCCTATCTGGCTACTCGCGATATTGATGGCGGGATTATTGAGTTGCCCACGTTCAAAGGTTCGATGGAGAAGTCCGATCCCGTGTACGGTGACCGCCGGATTGCGTATCGCCATCGAGAATATCTCTATATGTATTATAGTACGTTTCATTGGCGGCCGATTTACAATGGTTTTGGCGCGTTTGCCGGGCCTCATCAGTTTGCCGTGCGCGATGCGGTGGAACGGTTGCCCGATGCAGATGCGGTGGAACGGTTGCGCGATTTGGGGTTGAAGACGCTGGTGTTGCACACTTATTGGTTCGAGCCGGAGGATACGGAATTTTGGTCGCGTGCCGAGGTTATGCGGGTTCTGGAACCGGTTGCGAGCGTTGGCGGCGCGAAGGTTTATCGGCTTCTATCTGGGGATTGATAATGTCGCGATGTCGTTTGGGTCCAGGGGTAAACATATTATTTTATGACTTTCAGGCGAAAAACAATGTCTCGGGCGGGGATAATAAAAGCAAAAAAGGATTCATATAGCTCGGGATAGATGTTTGCCAGCCATTCGATGCCCAGTCTGCGGAAGACGTGGTTGAATGTGAGTCGGACTTCGATTTTTTGGAATTTTTCAGCCACTTTCGGACGGTGCTCGAGGATTCCGGGGTTGTAAAAGATATTCAAAAATCGACGCAGTTTGCCGGGAGGGTCCGGGAATGGTTCAGACAGATAATCGAAGGTGCGGCAGCTGAGATGGTGGCGGTGGGTGGGATCGGAATAGGATCCGGATGAGGAAAAGTGTGGTGTGGCGCCTCCCAGACAGGCGTTGGGACTGGAGATACGCCAGATTTCTTCCATTACGCGCGGGATATCCGTCAGGTGTTCGATTACATGGCTGAAGACGATGTGATCAAAGGCATTGTCTTTGAATGGATAAAAGAATTGTTCAAGGTTGACAATAACGTCGGCAGCAGAGCCTTGCGTGATATCTGCACCGATTGTACCGGCTCTTTTGTTTGAACCACAACCGAGATCGAGTGTTCGTTTCATGCGTTGTCGGGGGCGAGATCACTCGCATCGTACTATTTGTATTGATCCGAGATGGTCTTGATATATAACCCAAGTTGTGCGTAAAAGGTTGGAAGATATCTATATTAACGTCATGTGTGACTTTATCATGGTGTTCAGCAAACCAAGGGGATTAGGGCCGTCATTGCGGCGCGGTGTTAGCCGAAATCCAGTGGGTGGCAATTTTGAACCACGCATCACGTATTTCATATTACAAAAAAAGGCGGTATATCGCCTATAAGACCATATATCGCCCGAATATATTACTTTTGCCAAAAAGGACAAGACCTATTTTTACGTGATGCGTGACTTTAAGCGGATAACTGTCTCTATGTTCGCGAGCATTTACAAAGCCGAGAAGCCAATATGGTTATGAGCCACGGTGTGCAGTTGCCAGATTTATTTGAGAGTCTGCCCGCTGAAGAAGCGCAGCGCGAATTTTTGCACGAGTTGGAGAAGATACGTGCGTTGTGTTTGCAGCTTTTGGAGCGCGAAAGATCTTCAGAGGCGGCTGTGTGAATCCGATCTAAAATTGTGCCAGGTAAATGTTAGGGGCGAGTCTGTGTTCGCCCCTATTTTTTATTATTCTTTTAATAATAATTATTTTTAGAATAATAATGGCGATTCATGATGTGATCGCGCGGATGACGGTTTTGATTTCGTCGATGAGTGCTTTGCGTTCAACGATGAGGAGGCCCGTGCCATAACCTGTGGTGAAGATCGCGCTGCCCGCGAGGACGCCTATTGGGATTGGCAATGTGTTGAGCCATTCGGCACAGGCAAAGTGCATGCCGGTGCCTATGGCCGCGGCGATGAGTGGGGGAGCGAATGTTTTGGCGATGGGGATATCGACGTATGTGCGAACGAGGATGAGCGCGAGGATGAGGCCGACGATGGCGATGACGTTCATGCTTATGGCGATGCCTGTGGCATCCATGTGATGGGCGAGATAGGGGGCGAGGATGAGGAGGATGAGGGCTTGCGCCGAGGCGAATTTTGCAATGCTTTTGGGGCTGCCTACGCTGTAGAATAGGGCGTGTACATCGTCGAGTATGGGGCGGCAGAGGGCGTAGATGATGAGCCATTGGAGGAGGGGGGCGGCAGGTGCCCAGTCGGGTTTGAAGATGTGGATCCATCGGTTGGCTTCGAGCGCGAGTACGAGAGAGATGGGGACTGTGGTGCGGAGGATGAGGCGCGAGGTTCGGCGATATGCTGCGGAGAGTTGGTCGCGGTTGTTCTGGTAGCGCGCATAGACTGCGAGGGTGATGCGCAAGATGACTGCGGAGATGGCACCGCTGGGCATTTGTGCAAAGTTGTGTGCGGCGTCGTATATCCCGCGCAGGCTCAAGCCGAAGAATAAGCTGATGATGAGTTTGTCGTAGTGTTGGACGAAGATTTTGGGTATGCCGCCGATCCAGAACCATAAGCCGTAGCGGATCATGCGCCGCGCGGCTTGTGGGTTGAAGGTGTGTAGCTGGTTTAATGGTGGGGGATGGCGGAGCCAGAGGACGGTGCAATAGAAGAGGATATAGGTGACGCTGTATGGGAAGAATCCGAGGATGAGTGCCCATTTGCCGTATCCGAGGTAGGCAACGGCGAGGCCGACGAGGGACGCGAGGATGGTTCCTCCTGCATGTGCAAAGGCGAGGCGTCCAAATTCGAGGTCGCGTTGGAGCTGGGTTTCAGCGGTGAGGGCGGCGGTTCGGATCAGGTCGAATGCGCCCAGTATGCATAGGGCTATGACGACTTTGGGGTAGGTTTGTTCTGCATCGGTGTCTGTGAATCCGAGGTAGGTGTTGAATGTGCGGGTGAGTTCAAAGAGGTGTTCGGAATAGAGGGCGATGCACAGGGCGATGAGTGTGCTGATGCTGCCCAGGCAGACGCTGAGGACAAAGTGTGTGGGTGCGAGGTCGTGGACGTTGTCGTGTTCGTGCAGGAGGGCGTAGTGCAAGCCGAGGTCGCGAATGGCGATGACAAGGACGAGGATGGAATAGGCTGTTGTGATGGCACCAAAGTCTTCGGGTACGAGGATCTGATAGAGCAGGAGGAGGACCCCGAAGTTGATGATTCGCGCGGGGTATGTGCTGCCGAAGGTCTGTACTGCGCCGTGCGCTATGCGCTGGATGGCGGATGCTTCAGTTGGTGTTGTGGGTTTTTTCATTGTATATGCAGAGGGGGATTGCGATGAGGAGGATGACAACACTGCCGAGTGTGATCCAGCGCGTGGTGGCTACGATGGGGTCGCGGTAGGTGAGTTCGACGATGTGTTCGCCGGGTTCAAGGGCGACTGCGGTCCAGAGGTAGTTGGCGCGAATGAGGGGTTTGGGTTCGCCGTTGACGGTGGCGGTCCAATTGGGGTGGTGGTTTTGCGAGATGATGAGGATGCGGGGTCCGGGGGCTGTTGTTTTGAGTTTGAGATGGCCCTGGTGTTCGTCGTATTCGAGGCGTTCGACACTGCCTGTTTCACTGGCGTTGGTTTCGGAGGGGATGCCGGGGCTTTCTTCGATTAGTGCTGTTTGCGTGGGGTGGGTATTGGGATCGCCGAGTTTTTGCAGGATTTGATTTTCATCGGGGATGATTTCGTATTGGGGTGCGAGATAAAAATAGGGTAGCGCACCGGGGTTGCGGTAGATGTGCAGGCCCTGGCGTCCGGCAATTTTTTCGAGATATGGGATGTTCAGTTCAGAGGGTGCAACGATGTATTTGGTGTTGAGGAGGTTGAGGATCGCGGGGTTGTTGATGGCTCCGGATTTGAGGATGTGGTCGTAACGCCTGATGGTGAAGTCGTGAAATCCGGTTACGAGGTCTATGCCGGGCAAGAGCATCTGGTTGTGGTCGGGTAGGGCGAGTACGCGGAAGAGGCTGTTGTCTCGTTTGAGGAAGGCAACGGCGTCGGCATTGACGCGCTCGCGGGGTGGTACGCGGCTGGGGTTGACGTAGTTGAGAAACATTTTGTCTATGCGCCAGGTGTCGATGAGGAGGATGGCGAGGATGATGAGGGCAAAGGTGTGGATTTTGAGTTTGTTTTGTGCGCGGAGATATGAGATGGTGGTGAGTGTGCCGACGAAGAGTGCGGCGAGCAGTGCGCCCTGTGCTGTGAGGGGGAGGTTGTTTTGGGCGATTTGGAGGCGGGGGGTGGGTATGTCCGTCCAGACGATGTTTTGCCATAAGGATAGGAGTGCGGAGGGGACGAAGGCGAATAGGAGGAGGATGGCGGTGCATATCCCGCCTGTGATGCCGATTTTTTTTGCGGTTTCAGGGGTGGTGTCGTCGGTTGTGAGGCGGTGGAGGCCGTACGCTCCGAGGGCGCATAGCGCAAAGGAGAAGAGGAAGGCGATCATGCCGGGGGCGCGCAATACGCTGACGCCGGGGACGAGGTGGTACAGGAGTTTGTGCAAGGGGGTGTGGGGACCGAGTGCATAGGCGACGGCGAGTATGAAGAGGCCGAGGAGGAATGCGATGTGGTTCTTTTTTCGTATGCGCGAGAGGGCAAAGATGGCGAAGAAGAGGGGGACGATGCCGACGTATTCGGAGTTGATTTTGAAGGCGTTGCGTCCCCAGTATTTGTGGGTTGTTGTGTTTGTGTCAAAGGCGACAAATTCGGGGATGACGAGGGCGAATATTTCTTCGGGATGAAGCGACCATGATGAGGCAAATTCATAACCTTCGTCGGTTTGTTGTTCGATAAAGGCGCGTTTTGAGGCGGTTTTTGTGTTCCAGTATTGTGGGATGACGCCTTCTGCACCGATGGCGAGGCCCAGGCAGATCGCGCCTGCTGATAAGAGGGTCTGGTAGAGGGTGGTTTTTTTATTTTTGGTACGGAACAGGTCCCATAAGAGTTTGTAGAGGAAGAGCAGGCCCAGTCCCCAGAGGGCAAAGTAGGCCATCTGGAGGTGCGGGCTGTAGATGGCGATGCCGACGGTGCCGCCGAGGATTAAAAAATAGATGATGCGCCGCGTGTCCATGCCGCGGTTGAGTGCCCAGTACATGAGGGGGAAGAGGCCGATGACGGTCATTTTTGCATAGTGCCCGGCGTGCGAGAAGGAGAGGAATGCGGGGGCAGAGGCGTAGGCCGCACCCGCGATGAGGGCGGCGAGGGGATGGAGGCCAAAGCTGCGTGTACAGAGGTACATGAAGTAGCCTGCTGTGAACATGGCGAAGATGTAGCGCCAGCCAAAGTAGCGGTGTTGGCTGGTGAAGAGGTCGATGATAATAAGGGGGTAGTATTGGGCGCGCAGTGCAGCGGATTCCGGCATGCCGCCCAGGAATCGGGTCCAGTTTTTTTGTGGCAATTTGGCCAGGGCTTCCGCAAAGGGTTCGTTGCCGCTATGAAATTCTGCACCGGTATCGGTGCCATAGATCACATCGCCCGTGATGAGGATGTGATAGAAATACCCGGCAGTGAGCAGGGCGAAGAATACAATGGGTACCCATGGGCGGGATAGGAAATGGGTGAGGTCAAACGCCGTTCGGGTTTGGATGGATGGGGGACGGCTATGCTTGCGTCGTTTGCTCATTGTTGGGGTTCCTGTGATGTGGCAACTTTCAAATACACCTCTTCTTGCGCTTGTGCCGTGCGGTCCCAGGTGAATTTTGCAGCCCATTTGCGGCCCGCTGTTCCCAGGCGTTTTCGCAGGGACGGGGCGCTGAGCAGGCGTTTCATGGCGCTGGTGAGTGCATGGGGATTTTCGGGGGGGACGAGGAGGCCGGTTTCATCCGCGCGGATGGCATCTGCCAATCCGGGGATGTCGGTGCCTATGACGGCTTTGGCTGCGGCTGCGGCTTCAATGGCGACAATGCCCCAGCCTTCGTAGCGCGAGGGAAGGCAGACGAAGAGGGCATGGCCCAGGAGGATGTTTTTTTGTTCGGGTGTGACGGCGCCGGTAAATTCGACGCGGTTTGCGATGTTGAGCTGATTGGCTATGGATCGTATCTCGCGTTTGCTTTGCGGGGTTCCTCTGCCTGAGAGGATGAGGCGGATGTCGGGTGCGTTGAGTCTGGCAAAGGCGGATAGGAGGCTGTCGATGCCTTTGGTGTGGATGTCCATGCGCCCGAAATAGAGGATGTAGTTTTCTTCTGTCCAGGGTGCTTCAAAACAGATTTGATCGACGCCGTTATAGACGAGGTGAAATTGCGCGTGGGGTGCGCGTTTTTCAAGCTGGCGCATGACTGTGGGCGAGACGGTCTGGATGTGGGGATGAAGGCGTAGGGCGCGCTGTTCGGCTTTGCGGGCAATGTGGCCGAGCAGGGGATATTTTGCGATGGCGTGGTCGCCCATGAAATGAGAAAATTCGAGGAGGCTGTCGCGCCTTTTTTTACGGGATACGAAGAGGGGGGCAAAGGCCGAGAATTGATGTACCCACAGGTCGGTGTTTGCGCGGGCGATTTCGCGGGAGGCATAGTGGGCAAAGCTCATTCGGCTCAGGAGATACGAGCGGTCTGTTCCCACGCGACGGATGTGTACGCCCTCTCGAGTTTCTTCTTTGAGGGCGTTGGGGTACGCGCCTGATAGAATGGTGATCTGGTGTTTGTGCGAGAGACGACGGGCTATTTCATAGGTGCGCAAGGCACCACCCCCACCACACCAGGGGTTGTCGATGTCGTCGTATAAGGTGTGTAAGATGTTCATTTGAGTTATGGGTCGAAAGCGTGTGCGTTCACAGGCTTCCTTTGGTTGAGGGGATGCCGCTGATCCTATTGTCGAGGGTGACGGCTTGTCGCAGGGATCGGGCGACGGCTTTGAATATGGCTTCCATGCCGTGGTGCGCGTTGTTGCCTCGCATGAGGTCGATGTGCAGGTTTAAGCGGGCATTGTGCGCGAGTGCGGTGAAAAATTCGAGGCCCAGGGCTGTGGGAAATGCGCCGATGCGTTCTTCGTCAAATGTGGCGTTGTAGATGAGATGCGCGCGGCCCGAGAGATCGATTACGGCGCGGGCAAGGGCTTCGTCCATGGGGACGTACGCAGAGCCGAATCGCGCGATGCCGGCTTTGTCGCCGAGTGCTTCTGAGAGTGCTTGACCGAGGCAGATGCCAACGTCTTCGACGGTGTGGTGGGCATCGACTTCGAGGTCGCCTTTGCAGGTGACGGTGAGGTCGAATAGGCCGTGGCGGGCAAGGGCTGTGAGCATGTGGTCAAAGAAGCCGATGCCGGTGTCGATGTGCGATTCTCCTGTGCCCGTGAGGGAGAGGGAGAGGTCGATGTCGGTTTCAGAGGTTTTGCGCTTTATGTGTGCAGTGCGAGAGGACATGGGTGTGCCTTTTTTAAGCTGGTTCGGGGAGTGTGCGGTCGATCTGGTCGTGTTTGTATCCAAAGCCGGGTCCTTCCACGGTGGCGATGTCGATGTGGCCGTTCTGCCGGCGATAGACGCCGGGGTGTACGGCGGCTTCGGGGATTGAGGCGTCGGGGTAAAATTGCATGGCGTTGGTTTCAAAGCCCATGACAGTGCCGGCATGCGCGGTGAGGAGGGCGTGGGGGATTTGCGCGAGCATGGGATTTGTGAGGTCCTGTACCATGAGGGTCATGCCGTGTGCGCGCGCCCAGCACAGGGAGAGCAGGGCACCGGTCTGGGTTTTGCAGGTTTTGAGGGCGACGCCGGTCCAGCCGAGTTGTCGTCCGAGGCGTATGATGCGCCAGTCGTGCGCGCTTTCGTCCATGAAGAGGGGTTTGCGCGCGGAGATGCTGTGTACGCGGAGGGGATTTTCAGATAGTTCATAAGCGAAGGGCTGTTCGACGTAGAGGATCATTTGATAGATACGCGGGTGGTTGATGAGGAGGCGGTCCAGGATGTCGTTGACGTAATCGACTTCCTGGACGGTGCAGTTGAAGTCTGTACACAACCACATGGCGTTGTGTTCGATGCCGATTTGTCCGATGCGGACGATGCGGTCGTAATCCCATCCGGGTTCTTGTCCGGTGAGTTTGATTTTGAGACAGGTGATGCCGTCGCGTTGTATCCAGTCGGGGAGGACTACGGGATAGCCGTCGTCGGGTTCATCGCCCGTGCGTTCAGAGTCGTCGAGGAGGTCGTTGCCGCCTACGGCGTGCCATGCGGGCAGGCGGTTTGGGCGCGGGCGGATGAGATAGTTTTCGGGATAGTGCCCGGAGAACGCGAGGTCTTCGGCGGGTTCGAGATAGTGGGAGAGGTCGGCGTTCATGAAGTCTGCGTTGTACGTGTCGTAGGTGTCGATGTTGTGGATGACTCCGTATGCGTCGTGGAGGGCGAGGTCATAAGCCGATACGCAGACGAGCGCGGAGAGGCGGGGCATGTCTCCCGTGGTGTTTTGTTGTTCGATGTTGAAATCCGAGAGGAGGTTGGGGAGGATGTTTTCCTGGAATGTGTGGCCGATTTCTATGGGGTGACCAGTTGTGTCGATACCTGCCCATGCGCGTCCGATTTTGAGGCAGAAGTTTTTCATGGCCGTTTCTCGGATGGCATAAGTGAGGTGTGGCGATGGCCATGCCCAGGGCGCGCTCAAGGGTGTTTCTCCCCAGCCAGAAGCGGTGTTGCCGCGCTTGTCTTCGACGTCGATGCGAACTCTGACACAGGTGACGCTGTCGAGTTGTTCGGTGCCAAAGCGGTAGGGTATGCGCGTTTGGACGGGAAGGAAGTAGGTGGCGACGGTTTTGATTTTTATGTCTGTTGGTTTGGGCATGGGTTTGTCTTTCGTGTCATTGCGGCGAGGTTTTGCCTTTGTTTTTCATCCAGAGGTTTTGCCTTTGACTTTAATCCTGTTCATCCTTTAATCCTGAGAATCCTGATTCAGACAATGTCTTTTCAAGAGCCTCCAAAAAGCAGTCGTTTTCTCGTTCTGTGCCGATGGATACGCGCAGCGCCCTGTCGAGCATGGGATAGGATGTGACGTTGCGGATGAGTATGCCTTGTTCGATTAAGCCGGTGAAGACGGCATCTGGGTCGGCGACTTCAAAGAGGATGAGGTTGGCGTGTGATGGGTAGGGTGTGACGCCGTCTATTTGGGTGAGGCATTGGAAGACGCGCTCGCGTTCTGAGCAGATGAAGTCGATGCGTTTTTGTATGAGGTCTTTGTGGTTGAGGATGGCCATGGCGGCTGTGTGCGAGAAGATGTTGATGTCAAAGGGGATTTTGCCTTTGATGATTTCGTCGCGCAAGTCGGGATGGGCGATGAGATATCCGATGCGGATGCCAGCGGCGCCAAATGCTTTGGAGAGGGTTTTGAGTATGATGAGATTGGGGTGTTTGGGCAAGAGGTCTATGGCGGTTTGATCGTAGAATTCGCCATAGGCTTCATCAACCATGACGAGGGCGCTGGTGCTGGATAGGAGTTTGTCGAGGTCTGCGTTTGAGATGGCGCATCCCGTGGGGTTGTTGGGGGAGCAGAGGATGATGAGGCGCGCGTTTTTTTCCCCAGCAGCACAGCACAGAGCCGGGATGTCGAAGCCGTAGTTTTCTGTGAGGGGAATGTCGAGGACACGCCCGCTGAATATGTCGGTGTAGAGGCCGTAGAGGGAGAATGAGGGCGAGGGAATGACGACCTGGACACCGGGTGCAGATACGACGCCGAGGACGAGTTGTACGAGGGTGTTCGATCCGTTGCAGACGATGAGGCCTTCGGGTTGGACGCCTGCGTGGTCGGCGAGTGCTTCGACGAGGTCCATTTGCATGGGTTCGGGATAGCGCGACCAGGATTTGTTGCGGACAGCGCATAAGATGTCGTCTTTTAAGCTGTCGGGTACGTCAAATGGGCTTTCGTTCTGGTTGAGCTTGATGGGACAGTCATAAGCTGTGAGATGATATCCGTGCAGGGCGCGGACTTCGGGTTTGATGTTGTTGAGATAGGTCATTTGCCCATCCTGATCCTGATGGCATTGGCATGGGCGTCGAGGCCCTCGGTTTCGGCCATGCTGATGATGTGGCCCGCGGTTTTTTGCAGGCGTTGTTCGGTGTATTGCAAGATGCTGATGGTTTTGGTGAAGGTGTCAACGCCAACAGATGACGCGAATCGGGCGGCGCCAGCTGTGGGCAGGATGTGGTTGGTGCCCGCGTAGTAGTCGCCCACGGGTTCGGATGATGCCGCGCCGAGGAATACAGCGCCGGCATGGCGAACCGATTGTAGATGTGCCCAGGGGTCGGCGACGATGAGTTCGAGGTGTTCGGGTGCAATGCGATTGGCGAGGTCAATGCCTTCGGCGAGGTCGCGGACGACGACGATTGCGCCAAAGCGGTCGAGTGCATTTTGTATGGCTTCGCGGTGTGTCAGGTCGGCGGCTTGATGGGCGATTTCGTCGGCGATTTGAGACGCGAGGTCGGCAGAGGGCGTGATGCAGACCGCGGCTTCAAAGCCGCTGCCGTGTTCGGCTTGTGAGAGGAGGTCGGCAGCGATGTGTTTGGCGTTTGCGGTGTGGTCGGCGATGACGACGATTTCGCTGGGTCCGGCGATCATGTCGATGTCAACGGTTCCGAAGACGCGTTTTTTTGCGATTTGAACATAAGGGTTGCCGGGTCCGACGAGTTTGTCAACGCGGGGTATGGTTTCGGTGCCATAAGCGAGTGCGGCGATGGCTTGAGCACCAAATACTTTGTAGATTGTGCGTATCCCTATGTGATGGGCTGTGGTGAGGACGGCGGGGTGTACGGCGCCGTTTGCCTGCGGGGGCGTGGCGATGCAGAGGTGCGGGACGCCTGCGATTTGCGCGGGGATGGCGGCCATGAGCAGGGTGGAGAATAGGGGCGCACTTGCGCCGGGGATGAGCAGGGCAACGCGTTCGATGGGGAGGATGCGTTTGCCGAGGATGACGCCGTCGCCGTCTTCGATGAAGTAGGATGTTTGTTTTTGCGTTTCGTGAAATTTGCGGATGTTTGCCGCGGCTGCGTCTATGATGTCGATGAATTTGGGGTCGGCGTTGCGATAGGCGGTTTTGATTTCGGTTTCAGGTACGCGTATGTCGCCGGCTTTCATGTCGATGCCGTCGTATTTTTTGGTGTACGCGAGGAGTGCGCGGTCCCCCTGTTCTTTTACGGCGGTGACGATTTTCCGCACGGTTGCTTCCTGTTCGGCGGAGAAATCAGGGCTGCGCGAGAGGATGGCGTCGAGTTTTGGGGGTGTTTTGTCGCGGTTGTGTTTGATGATTTCGATCATGGCGTGCTGGGGTTAATAAATCACTTTATTCAAGGGGTATTCGATGATGCCTTCGGCACCTGCTTTTTTGAGTTTTGGTATGAGGTCGCGCACGATGCGCTCATCCACGATGACTTCGATTGCAACCCAGTTTTCGTCGAGTAAGTTGGCGATTGTGGGGTTGTTGAGCGCGGGTAAGTTTTTGACGATTTGAGCGAGGTCTGCGCGGCGTACGTTCATTTTTAGGCCGACTTTGTCTTCGGCGTTGAATGCGCCGATGAGCAAGGTGGCGATGTGTTGCGCTTTTTCGCGTTTCCACGCGTTGTTCCACGCTGTTTTGTTGGCGATGAGTCTGGGCGTGGTTTCAAACATGGTGTCTATGACGCGCAGGTTGTTGGCGCGCAGAGAGGATCCGGTTTCGGTGAGTTCGGCGATGGCATCGACGAGGCCGGGTACGCGGACTTTGGCTTCGGTGGATCCCCAGGAGTATTCGACTTCGGCGGTTATGCCGTGGTTTTTGAGGTGGTTGCGCGTGGCTGTGACGAGTTCGGTGGCGATGCGCTTGCCCTGCAGGTCCTGGATGGTCTGGATGTCCGAGTCTTCGGGGACTGCGATGATCCAGCGCGCGGGTTGCGATGAGGTTTTGCTGTAGGCAAATTCGGCGATTTCGATGATGTCGGCTTCGTTTTCGCGGATCCAGTCGATGCCGGTGAGTCCAATGTCGAGGACGCCGCGTTCGACGTAGTGCGCGATTTCCTGAGCGCGCAGAAATAAGCCTTCGAGTTCGGGGTCGTCGATGACGGGCGTGTAAGACCGGTGGCTGGCGTGGATGCGATAACCGGCTTTGGCAAATAGGGTGAGCGTGGATTCTTGTAGGCTTCCCGATGGAAGGCCGATTTTTAATATGGGCATGGGACGATCAACTCCTTTTCTATTTTTTAATATCAGTATCTGTTAAAGATACGATTTTTTGCCATTTTGGGGAAATTTAATGAATGAGTTGACAAATAAAAAAATGAAAAGTACGTTATCCTGAAAGGGTTGATTTTTTATTTTTAACAACAGGAGTCTAATCATGGGAAAAGCGCATCTCGTCGGTTTGATTACGGATACACATGATAATAAACACGCGATTGAGAAGGCGGTTGAGCTTTTTAATGCGCGCGATGTGGGGTTGGTGCTGCACGGGGGCGATTATATCGCGCCGTTTAATGCGCGCTGGATGGGTGATTTGACGGTGCCTTTTGTCGGGGTTTTTGGAAATAATGATGGGGAGAAGTTCGGTTTGCGGGCACTGTTTGAGGATCTGGGTCCTATTCACCGGCCGCCTTATGTACACGAGTGGGAGGGCAAGCGCATTTTGATGTTGCACGAGCCAGATGAGGTGAATGCTCTGGCGCAGAGCGGTGCTTATGATGTGATTTTTTACGGGCATACGCATGAGATTGATGTGCGAAGAGGGGATACGCTGGTGATTAATCCGGGGGAGGCGTGCGGGTGGACAACGGGGCGGGAGACGGTGGGAATTCTGGATCTGAATGCGATGGATGTGGAGATTGTGGATTTGTAGGAGAGGTGCAATATGAGCGAACATATCGACAGTATTGTGGCGCTGATGCCGAGAGAGCCTGGTGTGTACATTATGAGGGGCGATGGGGATCAGATTATTTATATCGGCAAGGCTAAGGTGTTGCGCAGCCGGGTGCAGCAGTATTTTCGTCCCAATGCCCATGATGGGCGGCGGCAGTTTCGGGCAATCGTTCGCAATGTGCGCGATTTGGAATATATTGTTACGGATACGGAGTTGGAGGCGTTGATTTTAGAGGCGAATTTGATCAAGGAACACAAGCCGCGCTACAATATCAGTTTGAAGGACGATAAGAAGTATCCGTATATCCGCATTACAAAGGAGGCGTTTCCCCGCGTTGTGGTGACGCGCGATGTGGTGAAGGATGGGTCGCGGTATTTGGGTCCTTATACGGATGTCCGGGCGATGCGGCGCATGGTGGAGACGATGCACAGGTTGTTTCGGATTCGGAGTTGTGATTACGATTTGCCAAAGGCCAATGTGCGGCTGTGTCTGGATTACGAGATCAAGCGGTGCGATGGTCCGTGCGAGGGGTTGATTGTGGCAGAGGCGTATCAGAAGATTGTGGATGAGGCGGTGTTGTTTTTGACGGGGCGGCATACGCAGGTGAAGGTGACGCTTGTCGAGCGGATGAAGCGGGCTTCGGAGGCGATGAGGTACGAGGAGGCGGCGATTTATCGGGATCGCATTCAGGCACTGGAACAGGCTGCGAGCCGGCAGAAGGTGGTGTCTAATGATTTGACGGATTGGGATGCGATTGCGATTTCGCGGGAGGATGACGAGGCTTGCGGGGTGGTGATGGAGGTGCGCGATGGGCGGTTGATCGGGCGGCAGAATTATTTTCTCGGGGGGGTGCTGGATGCGTCTGAGGAAGAGGTGGTTTCAAAATTTGTGCAGTTGTTTTACGCGACGGCTACGTTTGTGCCGCGAGAGGTGTGCCTGCCGTGTGATATCGAGGATCGGGAGACGGTGCTCGATTGGCTTACAGAGCGTTCAGAGGGCGGGGTTGAGATGCGCGTGCCCCAGCGGGGGGATAAGTTTCAGTTGAGGAAGATGGCGGAGAATAATGCGCGGCTGTTGTTGGCAGAGCGGCGTTTGAAGCGCGAGAATCGCAGGTCGCAAGCGCCGGCAGCCGTGCAGGCGCTTCAGCGCGATTTGCACCTTGAGAAGCCGCCGCGGTGGATTGAGGCGGTGGATATTTCAAATATTCAGGGGTCTGATCCGGTGGCGTCGCTGGTGTGTTTTGTGGATGGCAGGGCGCGAAAGCGCGAGTACAGGCATTTTAAAATTACGGGGTTGGAGGGGCCCAATGATTTTGCGATGATGCAGCAGGTGGTGACGCGGCGGTTTAAGCGGTTGATGGAGGAGGGGAAGTCGTTTCCCGATTTGCTGCTGGTCGATGGGGGTAAGGGTCAGCTTTCGAGTGTGGTTGAGGCGTTAAAAGCGTTGGGGATTGAAGATCAGGCGGTGATTGGGCTGGCGAAGCGGCTGGAGGAGGTGTTTGTGCCGGGGCTGTCCGATCCGCAGAATATTCCGAAGTCGTCGTCGTCGTTGAAGCTGTTGCAGATGTTGCGCGATGAGTCGCACAGGTTTGCGATTGCATATCACCGCAAGGTGCGCGATAGGCGGACGCTGACGTCGGAATTGGATGAGATTCCCGGGGTGGGGCCGTCGCGTCGCGTCGCATTGTTGAAGCATTTCGGTTCGGTGAAGCGAATCCGAGAGGCAGAGGTTGAAGAGGTGGCAGAGGTTGAGGGGGTGGGGATGAAGCTGGCGGAGGTGATTTGTGAGGGGTTGAGGAAAACCAACCATCTGAGGATTGGTTCTTGATTTTTAGCCACAGGTTTTTATATTTTTTCAAATGGGTATGCCCTTCTATACACTATATTACAGGATTTGGGATGAGAGAGATGGGAGAAGGTGGGATAAGACCTGTAGTTTGGATTCGTTCATCACACGAAGACCTGAAAAAATTTCCCGCAGATATCCAAGATGAAATGGGATACGCACTTTATATCGCACAAATTGGGGACAAACACCCGAAAGCCAGACCGCTAAAAGGATTTTCGGGGGTCCTGGAAATTCGAAGTAATTACGCAAGCGATACCTATCGAGCGGTGTATGCCACCAAAATCGGTGATGCAATTTATGTGTTACACGCTTTTCAAAAGAAATCCAAAAGAGGCATCGGAACACCGAAACAAGAAATCGCTCTCATCAGACGTCGATTGCAGAGAGCGCAAGAGTTAGCACAAGGAGGATAAATCATGGCAGACTATACCCGCAGTTCGGGAAACGTCTTTAAGGATTTGGGGCTTCCTTCCTCTGATGAAAGATTGGCAAAAGCGAAACTGGCATATAAAATCAACCGCTTGATCGCCGATCAGGGAATGAGCAAAAAGAAAGCTGCGGATTCTTTGGGTATAAGTCGATCCAAAATGACGGAACTGAGAAATGGTCGATTAAAGGATTTTACCATTGACTGCCTGTTTTCTCTATTGGGAAAACTGGATCACCATATTGAAATCCGAGTACGTCCAAAATTAGGTCACAAAACAGAGGAAACAATCGCTGTGGCTTTAATTTAACCTCTTATTCAGCGTATTGGTGGAAAGAGGAGTCAAAATAGGGACATTCGGTATTGCCGATCTATGTGTTTTGTCAACGTGCTATGTCTATAAAACAAATGTCTATAGCCCCGGAACTGGCGCGGGCGTTGCAGCGGTTTCTCGATTCTGTGACGCTGGAGCGCGGGTTGTCGGATAATACGGCGAGTGCATACCAGCGCGATTTGAGCAGGTATTTGACGCTGTTGACGGATTTGGGGATCGATGCGCCGGATGCGATTTCTCAGGCGGAGGTGTCCGCGCTGTTGGATTTGCTTTCGGAGATGGGGCTGGAGGCGTCGAGTGTGGCGCGGAATTTGACGGCGGTGCGGATGTTTCACAGGTTTTTGATAGGGGAGGGGCTGGCGCACCGGGATCCGACGGAGCATTTGAAGCCGCCGAGGTTGGGGCGAAAGCTGCCGTCGGTGCTGAATATTTACGAGGTTGAGCGGTTGATGCTGGCGCCGGATGTGGAGACGCCCCTGGGGTTGCGCGATCGCGCGCTTATAGAGATGCTTTACGGGGCGGGGTTGCGGGTGTCGGAGTTGATCGGGTTGTCGCTGACGGATTTGCTTTTTGATGTGGAGGTGGTTCGGGTGCTGGGCAAGGGCGGGCGCGAGCGCGTGGTGCCGATTGGGTCAGAGGGTATTGAGTGGGTGTCTGAGTATTTGGATGCGGTGCGTCCAGAGTTGGTCAAGCCACATACCGGGGCTGAGGTGTTTTTGAATTTTCGCGGTGCGATGTTGTCGCGGATGGGTGTGTGGAAGTTGTTGCGGCAATATGTGGTGATAGCGGGGTTGGAGAAGAAGGTGAGTCCACATACGTTGCGGCATTCTTTTGCGACGCATTTGCTGGAAGGGGGCGCGGATTTGCGGGCGGTGCAGGAGATGCTGGGGCATGCGGATATTTCAACGACGCAGATTTATACGCATGTGGATCGAGAGTATTTAAAGGAGGTGCATCGGACGTTTCATCCGAGGGCGTGAGAAGTTTGAAGTTTGAAGTGTGAAGTTTGAAGTGTGAAGTAGGAAGTGTGAAGGATGAAGTGTCATCGCGGCAGGGTTGTAGCCGCGATCCAGAAGGTTTTGCTTTTGATCCTGGTTTTTGCCTTTATCCTGTCCATCCTCTCATCCTGCAAATCCTGATTCAGACAATTAAAAATTTCGGATAGGTGGTCAGGTTTTCGAGTCCGTCTTCTGTGACGACGCCGAGGTCTTCGATGCGTACGGCGCCGCGTCCGGGGTAGTAGAGGCCCGGTTCGATGGTGACGATGTGCCCGGCGCAGAGGGTTTGCGGGGTTTTGCCGATGCGCGGGGGTTCGTGGATTTCAAGGCCCAGGCCGTGGCCCGTGCCGTGGAAGAAGCCCTGCATGCGGCCGTCTATGTTGCCGGTTTCAAAGTTGCGGTTTTTGAAGAGTTCTGTGAGTGCCTCGTGGATGGCCTGGCCGTCTGCTTCTGCTCGGATGCTGTCGAGGACGAGGTTTTGTCCGGCGAGGACCGCGTCGTAGATGTTCTGGAGGTCGGCAGTGGGTTCGCCTTTGACGACGGTGCGGGTGAGGTCGGCAAAGTAGCCGGTGGTGTTTGAGCGCGGGAAGATGTCGATGATGATGGATTGGTGCGCGGGCAGGGGTCCGCTGCCTTCGTTGTGGGGGTCACAGGCCTGGTCGCCTCCGGCGACGATGGTGTGGCCGGCTGTGTAGTCGCGTTCGAGGAGAAGAAATTTTATTTCGCGTTTGACGGTTTCCGATGTGAGGGGTTCGCCGTTGTGGTAGAGGAGGTCGCCGCGGATTTCCGAGTTGCGGATGAGGGTTATGGCGGCGTCCATTGCGGATTCGGTGTGTTGTTGTGCTTCGCGGATGTGTTCGATTTCAATAGGGGTTTTGATTTCCCGGTCGGGCCAATACGCGCCTTCTGGAAATTCCAATGTGTATCCGCGTTCGCGCAGGTCGTCTGCCGTGGCGATGGCAAAGGCGCGGGGGACGTTCAGGTGGGTGATGTTTTTTTCTTGTAGTACTTCATTTAAGGCATCGATTTGAGAGGGTTCTTCGTCGGTGTCATTTTTTTTTGCTTTTTTCTGGTATTCGGATAGGGAGAGGACGTGATCGACCTGGGCTTGATCGCGCGCGCGGTCGCGTTCTAAGTCGGACATGAGGAGGTGTTTCTCTTCGCCGATTTGAAAGAAGATGAAGGGGTCGGGCGCGAGAAAGCGCGTGGCGTAATACATGTCGGCGTCGGTTTCGCTGGCGGCTATCATGAGCCGCGCTTCAGAGGTGCTCATTATTTCGATCCTTATATTTTGAGGGACAAGAAGCGACGACCCCTATCGGTGATGACTGAGAACGCGGCGTTTTTTCCTTTTTTGAGTTTGGATACGGCCGTTTCAAAGTCGTGTACTGTTTTTATGTCTTGCTGAAAGGGGCTTTGACGCACGGCATAGATGATGTCGCCTTCGCTAAAGCCGGCGTTGCGCGCTTCGCGAGAGACGTCGGTGACGACCACGCCTGTGGTATTTTCGGGGATGGCGTATTCTGCGATTGTTTTCGCGGTGATGTCGTGGACGGTGAGGCCGATTTCTGAGACGGATGCGTTTTCACGTTCTTTTTCAGGCGCGTCATCTGCGCTGGCTATTTCTTCGGGCAGGCGTTCGCCCAGGGTGACGCGGATGGTCAGGTCTTTGGTGTTGCGCCTGATGGCGAGTGTTACGGTGTCGCCGGGATGTTTGCGGGCGACCAGGCTCTGGAGGTGGTTGGGGCGATTGACGGGCCGACCATCTACGGAGAGGACGATGTCGCCTTCTTTCAGGTTGGCTTTTGCGGCCGGGGTATTGGGAAGGACATTGGAGATGAGTACGCCCTGGGGTCGGTCAAGGCCAAAGGCTTCGGCTGTGCCCGCATCTACCGGGTCGAGTCCTATGCCGATGTAGCCGCGTTTGACTTTGCCGTGTTCGACAATGTCGTCCATTACTTTTTTGGCGAGGTCTATGGGTACTGCAAAGCCATAGCCGATGAAGGATCGGTTGGATGTGGCAATGGCTGTGTTGACGCCGATGACTTCGCCGTTGAGGTTGACGAGGGCACCGCCCGAGTTGCCGGGGTTGATGGCGGCGTCGGTTTGGATGAAGTCTTCTATGCTCAAGCCCCCCTGGTCGCGAATGATGTTGATGTCGCGGCCAACGGCGCTTACGATGCCGGCTGTGACGGTGGATTTGAGGTTGAGGGGCGCGCCTACGGCCAGTACCCATTCGCCAATTTCAACGGCGTCTGATTTGCCTATGGTGGCGGGTTTTAGCCCCGTGGCGTCAATTTTGATGACGGCGATGTCGGTGCGCGGGTCAGAGCCGACGAGTTCGGCGTCGTATTCGCGGTTGTCGCTAAAGGTGACGGTGAGTTTTTCTGCGTCACCTGCAACGTGGTGGTTGGTGAGGATGTAGCCATTGGCGGTTATGACGATGCCCGATCCCGTGGTTTGCGGGTCTGGCATGGGTTGTGGTCTTCGGTCTCGCCGTTGATTGGGCCCTTCTTCAAAGTCAAAGGGGAAGGGGAAGCCGCGGCGGCGGGGCCTGTCCTCTGGTTTGAGGGTGACGTTGATGGTTACGACGGATGGGGTAACTTCTTTGGCAATGGCTTTGAAGGCGGTGTTATACGCTTTGATTTGGGCAATGGCCTGTTTTTCTTCGGGTGTGAGCGCGGCTTCGCCCGTTGTGGCGGATAATAACAGTGCGATGAAGCCCAATAGCGCGATGGTGCGGTGTTTCATGGTGAGTACTCCTTTTTGAGAATTAAAAATTAGAAATTGGAATGTAGGGGCGAGGCATGCCTCGCCCGTCGTATTTTTCCCACGATTAGACCCACGACCCTATTAGATGGTTCCGAGAAATTCTACAAATCGTATTGATCAATTTTGCGATACAGCGTGCGTACGGCCATGCCGAGTAGTTTTGCGGTGCGTTCGCGGTGCCCGCCGGTTACGCGCAGGGCATTGGCGATGGCTTCGCGTTCGAGTTCTCGCAAGGGGCGTATGTCCTTTTCGGTGAGTGCCTGGGTTTCCGCTTCTGTGTATCCGATTTCCGTGTCTTCTATGGGTGCGTTATAGATGGGGACGGGAAGGGATGGCGGGGGCGATGTTTGCATGCTTTGCATGATATAGGCTTTGAGTTCTTTGACGTCTTTGGCGACTTCGAGTATTGCCCAGTAGAGGAGGTCGCGATCGGATTCTGCAGGTGTTTTGCCCGCGAGGACTGGGAGATAAGAGGGTTCTGTCTCCGGGGTTGTGGCGAGGTGTTGCGCGAGGTCCGCGGCGGTTATGTGTCGGGTTTTGGATAAGACCATGAGGCGTTCGATGAGGTTGATGAGTTCCCGCACATTGCCGGGCCAGTGGTATTGCTGGAGTGCATTCATCGCGTCGGGTGCGAATGCTATGGGGGGCATGCGCAGTTCGTCGCTTTGTTTTTGGATGATGTTTTGGGCGATGAGGGGGATGTCCTGTGGGTGTGCGCGCAGGGGAGGCATTTCGATTTCGATGACGCGAAGGCGCTGGTAGAGGTCTTGCCTGAATTTGCCTTCGGCTACGGCTTGTTGCAGGTTGCGATTGGTGGCGGCTATGACGCGGACGTCAACGGCTATTGGGGCGGTGCTGCCCAGGCGGGTAACTTCTTTGGCGTCGAGGACGCGCAATAAGCGCACCTGTGCCGAGAGGGACATTTCGCCGATTTCATCGAGGAAGACAGTGCCGCGGTTGGCGGCTTCAAAGATGCCGGATCGCTGCGTGCGCGCGTCGGTAAATGCGCCTTTTTCATGGCCGAAGAGTTCGCTTTCGAGGAGGGTTTCGGGGATTGCGCCGCAGTTGATGATGAGAAATGGTTCGCGGCTGCGCGCGCTTTGTTGGTGGATGGCTTCGGCGATGAGGTTTTTTCCAGAGCCGCTTTCTCCTGTGATGAGTACGCTGACGGGGGTGGGCGCGATTTGTGCCACGCTTTCCCGGATTTGTTGGATGGCGTCTGAGCGGCCGAGGATGGTGGTGTCGGGCTGGGTGCGTTTTTGCGTCAGGGCGTCCCGCAATTCTGCGGGGATGAGCGGATAGGAGAGCAGGGCATCGGGTTCGAGTGCGGGCGCTGTTTGGAGTTGGGTGCCTTCCCGGGTGGCGATTGCGAAGATGGGGATTGTTTCAGGTTGCTCAGATAATATGTCGGCGAGTTGTACGTCGGCTTCGGGCAATGTGGTTTCGTCCAGGATGAGCAGGTCAAACTGGTTTTCTGAGAGCAGTTTTCTGGCGGGTCTCGCGCTGTTGGTGACGAGGGTTTGCCAGCCGAGTTCTTCGAGTTCGACGCGCAGGTCCCGGCCCAGTTCGGCGGGCTGATCGACGATGATGAGGGCTTCTTTTTGGTCGGTGGGCATGGTTATTGTCGTTGTGTTTTTATTTTTTGAATGACCTTTTCCGCGCCAATGCCGTACATGCTGGCCACGCCGTGGCTGCGTTTTATGGCTTCGAGTTCTTGTATGGCTTGTTCGATGTTGTTCTGTGCCGCATAGCATTCTGCTACTTTCATTTGTGCGGATACGATCCACATAGGTCTCGCGTTCTGGTTGTAGCGCAGGATCAAAAATTCTCGAAGTGCGTTGTCGTAGTCGGCCATTTCAAAATAATTTTCTGCGATGGCGTATTGGATGCTGGCTTTTTCGTCTTCCACGGTCACGAGTTTGAGCAGGGGGCGAAGTTCTGCAATGGCTTGTTCGTGGTCGCCTTTGTTGGGCAGGTATATGGTGCCGATGTCGATGCGTGCGCTCAGGGCGAGGCGGTTCTGGGGAAATTCGCGGATGAGCTGGCGCGCAAAGTTGATGGCGAGGTCATAGGCGTTGAGGTTGCTGTAATTTTTTGCGAGTTTGTGGAGGATGTCGGGTTTTTTGGATTGGGCGACGCCTTTTTCAATGGCGTTGCGATAGGCGCGTGCAGAGAGGTTGTATTCTTCGTTGCGTTCCCAAAATTCGGCGAGTTCGATGTTGGCATCTACCCAGTGCGGGCTGTCGGGATAATTTTTTATGAATGCGGTGAGTGCGTTGAGATAGGGTTCGTTGTTGCCGTCTTTGTCGGGTCCTTCGTCGCTATAGGCGCGGATGATGTAATAACGCGCGTCGGTGGCTGCTTCGGTGGCGGCGTATTTTTTTGAGATGTCTTCAAAGATTTGTCGCGCTTTTTTGGGATTTCTGACGGCGAGTTGATATCTGCCTTTTTCGACTTCGAAGCGGGCGAGCCATTCGGTTGCTGTTTTATAGGTTTTTTTGAATTGGCCCGCGGCTTTGTTGGCTTCGCCAATGCGCCGGAGGCGGTAGAGGCTCAAGACTTCGCGGGCGGCCATGGTTTCGTTGCGCGCAGGTTCTGGTACGCGCTGGTACGCGGCGATGGCCTGGGCGTATTTTTTCGTTTGAAAGAGGAGGTCGCCCACAGCCTGGTCTGCCTGTGTGCCGAGCGGACTGTCGGGGTATTTTTTGGAGAATTCGCGGAAGGCGGTGAGGGCTTCTGATGTGCGGTTGCGCGATGTCAGGTGTTCGGCGCGCGTGTACGCGATGCTGTCGGCGTCGGGTGCTTGTGGATATTTGCGGAGGTACATGTTATAAGTTGTGATGGCTTTGTCGCGCTGGTTGTTGTGAGCATAGGATTTGGCGAGGCGCCGCAATAGTTGAGGGGTGGTGTTGTGGGTGATCAAACGTTCGTCTATTTCTATGGCGCGTTGATAGTTGCCTGTGCGATGGTAGCTTTCTGCCAATAGCGAGCGGGCAGATCGCTGGAGTGCGAGTGAGGGAGATGCGGAGAGGAGTTCGGAGAATGCTTCGGCGGCACTGGCGTAAAATTCCCGGTCGAGGAGTATGCGCCCCAGTTGAAATTGCGCGTGTGGTGATAGATCGCTCTGGGGATAGTTGAAGAGGAAGTTTTTCAGGGTTTCTTCGGCGCGTACGTATTGTTGTTGTCTGGCTTGACACAAGCCGATGCGATAGGCGGCTTTTTCTTTGCGTGTGGGATCGGTAGCTTTTTTTTCTACCTGGAGGTACAGGCTGAGGGCGCTGTCGATGTGGGTGTTGGCGAAGTGGGCGTCGGCGATTCGCAGGAGCAGGTCGGGGCTGTTGTGATGTGTTTTCCGATATGCCCTCAGGCGCGTTTGTGCGCGGAGGGTGTCGGGTTGTATGTGCGCTGTTTCTGCGTGTATGACGGCGAGTGCGGCACTTTCCGCACGGTCGTTGTCGGGGAATATTTTGACGAGTATTTTGAGTGTTGTGAGGCCCTTGTTTTGCCATTTGTCTGGAGGTTTGTTTTCAAGGGTGGCTCTGCGCGCCTGTTTTAAGTAGCTGTTGCCGAGGAGATAATAGGCGTCAGATGCCCAGGCAGGGGCGTTGGTGAATGCTGATTCATCGGGTATGGGTGTGTTTGATGCAGATGTATCGTTGTTAGCCGATGCGATCGTGTAGGGGCGAGGCATGCCTCGCCCGTCAGCCAATGCGAGCGCGGCTTCGGCTGCGCGTGCGGCTTCAGCGGCAAGGGCGAGTGTGTCATCAGGTGTTGGGGCGAAAGTTTTTTCGCCCGTACTGTCTGCTTTTTCGACGAGTATGTGTTCATAAGCTGAGGGCAGTATATTGTGAGATGATAGTGCGGTTTCGAGGTATGGGATTGCGCGGTTGTAGCGTTTTTGGGTGTGGAGGGTTTTGCCCAGTTTGAATTGCGTGTGTGGGTCGTCGGCGATGCCGGGGAGGTCGGCTATGAGGTCGAGCCAGATGCGGTCGCGGTCGGTTTCTGAGCCGTATTCGGTGAGGAGTTGGATGCGCGTTTCCGCTGTTTCGGCGCGCGAGGCGTCGCCGTGATTTTTGATGTAGGTGCGGTATTCTCGCAGTGCGAGTGCGGTTTGTCCGTTTTTTTCAAATACGCGCGCAAGGCCGTATTGACCTTCGGCGGCGTAGTGTGGGGTTGCGCTGTTGATCAGGGTGCGATAATTTTCGGCTGCGAGGTCGTACCAGTGCAGGTCTTCGCATAGTTGCGCGATTTGTAGTCGCGCATTGGCTTTTTCGATAGGAGATTGCGTGCGCGCGAGGTATGTTTGATACGCTGTCAATGCTTTTTGGTGCATTCCAAGCGCGCGCCATAAGTTTCCGATGTCGCCATAAGCCTGGATGCTGATGTCTGCGTCTGGATATTTTTCCTGAAGACTTTTAAAGGCGTCCAGTGCGTTGCGATAATTTTTCAGGTCTGCAAATGTGCGGCCATAGCCCATCAGGGCGTGGGCGTGGAAGGGGCTTTTGGGGTAGGTTCTTAGAAATGCGGCGTAGCGCTGGCGCGCACTTTCGCTTTTGCCGAGTTTGCGTTTTGCATTTGCACTTCCCAACAGGGCTTGTTGGCGACGGGTGTTGTTCGGGATTTTTACAAGGGCGTTGTTATAGGTTTTTTCAGCGCTTGCCCAGTCGTTTTTGCCGGCGTGCCACGCGCCTGTGATGAGGTGCGAGTTCTGGGCGGCGGGTGTTGCGGGATACCCGGCGCGCAGGTTTGCAAAGATGCGTTCTGCTTCTGTGAGGTTGTCGCGCGATAGGGCGATGTTGCCCATTTCGAGGAGGGCGTCGGGTTTGCGCTTTGTGGGACCGGGATGTTCGGCGAGGGTGCGGAATTCCGCGAGGGCTTCTTCGGTGCGCGATTCTTCAAGGAGGACGCGGCCCAGGTTGAAGGTGGCTTCGTTTATGAGGGATGATTTGGGATATTGTTCGGTGAGTTGGCGATAGGCCGCTCCCGCTTCTGGTAAGGCACCGCCTTTGTGGTAGTTCTCTCCGGCTGAGAAGAGGTCCTGAGGCGCGTTTGTCGAGGCGGGATAGGCCGCGTGTACGTCGCGATAGGCCGCACCGGCCCGGGTGTGTTCTCCAAGTTGGCTGAGTGCATTGGCGCGTGCGCGCATCGCTACAATTACGTCGATGTGCCCGGGGTATCGGTCGATGTATTGTTGAAGGGCTTCGAGTGCGCGGTCGTATTGTTCGGCTCTGGCAAGAGCCTGTCCAACGCGCAGCATGGCATCGGGCAGTCGCTTGCTGGTGGGGTAGTTGATGATGAATTGCTTATATTCCCGCGCGGCATCGGCATAGAGGCCGTCGTTGTAGATTCGCTGTGCGAGTTCGTAGTGGGCGTTTTCATCCTCGGTCCCTTGCGCACAGAGGTGGGATGAGATGCATAGGAGTGCGATGCACAATGCGGTGGTGATGCTGCGGGTTAATATGTTTATTATAAGGATCATGAGAAGTGTGTCGTGTGAAGAGTGAACAACCGTAGGGGCGAGGCATGCCTCGCCCGTCATCGCGGCCCCTGCTTAAAGCATACAGAGCCTGTCCCGTAGTGCCTTTATACGGGAGGCAGGCATGGTCCCCGTATAAGAGCATTACGGGGCATGCTTGAGCCGCGATCCAGTCAAGAAAGCCGTCATCGCGGCAGGATTGTAGCCGCGATCCAGTGGCTTTGAGGTTTTTGCTACTATCGTTGCTGTTTCTCGAATGTATCACATTGGGATTTATATACAAGACGATCCTAAATAGTAATTAGGGACTGTCTTGCAGTGATAATTCTTGCTTCACGGATTCTTGCCTCGTACTACGTCGTTGAGGTCTTACGGATTCTCCACAAGCCTAAATTCCCGTCTCCCCGACGGTATGGTTACGGATATTTATTGCTGCATTCACGTCACGGTCATGACAGGTATTACAAGCGGGACATGTCCACTCCCGAACGGATAACGATAACGCATCCAATACAAAACCACATGTGGAGCACATCTTACTACTCGGAAAGAACTCTTCCTCCGGTGTGGCTATATCGCGTCCATACCAGTCACCTTTATAGGATAACATAGCAAGGAACATTGACCATGACGCATCAGCAATATGTTTGGACAGATGTCGATTCTTCAGCATGTTTTCAACACTGAGACTTTCCAGACCTATGGCTTGGTTTTCGCGTATCAGTCTTGAAGATAATTTGTGTTGAAAATCTCTACGACAATCTGTTATCTTTGCTGATAAACGGGCTTTCTTAATACGCATTTTCTCTTTGTTCCTCGATCCATTCTTCTTACGCGAGAAAGCTCTGCATAAACGACGATACTTCTTCAACTGTTTAATAAAATACTTCGGGTTATCTACTTTCTCACCCTCACTTGTCGTAAGAAAATGCGTTAAACCCATATCAATACCGATTTTATTATCAATAGGTCGTAATGGGGCTACCGGTTCGGATACAAGAAAGGATACGAAATATCGCTCGGATACATCTTTGGAGACCGTTACGGATTTAACGTCCGCATCCACAGACCAGTATCGTGACCACCGAAGTTTTAATAACCCCGGTATCTTGTTGATACTTAATTTTTTATCTTTAATTGCGAAATACTGGTAGGTTATGGTTGCTGATTGACTATTTACTTTCTTCTTAAACCGAGGCTTCTTCGCCCGTTTTTGAAAAAAGTTCTTATATGCTTTATCGAGATTAAACAGGCTCACCCGTAACGGCATACGAAGTACATCATTTAACCATGTTTTGTCCGGGGCTTTTTTGTGTTGTGTCAATTCTTTAGACAAATCATAACTATTGATACTTTCACCCGTCTCCCGATAATGCTCTACTCGACGCGACAACCCCCAATTATACACATACCTCACGCATCCAAACAGTTGTGATAATGCAACCTTCTGCTCATAATTCGGATATATCCGATATTTATAACCACCTGTTTTTGTTAATGTATCCATACCCTTAATATACCAAAAAATTACACGTAAGTCAATGTATTTTCAATATATTACGTGAAATATCCATTATTTAGAACTTGCCCTAAACCCGATTCAGGGATCACCTTGTATATAATTCCCATTATATCACATTTTGCAAAAGGCGTCAATGGGAGATCATCGTTTTGAAAATTGTCGAATACGCTTATGCAAAGCTCAATTTGGGGCTGAAGATTCTCGGGCGGCGCGGCGATGGGTTTCACGATATTTTGTCGGTTTTTCAGACTGTGGATCTGTGCGACCGCCTCATTTTCAAGCGCGCCGGACAGGGTCAGATTGTTTTGTCGTGTGACGATGCGGATTTGTCCGTGGGTCCAGAGAATCTGGTTTATCAGGCGGTTTCGGCGTTTCGGTCTTATACGGGAATGGACCGGGGGATTGAGGTCGCGATAGAGAAGCGGATTCCAATGGCGGCGGGTTTGGGGGGCGGGAGTTCAGATGCGGCGGCTGTGCTGCGGGTTTTGAATCGGGTTTGGGATGCGGGTCTTTCAGGTGGCGAACTGCGCGAGATAGGCGCCACTTTGGGGTCCGATGTGCCGTTTTTTGTGCGGCAAAAGGGCACGGCTGTTGTTTCGGGTCGGGGGGAGCTTATGCGGTATGTGCCCTGGTCTGGGGATGTGGTCTATGTGCTGGTTTGTCCGGGGTTTCAGGTGGGTACGGGCTGGGCTTTTGCAAATTATAAAAAGACCTTGACAGGGCATGGTGAATATGATAATTTCATCCATTCTATAAAAAATTTGCCCGTGTCGGGTTTTTTTGAGCGTATTGAGAACGATTTTCTGCCGCTTATTGTTCAAACGCATCCAGAGACGCGCGATATTTTGTCGCGGTTGACAGATGCTGGCGCAATGGTCGCGTCAATGTCTGGCAGTGGTTCCACGCTTTACGGTGTTTTTGAGTCTCGAGATGTTGCCGAGGCTGTTTGGGCGCGGTTTAAAGCCGAACAGTTTCGGGCGTTTTTGTGTTGTCCTGTTGGAGAATAGATATGTCCGATCAAGTTTCTCTCAATGCAGATGTTCGCACGGAGTCGGGAAAAAAATTTGCCAAGCGCTTGCGCTATCGCGGTCAATTGCCCGCGATTGTGTATGGCGAAGATGCCGCGTCTGTTGCCTGTTCTGTGGATTATCGCGCGTTGTCCGATTTGTTGAAGGCACACGGTCGCAATGCGATTATTTCGCTGAGTGCAGGCGATGCGAGCCAGAGTACGATTATTAAGGATATTCAATATCATCCCGTGCGCGGCGAGATGTTGCATGTGGATTTTCACCGCATTGATTTGGCGCGCAAAATTGTGGTTGAGGTGCCTCTTCACGCTACGGGGTCGGCCGTTGGGGTGCGGATTGGCGAGGGGATTTTGGAACAGATGTTGCACGAACTCGAGGTCGAGTGCCTGCCCACAGATATACCCGATCATATTGAAATTGATGTGTCGGATTTGGATATCGGGGATTCGCTGCACGTTTCGGATATTGTCCTTGAAGGCGATGATTTGTCTATTGTGACGGATATCGACCGCACGGTGTTTGCAGTGGCTGCGCCCGCGCTTGTTCTCGAAGAAGAAGAGGAAGTGGAGGACGAAGAAGGAATGGTCGCTGAGGGCGAAGAAGGCGAAGAAATGCAGGAGCCAGAGCTTATTGAGCGGGGCAGAAGGCGCGACGATGACGAAGAAGGCGATGTGTAGGGGCGAGGCATGCCTCGCCCTCCCTACAAAGGCGATTGTGGGGCTGGGCAATCCGGGCGCGCGCTATGCGCGCACGCGCCACAATGTGGGGTTTTGGGTGGTTGATGCGCTGGGCAAAAATATGCCCTGGCATGCGTTTGAGTTTTGTACGTGGTGCAGGTTTTCAGATGATCTGGTGCTGGTCAAGCCGCTGACTTATATGAATAAGAGCGGTTTGGGTGTGGCAGAGGTTGTGCGGTGTTTTCAGGTTGGCGCAGCAGATGTGATCGTGGTGGTTGACGATGTGCATCTGAGTTTGGGGCGGTTGCGCTTCCGGCGCACGGGAAGTCACGGCGGGCACAATGGTTTGCGGTCTGTTGAACGCGCGTTGGGGTCTGCGGATTTTCCGCGGTTGCGCGTCGGTATTGGGCAACCCGCCGAGTTGGATGGGATGATCGATTATGTGTTGGGTGCGTTTTCATTCGAAGATGGAGATGTGATTGTAGATGCTGTTGGGCACGCGGTTAAGGGCGCGCTTTGTTGGGCAACAGAAGGTATTGAACGGGCGATGAATCAGTATAATGCATAATGCGCGTGGATGGGTTTGGAGTTCTTTATGATTGTGATTTTGGCACCTGTGCTGGGCGTGGTTGGGCTTGTTTGCGCTGGTTTGATTTATCTCTATGTGGCCAGACAATCAGAGGGCACGGCGTTGATGCGAGAGATCGCAGCAGATATCCAGGATGGGGCCGTGACTTTTTTGAAGCGCGAGTACAGTGTGCTCGCTGTTTTTATTGTGCTGGTGTTCGCGCTGGTGTGCTGGGGTATTAATCTGGAGACGGCCATATCTTTTTTGGGCGGCGCGCTCTGTTCGCTTGGCGCGGGTTTTATCGGGATGAAGGCGGCGACCAAGGCAAATGTGCGGACGGCTTATGCCGCCAATGAGAGTGGGCGGGATAAGGCGTTGAATGTCGCGTTTTCAGGTGGGGCAGTGATGGGGCTATCGGTAGCAAGTCTGGGGCTTTTTGGCGTGGGCTTGCTTTTTTATTTTTACGGCAAACCCGATCAGGCGGCTATGATTAATGGTTTTGCTATGGGCGCGAGTTCTATTGCGCTGTTTGCCCGGGTTGGGGGCGGTATTTATACGAAGACTGCGGATGTGGGGGCAGATCTGGTGGGTAAGGTCGAGGCCGGGATACCGGAAGACGATCCGAGAAATCCGGCTGTTATTGCAGATCATGTGGGCGATAATGTGGGCGATGTGGCCGGGATGGGGGCGGATATTTTTGAGTCTTATGTGGGGTCTATTATTGCGACGATTGCGATTGCGGCAACGGCTGGTGGCACGGCGTTGAGCGGGTTGGGAGGCGATTCGGAGACGGTGCGGGTCGCTGCGATGCAATATCCTCTTGTCGTGGTTATGATCGGTTTGTTGGCGTCGCTGATCGGGGTGGGGTCCATTCGCGTTTTGCAGTCTTTAAACCCGGATGCAGCCCTGCGCTATGCCACGTATATTTCCGCTGTTTTGATGCTTGTTGGGGCTTTTTTTGCGGCGGAATATCTCGGTTTGGCTCGCGGGGTGTTTTGGGCGATTCTCTTTGGTTGTCTCGTTGGTATTGCCATTGCACTGATGACGGAATACTATACGGGCGGGGCGCCTGTTAAGCGCATTGCGCATTCTTCAGAGACGGGGTCGGCGACGAATATGATCGCGGGTTTGGCGGTGGGGATGGAGAGTACGACGTTGCCGGTTTTGGGGATTTGTGTTGCCATTGCCGGGGCGTTTCACTTTGCGGGGTTATACGGTATTGGCATTGCGGCTGTGGGTATGCTATCGACTGTGGGCGTTACGATGGCGGTGGATGCTTACGGTCCGATTGCAGATAATGCGGGCGGTATTTCCGAGATGGCGAATTTGGGTCCGGAGACGCGCGCGATTACGGATGAATTGGATTCGCTCGGGAATACGACGGCGGCGATTGGTAAGGGGTTTGCGATTGGTTCTGCTGCGCTGACTGCGCTGGCGCTGTTTTCCGCGTATTCAGTGGCTGTGGGGATAGAGTCTATTAATCTGGTCAAGCCTCTGGTTGTGATCGGTTTGTTTTTGGGTGGTGGTGTGCCTTTTTGCGTGGCGGCGTTGACGATGACGAGTGTGGGCAATGCGGCGTTTAAGATGGTTGAAGAGGTGCGTCGCCAGTTCCGCGAGATTCCAGGGTTGATGGAGGGGACGGGCAAGCCGGATACGCGTCGCTGTGTCGATATCAGTTCTGTCGCGGCTTTGCGCGAGATGGTGGTGCCGGGTCTGGTGGCTGTTTTTACGCCGGTGTTGGTGGGGTTTGTTCTGGGGGCAGAGGCGTTGGGCGGTATGCTGGCGGGTGCGACTGTGTCGGGTGTGTTGCTGGCGCTGATGATGGCGAATAGTGGGGGCGCGCTGGACAATGCGAAGAAGTTGATTGAGGGGGGCAATTTGGGAGGTAAGGGGTCCGAGGCGCATAAGGCTGCCGTGGTTGGCGATACGGTTGGCGATCCGTTAAAAGATACGTCTGGTCCCGCGTTGAATATTTTGATTAAGTTGATGTCGGTGGTTTCGCTGATGCTGGCGCCACTGCTTGTGTGAGGTGTGAACACCTGTAGGGGCGAGGCATGCCTCGCCCGTCTATTCTTTTTTAACCCCGTTCAGAACACAATATTCTGAACCACATGTCCATGGGGGATCGTTTATGTCACGAGAGTACGAGATGGCTTTGATTGTCGATACGCAGGAGAATGTGGATGAGACGGTCAAACGCTACGAAGAATTGCTCGCCGATCAGGGTGCTACGGTGGTGAATGTTGACCGCTGGGGCATGCGCAGGCTCGCTTATGAGATTCAAAAGCGGCAGCAGGGCGATTACACTTTTTTTCTGTTTGAGGCCGATCCGGGCGCGATTGCTGATGTCGATCGCGCGTGTCGTTTGGATGAGGCTGTTTTGCGGTATCTGATTCTTCAGACCGAGATTCCTCCCCAGGTGGCGGAGGAAGAGGATGCTGAAGAGTCGTCTGACGATGTTTCGGAAGAGGAGGATGCGGAATGAATAGAGGACGTTTGAAGATTTGCCATATTTGCGAGGGTCATTCAAGAGCCTGCCATTTTGAAGAACACCGTTTGGATATTCACTATAAGAATGAGCGTTTGTTGCGCCGGTTTGTTACGGAGCGCGGGAAAATTGTCCCGCGGCGTATGACGGGTACGTGTGCAAAGGGTCAGCGCGCATTGGTGCGCGCGATTAAGCGCGCCCGATTCCTCGCGCTTATGCCTTATGTGAATGATTCGGTGAGATAGGATTACACATGAAAATTATTCTTACAGCAGATGTGGATTCGCTGGGCAATGCTGGCGATGTGGTTGAGGTGAAGGATGGGTACGCGCGAAATTTTTTGCTGCCTCGCTCAGTGGCGTTGATTGCAAATGAGCACAATATGGCGGTGTATGAAAAGGTGCGCCAGCAACGCGAAGCCCAGGCGTCTCGCGCAGTGCGCGAAGCGGAGACGCTGGCAGAGGGTCTGAAAGAGGTTTCGTGCAATGTGGCGGTTAGAGCTGGCGAAGAGGATCGCATTTTCGGATCGGTGACAGCACAACAGATATCCGTTGCACTGAGTGATCTGGGGTTCGATATTGATCGCCGAGCCATAGAGATCGAAGAGCCGATTCGGGCACTGGGGGTATATGATATACCCATTCGCCTCCATGCAGACGTAAAGGCGTCTGTGAAGGTGTGGGTGGTGAGAGAATGAAGTGTGAAGGGTGAAGTGTGAAAAAAACGGAGGACGTTTTCGCGTCCTCCGTTTTTTTTGCGCCCCTCACCGCGCACATCGAAACCCCAAATTGCCCGTGGAGCTGTCCGGGGTGTTCGCGCTGCGGGCAGCAACGCGGTATCGGTTGCAGTAGGAGTCGTGGCAAAGGTAAGAGCCGCCGCGCATGCTTTTTGCCTGTCCGATGTGGGGTCCCGTGGGGTTTACAGAGGCGCTTTTGAGGTGAAAGGTGGGGCTGAACCAGTCGCTGCACCATTCCCAGACGTTGCCCGAGATGTTGTAGATGCCGTAGTTGTTGGGGGGGAATGCGGTGACGGGTGCGGTGCCGATGTGTCCATCTGCTCTGGTGTTTTGTTCGGGGAATGTGCCCTGCCAGATGTTGCACATGTGTTTGCCTCCGGGTTCGAGGTCGTCTCCCCAGGGGTAGCGCATGCTGTTTAAGCCGCCCCGTGCAGCAAATTCCCATTCGGCTTCTGTGGGCAGGCGTTTTCCCGTCCAGTTGCAATAGGCGACGGCGTCGTTCCACGAGATGTGGATGGCGGGGTGGTTCCAGCGGTTGTTGATATTTGTGCCGGGTCCTTCGGGGCGGTGCCAGCAGGCGCCGTCAACAGCAAACCACCAGGGGGTATCGACGACGGTTTGCGAGATGTGCGATGCGGTGTTGGGGGGTACAAAGAGGTGGAAGACAAAGGACCAGCCAAAGCGTTCGGCTTCGGTTTTGTACGCGGTTGCACGGACGAATTTGGCAAAGTCGGCGTTGGTGACGGCGCATACGTCAAGGTAAAAGGGATCGACGGTGACTTCGCGCACGGGGCCTTCGCCGTCTTCTGCAAAGCCTTCGTCGCTGTCTGTTCCCATGAGAAAGGTGCCGCCCGATAGGCGGATCATGTTTTTGAGTGATGTATCACTTCTGCGCTTGTTTTTTTGTTTGCGCGTTTTTCTTTTTTTCGAAGAAACAGGTCTGCTCGCACCGCAGCAGGGAGAGGACATAGCGATTCTCCTGAGTATATGGGTTGCGTGAATACATACGGCTTTATAAGATGATACAATGCGACGCGCAGACTGTCAAGTAGGGGGCTGGAGGCTGGGGACTGTTTCCGCTTGCTTTTTGTCTGGTTATCCGTCTATATTATTCTGAGTAATCCAGAGGTTTTGCTTTTGCCTTTATCCTGTTCATCCTCTAATCCTGTAAATCCTGATTCAGACAGTTTTTTGCCTTTATCCTGTCCATCCAATAATCCTGTAAATCCTGATTCAGACTAATTTTTAATTCCTAAAAGGATTTCTCGCATGACAAAAATGGAAGTCATCGCCGTGCAGCTTGAACCCAATAGCAATCATCCGCTGGTCTGGTTAAAGGATAAGGACCAGCAGGTCGTTTTGCCCATTGCAATTGGCAATTTTGAGGCGGTTGCGATTTTTATGGAACTTCACGATGAGCCGCCACCGCGTCCGATTGCGTATGATTTGTTGCGTACTATTTTAGAGGGGTTCGATGTACGCGTTGAGCAGGTGCTGGTCAGTGCGTTGAGGGATGAGACGTTTTACGCCGAGATAACACTTGTCCGCGATGGGGAGACGATTTGTATTGATTCGCGTCCGAGCGATGCGCTGGCATTGGCTTTGCGCGTTGATGCCCCAATTTTTGTGGCAGACCAGGTGATTGAGGAGGCGGGTCTGTCGATTGAGATGCAAGATTCCCAGGTGCATGTTGAGGGCGTTCAGGATATTTCTGCGTTTGTTGAGGCTGGCGCAGAGGATGAACCCGCGGAAGAGGCACTCGATCCGGTGGCGCAGCAGGTGGTCGCGCTCAAGGTGCGTTTGAAGGAGGCGGTCGCGCTGGAAGAGTACGAAGAGGCGGCCAGGCTGCGCGACGAGATCGGCCGGCTTGAACACAGTATCGAAAAATGATCGCTTTATAAGGATATTGTATAAGTGACGATTGTCATCGCGGCCCCTGCTTCAAGCATACAGAGCCTGCCCCGTAGTGCTTTCATACGGGGGGCAGGCAATGTGTCAGCCGCGATCCAGAAGGTTTTGGCTTCCCGCACAGCACAACGCCAGTAATCCAGCATTAGATAAAAGCACATATTTTTCACACTATCCCATCCTCCATAGATCAAAACTTACACGCTTACCTCCCAGCACGTTCCGTTTGTCTGTCTCTCCAAAGGCAATCCCTGCATTCAAGAGAAGCCGCAATATAGCATATTAAAAGCTATGATGCGGGTACTTGAACTTCTGTCCATACAATTTATCGCTCAATTCTGTAACGTTGGCGCGATATTTGCTTTGTGTCTGACTGTTGCGTGTAAAATTC
>JAJDYX010000008.1 GCA_022824945.1 Candidatus Latescibacterota bacterium
CCTGCGTGGGGAACATACCATCCGCACCGGCAGGGCCACGCGCCCCATCGGTTCATCCCCACCTGCGTGGGGAACATTTCAAGCACAAATGCTCTTGTAGGTGCTTCACCGGTTCATCCCCACCTGCGTGGGGAACATCAGATCACCTCTCATTAAAGCTCCGAGATTATCGGTTCATCCCCACCTGCGTGGGGAACATCCGAAGAGATGACTCAAGATATGATTCAATATCGGTTCATCCCCACCTGCGTGGGGAACATACGCGATGCCGGTAGGTCTTGAATCACAAATCCGGTTCATCCCCACCTGCGTGGGGAACATTAGCGATACTACTCGGAAAGCGTGGTTTTTTTCGGTTCATCCCCACCTGCGTGGGGAACATGGTTTGAGGCGAGGACAAACGTTACGCCCATCCGGTTCATCCCCACCTGCGTGGGGAACATATACCCCCCATTGCCCGAAGAGACTGAAACGGCGGTTCATCCCCACCTGCGTGGGGAACATTTACAATAAGCGGATCCCCGTATTTTTTCCACCGGTTCATCCCCACCTGCGTGGGGAACATAATGCGTCACAAGGGACATATATACAAGTTCCCGGTTCATCCCCACCTGCGTGGGGAACATTTTCTTGCCGGTTCTGCTAAATCCCATAATCCCGGTTCATCCCCACCTGCGTGGGGAACATCAATAATTAACAGGTATCTAATTCAAATGTATCGGTTCATCCCCACCTGCGTGGGGAACATTCTGGTCCTCTCGAATCATGTTTGCTCATTGCCGGTTCATCCCCACCTGCGTGGGGAACATTGTCTGCCAACTCGACCAAGAGCCGCCGGATGCGGTTCATCCCCACCTGCGTGGGGAACATTTTCGACACACCGATCATTCTGGCAATCTTAACGGTTCATCCCCACCTGCGTGGGGAACATGCTTGATTTTGCACCGTCGCTTCTGCAAACATCGGTTCATCCCCACCTGCGTGGGGAACATGAGAAGAAGGCATAGACTTTTTCCACATATTCACGGTTCATCCCCACCTGCGTGGGGAACATACTTCTCATAACTCGTTGATTTATCAAGTGATACAAACCCCATAACAATCTACCAACAAATTCACCCTATTTTTAGCCCTAAAATTTCGTGTCATTTTCGCTCCATTCTATCTCATTCTGACCATCTTCCAAAGGCAAAAAAGAGACCAACTTGATCCCATCAAACTCTACGGGATTGCGCCTGTTTTTGCCCAGTGTTAAAAAATCAAATCCATTTTCTGTATTTGTACTCCACACCAGTACTGCATTGCCACCTTCCAACCCCTCATTAACTTGAGACCATATCATTTCGCGCACTTTTTTAGAGAGGTTACCTACATAAACTCCTGCACGTACCTCAATCAGCCAAACAGCCAATCGACCTCTCAGTGCTGGGGGTACATTTTCAACTACGATGACCAACATCGCCAATTGTCTCCGGATTCGGAATTGCTGGTGCGACAGATTCTTTGGGAGCTTTTGGTGGTTTAAGCCCGCCAGCAGCCAAAATTTGCTCAATAGTTGGAATGATACGTGCCAGTATTTTCTCTTTCCGAAACATGTCTCGGCATCCTTTTCTAACAGCTTGTTCAGCATTTGCCGAATTCCTGGAAGCAACCTGAAAAGCCAAAGGGACCACAGTCTGAAACTTAAAAATGTCGGCAATATCGTAAACGAATGATAAGGGTTTTCCAGTGTGGATGAAGCCGACTGCTGGTGCGTAACCAGCAGCGAGAATTGCCGCTTCAGTGATGCCATACAAACAGGCTGTGGCCGCACTCAGGCATCTGTTTGGGAGATCGCTATGCCCCCATTTATTGGGATCGTAATTTCTACGTGTCCATTTGATACCATGGCGTTGGGCCAATATCTGATACATTTTTCGGACACGCACGCCTTCAATACCTCGCAACTGTTCAATACTTCGACGCTCTGGTGGTTTTTCATCAAAACGCATTTCATACATCTTTCTTACCACCTGCAACCGAGATTTATCGTCCAATGCCAGCCGCGCTTGATATAGCAACCGGTCTGCGCGGGCACCACCCGGCTGTCCAGACGAATAAAGCCGCACACCTGCTTCGCCCACCCATATCAATAGCGTGCCTACTTGGGCCGCCAACGCAGCAGCTCGATGAGATATACGCGTACCGGGTTCCAGCATCAAACATGCAACAGAACCTACGGGTATGTGTGTGCGGATACCTCGCTTGTCTATTACCACGAAGGCCCCATCCAGAACATCAATCTGGCCTTTCTCAATAAAAATCATAGAGACACGCTCTTTCATAGCAATCGGTTTAATCGGAGGGAGAAGCATCAATTCCTCACGGGTTTCACCAGCAATAGGCCACATCCCAACGCGCGAGATTTGCCTATTCCCTGGAAGAGTGTCTGCCTAAAACAATCGGGATCTTCCACTGTCAACAATCCAGTATATTCCAACGTACTAAAACGGATAGGGTAATTTCTCCCTCTTTTAAAAACGCGGTGTTGACGGTAACCATCTACTCGAATAGCTCTATCTGTAACCGAAAAACCCAGCGACTGACATCGAGATGAGATCCATTTCACACCTGCATCTTGTATCAATTCCGCACTGTTGGGCCGTTTAGATACTGGAAGTGCGTTAAAGTTCAAAGCCTTTTTAGCATCCATGACCACATCATGACGAACTTGACGGCGATTGCTTCCTGTTTCTACCCACCGCGTAACAACTGGATTTACCCGCACGCCAAATGCCAACTTTTGACCGATACGCAATTGAGGTCTATAAGCCTTTGTCTCAATTCGCCAGACGCCGCTTGTATCAACTGGTTCAAAAGCCGAAACAACATAGAAGCAAGGCCAGTTATTGACCTGCTCCTTGCGGAACAGAAAATCTCGGTCTGCATCAGGTCTATTAGAAAAAAAACGCCAGACCAATTGATGATCTTGATAACTATTTTGTCCAAATATATCGGTTAATTTTTTTGCAGTTATATTCTCTGGTCGGATTCTAATTCGGCTAAAATACATTACTGATCCTCCTCATGAGAAACAGCTGCATAATATTCATCTCGCTCCCTGAATTGCCAGCGTGTTCGGCTCAATACGCGATCTCTACGAGGATAAACCATACTTGCAGTTATCCCCGGAGCAGGATGTTTCTCCCATACATATTCTCTAAGATTACCAAGCGGTATGCCATCAAAAAATTCTGTGGAAAACGTTGCTTCTCCAAAGGCTTGTTTCAATGTTCCTGCATCTACCACTTGGGCGTGAACTGGTAGTGCGAGGGGACAAGATTTTCTCCCCAAATAGAGAATAAAACGGGGCTTGAGCAAAGCATTAGCCAGTGCCTGCAATGAATAGGGAGCAGCATCTATATTCTGCCACAATGCCACAGTATAACAGGCGTCAATACGGTAATCTCTTTCAGACAGAATAGTTTCCAACTTTTCAGCAGCCATTTCATCTTTACGTGTATAATATCTTTTTCCGCCTGTAGCAGGTGGGACCTGCGTCGTATGGTAATCACGCAGCAACTCTCCCTGTGCGTCTATTCTAATTGCAACGCCATAAGTATCTGACAATTGCCTATGCATATCGTCTTCATACCGACGAATGCCCAAAGCAGCCCCCAGTAGCCCTACAATGGATGATTTCGAGGGTTTTACATCGCTACGCCTATGTTCACCTACGGCGATTTTACCCCAAGACGCCATCGGGCCGTAAAGCTGAAAAATGAGATGTTTCATCAGGTCAACCCCTCAGTTGCATACTTAAGCATCTCTTTAATAGAGCCTTGGCCCGTCTGTGCATTTAAGATGCAAGGTTCTCCATTGTTAATGCCATAAACACTATTCATTTTGTCGCGGCACTTTTCCAATTCTGAGATAGCATTAGTTAGGATATCTGATCCTGTAACTGGCTTCAAAAAAGCGACCGATAGAGAACGTGGCTGCTCATCGCCTTTTTCGCAAAATATATAAGACGCATACGCACGCGACCCAAAACTGTTTTGCATGCCTGTGGGAGCTACTGTTGCAGCAGATTCAATGAGAGCCGATAGTGCTTTTGAAGCCAATTCAGCATCGCCACTGAGGTTCTCTTTAAGTGTTTCTCGATCAATGCACAGGTACAGGTAGAAAAGGCCAGCAGCGAATTCCGTTTCACCAAGGTGAGCTGCTCCTGCATCCTCGCTCCTATCGTTTAGATCATCAATGGCAGTAAAATAATCATCCTCCACCGTAATTTGATGAACACTGATTGCGTGTGCCACTTGTGCTGCCGCTTCAGTATTAAAATCGGTATCATCAGCCAGCATACGTCCAAACAAAGCAATATCTACCGCTTTGTGATTTTTGCGTAATAGTGCTAAATCTTCTTTTGAAGGAGGCTCATTTTCATTTGCAAGTTTTTCTATCAATGCATCAATTCCTGCCAATTCTTCTGGGCTAAAATGGGCAAGTTGGCTCAATTTAAGTTCCGTAAGTTCCTTTTCTCGTTTCTCTTTGGGGCCCATTTTTTTTAGTTCTTCTTTCTCCTTTTTGGACAAACTTTCAGGTTTACCAAAGACCCCTGCAATTTCTCTCGCCCAGGTAAGCGCGTTCTTTTCTGATACACCTTTTTCGCAGAGCTTTTTGAAAACTTGAATACCACCTATCTTTGTACGGGTACCAATATGCTCACTGAGTGCCTGTTTAAATACATCGGATGTACGCCAGGCTCGTTTGAGACTTTGCGATGAAACCCTCAGTCGGGGCACATTCCCCATAACCGCAGTCTTAGGTCTCCCGAGGTCATCTCGATTGAGATTGGCGGGGGGATAGGAAGTTAGCAAATGAAGTTGAACAAAACGGCTCATTTTATCATCCTTTCTTGTTTGGAATGTTTTCGTAATAATCGTACGCCCATTTTTTTTGAATATTATCGCCCCAGAAATAGGTTGATTCGGCTAAGTCGTGAATGTTGAGTTCACCGCCCAGCAATTTAATTACCCGGAGCATGGCCTGATAATACTCCTGACGCGTTCTTTGTAGTAGTCTTTGAAAACGCAATTCGCTCACGGCGGGATCACCACCTCGTCCAGTTGCCATCTGCTTTGCAATTGAAATATCTGCGCGTTGAAAACGGACATGAGAAAGCAAACCCATAACTTGGGCCAACTGTTCTTCATAGTTCGTTTCACTCGAAAAATATCGACGCCAATCGCGTAGCTGATGATGAAATATCGGTGTCATGACCACTTGCAAAGCCCCATCACAACGACGCAGTATGGCTCTATCACCTCTGTTATCTTCAAGACTTTCCCAATAGCTTTCCAGAGCCTTTCCAAATTCTGAATCTGGTCTAAAGTCAATACTCATAAATAACTTCCTCCTTTCTTCATTTAGAAATCTGCAAAATTTTGCGTAGTTTAGGTCCTTTGAGATTTTTCTTCAATTTCTTACGCGCTTCCACGATGGGCAATGTGATTCTTGTCGAACCTTTTACGCACTTCATTTTGGCAAAAGCAATATCTCCGCGCAAGGTATAAGTCTCAAAAAGTTTCTCTCCTGCATCTGTGATGATCTCGTACCAACGCTCCAAAATATCCAGTCCATTACCATTTTCTCGTAAAGTATCATACAAGTTTTTCAATTCATTGAAAAATTCACGCTCTGTATTTGCATAGAAACTCTCAGTAATAGTGGATCCAAGATTTCCCCCCTTAATACTTAAGGCATCTTTTATCCCATCACGGACGTATTTCTCAACCAATTTAGAGGCTTCTATTTTTTTTTCGACTCGAATTGCAAAATTTTTACGATCTTCATTAGACAACAGGTAAATGGGATAGGTTGTTTCGTACCAATTTCTCGATTTATCGTTATCCATATCATATCCAAAAATCCAGAGCCGTAACTGTTCCGTATCCAGTTTACGTTTGTCTTTGAATTCTGTAACAATCTTGGCTGGAGTATGAGAGTCTGTTCCTTCAGAGAGATCAAGCCAATATCCATATGGAAACCCTCCGGGATGTGGATGGTGAGGCAATGGATTTCCCTGTTTGTCTATTCTATGCGGACTTAAATGATGTTGCCAGCTTTCATAATTCACTCCGTAATTTAAAGTTATATAATCCGTCACCCACTCGAATATACGATCTCCGCATACATCACAAATCTTATCTGTGACACGATTAAAGTTTAATCTGATCCGCCTCGGCATCCCCCAATACATTTGCAAAGGGTGAACATCTGCCTGGTATGTGGTTTTCCCTGTCTTTTTTTCACTGGTACGCGTTGGTGCAAGCCATGGGAAAATGCGATGTAATTTTTTAGTATCTATAGCGTCATCGATACTGCGTTTGTCTAAGATGTTAAGCCACGTATTGTGCCATAACGTTTCAGATCCTATTCCATTTTCTTGTGGGTCTAATGCAACCAACGTTGTGAGAGGGCCACCACCACGCAAAGAGGTGCGATGCCCTGCACCACCAGAGGGGGCATTCGTTTGCAAAGTAAATAGGGCAGTTGCTGCACAGGAATAACATAGATCTTGAACACCATTCCTTTTGACAAAATGGTCTTTATTTTTTTTTAATGTATTTTCACCAGGTGCGTCAATAAGTAGCGCATAAATGCTGTTCTCTTTTACTTTTGGTGTTTCTTTCCTCAACTCCAGGTCCTGCATAAATCGCGGCCCATCGCCATCCAGACGAAAGCAATCAACAAAGGGATCAAACTTAGCCCGTAATTCTTCTGGTTTTGGAGGTTCTTCGAACCATTTTTCCCATTCCAGGTCGTTATCTTCATCTGGTGGTGCAGCCGTTTGTAGCAGACCAATTAAAAACTGCATCAACCCACCTTGAAAATCCGGGCGTGGTGCTGCAAGTGCCACAATGGGATTGTGCTCAAAATTACTCGTCAACTCCCACGGGGCAATTTTTTCTTCTTCGCCATTTTGGCGGCGCACAGGAATCCAACGGTCTTCAATCAGATTCATGGGATTCTCCCTCTTCCAGTGTAGATAGTTCGTCTTCTCTCATCAAACCAAGTTCACGGTTGTAATAAACCGTGACCAGATCTCCATCTTCATTCTTTGCTTTTCCCTGCCATGTTTCATCATTATAAGGTATCAAAGGCAACAGCACGCCCCACTTTCCCTTTGCAGGCAATTGTTCTTTAGTGATCTCAATAGCCTTTTGCAACTCATCGTCGCCTGGTGCTTCTTCTGCAACATAGTAAGTGCGTATTTGTACTGCGCTCTGTTGCCAGGCCATTTCTCCTTTGCTCCAGGGTTTTAGTTGATTATTGCTCCATCGCGCCAAATATACGGTTGTAGTCGGCTCACCCAACCGTGTCGGTGTTTTGGCTTCATCCCACCAGCGGTTGGAACTGCCTTCGGAATATCCCTCTCTCAGTTTGAGTGCATTTAATTGTGCAATACTCCTATCCGCCATATTTTGTCCTTCTGCTTCATAAGCGCGTTCTATAAGCCCTTCAGGAATTAGGTATTGGGCTTCAGCCCCAAAGACCCCTTCAGTGAGTTCACGCACATCTTCTGGTACATGAAAGCCCTTTTTGTTTTTGAGTAACCGTGCGGTGAGCCACAACTGTCCATGATTGGAATATACAAACCTGCCTTGAGGAAAGAGATCTGTCAACCAGCGATCTTCTGGTTCGTCAACTGGCTGTGGGGTCAATACATACAAAACAGGTGTACCGCGCTCGTCGGAATTATTTGTACGGTTACCCAATTTATCCCTTGTGTGGCGACAGAGTCTGCCTGCTCTTTGAATCACCAGATCAACCGGCGCCAAATCTGTTATCATGACATCGAAATCTACATCTAAAGATTGTTCAACAACCTGTGTTGCAATCACTACCCGTCCTTTGCGTTGTTCACCAGTACTATTTTTGCCAAAGCTACCCACGACACGTTTCTCGATCTCTAAACGGTCTGATAGAGCAAAACGAGCGTGAAAGAGGTCAATATGCCAGGTGGAATATTTTTCACGTAAAGACTCGTATCCTAACCGTGCTTCAGCAACCGTATTACGTATCCAACAGACACACTGTTCATTCTCAACCGCACGGCGTATAACTGTCTCAACATCTGCTGTTTTGTGTAGCAGTTCCACACGCACATATCGCTTTACTTCCTCTCGTGTTTCAACATTGATTTCCCGTAAATCGCGACCAGCAAAGCAAGTGAGAAGAGGATAATCTTTGTTACCTCGTCTTTGCAACGCCATAGTGTCTGAGTTCGCACCTTCCAGAAATGCGTCAACCAATTCTTGCCGCTGGTCATGGGACAAGGTTGCTGAAAGCAAAATCACACTACCGTCAACACTTGCCTGAGCGCGTAAAAGTGTTTTAAGAAGTGTTTGCATATAGGCATCACAAGCGTGAACTTCATCAATGACGAGAATTTTGTCCATCAATCCGAATAATCGCAAGCATTGATGGCGGGAAGGTAAGATGCCTAATAATGCCTGATCAATTGTACCGACACCAACGGCGGCCAATAATGCTTTCTTGAGATTATCCGACAGCCAGGCGCTACAATGCACACTTGCTGGTATTGTCTCATCCCCATAATTTTCTTCAGGTTCTTTGGACTCAGGTACAACTGCTTGACGAAAAGATTGAGAAAGGTTGCGTGCGCTGTGGGCCAGAACAATAGAAGGTTGTGTTTCTGGTGGAAAAAGGCGTTGATACACTGGCTGTTTATCATCACCTTTCATACGCTCAAACATGGCATTTGCAGTCGCCATTGTTGGCAAGGCAATATACAAACCAGCCCCCTTGTTATGTGCCATTAACCGGTTTGCTAACAACACAGCTGCTTCAGTTTTTCCTGCGCCTGTTACATCTTCGAGGATATAAAGACAAGGTCCTTTGCCAATCGTCATCTCTCCACATTTTGACTGCAACGGTGTTGGAACTTTAATATCCGGCGCAAACAAGTCCTGCAAATTGTGCTCTTGAACAGGTGTATCTATTAGCAATTCCGTAAGAGCCATTGCTTTCTCTGCTCGCTTCAGTGCCAATTGCCAATATTCATCCAATGGCATTGATACATCACAATAAGAAAAAAAATTGGCATTTGATCCAATCCAGTCACACAAAACAGCAACCCCAGCCAGCCACCAGGAGGCCATTCGCAACTTAGAGCGGTCTATTTCTGGTAAGACCATACCGTCATCAAATAACAGATCAATAACTGTCTGGGTATAGCTTTTTGTTGATATGATGTCTCCATCAGAAAAATAATCTGATAAAATTTGCTGTCCTTCTTTGGGAGGCTGTCCGTGATGCCCAGCTATGGCACGCATCCAATAGTCATATCCCGTTTCTCGAACACGACGACCAGACTTGCTGGTTTTCGGCAGTAAATTTACTTCTTGGAAATACGTTCGAATACAATTTTTCCAGAGAATATAACCCAGTGTATCATGAGGCAGATTATAGCCCTTATTGCTTTCCTTATTTTGGAGTTTTTTTAACAAATCAGCACGTAAATTCTGGAAACCTTCTGCAAATTTCCCGATATCATGGAGTGCTAAAAAAAACGTCATACATCGGACGAAGTGGTTTTCATTAAGACCCATCAGATGTGCTAATGTGGTTCTTATGCGCCTATTTTTCTCAAAAAATATCTGGCCCACAGCAGCGACATCTAAACAATGGTAGGGCAAAAGATGTACGGCCATCTTTTCTGCCCCATATCCAGCCTTGCCCCAATACTTCAGGTGGTTATCTGTCCTCTGTTGCATATTTTCCTCAGAGCTGAATTTGATCTTGTCAAAATTTCGAATTGGGTGAATTTATGAGCGGCTTAATGTAGTGAAATTTTGTTCACTATGCAATGCGAATCTACATCTATTTCCAAAAAAGTTGCTTTTTGTTTCGAAGTTGGCTATATCTTGTTCAGCGACCAGAATGGGCCGGTGCCAACCGACTCTGGACAATATCCCTGGCCGCTACTTTTTTTATAGTACCTTCATCCTCATTTTTTATTCTTCATACATCCTCCCCGCCGCAATCATATCCTTTGCGATGACCTGTCGCAATTCCTCTGGTTCTATCACTTCGCAATCTGCGCCCCAGCCTCTGATCCAGGGTTTCATCTCCAGCGTGTGGCTTACAGTTAATGTCATAAGACAGCCGCCATCTGGCAGGTCGTCTATGGCATCAACGCAGGGCCAGTCCGATTCCCGCACGCGGTAGGCCACATCGGGCGAGAAGCAGAGTTTGACGACGATGCGCTCATCGCCGCCCATCACACCCCATGCTTGCGTCAGATAATCGTAGGGATCGAAATTGCCGCGAATCTGATATGACGAATCGAGAATTTTGACCTGTTGCACGCGCTCGATTTTGAACTCGCGAATGTCGTGGCGCAGATGGTCATATCCGATTACATAACAGGCATATCCCACGGGCGATGGCTCGATAAAATACGGGTCAAAGACGCGCCTGGTGGTTTCATCGGTGTTCGGATTGTAATACGTCAATCGCACCTGTTTGCGTTCAGACCACGCGCGGGTGAAGGTTTCCAAAACGCGGATGTACTCGCGATGCGGTCTGCGCTTGTGTGTGGCTTCGGCGGTTCGGGTGATGTGTTGACCGATTGATTCGGGTAGCGCGCTGGCGAGTTTTTCAAGTGCAGAGACGACATGGGGGTTGTGTTTGTCGCTGTGTGCTGAGAGCAAGCGGGCTGAGAGATACAGTGAGAGGGATTCGTGCAGGTTCACGCGCACAGATGTGATATAGCGGTCTTTGTGCATGCCGAATCTACCATCGCGTTCCCAGATGGGCACGTTGAGTTTGGAGAGGGAGTCAATATCGCGGTATATGGTGCTGCGATGACAGCCCAGTTTTTTGCCTAATTCTAAAGCCGTAAACCCCTGAGCAGATTGAAATAAGATGCGCCCCAGCTCGATGAGCCGCTCAGAACGCTTAAATTGTTGTGTATTGTTATTTGACATAATAATCTCCGCAGATAGTATAATAGGGGCGTGTTTCACATGTTGCGACAGGTTGTAAAAAATAAAGCCGAGGGGACTTGTACATCCCACCGGCTAATCAGTGTAGAGGTTGAAACTTAATATCAAGAGCGATTGTGGACGGCTTTGCTTTCTTCTACAGCCTGGTCTATTTTGGCAGATAAGTCATCCACATCCTTGAAAGCTTCTGCTATGCGATCAAAAACGGCAAAATTTTCTGCTTTCTGGTGGAAAACAGGTATTCCATCTCGCCTAATAGTTTGCCAGAAGGGTGCTTCATAGTCCTGGTGGTACATCCATTCCTCAGCGGTAAGTACGATAAGCGAAGGCACAACCTCGGTGCCAATCGCGAGCATGTATCCGGGTTCGGCAACGGACTTCTTCGTTTTCCAATCTCCTTCGTGGATGATAACGAGAACATCCAGATCAGAGTCCTCATTGGATGATCCACGCGCTTTGGAACCAAAGATAATGAGATCTTTGATGAGATCCGCAAATTGTGTTTCTAAAGCCTTCTGGTAAGCTTCAAGCCAAATGCGTTCTTCGCGCGTCAATGTCAAGGTTTCTAAGGCCATAGTTCTGAAAAATTGAGGGATTTTGGTACAGTCTGCTTAAAGAGTAACCAATTTATGCTGATAAGAAAAGTATTTCTGTGTGTGAAGAAAATTAGAATAGGGAGAGTTGGACCGGGTCTTGTTCTGGGGTGGGTTGTTTGGCAGGTCTCTCATCGGGATAGCATACGGCTTTGAAGGGGCAGGTGGTACACAGGTGGGTGTTTGTCGTCATTGGGAAGGTGTCTTGCGAGGCGGTGTTTTGCTCGGGGTCGTCGAGGAGGGCGCGCATTTTCTGGACGCTCTCGGTGACAAAGATACGGGTCTGGTCGAGGTCGTCGGGAGAGAGGTCCAGGGAGTGCTCGGTGTTGGTTTGCAGGTAGATATCCTGGAGTTGCAGGTCGGGCAATGCGACGCCCCACTGCGAGGTGGCGTACAGGGCGTACACAGCGAGTTGGTGGCGGTCGGCCTGGCGTTCGCGCCCGGTTTTCCAGTCGAAGATATGGACAGACTCATCGCGGCGAATTGCGACGTCGAGAACGACCCAGATTTTGGTATTGGCAAGGGTAAAATCTGTGAGGTCTTCAATGGTGAGATAGTCTTCGGGGCGGGCAGATTGCAGGGTGGCGTAGGCGTTGGAGGCGAAAAAAGCGTTGAGACTTGTCGAGATGTGATTGGCCGAGTTGTTCTGATCGGTTTCGGTAAAGGGTTCGTTGTAATAGTGTTCAAACAAATTGGTGTATTGAGAGGCTGAATAGCGCCAGAGATGTTCCGCGGATTCTTGCAGGTGTTGGCGGAATAAATTTTGCGCGTAGGTCTCGACGGCAAAGGGGAGAATATCGCGCCCCAATTTCAGTGCGTTGAGCGCGTTGCTGATGGCGTCGTGAACCACGGAACCGACGAGTTGCGGTACTGTGGTTATTTTTTTCAGGCGATAGAGCAGTTGGGCTTGCGCGTCTGCGTCTTTGTCCCAGCCGCCCCAACTGCCGTAGTAGTTGAAGTAGTATTGTCGCTTGCACGATTCAAACATGCGATGGCGCGAAGGCGACCAGGAAAATTCGTTTTGGAAATTGGACATGGAAAAGCAACCACAGATGAACACAGATAAACACGGATGAAAGGGAAACGGATACAGGGCACCTTTGCCGCTGATCATTCAGATTCAATATAAAGTGCGTTTAAGACATCAAAATAGGTCGGAAATGTTTTGTTGACGCAGTCGGGGTCGTTTATGACAATGCCCGGGGTTTTTAGTCCGATCAGCGATAGGCTCATCGCCATACGGTGATCGTCGTACGTGTCGAGTGCCGCGGGTTGGATGTGGTCTGCGGGATAGACTGTGAGGCCATCGGCGCGGGTATCAACGCGCACGCCGAGTTTGTTCAGTTCGGTTTTAAGTGCGGCGATGCGATCGGTTTCATGGAGGCGGAGGACGGCTACGTTGCGTACGCTGATTGGATCAGATGCAAACGGAGCTATCGCGCACAGGGTTGGCACGATGTCGGGTGTGGCGTTCATGTCGATGTCGAGGCCCGATAGACGGCCTGTTCCGCGCACTTCAATGCCTTTGGGATCTTTGTCGATCTCACATCCCATTTTGGAGAGGATATCGACAAAGCCAATGTCGCCTTGAATGGATTGCGCCGTTAAATTGGGTACGCGCACGCGACCGCGGGTGAGTGCGGCTGCGGCAAAAAAATAAGAGGCATTGGACGCATCGGGTTCGATCTGGTAGGTGCGGGAATGATAGCGCTGGCCAGCGCGCACTGTGAAAGAGCGGTAATTATTATTGGTGACTTCAATGCCGAAGTCGCGCATGACGGCAATGGTGAGGTCGATGTACGGTTTGGACACGAGGTCGCCTTTGACGTGGATTTCGACATCGGTTTGAGCGTAGGAAGCCACCTGAAGCAGGGCCGTGAAATACTGGCTGCTTTTGCTGCCGTTCATGGTGGTGCGGCCGCCTTTGAGGCCAGAGGCGACGATGAGCGCGGGGGGGCATAGCCCGTCTTTGCCTTCACAACGCGCGGTTACACCGAGGGGGGTGAGGCCGTCGAGGAGGTCCTGGATGGGGCGCTCTCGCATCCGTTCGACGCCGTCTATGGTATAGGTTCCGTTGCCCAGGCCGAGATATGCCGCGAGAAAGCGCGCTGAGGTGCCCGAGTTGCCAATGTGGAGTTCTGCGCGGTCAGCGGGAATGTGCCCGCCTGTGCCATAGACGCCAAATGCGTTATCTGACTCATCTACGCGAATGCCCAGATCGCGCAAGGCATTTGCCATATACCGCGTGTCATCGCTCATGAGTGCGTTGTTGAGATGGCTGATACCATCTGCAAGAGCGGCAATTAGAAGAACGCGGTTGGTGATGCTTTTAGAACCCGGAATCGCGACATCTGCATCAATTGGGGCTGTCATGGGTTGGATTTTAAGAGTTTTCATAGGTATGAAAATAAATGAAAAATTAAAAATGAACAAGGCACAATAGTTTTCCTGTGGGCGTTTTTTCGATGTCCTGTTTTAATGGCGTTACACCCTGCCATTCTGTCGCTTGATTTTTCCAGCACTCGGTTTTAGATTAGAAGTCACAAACTTCTCTCCCATTTTCCTCCCCCGATTCTATCTCTTCACTCAGAGTTCACCGCTTTAATCCGTGTTCATCTGTGTTTATCTGTGGTTGCTTTTAATTTACGGGAGCGTGTTGATGAAATCCTCTGACTTTGTCCATTTGCACAGCCACACGATGTATAGCCTGCTCGATGGCGCGTCGAGAATAGAAGATATTGCCCAGGTAGCTGCTGAATGGGGCATGCCTGCGGTTGCGATGACCGATCACGGCAATCTTTTTGGTGCTATTGATTTTTATCGGGCGATGAGAGATGTGGGTGTCAATCCGATTATTGGGTGCGAAGTTTATTGCGCGATGGGGAGCAGATTTGACAGAAAATCTATGCCGGGTCTTCAAGGCAGTTCAAACCATCTGGTTTTGCTGGTTAAAAATTATACGGGATATAAAAATCTGATCAAGCTGGTGTCTTCGGGGTATCTCGAGGGCTATTATTACAATCCGCGCATAGACAAAGATTTGTTGCGCCAGCATTCGGAAGGGCTGATTTGCCTGTCGGCGTGCATCGGGGGCGAGATCCCCTATTTGATCGAACGCGAGGGATACAAGGCAGCGCAAAAGGCTGTGGAAACATATCTCGATATTTTTGGCGATGATTATTATCTGGAGATTCAGCGGCACGGCATTGATAAAGAAAAAAAGATCAATCCCGGATTGGTCAAGCTGCACGAGGAGATGGGGGTGCCTCTGGTGGCGACGAATGATTCGCATTTTACGCGGGCTGAAGACCACGAAGCGCATGCGGCTCTTGTCGCTATTCAGACGGGCAAGACATTGGACGATCCCAAGCGCATGTGTTATCCCGAAGGCGTGTATTTTAAGTCGGCAGAAGAGATGTACAAGCTGTTTCAGGATATGCCGCACGTTTTGGAACCCACGCTCGAGATTGCCGAAAAATGCAATCTGGAGATTTCTTTTGATGAATACCGCGCGCCCGATTTTCCCTTGCCAGAGAGGTATGATGCGGCCAGCGATTATCTCGGCGATCTGGCACGTGCGGGGATGGAGGCGCGGTGCAAGCAGGTGACCTCTGAGCATGAGGAACGCCTGAAGTTTGAGTTGGACGTGATAGATCAGACGGGGTATCCGGGCTATTTTTTGATTTTGCATGATGTGATGCAGTTTTCCAATGCCTCAGATATCCGCGCAGGTGCGCGTGGGTCTGCTGTGAGTAGTCTGGTGGCTTACGCACTGGGCATAACGGCTGTGGATCCCATTGAATACGGGCTGGTGTTTGAGCGGTTTTTGAACCCCGAGCGCATCTCGCCGCCCGATATCGATCTCGATATCGCTGACCGCGACCGCGAGCAGGTCATCGATTACGTGGTGCAAAAATACGGGCGCGACAATGTGTGTCAGGTCATTACGTTTGGCACTATGGGCGCGAAGGGCGTGATCCGCGATGTGGGGCGGGTGTTGGACCGACCATTTGCAGATGTCGATAGAATTTCAAAATTGGTACCCGCAGAATTGAAGATGACGCTCGATAAAGCACTCGATCAGGTGCCCGAGTTGCGTCAGATTGCCGAAGATGGGGACATGGGGCAAAAGATGATCGGCATAGGAAAGCAACTCGAGGGGCTGGCGCGCCATGCGTCGATTCACGCGGCTGCGGTGGTGATTACGCCCGAGCCTGTGACCGAGTTTATGCCCGTTTACAAAGCGCCCAAAGGCGGCGAGGTGATGACGCAGTACAATATGCACCACGTGGAAGACCTGGGCTTTTTGAAGATGGATTTTTTGGGAATTCGCAATCTGACGGTGATTGATGATGCCGTGAAGATGGTGAAGGAGAATTACGGCGTGGATGTGGATGTGGATAATTTGCCTCTGGACGATGAGGCGACCTATCGCCTGTTTGGTCGGGGCGATACGACCGGCGTGTTCCAGTTTGAAAGCGCGGGCATGAAGGGCTATTTGCAACAACTGCAGCCGGATACGATTGGCGATATTATTGCGATGAACGCGCTGTATCGCCCGGGACCGATGCAGTATATTCCCAACTACGTTGACCGCAAGCACGGGCGGGAAGAGGTGACATATAACGACGAGAAGATGCGCCCGGCTCTGGAGGAGACGTACGGCATCATTACTTACCAGGAGCAAGTGCAGCGCCTGTGTCGCGACCTGGCCGGATTTACACTTGCCAAAGCCGATGGTATCCGCAAAGCCATGGGGAAGAAGTTGGCCGATGTGATGGAAAAGTATCGGCTCGAATTTTTAGAGGGTGCGACAGCCAATGGCGTTGAGAAAACGGTCGCACAACAGATATGGCAAGATATCGAGGTTTTCTCGGGCTATGGGTTCAACAAGGCGCACAGTGCGGGCTATTCGATGGTGGCTTACCAGTGCGCGTATCTCAAGGCGCATTATCCGGCCGAGTTTATGGCGGCGAATCTCAACAGTGAAATTGGCAATATAGAGCGTCTGGTCGTTCTGGTCGAAGAATGCCGACGGATGGGTCTGGACGTATTGCCTCCGGATGTGAATGAGGGACAGATCGATTTTATGGCTGCCAAAAACGAGATTCGAATGGGTATGGCTGCCATTCGCAATGTGGGGCGCAGCGCGGTTCAAGCGATTGTAGCCGCGCGTGAAGATGGGCCTTTTGAGTCGCTATTTGATTTTTGCGACCGCGTGGATTCTCAGGCTGTAAATAGGCGGTGTGTTGAAAGTCTGATTAAAGCCGGTGCTTATGATTGCGTGCCCGGGCATCGCGCGCAGTTGCTCGAAGCCTTAGACCGCGCCCTGGAGATGGCGCAATCTGTACAGGCTGATCGCGCCCGGGGGCAAATTTCTATGTTTGAAATGGTCGAGATGCAAACGCAGGTGGTGAACGACCAATCGTTGCCCGAGGTTGAGGAATGGACTGAGCGCGAACGCCTCGCTTATGAAAAAGATATGCTGGGCTTCTATCTTTCGGGGCATCCGCTGGAACGCTACAGAACCGATTTGTCGGAGATGGGTATGCGGTCTGCAAATGATCTGGCGGGATTGCCCGATGGTGCAGAGGTGCAGATTGGGGGCGTTTTAACGGAAGTCAAACCGCATACGACGCGCGATGGCCGGCCCATGGCTTTTGGCACGCTGGAAGATTTGAGCGGCGCGGTTGATCTGGTGGTGTTTTCCGATACTTTTGAAAAATTGCACGAGCAATTGCTGGTCGATGAAATGGTGGTTTTACAAGGTCGGTTTTCCGCACGCAATGGCCGGTCTTCGGTGCAGGTTGAAAATGTGATGCCTATCGAGCAGGCGCGCGAGCAACTGGCCGATACCGTCAATGTGATGTTGCCGGGCGATTTAATTCAGATGGAGCCACTCAAATCACTGCATACCCTGTGTCTGAAACATCCGGGCAACTGTCAGTTGCGATTACATCTGAAATTGGAGCGCGACCATTCCACCATCGTTCTGTCCCGCCAGGTTCAGGTGTTGCCTTCCGATATCTTGTTGCGAGAAATTGCCGAACTCACGGGCGGCAGGGCCAATGCGTGGGTATCAACCGAGGCGGGGCGCGCTCGACGTGCGGCGAGACGCCAATCCGATGAAATGGTCTTCGAGGAGGGACTTGTAACGGCGTGATGAGAGACGAAAAAATAAAAAAATAAAAGGCGAGAGGCCATCCGGCCTCTCGCCTTTTGCGTTTTACATCTTAGTGACACCCTTAATAATCCTCATACCTATTGGCGTAAATATTGAGTAACAGACCAACGAGAATCATATTTGTGATGAGGGTGGACCCTCCGTAGCTCAGGAAAGGCAACGGGAGGCCCGTGACGGGCATGATGCCGATGGTCATGCCGATGTTGACAAAAATGTGGAAGAGGAGAATGGTCGCCAGCCCGATCGCGGTCAAGCTGGAGAAGCGGCTTTTGGTCTGTACGGCAATGGACAGGGCACGCCATAAGATGAATATAAACAATGCCAGAATAAAAAAGGCACCGAGAAATCCGAATTCTTCGCATATAACGGAAAAAATAAAGTCGGTGTGTTGTTCCGGTAAAAAGGCGAGTTTGGTTTGTGTGCCTTCTAAAAATCCCTTGCCCTTGAGGCCACCAGACCCAATGGCGATTTTGGACTGAATGACCTGATAACCCGCGCCGAGTTTGTCCATATCGGGGTCGAGAAAGGTGAGGATGCGGCGTTTTTGGTAGTCGTGGAGTTTGTTTTCCCACACATAAGGTGCGGCGATAGCAACCGTGAGGTTGACCAATAGCAAGATGCTTGCGGTGAATAAACGGGGGCGTTCATAGAGAAGGATCCCAATGAGCAGGAGCACCATCGCAACCAGCATCCACGGGTGAAAGGCACATATCAGGGTAAGGGCAGGGGAAACTAAAAAAAATAGATGCGTGGGTCTGACACCTGCCCAGAAGAACATGGGTAGTATGAGGATGCTAAAAACCAGAGCAGTACCCAGATCGGGTTGCTTAAAGACGAGCAAGATGGGCACGAGAACGAACAATAGAGGCGGGATAAAGGCACGTACGCGGGTCAGGTCGTGGTTGGGATAGGTCAAAAAGCGTGCGATTACCAGGACGGTCGTTATTTTGGCGAATTCAGAAGGTTGTATGTGAATGGGACCAATGTTGAACCAGCGCCGGTCCCCCAATTCGAGCACGAGTATCAAAAGTGTAACTGTCAGGCCATAGAGGACATACGCAAAGGCGTAAAAAAGTTTGAGGGGAATGACCATGGTGATGACCATGGCAATAAATCCGAGTAAGGTCCAGATAATTTGTTTTTCATAAATATTGCTGGCCAGGCCCAGATCCCAATTGTAGCTGGCACTGTATATGGTGGTAATGCCCACACCAATGCCCAGGCATATCGCTGAGAGGAGGCCGATGTCGAGGTCGCGTCGAACAAATAGGGAAAGATTCACAACTACCTCGAAAAATGAGAGGTTACTGGTTAGTAACCGCAATCAATTCGTCGGTGGATTTTGGCACCGCGTGTTCGAAATAGGCTTCGAGCGTTTTTTGTGCAATAGGCGCGGCAACACTGCCCCCCGAACCGCCGTTTTCAACAATCACGGCAATGGCAATGCGCGGGTTTTCTGCCGGTGCATAAGCGACAAACCAGGCGTGGTCTTCACCATGGGGATTTTGTGCGGTGCCCGTTTTTCCCGCAACGACAATATCGGATAAACGGGCGCGATGACCAGTGCCGCCAGGGCTGTTGACCACATCTATCATCATGCTTCGCACGGTTTTAATCACCTCTTGCGAGAGGGGTAGAGATGTGGTTCCTCCCTGTGCGCCTTTGATCACATGCGGAATAGGTAACTGACCGGTTGCCAATGCACTCGTATAGCGCGCTATTTGAAGGGGCGTTGCCAGAAGTTCCCCTTGTCCAATGGTCAGGTTGAGCATATTGCCACCAACCCAGAAGCCGTGCCTTTGCTTGTAATAGGCGCGGTTGGGCAGCAGACCGCGTGCTTCACCATCGCCTTCCGATGCGATGTCGATGTTTGTCAATTCACCAAATTTGAACATAGCGGCATACCGATGCCAGTCGTCAATACCAACTCTGAGGCCGAGTTGATAAAAGAATACATCACAAGATTTGACGAGTGCTTGTCGCATGTTGATTGTTCCGCAGCCTTTTTTGTTGTGACATTTAAACCGGCGCTCGCCGAAAACCATGCCCCCTGTGCAGGGTCTCAGGCGATATTCATCGGCTTTGATTATGCCCATGTCCAAAGCGGCAATCGATGTGATCATTTTGAAGACCGAAGCGGGTGGATATTCGCCTTTAAGGCTGCGGTTGAGCAAGGGTTTGGATGGGGCTGTTTGCAAGTGCTGCCAGGCTTTGGGGTCCCGGATGGATTGTGGATGAAAACCGGGTTTGCTGACCATGGCTATGATTTCGCCAGACTGTGGATGCATGGCAATCAGGCTGCCGCGCATGCTATCTGCAAAGGCGTGTTCGGCGGCATGCTGTACGCGCCAGTCGAGCGTGAGCCACAGATCTTCACCAGAAATGGGAGGGTCTGTTTTTTCGGGGAAAATGCCCACCTCGCGTCCCTTTGCATTTACTTCGATGTATCGGACACCTTTATGACCCCGCATCCGGTCTTCAAATATGCGCTCAATACCCCGTTTTCCAATCTGATCGTCGTAGCTATATCCCCGCGTTTTCATGTGGGTATATTGAGATGCGTTGATAAGCCCGACATAGCCCAAAATATGGGGGGCTAAGACCAGGGGATTACTGGCGTTGTGCTGCGCGTGCGAAAACTCGGTGGATCTCGCCGAGGGTGTGTCAAAGATGGGATAGCCCCGGCGGGGTTCAATTTGGATTTCTACACCTGGAAAGTCATAGCGGTTTTCTTCGATAATGGAAACCGCTTCAAAGTCAACATCGCGTTTGAGGTTGATCGGATCGTAAAAGTACCGGTTAGGCGATTGCAATTTTTCTGTTATGGTTTCACAGGGCAGATCTACAATTTGCCCGAGGCGTTCGAGAAGCCCATTGCATTTGCCTTCTTCAATATTTGCCAAAAAGCGAGGGGGAATGACCGAGATGTTATAAGACGGTCTGTTATCGACCAAAATGATACCATTGCGGTCGCGGATCAGACCGCGATTGGCCTGGATGATGACGGGCTGCATGGTATTCTTTTCAGATTTGATGCGATACTGTTCCCATTCGGCAATCTGCAACATATAGAGGCGAATGCCCAATATGGCAAAGAGGAATGCGACGACGCCAATAAAAATGCGTGCGCGACGCTCTCGAATGCCGTTATGTGTGAAGTTATTCTGCATGGGATTCAATATTGAAAAGTGAGAGATGGGTAAGGATAGACGACAATGCCGTGCCCAACGCGGCTGTGTAAAGGCCTGTACCCAATCCGACGCTCAAAATTTTGAGTGGTTGCAAAATAAAAAAAAAGAAAATAATATCATGTAAAAGTGTTGCTAAAAATAAAATAGCAGCCTGTGCTCGTAGAGCTTCTGCGGCGATACTCACGCGGCTATAACCTGCAAAAAAACCAATCAGGCTGTTGGCAAGGGCATTGGTGCCCAAACGCGAGCCGGGGTCGTATATGTCAATGAGCAATCCCGATATAAAACCCAGTGCTGTCGCTTCAATTTGTCCCCGGGTAAAGGCAATAAAAACCAGTATGATAATGACGATATCCGGCGCGATACCGTAAATTGCGAAGATATCGATCCAGGATGCCTGGAGAAGCAGTGCCAAACAAATGAACAAAATATTGCGGGCGATAATCATAGGGGTAAGGGGCGGGTTTTAAACCCGTCCGTACGGTCAGTTTCATTAATCCGCAATTTCTCTAACGCGAATGCGGGTGCCGGCCCGCAGACGCGATGGACTTCGAATGTCGTTCCAGGATTGTAGGGCTGCAACACTGGTATCAAAGGCACGCGCAATGCTCCACAGGGTATCACCCGTGCGTACTGTATAAAAGATAGGAGATTCCGATGTTCCATCTTTGGGGACCCACAGTGTGAGGCGGTCACCCGGGTGAATGGGACGATTGGTATTCAGATTATTCCACGCGCGCAGGTGTGAGACTGTGATGCCTTTTCGTCTGGCAATATCCCACAGGGTATCGCCTGTACGCACCGTGACATTGATCTGGCGATAGTTTTTGGGATCGGGATTGTGGCTAATATTTTTTGTTTGTAGTGCCGGGCGCGCCTGTGTTGCAACAGACAGGAGTTGGGTGTTGGGATACATTGGAATGCTGAGTTTCTGGCCGATTTGCAAGCGGCGAGGATTGGTGATGCCATTGGCCGCTTGCAGGTCGGATGCCGACACCCCCACGCGGGATGCGATGCCCGATAAGGTGTCTCCGCGTTTGACCACATAGTCGATAAGTTGGATTTTTTTATGCTCTGGTATTTGCGCGTAATTGGCTCTAAATTTCGCGCCTGCGCCCTTTGGCACACGCAAATTATAGGCGTTTCGCCGCATGGCAGGCGGTGTATATGGACGACGCAATTCGGGGTTGAGGTAGCGCAGATAGGTATAGGTAGTACCCGCACACTCTGCAGCCAAATGCAGGTTTACAGGTTCTGTTAAAGCGACTTTGTCATAGGACATGGGAGGTTGATAGACAATATCCTTGAAGCCAAAAAAAGCTGGGTCTTTGGCAATGATGACAGCAGCCATAAACTTGGGTACGTGATTGCGGGTTTCTCTGGGTAATGCGCTAATTTCCCAAAAGTCGCGGGTTTTAGATCTTGCAATGGCGCGATCCATACGGCCCTGCCCACAGTTGTAGGCCGCGACAACCAGATGCCAATCTCCAAAGTACTCGTAGAGGTGATTGAGATGTTGCGCGGCAGCATGTGTGGATTTTTCGGTATTCATGCGGTCGTCGATATAGGTGTTGCGCCGCAGGCCATAGAGCAAGCCGGTGCGGTACATAAATTGCCACATGCCCAGGGCGTATGCGCGCGAGAGTGCTCGGGGATTAAATCCGCTTTCGATCATGGCTTTGTACGCGAGGTCCAAAGGCAGGCCCTGTTCGCGGAAAATTGTCTGGATCATGGGCAAGTAGGCGGTGGAGCGAGATAGACTGCGTTCAAAGAAGTCGCGCTTTTCCGTGAGGAAATATTGGATATAAGCCATGACTTCAGGCCTGAGGTCAATGGGCATATCCGCTCGCCCTGCCAGCACTCTTATTTTGATTTCTCGGTAGTGCGGATGATGCAATAAATCGGCAACAATAGATTCGGGAAGGGCATTGAGCAGGGTTGCCAGTGGTGCCTGCGGCGGTATAGGCACATGGGACGAAATCGCGTGATAGCGTTCGAGTGTGAAACGCATTATTGCGGTCCATTTGGCGGCTGTATTCGGTTCGGCAACAAAACGATGGCGCAACATGTGCGCTGCCGTATCGAGCAAAGCTCTTACGCGAAGAGAGTGGGTTTCGACTGCGGCTTTTTGAAGCAGGTCATAGAGACGGTCGCCCGTGGGTTCTATATCTTCTATTGACACTGGCTCTGTTGGTATAATGGGGTCTGCAACTTTTGGCACAATTACGGGTTCAGGTGCAGGTTCAGGCGCAGGTTCAGGTGCAAGAGGCGTGCGTGCGGTGGTTGCACAACCGCCAAAAATTAGAACTGCAACAAGACACAGGTTATACCGCAGGGCAGTTTTCGCGTTATTGAGAAGATTTTGTCTGTACAATGAATGCTGTTTCATAGCCTTTCTCTCTTACCTCCTCGAGTAATTTTTCTGCATTGTTGCGCGTCTGAAAATTGCCGACGCGTACCTTAAAATAAGGGGGTTCAAAATCGATAAAAACATCGTCGCGCGCCAGTTGAACACGCGCTTGCATTTGTGCATTTTCCGCTGAACCTCGCGTCGATGACGAAAAAATTTGAACTCTAAACCCCGATGTGGCATCGCTTTCAGGTTGCACATTGACAATTTGTGTGCGAACCACATAAGCATCGGGAAAGCCTAATGCTCTAATGGCGTCGCGCAGTGTTTTGGCCGATTCGGGCGTGCGGCTGTTACCCGCTTGAACTTTGTAGAGTTGGATGTCTTCGTCGAGATGAATATATGTCAGGACCTGAGCATCGCGCTGAATTTGTTCGCGCAAGGATTCTGCGCGGTTGTAATCGCGAAGGGCTGCAACTTGGACGCGATAGCCCTCAATTTGCGATACTTCCGCAGGTGGTATTGCCTCGGCGCGTGCAGGTGTTTGCAACACCGGGTCGTCATCCATGAGGGCCTGCGGATCAAATTCTTCTCGCGTCGCCGGAGAATCAGCCTTTGGAGAATCAGCCGGAGGAGCGAGTTGGGGCTGCTGTGCGACACAGCCGATCAGGGACACGACAAATAGGACAAATAATAAGATTTTTTTTCTCATCATTTTGCCTCCACGGGTAGTAGTCAGTTTCTTCTTTTCTTTACCCGTGCCATCTACCTCTACTCATTGTTCAGACATAATGTTAGACTCTCACACTTTAAGAATGCATGCAAAATTTGTCAATAACTTATATTGCGCAATTTATCGAAAAATGCACTATTTTCCCCAATATCTTGTATATCTTAAAAAATAATAAAGTCGCTTAATTATGCAATAAACCAGGGCTTCACTCTCCAAACCACCGCTCAAATATTTCTGAGTAATTGCCTTTTGCCACGCCTTTTTCCGTTATGATCGCCGTGACGAGGTGGTTGGGGGTCACGTCAAAGGCGGGATTGTACACATGGATGCCACTGGGCGCGGTTTGCCGGCCCATGCCGTGTGTGATTTCTTCTGTTTCGCGCTCTTCTATGGGAATTTGCGCGCCAGTGTCGCGTTTCATGTCGATGGTAGATAAGGGTGCGGCCACGTAAAAAGGTACCTGATGTGCTTTGGCCAAAATGGCCAGTCCGTAGGTGCCGATTTTATTGGCTACGTCTCCGTTTTTGGCAATGCAATCTGCGCCGACAACGATGCTGTCGATGTTTTTTTCGCGCAGCACCGCAGCGGCCATGCTATCGCATATTACAGTGACATCTACGCCGCTTTGATTCAGTTCCCAGGCCGTGAGGCGTGATCCCTGTAAGAGCGGGCGGGTTTCGTCGGCATAGACCGCGACTTGTTTTCCCGCTTCAACCGCGGCGTAAACCACTGCGAGAGCCGTGCCGTAGTCGGCCGTAGCCAGGCCGCCCGCATTACAGTGGGTCAATACAGTCGCTCGCGAAGATAGCAATTCGGCACCATTGCGACCAATTTGGCGACATATTCGTTTGTCGTCTTCAAAAATTTCATGGGCTTCTTTGAGCAGGTAATCGCGTTTTTCAGCGGGTGAATGGCCAGCTGCTTTGGCGAGGACCTTTTTTTGGCGGTCAAGTGCCCAAAAGAGGTTGACGGCTGTGGGGCGCGTTTGCGCCAATTTTTGAATGCTTTCTGCGACATACTGGTCAAAGTCGGCATTTCGCGCTATGGCTTCTTGCGCTGCTATTACAACGCCATAAGCAGCCGCTACGCCGATGGCTGGGGCGCCGCGCACCCTCAAGCTGACGATGGCCTCTGCCACTGTGCCGACATCGCGGCAAGTGATGAATATGTACTTTTCGGGCAATAAGGTCTGGTCGATGAGGCGCAGGGCATCATTTTCCCAGGTGATGGTCGGAACGGGCATTGGCCATCTCCAGTTGTCACGGATCGCGGATTAAATAATCAATACGTCGTCTTCAATGTGCTCTATAGGCGCGTCTCGCCACAGGCGCTCCAGGCCGTAAAATTGGCGCGATTCTCTTTGAAATATATGTACGACAATGTCGAAAAAGTCGATCAGTACCCATTTCCGTATATCATATCCTTCGACCTGATAAGGGGGCTGCCCTTCTGCTTTGAGACCCTCGATTACCGCATCGGCTAAGGCGCGAACATGCACATCGGATGTTCCCGTGCAGATGATAAAATAATCGGCAAAGTCGGCTGTTTGGCGCAGATCGACCGCAATGAGGTCTTCGGCTTTGCGCGATAGCAAATGTTCAATGCAGGCACTGCGAACGTTTTCGGTAGTATCGGCCAAAAAAGTCTCCCTGATTCTGTGAAGTGTGAAGTGAGGCACCAACCTTTGGGGGTTGGGCGGGGTCTTCTCACTTTATTTAAATATTGCCAATCCGCGATAATCTCGCCCAATGATGACGGTGACTTCCTCAATGCGAAAGGGATCGGGTGTTTTTTGCTGGATCACATTGGGCGTGCCGAGGACATTGGCGACTTGTTGGGCATATTCTATTTTTCCCATGCGGTCTATGACAATGGTCTCGGGAAAGTTGAAGTTTTCAGCATTGCCCAGGGTCATGACATCTATGCCGAAATCGCGTAGTTTCTGCCCGACCTCGGTTGCAATGCCGCCTGTGCCACAGCCATTGAGAATTTCAACGCGAATATTGTGAGAGACCTGGGGTGCTTCGGGCACGACATCGGGCACCGTTTGCGGTTCCCAAAAGGCTTTTGTCGTAAAGACCAGACCGGCAATGAGCAGTCCGCCGAGAATCCATAGCCAGCGTTTCATGTTGATAAATATAAGGATAAAAAAAAAGAGACGCCAGTCTTACGCGCTGGCGTCCCTATCTGTTAATATTGCGCTTTTAATAGCGTCTGTATCTGTCGTTGTAATAATAGGGATAGCCATTGAAGGTGCTGAATCCAACTTCGATGCGAATATTGGGCTTGGGCTGGTACAAGAGGCTCACATTGGGAACGACGACTTGAACACCACCCGATGAGGTCGAACCGTAGCGCGTATTGCCCGACATTTGATTGACCAGACCGACTTGCGCTTTGACGATGAGCGGTTTGGATACCTGGTAGGTGATATCGTTGAGATAATACTGGTTCAGACCACCGCCGTATCCCGAACTGTAACTGACCCCAATGGTGTGGTTAAATTTGAGCTTTTTCAGGTCGAACAAGCCGCTGGTGGTTTTTAACCCGTTCACGAGGTTCTCACCCGCGAGTGGGATTTTGTTTTGCGGCTGAATGCCAATGTCTGCCCGTGCCTGCGTCGCAATCAAGGCGACAACTGCAAGTGTACAAATCCATTTGAGCATGTGTAAAACCCCCTTTCCATTATAAACAGGATACGGAAACTGATGTGAGATGTCAAGTGTTCTGTTTTCTTAGACACCTGAGCATATCTGTGTGTTCCAAAATAGAAATTGCGCTTGAAAGAGAGGGATGGGATGGCTATACTTATGGGTGTTCTACGCGGAAGACATTCGAAAGGAAATGAAAAATGAAATTTCAACGCATCACTATTTCTGCCGACCAAATGGGGGGATTGCCCTGTATAAGAGGTCTTCGTATCCCCGTTTCTGTCATTGTTGATCTCGTCGCTGCAAACACACCTGATGAGGAGATCTTGAGACTCTATCCCGACCTCGAACCCGAAGACATACGCGAAGCACTCGCTACAGGCCAACCTACCGACTATTTCCAATGATCTTCAAAATGGTAGCGTTGTTGTATTTACTCAAAATAGCATACGGATCAGACCTCTTCCCATCGTATAAAATTAAAAGAAACTCCTCCGAACTTTTCAGAAGGAGAATGACATGGCAGAACAAATATCTACAATAGACGCGCCTCTATCGTGTCCGATATTGGAAAAATTGTCGCAGAAAGAGCAAGAGATGTTGTTCGATACGTTTGAGAAGGCTATCGATCTGGCAGAAAAAGCAGGTTTCTCAGAGGCTGAAATTTTTCAGTTTCTTGAAGATGTGATTGATGTCCGTGCATCTGAACAGGTCTTGGATAAGATGGAACGAACAGGAGAGAAACCAATGCCTTTGGAGGAATTTAAAGCAGAGGTACAGAGGTAAGGGTTGAGGTCTTTTTGACCTATAGCAATAGGGTTAGCCTTTTTCTTGGGACCGTCCGTATTCTGTCGATTCTTGATCTTCGTCAGTGTAGGGCCAGCCTTCTTCTTGGGACCGTGCCAACTCATCGCGATCGTCATCAAGGTCCCTTGCGATCAGGTCAGCCTCGTCATCATGCCACCATTCATCGATTTCTTCTTCGATATCATCATCTTTTTCGCCGCCATCTCTCCGATGCAAAGTTACATCTTGGCTATTTGGGAGGTTGGAGTCATGGAGATTCCTGGTGTCACGGGTTTCATCTCCCTCCTCAACCCTTATATAGACCCGCTGCCTGAACTGCCCATCTTCATATTCGATCTGCTTAATGCATTCTGTGTCCAAGATACGTTTCTGAACATTTTTATCGAGCGATCTAAAAACTGATTGATTTAACGAAAGTCTCAATACATTATTGTTGATGAGCCACGCGAGTTGTTCCCGGTTCAGATTGTTCAAGTTTTCAAGATCCACATCAAGGCCTTTAGTTCTTTTTGCCGCCACTAAAACCTTGCCAAGGCCCGAAATAGAGAACTTGTCCTTTTTACCCTCTGAGTGCTGACGTATCGCCTCTTTCTTTTCTTCTAGCTCCTTATCGACTTTCCTTCTTTCTTTGTACAATTCGATAGTTCTAGCGAGCAATTCGCGAAAGCTTGTTTCCAACATTGTGGTTCCTCCGTATCCCGCAGCATTTCTTCAGCAAATGAACAATCTTGTCGATCCGGTCATAATTTTGGAAAGAAGTGGTAGACATGAAGTTTGGCAATCAATCAGTTCTCCCCAGCATACACATTAAACCCCGCCCGCTCAAAAATTCCAACAGCGCCAGTTAGTGAGAGTTACTTTCATTAACACCTTCTTCCCGTTCGTCCCAAGGCGGGATAACGATCTCACACTTGGGGCCACTGGCACGGCTGAGCCTTTTGTCCAGAGTTATCAAGGGACAATCGAACTCTTCGGCCAAGGCTACATACCAGGCATCGTAACTGGTCAAATTGCTCCGCAATGCCCATACGCGCTCAGCAAAAGGGGCAAAGGGGAATAATTCTATGTCGAGTTGTAGCAGATCCCCGTGAGCATTCGTGGCCTCCTGTTGCGAGATCTCACCAGCTTGTTCCAATCGGCGCAGAATATTGCTGGCTTCGACCAAGATCAACTCTGGACCGATTAGTATCCCATCTGCAACAGCCGCTTCCGCCCACTGGCCTTCACGCCCTACGTCCACAAGTGTGGAGACGATTACAGAGGCATCAACAACGACCATTACATTCGATCCGCATCACGGGCATTTAGAATACTCGAAGGTCGAACGCGGGTTCCCGTCGCTTCCTTACGCTCGCGAACTCTGTGCAGCCACTCTTCAACCGAGGGCCGCGACGCGATTCGTTCCAACTCTCCGCGGAGAAATACTTGCATGGACTGACGTTGACGGGCGGCGCGGACAGCAAGCGCGTCGTGTACATCTTCTGGCACATCTTCTATAGTGATTTGTACTGGCATAAGATTTATCCTCCTGAAGTGTGATTATTTCACTTCTTCCATTAATTTTGCAAATTCGTCGAAGAGATAATCGGCATCGTGCGGGCCGGCGGAGGCTTCGGGGTGGTATTGGACGGAGAAGGCGGGCAGTTCGCGGTGGCGCAGGCCCTCGAGGGTGTTGTCGTTGAGATTGATGTGGGTGAGTGCTACGACTTCCTGGTCGAGGGTGTCGAGATCGACGCAGAAACCGTGATTTTGTGCGGTGATTTCGACTTTGCCCGTGCTGGCGTGTTGCACGGGCTGGTTGGCTCCCCGGTGGCCGAATTTGAGTTTGTACGTTTTTCCTCCCAGTGCCAGGCCGAGGAGCTGATGGCCCAGGCATATTCCAAAGGTGGGGCGTTCGCGGATCAATTTTCGGATGTTTTCAACCGCATAGGTCACGGGTTCTGGATCGCCCGGGCCGTTGGATAAAAAGATGCCGTCGGGATCGATTTCGAGGAGTTGCTCTGCGGGCGTATCGGCGGGAAAAACAGTTACATCGCAGCCGCGGTCAACGAGATAGCGCAAGATGTTGTGTTTGATGCCGAAGTCGTAAGCCGCCACGCGGTATTTGGTGTTTTGTCGCAGGTGTCTGGTCTGACCGGTTTTGAGATCGCAAAGGCCCTCGGACCAGTGGTAGGGTTCTGTGCAAGTGACGTTTTGCACGAGGTCGCGGCCGATTAGGCCGGGGAAGTCACGCGCTTTTTGAACGAGGCTATCGGTATCGAGGTCAATGGTCGATAGCACGCCTTTCATTGCGCCTTGACGGCGGATATGTCGCACGAGGGCGCGGGTGTCGATGCCCTCAATGCCGGGTATGTCGTGTTCTTTTAGAAAGTCGCCGAGAGCAATGGTTGACCGCCAATTGCTGGGATATGGACAGTATTCTTTGACGATAAAGCCGGAGACCTGGGGTTTTTGCGATTCAAAGTCGGATGGATTGATGCCGTAGTTGCCAATGAGTGGGTAGGTCATGGTTACGATCTGGCTGTTATAAGACGGATCTGTGAGGATTTCCTGATATCCCGTCATGCTGGTGTTGAAGACGACTTCCCCTTCGCATTCAATGTCTGCGCCAAAGGATTTGCCTTTGAAAATGGTGCCGTCTTCCAATGCGAGAATCGCTTCCATGAATGTCTTTCCTTTATTGTTTGTACGTCACCCGACCACCCAGTATCGTTATTGTGGCCCGGCCTTTTAATGACCATCCGTGAAAGGGCGTGTTGCGAGATTTAGATTTGAACTGATTAGCATCTACAATCCATTTGAGATCGGGATCGATGACTGTGATGTCGGCGGGTTTGCCGAGGGAGAGGCTGCCGCCTTCGATGCCGAGGATGCGCGCGGGTTCTATGGTGAGTTTGGCAATTGTATCTGAGAGGGGGAGCAGGTTGGTGTGGACGAGTTTGGTGAAGATGACACCGACCGCGGTTTCGAGGCCGAGTATGCCATTGGGTGCATTGGTAAATGCATCCAATTTTTCTTTTGTCGTATGTGGCGCGTGGTCTGTGGCGAGTGCGTCAATGGTGCCGTCCTGTAAGCCTGTGATTACGACTTCTCGGTCTTCATTGGAGCGAAGTGGTGGACTCATTTTGCCCGCTGTGCCGAGTACGCGCACGTCTTCATCGGTCAATGCAATGTGATGGGGAGAGGCTTCACAGGTGACGGGCAGGCCCTCTGCTTTGGCTTTACGCACGAGTTCGGCAGCGCGTTTGACGCTGAGGTGCAGGATGTGGAGACGCCCTCGAGTTTGGCGCACGAGTTCGATGTCGCGTGCGTTCATGGCGGCTTCGCCTTCTGCTGGCATGCCTTTCAGGCCGAGTTCGCGGGAGACTGCGCCTTCGTGCATGTGCCCGCCGCGCGTGAGTTCAAAGACTTCGGAGTGGGGATAAACCGCAAAATTGTTGGCGGCGGCGCGCTCCAAAAGTTGACGCATCAAGGCTTCGGATTCTATGGGGAGACCATCGTCGGAAAATCCAATAGCACCTGCTTTGAGCAGGGCATCGGTATCGGTGAGTTTTTCGCCCTGCATTTTTTGGGTTGCACAGGCGATGGGATATACGCGGGCATCTGCCGATTTTGCCTGCTGGATGATGTATTGGACAATTTCTGGGCTGTCCATCGGAGGTTCTGTATTGGGTAGGCAGGCGACAGATGTGAAGCCTCCGGCGGCAGCGGCTTCACATCCTGTTTTGATGGTTTCCTTTTCGGGAAAACCCGGATCGCGCAGGTGGACGTGCATATCGATGAGGCCGGGTACGACGATCTGGCCTGAGACGTCAATGGCCTTGGCTCTTGCGGCGATATGCGGTTCAATACGCGCGATGTGACCGCGCTGGATGAGCAGGTCGGCTATCTCATCACGATTGCTAGCCGGGTCCAAGATGCGACCGTTTTTGAGCAGGAGATCGGACATTGAAAAGGTTGTAAATATTCTCTCTCAATCTGCGAAAACGGATTCAGGTATGCGGTCGCGGTAGGCTTCGATGGGCGGTAGATTGCCGTCGGCTTCCGTTTCGAGGGGACGCAGCCCAGTGAGAATTTCGAGGTCGTCGCGGATGTCGGCTTGCGCCAGATAGGCTTCAGAGGCTTCGACTTCACCCAGGTCGAGTGTATTGGGGATCCAGAGTACGCGGGCGTCTTCTGGCGCGATGAGGCCAATGGATTCGAGGGCGATGTCGAGGACTTCGGCGTCTGTGTCGCAGTGTAGCGGAACAGCACCTGCTGAAACGTGTTGTCCGGTGATGACGTTGGTATAGGTGGCGTGATAGTCGATTTTATCGACGAGACGCCGGGTGGCAAATTCGGCCATGCCGATGCCGGTAGCGTTGCCGTGTGTGGCTTCGGTGAGGTCGCGCACAAAGATGCGCAAGACGCGCGGGGTTTCGTCGCCCATTGCGCGGCGGTCGTTGCGCTTGCGCCCGATGACGTTGGTGTCCATGCCCGAGCCGGAGATGTTTTTGCCCATTTCGTCGATGATGAGCAGATCGACATCATCGAAAGGCAGCGAGGGACACCACGCTTTGGATTTGGCTTGAAGTACTTTTTCGCGTTCTTCAAAGTCTGCCGCGGGAATGGCTTCGATAAGTGCGGTTTCGTCATAGCCGTTTTCAAGGGTGGCTACGCCAAAGGTGATGGGCATTTCCTCGCGCACGACTTTACCGACTAAGCGCACGATTTTGTCAAAGGAATGGTGGATGATGGCGCGGTGATACACCGAGGCGCCTTTGTGTTTGCCCAGGCCAATGAGCATCATTTTCATCAGTCCGCTTTCAATTTCGCCGGCAAATCCCGTGTGGGGTTTGACGCGGTTGACCACAATGACGTGATCGGCTTCGGATGCGTGTTTGTCAAAGTAGATGGGCATGCCAAAATCCGATACGCCGATCTGGACGACGTCCATCGACGATTTGATCGGGCAACCCATGGTGCCTTCGGTGATGCCATATCCGGCCAGGACCTGGGTTTGCCCCTCGGCTGTGCCTCCGCCGTGCGATCCCATTGCGGGTACGATGTAGGGAACAGTGCCAATGGCTTTCATTTCTTCGACGATGGTTTTGATGATGGTGTCGATGTTGGCGACGCCGCGACTGCCTGCGGTTATGGCGACTGTTTGACCGGGTTTGATCGCGGAACTGGGATTGATTTTTGCGATTTCATCGCGCACAGTGCTGGCGATGTCATCGACGCGAGGGGCGTCGAAGTGCTGGCGAATGCGGAACATTTGCGGGTAAGTCGGCATGGTTTATCCTCCTGTTGTGATTTTCTATCACATGGATTCTTCGTAAAGGGCGGTTACGTCTTTTATCGTTGTTTTGCGCGGGTTTACCTGGATATTGCCGCTTTTCATCGCGTCTTCGGCCATGACATGGATGCCTTCGGCTTTTGCACCGGTTTCGCCCAATGTGGCGGGAATGCCCACGTCGTCGGATAGATTTTGTACGGCTTCAACGGCGAGAACAGATGCGTCTATAGCGCTCAATCCATTGACATCTTCGCCCATAGCAGCGGCGATGTCGGCAAATTTCTCCGGGCATGCGTAGCGATTGTAGTCCATGATACGGGTGAGCAAGATCGAGTTGGCAATGCCGTGTGGCACGTCGTAGTGACCGCCGACTGGATGCGACATGGCATGTACGTTGCCCAGGCGCGTTTGTGAGAATGCGAATCCGGCCATGGTGCTGGCGATGATCATGTTTTGCGTGGCCTCGTGGTTGTGGTCGCTGTACGCGGCTTGTCGCAAGTTTTGTGATATGAGGCGGATGGCGTGCAGGGCCATGCCTTCAGAGATGGGGTTGGACATCAGGGACACATAGGATTCAATGGCGTGTGTCAATGCATCCATTCCGGTCGCTGCGGCTATGGGCAGCGGCAATGCGACGGCCATATCGGCATCGAGTATGCCCACATCGGGAATGACATGGGGACCTGCGACGGTGCCTTTGAAGTGGTTGTCGTCGGTAATGACGGCAAAGGGCGTGACTTCGCTGGCTGTGCCATAGGTGGTGGGGACGCACAGGAGAAAGGGAATGGGACCGGGAACGGGTTTTTCGCCAATAAAATAATCAGTGATTTTCCCTCCGTGATTGACGAGTACGCCCGAGGTTTTTGCCACGTCCATTGAGGATCCTCCGCCAATGGCGAGCAGGAAATCGCAATTTTTCGACTGGTATTGCGCGGCACAGGCCTCGACATTGCGGATGGGTGGGTTGGGTTCAACCTCGTCGTAGATGCTGTAGGCGATGTGCGACTCGTCGAGTATTTCTGTAACGCGCGCGACAACGCCAGCCTGGACGAGGCCTCTATCGGTGACGATTTGTGCCTTTTTTACCTGTTTTTCATTTACAATCTGTGGGATGTTGCCAATAGTCCCTCGTCCCATGATGAGGCGCGTGGGGCCGTAATAACTAAAGTGATCTTGAAACGCCACGAGCAAGCTCCTCTGCGATTTTTATTTGTGCGACAGTAACTAAAAAAGAAAATGGTTTTTGGTGGTGTTGTCAATCAGATAAAAATACACTTAAGAGCCTTAGAACGATGTACCGAGGCGGACATAGTAGCCGACGCCTTTTGGATCGGTGAACCGGTATGCCACGCCGAGGCGGTAGCGGATTGCCGAATAGAGGACGTAATAGTCGATGATAATCTCGGTGCCAGCCGAGAGGAGTGGGCGCGATTGCGATGTGTCGTGCCCATAGGTGTTGGCGGCGTCGGCGAAGAATGTCCAGAAGATGCGGTTGTAATGTATCGGCCACGCCCGCAGGCCGCGGTTCTCCAATGCGAGGGGGGCGCGGTATTCCAGCGATGCGGACCAGGCGTGCTGTCCCGACCGTGTTGATGTCTCGTATCCTCGCACTGGAAAAGTGATTGATTCAGCACCGCCGATGTCGAAGTAGCTGTTGTCGCTACCCGGTCCCCGAGATGCGCCAGCACTCGCGCGAAGGGCCAGGACAGGCGTTGCGAATCGGCGTCCTGGAAACCAGTGCGGCAGTCGCACATAGGTCCTGACGGTGCCTCTGATGTCATCTGCCGAGCGGTCGCTTGAGGAGCGAGAGAGGTCGTGGCGTCGCCTGACGCGGACGGAAAATGATGTGCCGGTCGCCCGTCCCATCTGAAAGGCGTGTGATCGGGCATTGGTGGCGGAGACACGCACCGATAGTTCGCTCAGGGTGCTGCGCGGATCATCGAGTTGAAAGCGATCCGTTGTCTGTAGCATGGAGTCCAGTACCTCTCGATCTTCTCGCATCAGTCCGCCGGCGACTGTAAGTGAAACACCGCTCCGCGCCCTTGGCCGCACCAGCGTCATCGATGCTGAGGCACGACGTTGTCGCTCGAGGACGAAGAAGGTGTTGTCGGTCTCTTGTTGTATTCTGGTGCCGTCTTCATCCCAGTTCTGCGATAACGATAACCCGAGTGAGGGGTTCCCCAGCCCGAGGTAGCGGTACGACAAATTGCCCGCTGCTCTCCCGCGGGAAGAGGATTTAACTGGGAGGAAGATGCGAGCACCGATTTCGTATTCGTGCTGGCGCACGAGGTCGATCCCGGAGGTGCGAGCGCCGATGGATGTGCCGAGTACTTTAGTGCGGGGTATCGCCGTTTCTCCCTTGCGGTGCGCGGGTACTGCGATGGGGGAATTCCATGCGGGTATCCAGTAGTAGGGACGCAGGGTTTCAAGTGGCGAGTAGGCGCGCACCTGTCCCTCAGCGCGTCCGCGTGGTCTGTTGACGACCTCGATGTGTGTCGAGTCCGCGCGAGGCGCGGGTGGTGCAGCAGTGGGATTGAAGGGGATCCGTTCGATCTCCCAGCCATCGATGTGGTAAGCCGAAAAGTAGAGCCAGCGGCCAGACGGATCGACGCTGGGGTATGCCGCTCCTGTGCGGAGATTGGTCAGCATGATGGGGGGTGAGCTTTGCCCGTTATCGACTTTTGCAGCCAGTACGTTTGGGATGCCGCTGCGGTCAGATGCCCAGACCAGCCACTGGCTATTGGCACTCCATGATGGGGCGAAGTCGAGGGCACGGTCGCGGGTTACTTCACGGATGAGATTGCCGTGTGCATCGAGGAGGACGATGTCGTGAAGCCCCTTTGTCCAGCGGGTCGCCGCAATCCAGCGGCCATCGGGTGAGATTGCCGGGTACGCCCAGTGGATATCCGGGTCGGGAGGGACCAGCGTCTCGATGGCACCATTGCTGAGATTGACTCGCGCCAGCCCGCTGGTTCCTTCGCCTTCGGCGACGGCGACTGCCCAGCCTGCGGGGCTGACTGATGGGGCGGTTAAGCGGGCGCGCGTTGTGATGCGTCGCACATCACTGCCCGGCGTTACGCGGTAGAGGTCTCTAAATATGCGGTGGGGACCAGCAAAGTCGAATTCTGCGAATACGATGTCGCCATCGGAGGCGAACGCGAATGAGGTGCTGCCGTTGGTCAGAGCTATGGTCGATTCACCACTGCCATCTAATTTAGCCGATACCAGTCTGGCATCCGATTTTCCATCTGATCGGATGTAGTACAGTGTTTTGCCATCGGGCGATACTTTTGGGTGATGTGCATAGCGGGCACCGCGGGTCAGTGCCTCTGGCTCGGTGATTGCACCGAATCTGGCGAGGTGAGTGTCCAGTTCCGCCGCTGCTGTTCGCTGTGTATCTGCCCACGCTTTCCATTCATTTGTCAAGGTGACGCCAAAGGCGCTGCGCCCTGCGGCATCAAGGCGGTAGGGGATCCACTGTTTTTCCACTGCTTTGACGAAGGCTATCATGTGGTCGTGCCCGTATTTTTGTATCAGGTGTTCGAAAAAGAGCGATCCGTAAGCATAAGCACGGGTGCCTCCCGGCCACTGGGGCGAGTTGCCACCCGCCTGGCCGATGGACTCGAACCGCCCTTCAAGAGCCGCTGTTCGCAGGACCATTTTGTGGAACGTTCCATGAACGCGCCCGGTGCCGGTCAGTGCGGATTCGTACCAGATGGCGATGCCTTCGAGCACCCAACGCGGGGTGGTGAGTGCTGGGAATGATAACGGTATCGGCACCCGTCCAAATAGCTTGCTTCTATAGCGGCCAGGTTGGTCAATGTGGAAGATGTGCGTCAATTCGTGTGCAATGGCGTATTCCAGCCAGTCGTTGTAGTAGGCAAGTCCGAAAGAGTCGGTAGGTGGACGGGCGTAGATGATGATCCGGTTCGAGGGCCACGGGGTTGCGGAGGCATTTGAGACGTCGATGTGATCGGTTATTGCAAGGTCAATTTTCCCATGTGGTGCAGCGATGAACTGTTTGGATAGCCGGGCATGCGCCCATTCTGCGCGTTCCGCTGCCCTGCGTCCCATGTCTTCGAGATGTGCGGGAAAAGTGACGCGAAAGTGTTCTGTCTCGAGCGTACGCCACGATTCATCCGGCGCAATGCGTTGCGCCGATGCCGTAGCTGTGCATAAGGCGATGATGGTGAGTACAATTTTTATTCCTGCACCCATCCGCAATCTCTCGTACGAAATATTAAAAATTGTGAAAGCCGTGTCCCGAACCGGGGAACCAGATGAGGTCTATGACCATGCCAACGCCAATGCCGGTACAGTAGCCAATTACTGTGCCGTAGAAAAAGGGTTTTGCGCGTTCGTAGAGGCGGGGACCGCCAAAATGGACGATGAGGAGTTTGGCTGCCCAGACCATGAGGATGCTCAGGGCGTAATAGCGCGGTCCCGTTGTGTATTGAAATGCGAGGCCGAGGGGATGCAGCGGCCAGCGGGGAAACCAGGTGCGCAGGCCCGCCAATAATGCGGCTATTCCCGCTCCGAGGAGCCAGATGCTGAGTTTTTGGAGGTCAAAAGAAGTTTTTTCGGTTTCGCCCAATGCGCGTCCAATTCCACCAAAAATACCCAGTGGGCCTTCCCAGAGTGTCCATGACCGCAGGAAAAGCGCGGAGTCGCGATAACAATAGTAGATGATGGTGGCGGCACAGACAAAGAAGCCCATGGTGAATGCGATGAAAACGACGCCACTTGTCCAGTGTTTGCCGCGTTCTGCGGGCACATCGTCCATCGCTTTGAGGTGGTGAGGCAATACCTGCATGGTTTGAATGCGTCCGCCGCCGTAGAATACGCTGCTGTTGACGAGGTGCATTGCGACCATTTCGCGGGTCGATAGGGTGGCTGTACCGAGGATCGAGTTGACAAAGCCCGATCCTTTGATCCATACGGGGAAGAGATATCCAAATCCGCTGGCGGCAATGAATTTGGAGGTCGCAAAATATGCGATGAACATCAATAGCAGATGGATAATTGCGAGAGAGAACGACATACCCAGGGATATGAAAAAGCTACAGAGGTACAACACGGAAATGATCAGGCCGATAATGGCGAAGCGGTAGGAGATGGGACCATCGCCGCGGTCGCCTTTTAAGGCGGTTTTTGCGACATGTATCAGATGCCGTCGTGCGATCCATACAGACCAGACGACGAGTACTGTCATTGCGCCGTGGCTTTCCAGGTTGATGATTTCTCCGCCTTTGGCAACTTGTCCTTCTAACCCGATTGTGAAACCGGTGCGGTTGATGACGCCCATTTTGACGACGGCGAGAAGGCCAAAGAACCAGAAACTGAACAGGAGGTCCAGACTACACAAATATCCGAGGCCAATGACCAGGGGCAAGACGCGCAAATAGACGGGTGGAAAGCTCTGTGCAACGGTCATGGATTTGGTGTTGATGCTGTCGAAGAGCGTGATGCGGGGTACGTTGGGAAACCAGAAGTTGATGATGTTCCATCCAATGATGCCCGCGGTCCAGGCAAAGCCGGCCCAGAAGACGGGGTCTCGGAAAATTTTGGGCAGTGCGCGCCCTTCACCAAAGCCCTCCATGAGGTCCATGGGGAAATTGACGAGTGGGTAGGTTAAGCGTTCGGCATCGGCCCATTGGCGGTGAAAAATGGCGATGACAAAAAATCCAGCGGCCATGAAGGCGATTACGCCAGAGAACCACCATAAGACGGAGGGTATCCAGCCTGTCCAGGGAACGTATTCTCCCGTGTGCAGACCGAAGTAGAAGCGGTCCATGATCCAGGGCGTGGGTTCGGGAAATGCCCAGTGAGGCAGTTCATCTAAGAATAATTCTGCCCAGCGATTTTCTGGCGATGCAAAAAAATGCGGGGCGGGCAATGCGCCGATAAAGTATCCCATCCAGCCGACGCCGGGCATCATGCCCACGATCCACATGGTAGCAAAGATGACCATCATTTCGTGACGCGAGAGTACAGATTGAGGTGCTATCCGGGCGATGATCATGTTGATCACGACCCAGAGGAGGAATCCCAGGATGAGGGCGACGGGAAAACTGGATTTGACCATTGATCCCGCGTGGAGTACGATTTCGAGGACATTTTGAGAATAGGCCATCAGGCCAGCGGTGAGCAGACCAAGGAGGATGGACCGTCCGGTGATACGCGGGGATTCGGTCGGTTGGATTTGGGGATCGGGTTGCGAGATAGCCATTTTTTTCTCCGTAGTTAGAATGCGCGTAATATACGATGCCCAAATAGAGGTGTCAAACACATGGGGTTGTGTTTGTCAATTTGTGATATTGGGGTTATTATGAGGGGGCTGGGGGTTAAGGGCTGGGGACTGGGGGATGAGGATTTCACACTTCATACTTTCTCATGGCACGCAAAGATATTCGAACCATTTCGATTTTTTGTGCGAAATGTAGAACACTACTGTACAAATACCGCAAAGGTGGGCGAGGCGGGTTGGTGAAGTGCATGGTAGAGCGGATTGCCGAAGACCATACCCGAGGGGATATGAAATGCCCAAAATGCGGACAGGCGTTTGCGAGATTCGCGATGTATGGTGGGCAGGCCGCGCATAAGATTATACAGGGAAAGGTTTTTATCAGGGGAATGAGTAGGCGGTAGGATAAAAAAGGAGCGAAAACACGATGGCTGAATTTGTCGCGAATTACGATGAAGATAAGGTGCCCGATTATACATTGCCCGATCCGTTGATTTTTGAAGATGGGACAGAGGTCGGGGATGCGGCCAGTTGGCAACGTCGGCGAGCAGAGATTTTGTCTTTATTTGAGACTCAGGTATATGGCAAGATGCCCGGTGCGGCGGGTATGCATTTTGAGACGCGGTTTTTGAATGGGGATGCGTTGGAGGGGATTTGCAAGGAAGTTCGGGTTTACTTTATGAAGGATGCCGAAGAGCCACGGATGGATATTTTAATTTTTCTCCCAAGAGATGGTGATGGACCCGTGCCGCTGTTTGTGGGGTTGAATTTTGGGGGGAATCACACCGTTCATCCCGATCCCGGAATCGCGTTGTCCGAGCAATGGATGCGCTCGAAGACGGAGGGGGTTTTGGATCATAGGGCAACGGAAGCAGCGCGCGGTACGGCTGCAAACAGGTGGCCTGTGGAGAGGATTTTGGCGAGGGGCTATGGTCTGGCTACGATTTATTGCGGCGATCTGGATCCGGATTATGACGATGGGTTTCAAAATGGCGTGCATCCGCTTTTTGATAGGCGAAATACTGGGGATGACTGGGGGGCTATTGGTGCGTGGGCATGGGGATTGATGAGGGCGATGGATTATTTTGAGAGCGATGAGGCAATTGATCATACGCGGGTTGCTGTGATGGGGCATTCGCGATTGGGCAAGACTGCGTTGTGGGCTGGCGCGCAAGACGAGCGGTTTGCCCTTGTGATTTCAAATAATTCGGGTTGTGGGGGTGCCGCGCTTTCCCGACGTCGGTATGGAGAAACTGTGGGGCGGATTAATACCAGTTTTCCCCACTGGTTTTGCGATAATTTTAAGCGGTATAATGAGCGCGAGGACGATTTGCCCGTTGACCAGCATTTACTCATTGCTCTGATGGCGCCTCGCCCGGTTTATGTTGCCAGTGCAGAAGAAGATCGCTGGGCGGATCCAAAGGGAGAGTTTTTGGGCGCGAAAAATGCCGATGCGGTTTATCGTTTGTTGGGAACAGATGGTTTGGATGCTGAAAATATGCCGCGTGTTCACGAGCCTGTTACAAGTCGAATTGGGTATCATATTCGCGTAGGTGGGCACGCAGTGACGGATTACGATTGGGATCGGTATATGGATTTTGCCGATAAACACTGGCAGTGAAGTTCGACTTAAAAGGAGAAGGGAATAGCTATGGCAACTCAAACGGAACGCTCTTACGCGCTTAAAGCTGTGCCGGGATTTTATTCGTCGTATTCGGGTATTCAGATTGCGGCGCAGACGTCGGATAATGCGAGTGATGAAGATTTGCAGTTTATGCAGCAACTCGGCGTGGAGTGGATGATGGTCGGCGTCAATGACCAGGAGAACCAGAATGCCGATTATTACAGGGCGTTGAAAGACAGGTTTGCAAAATACGGTTTGCAGATTTATCGCATTGCGAATCGCAGTGTACACAATATGCCCGAAGTGACCCTGAATTTGCCAGGGCGCGATGAGAAGGTCGAGGAATTTATTACTTTTATTCGGAATCTGGGAGAGGCGGGTATTCCGTACAATACGTATGCACACATGGGCAATGGGATATGGAGTTCGGGGCGCACAACGCGGCGCGGGGGCATGGATGCGCGAACGCTCGATATCGAGAATGCCACAGGGCATTGGGACGGTCAGATTTTTGAAGGCGAATTGACACATGGACGGGTATATAGCGAGGATGAGCTTTGGGAAAATTACGAATATATGATCCGCAAGGTCACGCCAGTTGCCGAAGAATCAGGCGTTTATATCGGTATTCATCCCGATGATCCTCCCGTGTATTCTCTGGGTGGAATTCCGCGTTGTATGTTCGGCAATTTTAAGGGGTACAAGCAGGCGATGGATATTGCAGATAGCCCAAATATCGGGGTGTGTTTGTGCGTGGGGTGTTGGCTCGAAGGGGGTAAAGAGGGCATGGGCGTGGATGTGATTGAGGCTATTCACTATTTTGCCAGCCGCAAGAAGTTGTTTAAGGTTCATTTTCGCAATGTTTCAAATCCGATGCCAGAGCCGTGGGCAGAGACATTGATTGATGATGGGTACCAGGATATGCATGCGGTGATGAAAGCTCTGCGAGAGGTGGCGTTTGACGGGGCGATTATTCCCGATCATATCCCGCAGATTCTGGGAGGCCGTCGCGCGGGGGTGGCGTATTCGATTGCCTATATGCGCGCGCTGGTTCAGGCTGTGAACAATGAAGCGGGTCGATAGGGATAAATTACGGTCCTTGTTTTCCCGTCGCGATGATTGTGCCGGCGGGTAATAAGGTGTTGAGGCGGTTTGGCAAATCGTCGCCGACGCTGTGCAGCCATGTCATGAGTTGATCGCGCAGGTCGTTTTCTGTGGTTGATATGTGAGTTTGCCCACTCAGGTTTTTCATTTCGTGTGGGTCGGTTTGCAGGTCGTAAAATTCGTCGATATCTTGCGGATTCCATACGTATTTGTATCGTTCGTTGCGAATGGCGCGCACTTCAAAGCTGTAACCGTTGTAGCGGTAGTAGGTGCCATGTGCGATTTGTGGCCAGTTGGGCGGGCGGTTTTGCGTGCCGACGAGTGGGAGAAGGTTGCGCCCTTCCCGCGGTTGGTCGGGAGATGGTTCGGCGCGGATGAGAGAGAAGAGGGTTTCGCCGATGTCGAGCAATGAGACATAGGCGTCCTGGGTTGCGGGTGATGTGTTGGGCGCGCGGATGATGAGTGGGATGCGCCAGACTTCTTCATAAAAATAAGCCCCTTTGTCAAATCGGTTGTGCGCGCCTTCCATGTCGCCGTGGTCAGATGTGAAGACAACGGTTGTTGATTCGGCGAGGTCGAGGCGGTCTATAGCGTCGAGTATGCGCCCGATGGCTTCATCGACCATTGTGATGTGTGCGTGGGAATAGGCGATAACGGTTTTCCATTCTTCTTTGTCGAGTGGGGTGGTGTCCATGCATCCCCACCAGGGTGTCGAATGGAAATAGGGGCGTCCCTCGCAGTTGTCGCTCAGGTTTGTGGGGAGTTCGACGCGCGTGCGGAGTTCTTCGGCGAGTTTGACGTATTCTTCGGGCAGGTGATGTGGGAAGTGTGGCGGTGCGGAAGATACGGTGAGAAAGAAGGGTTTGTCACGATGGTTCGCTGCCCATGTTTCGAGAAATTTTACGCCTTTGTTTATGGTGGGAAAGGGTTGGATATTTTCTTTTGGTTGTGGTGAGTCTCCCCAAAATGGCGCGCGTCCTTTTATGAGGTTTTGGGTTTGGTTGGCGTAGTTGGCAACTGTTTTTGCGTAGGTGTGATCATTGGCTTGTGGGTGGTATGGCTTTGAGTGTATTTCGACGTTGGGATCAAAGCCGTGTGCGCCGCGTTTTTCAGGGTTGATGTGCCCGAGGTGCCACTTGCCGTAGTAACCGACGTGATAGCCGAGTCGCACGGCTTCGTCTATCCATGTTTTTTGGTCGAGTGGCATGGATTCCTGGAGAGAATAACCGACGGATTGGTTGTCGTAAACGCCATTTTGATGCGGCCAGCGAGCCGTGAGCAGCGAGCCGCGCGCGGGTGTGCAGAGGGGACAAGATGTGAAAGCATTTGTGAATACCGTGCCCTGAGATGATAGGCGGTCAATATTCGGCGTGGGAATGTCGGCACCGAGAAAGCCAAATGCCCATGCAGGCCATTGGTCGGTGAGGATGAATAATACGTTTTGCATGATCAGAAGCCTTTCTTCTGCGTTTATCCCTGCTTACACTCGCAGAGCCTGCCCCGTAGTGTTTTTATACGGGGGACATGCCTGCGGATAGTTCTTTTCGATAATAAACCTATCTTTGCGGTATTTCGCAATCTCAGATTTGCCCTTGATAGATGCACATATAGTCACTATATTATATTACTTCTTATTTCTCCCCTGAATATGCGGTACCCCGCCGTGCATTGATTTTCCCCTCTCCACATGTCTGTACTGTTACGTCACCTTCCAAACATGTGTCTATCAGGATAAGGGATGTCTTATGGCAACAGCAACAAAATCACGCGCTTCTAACGCTACGCAACTCGATTTGCTCTCGCAACCGGGGACCAATGGGAAAGCCAATGGGAGAACCAGGGGCAAGAGCAATGGTGCTCATAATTACGACGAGAGCAAGATCAAAACCCTTTCATCGCTCGAGCATATTCGGTTGCGTACGGGTATGTACATTGGGCGGCTCGGTTCGGGTGCTGATCCGGACGACGGCATATACGTTTTGCTCAAAGAGGTGGTGGATAATGCTGTCGATGAATTTATTTCGGGTTTTGGCACAAAAATCGATGTGACAATTGAGGCCAATCACGTCAGTGTGCGCGACTATGGGCGCGGCGTTCCGCTCGGCAAAATTGTCGAGTGCGTTTCTGTGATCAATACCGGTGCCAAATACAACGACGATGTTTTCCAATTTAGCGTGGGCCTCAATGGCGTGGGTAGCAAGGCGGTTAACGCGCTTTCTACGGATTTTCGCGTGGTTGCCTATCGCGACGGCAAGTACGCCGAAGCCCGCTTTACACGCGGAAAACTTATTGGCGAAAAAAAGGGGAGGACTCGGGAACCAGATGGCTCCCTTTTTGAGTTTACACCCGATCCGGAGATTTTTGAGGAATACGATTACAATTTCGAATATGTCGAGCGCCGCATGTGGAACTACGCCTGTCTCAATAGCGGTCTTACGCTCGTTTTTAACAAACAGAAATTCGTTTCCAGGCGCGGCTTGCTCGATTTTCTCAGCCGCGAAGTTGATGATTCGGCGCTTTATGAACCCGCGTATTACAAGGGGCAATATCTCGAATTTGCATTTACCCATACGTCCAATTATGGGGAAAATTATTTTTCTTTTGTGAATGGGCAATACACTATTGACGGTGGCACGCATCAAAGTGCTTTTCGAGAGGGCATTTTGAAAGGCGTCAATGAGTTTTACAAGAAGAATTACAGCGGTGTGGATGTGCGGGAATCCATCAATGGTGCTGTTGCGGTTAAGCTCAAAGAACCCGTTTTTGAATCCCAAACAAAAAACAAACTCGGCAATACCGAAGTGCGCTCGTGGATTGTTTCTGAAACGCGCAGTGCTGTGGTCGATTTTTTGCACAAGAATACCACGGCGGCGCAAAAACTTCAGGAGAAGATCAACCACAACGAACGCCTGCGGAGAGAGCTCAACGATGTTAAGAAAAAGGCCAAGGAAGTCGCTCGCAAAGTCGCTATCAAAATTCCGCATTTCAAGGATTGTAAATATCACAAGGGCGATAAAAAAGGCGGCGATGAATCTACTATTTTTATTACCGAAGGTCCATCTGCTGCCGGGTCTATGGTTGCCGCACGGGATGTGGAGACGCAGGCTATTTTTGGTCTGAAAGGCGTGCCCCTCAATGTGTTTGGAAAAACAAAAGCCGCGATTTACAAGAATGAAGAGCTCTACAATCTCATGACGGCTTTGGGTATTGAAGACAGCGTTGAAAATCTCCGTTTCAACAATGTGGTTATTGCTACGGATGCCGATTACGATGGTTTCCACATCCGCAATTTGCTGATGACCTTTTTCCTCAATTACTTCGAAGAACTCGTTACTTCTGGTCACGTCTATATTCTGGAGACGCCAATTTTTCGGGTGCGGAATAGCCGCGAAACGCGCTATTGTTATAGCGAAAAAGAACGCAATCAGGCTGTTGCAGATTTGCGAAATCCCGAGGTTACGCGCTTCAAGGGATTGGGGGAGATTTCACCCGGTGAGTTTGGACAGTTCATCGGAGAGGATATGCGCCTGATCAAAGTCGGCGTGCGCGCGCTCGCCAAGGTTCCAACTACCCTCGAATTTTATATGGGAAAGAACACGCCTGATCGAAGAGATTATATTGTGGAGCATTTGATTTAGAGGAATGAAAAGTATCCGCAGGCATGTCCCCCGTATAAAAACACTACGGGGCAGGCTCTGCGGGTGTAAGCAGGGATGAACGCAGGCATGTTCCTGCGGGTGTAAGCAGGGATGGGCACAGATGAACAGCTATTATATGGCGCACGCCACCAGGTAAAAAATGGCAAAAAAGACCAAAGGCACATCCCCAATATTCTTGGATGACATGTCAAAAGAAAATGCTAATAGCATTTATATCCGAAGCCGTCGGCGGCGTATTGTATTTGGATGGTATGGTGGTAAGTTTTCGCATTTGGACTGGCTACTTCCACTTCTTCCAGAGTGTCATCACTATTGCGAGCCGTTTGCCGGTTCAGGGGCAGTACTGCTGAATCGGGTACCATCCCCTGTAGAAACTTACAATGATATTGATGGTGAGGTTGTAAACTTCTTTCGCGTGCTGCGGGACCAACACGAAGAACTGATAAGAGCCATAGCTTTGACGCCATTTTCTCGTGAAGAATATTATCGTGCTATTCATACAACAAATGGTGTCAGCGATGTTGAGCGGGCCAGATGCTTTTATATCAAAGCGAGACAGACGAGGACTGGACTTGCCCAAACTGCATCGCTGGGGCGTTGGGCAAATTGCAAAAATACGAGTCGCGCCGGAATGTCTGGCGTGGTATCTCGTTGGCTTGGTGGTGTGGGAGCTTTGGATGATATTGCACAGCGTCTCATGCGGGTTCAGATTGAGAATCGCCCTGCAGTGGATGTGATCCAACTCTACGATAGTCCTAAGACTTTGTTTTATTGCGACCCACCGTATTTGCATGCGACACGAGGCGATGCTAAGGCTTACGGATTTGAAATGGATGAAGAACAGCATCGAGAATTTGCAGAGGTTGTAAATGCGTGCAACGGCATGGTCGCTGTTTCTGGCTATGAGCATCCACTTATGGATAAGCTGTTTGAGCCGGGAAAATGGTTCAAGACTTTGGGGGCGCGCAAAACCATTCATTCGACTAAAGGGACTCGCCAGGAAGTGCTTTGGACCAATTATGATCCCAAAAATCAAATGGGACTATTTGAATGAATCCCGAAGAAATTTTGCGCGATATTTATGAACGTGCTGTGGCAACATTGAACACCACGGTTATTCCCGATTCGGTAATACGAGAGCGGGTTGACTATGTTTGCCGATGTATAAGCAACCGTGCTGGGGTGCGCTTGCTCATGTCGTGTTTGCTTGGAAAGCTCGATGAACCAGATGTTGATCCGCGCAAGCCATATACTGAGATTGGCGATGCTGACAGTTTTTCTGGTCGCGCCTATGATGAGAGGTTTTTAACCAGGTTCATCACTGAACATCGTTTACCCGTCAATGTGACCACGGCATTTCTCACACCAGCGCTGAGAAATATAGATTATCCATTGACTGCTGACCGCGAACTTGTAGGCAAACCTCGTGAACTATACAAAAAGACGCTTGAACTTCTTGAAGATGTGTATAAGCAAAATATAGCCGCTGATGTGCTGTTTGTAGAAACAGTGCGCGTTTTGCTGTTGTTGCGCGATGAAAAGTTCGCTCGCATGAATTCTTTGCTAAAATCATTGGAGCGAACAGAAGGTGCTTTACCGTTATCGTCAGAGGCAATTGTTACCCTCATAAGCCAACATCTTGCCTGTAGAAATGCAAGCCGCTTACCGGTTTTGGTCGTAGCGGCTGCCTATGAAGCGGTGGGAACACGCCTTTCTGAAAGGATTTTGCCTCTAAACCCACACACTGCCGCTGATTTGCAAACAGGTTCATTGGGTGATGTGGAAATTTGTCTCGTAGGTGAGGACTCTGTTGTTACTGCATACGAAATGAAGATGAAGCGCGTTACGCAGGACGATATTGATGCAGCAGTGGTTAAAATATCCAGAGCACCGAATAAAATTCACAACTACTTGTTTGTGACTACGGATGTAATTGCTCCCATTGTGAACGAATATGCGGCGACATTTTATGAAAAGACCGATGGAACCGAAATTGCCATTCTCGACTGTATAGGGTTCCTCAGACACTTTCTGCATTTTTTTCATCGCATCCGTATTGATTATCTCAATGCTTATCAGGCATTGGTTTTGAATGAACCAGATTCGGCTGTAAGCCAATCGCTCAAAGAGGCATTTTTGGCTCTGCGACAGGTAGCTGAGAGTAGTGAGTAAACCCATACACCATCTCGTGCCTTACAGGTTTTCATCCTGTTCATCCTCTCATCCTGCAAATCCTGATTCTGACGATTTTTTGAGGAATTAAAAATGGCTTATATCGACAAGTTATTTGACCAGTATTTTTTAGAACACGCTTCTTATGTTGTGAAGGATAGGGCGATTCCCGACATTGACGATGGTCTCAAGCCCGTACAGCGCCGCATTTTACACGCGTTGAAAGAGCAGGACGATGGGAAATTTCACAAGGTAGCCAATGTCGTGGGGCAGACGATGAAATACCATCCCCACGGCGATCAGTCGATTTACGGCGCGCTGGTTCATCTGGCGAACAAAGACCTGTTTATCGACAAACAGGGCAATTTTGGCAATATTTATACGGGTGACGAAGCCTCGGCTGCGCGCTATATCGAATGCCGATTGACCCCGCTTGCCAAAGATGTGCTCTTTAATCCAGAAATTACCGAGTACATTGAATCCTACGATGGGCGCAATAGCGAACCCGTTGTTTTTCCAGCGAAGATCCCCGTGCTTCTCGCGCAGGGCACTGAGGGCATTGCGCCGGGTATGACGACGCGGGTTTTGTCCCACAATTTGATCGAATTGTTGCAGGCGCAAATTGCCTATCTCCAGGGGGAGGATTTTCAGGTCTTTCCCGATTTTGCAACGGGCGGTTTTGTCGATGTGACCGAATACGCCGACGGCAATGGCAAAGTGCTTGTGCGTGCCAAACTCGATACCAAAAATTCCAAACGCATTGTCGTGCGCGAATTGCCTTTTGGATCTACATCTGACTCCCTTATCGCTTCGATTGAAGGTGCAGCTCGTAAGAACAAACTCAAAATTGCGGGTATCAGCGATTATACAGGTGAGGAAGTTGAAATTGAAATTCGCCTTGCACGGGGCGTACATACCAAAGATACGGTGGATGCGCTTTACGCTTTTACCGACTGCGAGCAATCTATTAGCGTCAGTGCGCTCGTTATCAAGGACAATCGTCCCCATATCGCCACGGTGAGCGATATTCTCAAACACAATGCCGACCGATTGGTCGATGTTCTCACGGCAGAGCTTAAAATTGAGCAGCGCCAGGTGCGGGACAGGTTGCACGCCAGGACCCTCGAACAGATTTTTATTGAGAATCGCGTTTATAAAGTAATTGAAGAAGTCGCCGATTCCAGTGCGATTCACGAGACGATACGCACGGGTTTGGAGCCTTTTTTCAGTACAATCAGGCGCAAAGTTACAGCAGAAGACCTCGATACACTTTTACAAATTCCCATTCGGCGCATTTCGCTTTACGATATCACCAGAGCAAAAAAGGAAATGCGCGAGATGCGCGCGCGGCTCAGAGAAATCAAGGCCAATCTCGACAATATTACGGGCTTTACCATTGATTTCCTGGAATATCTGATTGATGAATACAAAGATGCGTACCCCCGTCGTACCGAGGTTACTTCTTTTGATCAGGTGGATGCACGCGAAGTGGCGCAGCGCAATCTCAAGTTGCGCTATGATAAGAAGACGGGCTATCTCGGTTATGATGTCAATGGCAACACGCTTATGGATGTGTCGCAATACGACCGCGTGCTCGTGATTCGCAAAAATGGCACGTATTCTCTGCACGAAGCACCCGACCGTCTCTTTGTGGATAAGGGGATGCTGTTTTGCGATTTTGTCGATTCCGAACGGGTGTACACGGTTGTTTACCGGGATAAGAAGACCAATTATCCCTGTATTAAACGCTGTAAGCTGGACACATTTATTATGAACAGGGGATATGAACTCGTGCCTCCGGGATGCCGATTGCTCAAGCTCACGACTGATCGCGATGTCGAGATTCACGTATCCTACAAACCCAAACCCCGCGTGCGTATTCTCAATGAAGAATTTGCCATCGAAGACTATGCGGTTCGCGGCAAGACTGCCAAAGGAGTGCGTCTGTCAGCGCGCGAGGTCAGAAGTGCTAAATTTGTAAAGCCTAAAGTTTAAAACAAAAAACGATCCTAGAAGAATCGTGAAGGAAAAAGAAGTCTATGGCATTGTAAGACGGAGAAATTTCATGGAAGTTGCTGAATTAACACTTGAACAGGCGACAACTCTGGAAGATGAATGCAGAAACGAAACACACACGCTGCACAGAGACCTGTTAGAAAAGAAATACGAGAGCCTGATCACTCACAATCCGAAATTAACAAGAACCCTTGTCAGCTTTCAGGCGAATAAAAACACGCCGTATTATCGATGGTTTAAGTACAAAGAAGGGTTCTCGGCGCAGATGGTTCATTATCTTCTGAACACATTGGCGGAGAAGCAGGGCGCATTGTTGGATCCGTTTTCGGGAACAGGAGCGGCTTTATTTGCATCGCAGGAATTGGGATGGGAAGCAACGGGTATTGAGCTTCTTCCTGTAGGATGTGCGATTACCGAAGCCAGACAAGCCGCCGAACAGGTGGATATTATACGGCTAAAAAAAGAAATTGAGGCCCTGGATAGCATTGATTTTTCGACAATCAAATCCGATAGCCCGATCCAACACATCGCGATTACGCAAGGTGCGTTTTCTCGAGATACGGAAGACCAGCTAAACGGCTATTTAACCTATTGCGATAATCAGATTGAAGATTCTCATATTAAGACGCTTCTTCGTTTTGCCGCTTTTTGCATTCTGGAAAGGATCAGTTATACCAGGAAGGACGGTCAATATCTCCGCTGGGATTATCGTGCGGGCAGAACAAGAGTGAAGTCGAAATTTAATAAGGGCAAAGTCTATACGTTCGAAGAAGCGCTTCGACAACAGCTTGATTTAATGGTTGATGATCTTCTCCATGAGGACATGGACCTTTTCAAAAAAGGGAATTTGTCTAAAGCAGAACAGCGCATCCGGTTGATTCAAGGATCCTGTCTTGAAGAGTTGTGCAAATTCAGTGAGGAGAGTTTTAACTTTATTTTGACGTCTCCGCCCTATTGTAATCGCTATGATTACACGCGTACTTATGCGCTTGAACTGGTATTTCTCAATAAGAACGAAGAGGAAGTCAAGCACCTGCGACAGCAAATGCTATCCTGTACAGTTGAAAACAAAGAGAAAGTTGAATCGTTGGTGACTCAATATGCAGACATGAAAAGAGAAGACTTTTTGCAGAAGGCTATTTTTGCTTTTGAGAACCATCAAGCACTGCAAGAAGTCCTCTATTGGCTGAATACATATAACGGGGAAGGTCAGTTGAATAACTCCAATATTCCTCGAATGATCGCAAATTATTTCCTCGAAATGGCTCTGGTCATATTTGAAATGAGCAGGGTACTGAAGCCGGGCGGAAAGGTCGCGATGGTGAACGACAATGTGCGGTATGCGGGGGAAGAGATTCCCGTTGATTTAATTCTTTCTGACTTCGCTGAAGCAGCGGGCTTATCCACCAAGAACATCTGGGTTTTGGGAACTGGCAAGGGGAATAGCAGCCAACAGATGGGCAAGTACGGTCGCGCAGAGTTGCGGAAATGCGTGTATGTTTGGGAAAAATAGTTTAAAGGTCAACCAGCCAGTTCACCAGTCTTTCGACTTGTTGCGGTTTACATAGATTTGCTACGCCAGCCAGTTTTTCTTCCTTCATACGCTGGATGATTTCCTGCGCCATTGATTCCTCTATAGCAGCACCGATGAAAACCAGTCCGGGAGCAGGCGTTGAAAAACTTCCCGCGATCCGATCAAGCGCAGATCTTGCTGTCTTCCAGTGTTCATCCGCACCAGCCGGATCAATCCCTCCCTTTAATTCCCCACACAGAATGTAATTTTCTTTCTCGCGTAATAACGCGCTTACGTCAGTGCGTGAGGAAATAATCCTGGGAGTTCTCAAGAGAATGATATCCACATAATTTCCACTTGAACCGACAAAAGGGCATTTCATATTAAAAGCGAGAATCCTGCACGGCCATTGCAAGGCACTCAAGCCACTTTCAAGGAGAATACTGGTGTCTGTGCCGAGTAGAGTCATGAAATTATTTATTTTTCTTTGCAAATAGCACACACCAAGATTTTTATATTTTGTCTGCATCCTCTTCAAAAGATATTCCCCAAATTTTATCTCAGCCTGCTTGCCCGTATCGTTGCGTTTGACACCTCCGAGTTGATCCCCAGAGTTTAGCGCGTATCGGTACAGAATATTGTTGATTATGTCCGGTTCAAGGAAGTCTTGCTTTCTTTCTAAGATGTGTTTTCTCAGAAATTTTTTCGTTTCTTCGGAACCAATAGCATTTCTGGCTTTCTCTGTCAGCCCCAATGCCCCGATGAGGATTTCTATAATTTCCTGATCTGATTCAGCCGCCTGAAGCAAATTCTCTAAATCCGGTCCGATATGTGCGAGCTTTCTCTGGGCTTCAATTATTCTGCTGACAAATGGTGATGCCAATGTGAACTGCCTTATAGATTGTTGGCGAAATCCTTCGGCAGTCTCCGCTGGAGTGGTTGTGATTTCGGATGGACGATGATAAATAGGCTGCATCTGGTTTTCCTGGCATTATAGGGGCGGATATTTTTTCTTTTCCAACTTCAAATTGTCTATTAACTTTCTGATGAAGTATAGAAAGAATTTTGAAAAAAACAAAATCAGACATCCTTTTTAACTGGAGAACCTCAATGAGTAGTGTTGCATCTGTAGATTTGCGCGATGTTCGCAAGCAGGATTTGAATCACGTGTGGCATCCTTTGACGCAATACGAGGGTAAGAGCGAAGACGATTTGCTCGTTATTGTGTCGGCAGATGGGTGCGAGATCACGGATTCGGACGGGAAAACGTATCTCGATGCGTATGGCGGGATATGGAATGTCAATGTGGGGTATGGCCGGGATGAGATTGTCGAAGCTGTTTACGAACAGATGAAGACACTTCCGTTTTATCCCATGACGCAGATCAATGTGCCCGCGGCGCGACTCGCTGCACGGTTGGCGGAATTGTCACCGGGCGATCTCAACCATTTCTATTTTGTCAATAGCGGTTCAGAGGCAAATGAAACCGCGATTAAAGTTGCGCGACAATACGGCAGGGCGACGCATCCGGGCGAGAGTCGCTTTAAAATTATCTGTCGGTATAAGGGCTATCACGGCTTTACGATGGGGTCTATGTCTGCGACCGGACAGGTGAGGCGGCGAGCGCCGTTTGAACCTCTGGCGCCGGGCTTTATTCACGTTGAGTTGCCCACTGCCGATGCCCACGGAGCGGATGAGATCGCGCGGGTTATCGAACGCGAGGGGCCCGATACGGTCGCGGCTGTTCTTGCGGAACCCGTTGTTGGCGGTGGTGGCGTGCATGTCCCGCCAGATGATTATTTTTCCGCTCTGCGCGAGGTGTGTGACCACTATGGTTGTTTGCTAATGTTTGATGAGGTGATTACTGGATTTGGGCGGACCGGGAAATTGTTTGCTGCCGAGCACTGGGGTGTCGTGCCCGATGTGATGACGATTGCCAAGGGTGTGTCGAGCGGGTACCTGCCGCTGGGGGCATGCGCTGTTACCGAAAAGGTCTGGTCGGCATTTTTGGGGGGGGCGGATGAGGGAAAGGAATTTGCTCAGGTTTCCACGTATGGGGGGCATCCGGCCTGTTGTGCTGCGGCGCTGGCCAATATCGAAATTCTGACCCGGGAACGGCTGTGGGAAAATTCGGAGACTGTGGGGACGTACTTGTTGGCGCGGCTTAAAGATATGTCATCGCCTCTGATCAAAGAAGTTAGAGGCCTGGGGCTTATGCTCGCGGTTGAGCTTCAAAATGAAGATGGGACGGAACTGGATGGCGAGAGGACGCAAAAGTTTGGCGGCGCGCTTCGAGACGCGGGTGTGATTACCGGGAAGATGAGCCATGTTATGGTTGGGTCAGAGCCTGTTTTTACACTGGCACCACCCCTGATTTTAACAGAAGAACAGGCTGACCGAATAGCAGGTGCGTTTGTGACTGCGCTGCGGGCTATAAGCTAAGTTGTTAAACTTGCAGGCTGTTTGGATTTCCCCTTGCGATCACCACAGGAATACACATGCACCTGAGTTGGATTGACTACGCCATCGTCCTCGTCTATGTGGGCGGCACCATCGTCGCCGGTACGTTGGCGCGAGGTGCTATCAAGGGCATCTCCGACTTCCTCGTCGCTGGCCGCGGTCTCAAAACCCACATGGCCGTCGCCACGATGGTCTCAACCGGTCTCGGGCTGGTTACGGTCATGTACATGGCCGAGGAGGGCTTTAAGTACGGCTTTGTGCCCTTTGTCTTTGGCCTCATGGCATTGATTACCACCGTGATCATCGGTCGTACGGGCTTCATCGTCAGCAGCCTGCGCCATTTGCAGGTCATGACCGTGCCCGAATTCTACGAACTTAAGTACACGCGCGGCGTGCGCCTGCTCGGCGGCATCATCCTCACCCTCGCTGGCACCCTCAACATGGGGCTGTTTCCCATTCTTGGCAGCAAATTCGTCGTCGGCTTCACTGGCCTCGACAAGGAATACGTCAACTACGTCATGATCGGTATGTTGCTCATTGTCGTATTCTATACGCTGATGGGCGGCATGGTCTCGGTGGTGCTGACGGACTTCGCGCAGTTCGTGCTGCTGGCGCTGGGGTTTTTCTTCGGTACCTACATCATTCTCAATCATCCGCAACTCGGTTGGGACAATCTCGTCCAGGCCGTGCAGGTCCACAAAGGCGATGTCGGCTTTGACCCCATAGCCAATCCCGGCTACGGCATCTCAATGATCTTATTTTTATTCTGCGTCGGTTTGGTCGGCGTGGTCTGGCAACCCGAAATGATGCGACCGCTGAGTGCCGAAAGCCCCAAGGTGGCCCGCCGCGTGTTCTGGATTTCCTCTGCCACAGTCATGGGGCGGGCAATGGTGCCGATGTTTTGGGGCATCGCGGCACTGGCCTATTTTGGCAACCCCGAACTCGATCCCCACTACGCCATGCCCGAGATGCTCGGCAAAATCCTGCCCATTGGCATCGCTGGTCTGCTCATGGCCGGGATGTTCGCGGCTTTCATGTCCACCCACGACAGCTATCTGCTGGCCTGGAGTGGCGTCATCGTTCGCGACGTGGTCTCGCCGATCAAGGCCATGCTCGCCAAGTCGAGCGGCGAGCGCGAGGCGGACGGAACCTGGGGCGGGCTGTCGAGTGAGCGCGAGATCTACTGGACCCGGGCCATCGTCGTCATCCTCGCCACCTTCTTGGCCATTTTCGGCGCGCTCTACCAACTTCCCGAGACGGCCTTCCGCTTTATGTACGTCACCGGCACCATCTATTTCGCCGGCTGCGTCGGCACTGTGGTCTTGGGGTTGTACTGGAGAAAGGCCAATACCCCGGGCGCGTACTGCGCCCTGATCCTTGGCGCGCTGGTGCCGCTCAACTTCCTGATTATGACCGAAAACCAGCACCTGGTGCCCGAGTTTTTGTTGCCGTTGGTCGAAAATTCCAACCTCGTCGGCATTACCAGCCTGGTCTTGGGCGGCCTCGCCATGCTGGTCGTCGCCTCACTCACGCAGCGCTCGCATCCACCGCGCCCTTTAGATTTTAGCAACATGGAGTAGTGCAATGGACGTCGAAACATGGAAAGTCTTCTGGCAATACGTCTTTATCGCCGCTAGCGTCCTCTTTTACGGTATTGTTATCGCCGTCGCCTACAAAGGCTTTGGCGATGTGGCCCAGATGATCCGCAACATGGCCGCTGGTCGCGGAGCCAGCGAATCCGCTGCAGATTCCCAGCACGAGTGACGCAGCGCATATACTGGCGTTGCGCTAATTCAATCAAGGAAACCGCGATGATCAATGCGACCTTATGCTATGTCAAAAATGGCAATAAAACGCTGATGCTACACCGAGTGAAAAAGGAAAATGACATACACGAAGGCAAATGGAATGGTCTGGGTGGCAAGATGGAAGCGGGCGAGACGCCTGAGGAATGCGTTATTCGAGAGGTGCGCGAAGAGAGTGGCCTGCAGATTCATAATCCCGCTTTAAGAGGCGTGCTCACGTTTCCAAAATTTGATGGGGTCAATGATTGGTTGGCTTTTGTGTTTACTGCGGAGAGTTTCACGGGTGAGTTGATCGATTCGAGCGAAGGTATCCTGAAATGGATCGATGACTCAGAACTTCTCGATCTCAATCTTTGGGAAGGCGACAAAATTTTTCTGAAGTGGTTGCACCAGGATGCGTTTTTTTCGGGTAAATTTACGTATGAAAATAAACGCCTGATCGATCACGATGTTGTGTTTCACACATTTATTTAACTTTTTCTAAAATCCGCCGCAGATAATCCGCGTCTTCTTTTGCCCAGGCTTCCAAATTGGGAGGTGATGTTTGGGCGTAACCGACTTGACGGATGATGGTTTCGTCAAATTTGTATTCGGTGTGGACGGATAGAGGACCGTCAAATCCCATCTCGTGCAATAGCCCCAGGCAGCGATGCCAATCTACGCATCCTTCTCCTGCTTTTGTGAAGCAGGGGCGATAGCGCGGCGTTTGACCTTCCGGTTGCGGTAGATAATATGCATCTTTAATTCCCGCGACTGAGATATAATCCCGAATCATCGCCAATCCCATTGCCCAGTCTTCTCCATCCAGTGCGAGATGTCCGAAATCGGGGTATGCACCCACGTATTGTGGGTCAAAGCCTTTGATGAGGTGCATCAATCCCGCGCAGTTGCTTCCCAGGCAAGGCCCGCTGTGTATCTGATAGCATGTCTGCACGCCGTACCTTTCACTCAGGCGTACAATTTTTTTTAGATCTCTTCGCGCTGTATCCACAACCTGCCAGTAATCATCGCCGGGCTGATATTTCCAGAATCCGATTTTGAGACGGGGAATTTCGGCTTCGGCGCAGGCGGTATAGTAATTTTCTATTTCTGGTGATTCTGGATCTACGAGTGTCACGGGCGCGGTTATCATGGGGCAGATCAGGCCCTGACTGCGCCAGATTTCGGCTGCTTTGGGCAATGCCTCAATTACATTGTCTGCGTGAATGGGATGGCCCGGACGCACGCACAGGTCAATGCCGTCGTAGCCCAATTCTATCGCTTTTTCGCCGAGTTCGGGCACGGAATACTGGGCGAAAAATTTGGAGTTGATAATGAGTTCCATCCGAATGATTCCTTATTTTAGATGGGAAATGGAAATTTGATCTCAGAACCAGTTTGATTTCTGACCACTGACCCATTATACTGCTTATAAGGTGTATTCGGTAGTTAAAACGACGGGGAAAATGATATGAAGACGTTGAGTAAAAAAGATGTTGAGGCTTTCAGGGGGCGGGGATATCATATTGCGCGGGGCGTGTTTGATGGGGATGAGATTGCGCGTTTGCGTGAGGGATACGACTATATTCTCGAACTGGCTGCGCGGACAGACCTTCCCGATGCAATTCTTCAGGGTAAAGACCGCGAAGTGCATATTCACTTGCAGACACCCGGACCGCTGGTTGGTCCAGAGGCTGTTCAGTATCTGCGAAAAGTTCAGTGGCCTTCTCTCATTCATCCCGCGTTTGAGGAGATTCGGAACAGTGCGAAGTTTCCCGCGCTGTTAGAGCCGTTGATCGGTACGTCGTTGAAGCAGTATATCAATCAGATTAATTTCAAGATGCCGGGGGGGGATATTCAGTTCCCGTGGCATCAGGATATCCGTCCCACGCCGGCGTTTCGCGATCAGGTGAATAATTATGTGCAGACCATTATTGTGGTGGACGAGGCGACTGTTGCCAATGGGTGTTTGCACATTGTTCCCGGTAGTCACAGGTTGGGAAATTTGAAGGTGACGCGGTATGCAAAGGGAGAGGTTGAAGATCAGGTGGATGTGTCATCGGCTGTGCCGTGTGAAGCAATGCCGGGTGATGTGGTGATGTTCACGTCTTATACGGTTCACGGTTCGGTACCAAATACAACGGATAAGCCGCGGCGTTCGTATATCAATGGTTTTGTTCGCGCTTCGGCGTGTGATGTGGGAAAGTGGGCATTTCTGGAAGGGAAACCCGTTCCGATTACGAGTGATCGCGATTATCACGAGATTCGCTATGGGTCTGCAGGATAAATCAAAAGAGGTTCACAATGCGTACAGCAAAAGCTGGTTGGGCGCAGTTTGATTCAACGCCGCCGCTGGGGTTGCCAATGGGCGGGCGCGGTCCGCGATTTTCGCCCGGGTCTGAGGTACTCGATCCGCTAATCGCGCAGGCGGTTGTTATTGAGGATCAAAAGGGCTATCGCACGGTCTGGATTTCGATTGATATGATTGGGATGACATGGCATGTGACGAGTCGTTTGCGCGGCGAGTTGGCTGCGATAGTGGGTATTCCTTTTGAAGCGATTATTGTCAATTTTTCACATACGCACAGCGGTCCCATGTCCGGGTTTGAGGGATATGCGACGACTGTGGCTAAACCAGCAGAGCTCGATGATTATGAGGCTGATTTGCTGTCTCGCACGGTGAAGATGGTGGTTGAGGCCATTGAGAATATGCGAGAAGTTTCTGTTTGTGTGTATCGTGGGATGTCTGAGATTGGGATTAACAGGCGCGGGTGGGGTGCCGATGGCAGTATGGGGATGAGGCCAAATCCGGATGGATATATGAATCGGGATCTCTGGGTGCTCGATCTCGCCGCAGAAGACGGTCGTTGTGTGCTGTTTAACTATGGATGCCATCCTGTGATGGTTTACGGTTTTGCCTGGGATGGCATTTCTGCTGATTTTCCCGGGGTGTGTCGCAATCGGTTGGTCGAATCCCTCGGACCGAATACTCACGCACAGTTTATTCAAGGGCTTGCTGGCAATATTCGACCGCGCCGCCTCGCGGGGGCAGGCGCATTTCGCAAATCCACGCCAGAGGATGTTGTTGCGACGGGTAATCAACTCGCCGATGATGTTCTCTCGGCTATGGCTGCGGGCGGTGAATTGTTGGAATTGGATCTCAACTGTGTTTCGGGGTTTGCGCTGGCGCCGCGCGATATGGATGCGATTCCCCCTCTTGCTCATTGGGAAGCACTTGCCAATGGCGAGGCAGAATTGGAGCGCAATCTCGGTGCGTACTGGGTCGAGCGTTTGGGTTCTGGCATACCGCCAGCGCGTTTTTTGCCCTGGGCGGTTGGTCTTATTCGCCTGACGGGGGAACACACCGTCGCGTGGCTTGGCAACGAGGTTGTTGCCGAATGGCTTCCCTTGCTGAGAACTTATCTCAATGATCCGAATCTCATTGCCTGGGGATATTGTCAGGATGGGCGCAATTACATGCCGACGGACGCGCTTATTCCCGAAGGTGGGTACGAGGTTGATAGCGCGAATGCGTACACCAAGGCTGGTCCTGGTCCGTTTCGGATCGGTATTAATGAAGTGACCGAGAAGACATTTCTCGAGCTGGCCGGACGGCTGTGACGGTTAGTTCTGATTAGACCGTCTGCCTCGTCCGCGGCGACGCTGTTCACGCCACCGTTGGTATGCTTCTTCGTCAAATGTGATAACGGGGACCTGTCCTTCCCATGCCTCGGCAATGATGGGCATGATGCGCGATGTCGCCAATTGGAAATCCCGTCCAAAAGGTCTGGGGTTTGGAAACCATTTCCACAGGAGAGCGCCTGTGATTCGCGGTTCTTTTTCTATGGATTCAAGTGCGACGCGCCAGCACATTTCCTGTAAGGGGCGCGCGCCATCGTCATCCACGCGATATGTCCACGGTTCTGACGCTGCTTTATAAGATTGGTTGTATCCCAATTCGGTAAATACGATGTTGCGATCCATTTTTTTAGCATAAGCTCGCAATTCTTTTACCAGACGATTCCATCCACTGCGGAGGTCGGCCTCCGTGGGCTTCTGGTTTTTCGCTATCGGGAAATAGCCCTGAATACCGATCGCGTCCAGAGCATCCCAGAATGGCACGCGCGTGTAATCTGACCAGTTCGCCGCATAGGTGATTCGTCCTTTATATATCTTTCGCACGTCTGCTATCAGGGCACGCCATTCGGCTTCGTGATTCAGGGTCTTGTCCAATTCTGTGCCTACGACAAATGCATCGGCATCTTTGCAGGCTTCGGCTATGGCCAAAATCCAGGCGCGATAATCTGCCCAGAAGCGCGTCCACTCTTCCTCTGAACGAAACGCAATTTCACCCCGCCACTCAAATCCCGACCGCCAGTATGCCAGATGGGGCTTGATACAAATTTTCAATCCCCGTTTGTGGGCTTCTACAATCGGTCGCGTCCAATGTGCGGGAGCCAACTCACTGGCCCCTTCAAACCGCCTCACCCTGACCGATCCATCCTGCGAAATGCCTGCGTAGGGATGGGTCGCCACCCAGTTTGCCCCCAGGATTTCAATATCCCGCAATGTTGAAACCATTTCGTCACTCGCCCAATCTCGCCCACCCCCGTGTGTTGAAATCGTGATCCCCCGCATTGGCGTATTATTGTCAAATGCATGGGATTCAAATGCGGTTAATAAGCTGAATAATAGAATGGTGCAATAACGAGACATGATGGCCTTTCATTGATGCAAAAAAGGCGCAGTACAAACTGCGCCCTCCCGTGTGGTCCGATTCGTTTTTATCACTGGATAGAATCTCTCCAGTGCAGGCTCTGAAAATCCTGATCCTTTTTTACGGCAGGTCGGTCGATCCCATGAGGTAGCGATCTGCTTCGCGGGCGGCACCGCGACCTTCTGCGAAGGCGAAGACAACGAGGCTCATGCCCCGACGTACATCACCTGCGACAAAGAGGCCGGGGATCCTGGTGGTGAATTCGCCTTCGACAGCTTTGGCGTTAGAGCGTTCGTCGCGTTCGAGTTCGAGTTCTTCCAGAATGGTATCTTCGGGGCCGAGCCAGCCCATGGATAGGAAAACGAGATCTGCAGGCCATTCTCTTTCCGTGCCGGGTACTTCGCGAAATGGCGCGCCGTTTTCTGCGGGTACCCATTCCACTTGCATGGTTTTTAATGCTTTGAGTGCGCCGTTTTCATCTCCGATAAATTCCGTGGTGCTGATGAGATATTCGCGTGGGTCTCTGCCAAAAATGGCGGCGGCTTCCTCCTGTCCATAGTCCGTTTTGAAAATGAGCGGCATTTGAGGCCAGGGGTTGCTATCGGTGCGCGTTTTGGGGGGTTCGGGAATAATATCGAATTGGTGCAGGCTTTTGCAGCCGTGGCGCATTGCCGTGCCCACGCAGTCGGTTCCCGTATCCCCTCCGCCGAGCACGATAACGTGTTTGTCTTTGGCGTTTATATAATTGCCGTCTTCAAGGTTGGAGTCGAGCAGGCTTTTGGTGTTTTTGTGCAAATACTCAATGGCCTGATGTATGCCGTTGAGTTCGCGGCCTTTGATGGGCAGGTCGCGGGGTTTGAGTGCGCCAATGCAGAGCACGACCGCGTCGTATTCATTGAGGAGATCTTTTGCCAGCAGATCTTTGCCAATTTCGGTATTGGTGATAAACTCGATACCCGATTCGATCATGAGGTCAATGCGGCGTTGGACAACTTCTTTTTTGTCGAGCTTCATGTTGGGGATACCGTACATGAGCAATCCACCAATGCGGTCAGAACGCTCGTACACGGTGACTTTGTGTCCGGCTTTGTTGAGTTGTGCCGCGCAAGAGAGGCCTGCGGGGCCTGAACCCACGACAGCCACGCGCTTGCCCGTGCGTTTTTCGGGTATATCGGGTGTGACCCAGCCCTCTTCCCAGCCTTTGTCAATGATGGAGACTTCAATATTTTTGATGGTGACGGCGGGGTCTGTCATGCTCAGCACGCAGGACCCCTCGCAGGGAGCGGGACAGACGCGACCCGTAAATTCGGGAAAGTTGTTGGTTTTGTGCAAGCGCTCGAGGGCTTCTTTCCAGAGGCCGCGATACACGAGGTCATTCCATTCGGGAATGAGGTTGTTGATGGGACAGCCAGAAGGAAAGGGCGTAGATTCGGGCAGGCGCACACCGGTATGGCAAAAGGGTATGCCACAGTCCATACATCGCGCACCCTGTTCTTGTAGTTTTTCATCGGGGTGATGATGGTGAAATTCTTTCCAGTCTGCGATGCGTTGTGCGGGGTCTCTATCGGCCGGAAGTTCTCGCTGAAATTCCATGAATCCGGTCGGTTTTCCCATAAGTACTCCTTTTCTCAAGCTTCAACTTCTACGCCGCGGCGGAATGCTTCGAGCCAGGCATCTTCGCCTTTCAAACCCTCTTGTTGCGCGGTTTCATAAGCAGAGAGAATGCGCTTGTAGGGCTTGGGGAAGACTTTGACGAATTTGGGCAACATGTCATCCCAATGGACGAGGATGTGTTGCGCCACGCTGCTCTCGGTGTAGTCGGCGTGTTTGATGATCATGCTTTTGAGCTCTTCAATGTCTTCGTCGTTTTGGACGGGTTCGAGATCGACGAGTTCGGGATTGCAGCGTATGTGGAAATCGCCGTCTTCGTCGAGCACATAAGCAATGCCGCCGGACATGCCAGCTGCAAAGTTGCGCCCGGTTTTGCCCAAAATGACGGCCATTCCACCCGTCATATACTCACATCCGTGATCGCCAATGCCTTCGACGACTGCGCTAACGCCCGAGTTTCGCACGCAGAAGCGTTCGCCTGCCTGACCGCGGATGAAGGCTTGCCCATTGGTTGCACCGTAGAAGGATACGTTGCCGATGATGATGTTGTCTTCGGCTTTGAAGGTGGATCCCTTGCGCGGATAGACAATTAGTTTGCTGCCGCACAGTCCCTTGCCAAAGTAGTCATTGGCGTCGCCTTCGAGGCGGAAGGTGATGCCCGGCGGGGTAAAGGCTGCAAAAGATTGTCCGGCTGATCCCTCAAAGGTGATGTCAACGGTATCTTCGGGCAGGCCATCGGGTCCGAACCTGCGGGTGATTTCACTGCCGAGGATAGTGCCGACTACGCGGTTGGTATTTTTGATGTCGAATTTCGCGTGTACTTTGCTGCCATCTTTGAGAGCGGGTTCGCAAAGTTCGAGCAGGATCTGGTTGTCCATCGCATTTTCGAGGCCGTGATCCTGATCGATCTGGCAATAACGACCAATTTCGGGATCGGCGTCTGGTTTTTCGAGAATGGGAGACAGATCCAGATATTTCGCTTTCCAGTGATCGGTTTTTGCCTGGTGGAGCAGGTCGGTGCGACCGATGAGTTCATCGATGGTGCGCACGCCGAGTTGCGCCATTATTTCGCGCATGTCCTGTGCGATAAAACGCAAGAAATTGACGACCTGGTCGGGGTCACCCATGAACTTTTTGCGCAGTTCGGGATGCTGCGTAGCCACACCCACAGGACAGGTGTCGAGGTGGCAAACGCGCATCATGATGCAGCCCATGGCGACGAGTGCTGTGGTGGCAAATCCAAATTCTTCGGCGCCGAGCAGGGCTGCAATGATTACATCGCGCCCGGTTTTGAGTTGTCCGTCGGTTTCGACTACGATGCGCGATCTCAGATTGTTGAGCACCAGGGTCTGATGGGTTTCGGCAACGCCGAATTCCCAGGGCAGGCCAGCGTGTTTGATGCTGGTTTGCGGCGATGCGCCGGTGCCGCCATCGAGGCCGGATATGAGTACCACATCGCCGTGGCCTTTGGATACGCCCGCCGCGACGATGCCGACATTGATTTCTGCGACGAGTTTGACGTTAATCCTGGCATAGTGGTTGGCGTTTTTGAGATCGTGAATGAGTTGCGCCAGATCTTCGATGGAGTAAATATCGTGATGCGGCGGCGGTGAGATGAGTTCTACGCCCGGCGTGGAGTGCCGAACCGTGGCAATCCACGGATACACTTTTTGGCCGGGCAATTCGCCGCCTTCGCCAGGCTTGGCGCCTTGCGCCATTTTGATCTGCAATTCTTTGGCATTGACCAGATAATTGCTGGTGACGCCAAAGCGTCCAGAAGCCACTTGTTTGATGGCGCTGTTTTTGGAATCGCCATTGGGTTCGAGGGTATAACGCGCCGGGTCTTCGCCGCCTTCGCCGGTGTTGCTTTTGCCACCGAGACGATTCATCGCGATGGCGAGTGCTTCGTGCGCTTCCTTGGATATTGATCCATAAGACATGGCGCCGGACTTAAAGCGCCTGGTGATTGCTTCGACGGGTTCAACTTCGTGTATGGAAATGGGGGCACTGGCATAGTTGAAGTCCAGGAGACCGCGCAGAGTTGCCAGATTTTTGGCCTGTTGATCGATGAGGCCGGCGTATTCTTTGTACACTTCGTAATCGTTGGTGCGCGTAGCGTGCTGGAGCTTGTGAATCGTAAGGGGATTAAAGAGGTGATATTCCCCGCCCTGGCGCCACTGAAAATGTCCGCCTACATCGAGGGTGCTGCCATTGACTGAAATTTGGGGATACGCATCGCGATGCCGCATCAGGGCTTCTCGAGCAATGACATCGAGGCCAATGCCGTCTATGCGGGAGTCTGTCCAGGTAAAGTATTGGTCAATGACGTTTTTTGAAATGCCAACTGCTTCAAAAATTTGAGCACCCCGATAGGACTTGATGGTGGAGATGCCCATTTTGGCCATGACTTTGACTACGCCTTTTGTCGCGGACTTGACATATCCTTTGACCGCATCGCGGTAGGCGATACCGGTCAATTGCTTTTCGGAGATCATGTCGGCGAGGCTTTCATAAGCCATATAGGGATTGATCGCCTGAGCGCCGTAGCCGATGAGCAAGCAGAAGTGATGCACTTCGCGGGGTTCACCTGTTTCGAGAGCAATCCCGACTTTGGTGCGCGTACCTTCTCGGATCAGGTGGTGGTGAAGACCGCTCATGGCCAGGAGCGCGGGAATGGGGGCGTGGTCTTTATCGACACCGCGGTCTGAAAGAATGAGAATGGTATAACCGTCTTCTATGGCTTTGTCGGCTTCTGCACACAATTTGTGCATGGCTTTTTCGAGGCCGGCTTCACCATCGGCCACATTGAAGAGCATGGGAATGGTGGTGGCTTTGAGGCCCGGACGGTCAACGCCGCGCAATTGCTCGAGCTCTTCATTGGTCAAAACGGGCGTATCGAGATGGATTTGCCTGCAACTTTCGGGTTCGGGAATCAGCAGATTGCGCTCGGGACCAATGGTCGCATCGGCTGAGGTGATGACCTCTTCCTTGAGGGGATCAAGGGGTGGGTTGGTCACCTGGGCAAAGAGCTGTTTGAAGTAGTTGTAGAGCAGGTGCGGTTTGTTGGACAATACCGCCAATGGCGCGTCGTTGCCCATTGATCCGACGGGATCGCGCCCAATTTTGGACATGGGACCGACAAAAATTTTGAGATCTTCAAACGTATAGCCAAAAGCCTGTTGCCGCGTGAGTATTTCGGCGTGACTTGTGGGAGGTGCAATAGGTGCAACTGCGGGCAAGTTTTTGAGTGAAATGAGATGGTCATCGAGCCATTGCTGGTAGGGATGCTCGGAGATCATTGACTGTTTGACTTCGTCATCGGAAATGATGCGGCCCTTTTCAGTATCGACGAGGAGGATGCGACCGGGTTGCAATCGACCTTTGTAAGCGATGCGCTCGGGTTCTAATTCGCAGACACCCGCTTCGGAACTGAGGATGAGCAGGTCGTCTTTGGTGACGTAATAACGCGAAGGACGCAAGCCATTGCGGTCGAGGCAGGCACCCACGATTTCGCCATCGGTAAAGCCAATAGAAGCGGGACCATCCCAGGGTTCCATGAGGCAGGAATGGTATTCGTAGAAGGCGCGCCTTTCGGGACTCATACTCTCGTGATTTTCCCAGGGTTCGGGAATCATCATGACGGCTGCGTGCGCCATTGAGCGGCCAGATAGAGACAGAAATTCAAAGCAGTTGTCAAAGATTGCGGAATCTGACCCGTCTTCGTAGAGGATGGGGGATATTTTTTGTACGTCATCACCCCAGAGCTCTGAAGCCAACATCGCCTGTCGGGTTTTCATCCAGTTTTGATTTCCGCGCAGGGTGTTGATTTCGCCGTTGTGAATAAGGTAGCGATAGGGGTGCGACCGTTCCCAGGAGGGAAAGGTGTTGGTGGAAAAACGGGAATGCACGAGGACAATCGCGGCTTCCATGCGGTGATCTTGCAGTTCGGGATAAAATTCGGGCACCTGCATGGGCGTGAGCATGCCTTTGTACACTATGGTGCGCGACGACAAGCTGGGGATGTAAAAATTTTTGTCGTGTTCGGCATAGCGGATCGTATTGGTGGCGCGCTTGCGAATGACGTAGAGTTTGCGTTCAAATGCCATGGAGTCGGGCAAGTCGGCACTGCGACCAATGAAAATTTGCCACACAACGGGTTCACAGGATCTGGAGGTGAGGCCCAGATAGAAGTTGTCGGTGGGCACTTTGCGCCAGCCGAGGACTTCCTGCCCTTCTTCCTGGACAATATCCTCAATGATTTGACGCGTTTTTTGGCGGATGGATCGATCCTCATCATCGGTCATGAAAATCATGCCGATACCATAGTGACCGGGATCTGGCAGATCGATGTCGATCCCCTTGCAGGCGTGTTTGAAGAAACGATGTGGAATTTGCATCAAAATGCCAGCGCCGTCGCCCGTGTTGTCTTCGGCACCGCGCGCCCCCCGGTGGTCGAGACAGACAAGGGATTCGAGGGCCATTTTGACGATCTGGTTGGATTTTTCGCCTTTGATATTTACGACAAATCCAATGCCACAGGCGTCGCGTTCGTATTTGGGGTTGTAGAGTCCGTGCTTGCGAGGATATGCCATAAAATTATTCCTTAATCACATGGCGCGAAAATGCCAGAACCGCGATCCGGCCCTGGCATTTGAAAACCGGTTATTTTGTTAGATGCTATTCAAAGGCGACTGCATTGATTTCGATGTACTCCAACCATTCGTCTGGCGTGTCTTCTTCGGCAAAGATCGCTTCAACCGGGCATTCGGGTTCACAGGCTCCGCAGTCGATGCATTCTTCGGGATGAATATAGAGCATATTGAGACGTTCATCTTCCGGCAAATCGGTTGCGTCGGGTTCGTAGATGCAGTCCACCGGACAGACTTCCACACAGGCCTTGTCCATAACATCAATGCATGGCTCGGCGATAATATAGGCCATTTTTATTTTTCCTTTCCTTTGCTATTGTTCCGACTCATCCGGCGTTGGCTTTGCCAAATATACTTATTTGGTTGGCTTTGTCAAGTATTGTAAGTTAAAATTATGATTGCAGGTACGAAAAAGAAGAATTTTTTACTTTTAGGACAGATTTTCGAGGAGTTTTGCAACGGACCAATCGCCTTCGGCGCGAATGTCCAGGGTGAATCGTTGCCTGGTATCTTTTCTGCGTTCGGCAATTACCGCTGAACCGTTGTAAAGCTGGTGTAAAAAAGCCTGAAGGTCGTCATTTATGGCGTTGTGCGTGTTTTCTGTATTGGGAGCATTGAGGCGGTCGTTGAGGATGAGTCTGAGTTCACTTCCTCGGAACGCGACCGCTTCTTCTGCTTCAAGGCGCTGGCAGATTGCACAGGCCGCGTGAACCGCTGAGGACAATTGCTGTGCAAAATTACCTCCGTTGGGTTGCTTGCGGTTGTAGAGCAGGCCGCGTTTTGCGTCCGTGTCGTCAATGCTGATGTCGTATTCGTGACCGATTAGCAGGGTCACGGGTCCATTGGGTACGTGACTGTAATCGGCTGCATCGAGTAGCACATCGGACCCATTGTGGGCAGAAATCCAGTTGTTGAAGGTTTTGAACCAGGTCTCAGGTGCGATATTGTGCCCCTGATCGAGATAAAATTTGACGCTGATTTTGTGGGTTGGCATAATTACCTTTCACACCACATTCATTTGACCATAACAGGCATAGGCTTCTTCGATGAAGAGTTGTGCTTCTTCGACGACCTGATGGGCTATGTCGCGGGTGTATTCGGCGACTTCTTCTTCGTGAACGCGGAAGAGATAACTGGCAAATTTTGCGCCGGCAAACTGGTTGTAGAACAATTCGGTATCGCAAAAACGCGTGCGAAATTCTTCAATGATGACATCGGCATCTTCTGGTACATCGAGAAACTGCGTTTTGACCAGTGCTTTGGCGGCGTGCAACATGGCGCTAAAAGCCGTTTTGTACGCGGCTTCGTAGTCTCCTTCCTCCAGGTAAATCTGTGATTCAAAGGATTCGGTTTCACAGCCGGACAGTTCAAATTGCACCAGTGAAACCACTTCGCCAGCGCATTCGCCTTTGCCCATATCGCCGATGGTAAATTCGCGCGTATCGCCCCAGTCCGTATAGTAGGAGGGGTCTATTTCGTGCATGGGAACCTGCGTGAGGCCCTGAAGCAGTTCTTTGACGTCTTTTTTTCCGATGCGCTGAATATAGGCCTGAAAGCTTTCGTCTTTTTCGCGGTTTTCAACGTAATTGTCGGTGATGCGTTCGATGACGGCCGGAATATTTTTTGAGGGGATAGCACCCATGGCCAGGCCATAAGAGGCCGCATTTTCGGTCCATTGTCCGCCGAGTACGACCTGGAAATGCGGCACGGTATAGCCATTGATTTTTCGGCTGTTGCCGTAAAAACCGAGATCGGCTACGTGGTGTTGCCCGCAGGAGTTAAAACACCCGCTGATTTTGATGCGGAAGTTTTTGATGGCTTCGTCGAGTTGGAGATTCTGTTGCGCCAATTGCGTTCGCAATTCCGCAGCGAGACCGCGCGATGAGGAAATGCCCAATTTGCAGGTATCGGTGCCCGGGCAGGCGGTGACATCGACAATGGTGCCAGCCCCGGGTTCGGCTAATCCCAGTTCACAGAGGTCATTGTAGAGTGAAACGACATCGGATTCGCTGACCCATCGCAGGATGATGTTTTGTTCGACGGTGGCGCGAATGGTGTCTTTGACGTATTTGCGCGCGATATCGGCCAGGTCTCGCATCTGGTCGGATGTGATATCCCCAAGAGGCAGACATATTGTTGCGACCACATAACCTTCTTGTCGTTGTTTGTAGATGTTGGTCTCTGCCCAGGCGTCAAATTCTTTGGGACGCGCAACCCCATTTAGGGGAGCCGCGATTTTGAGGGGTTCTTCACCGTAGCTATCCAGGTCGTCGAGATAGGCCGTCCACGCAGGGTCGTCGGGCATGATTTTGCGTTCTTCTTCGACCAGGCGAATAAATTCTTCGATGCCGAGCTTGGCGACGAGGAATTTGATGCGGGCGCGGGCGCGATTTGTTTTTTCGCCCAGGCGGGCAAAAACGCGGCATATTGCCTGCGCTGTGGGCAAGAGTTCTTCGGGGGGCAAAAATTCCGAGTAGAGTTTGGCCTGGTGGGGCACGGCGCCCAAGCCGCCGCCGACGTAGGTTTCGAACCCACGCTTGCCGTCTTTGATGCGCGCGATCATGCCCATATCGTGCATGCTGGTCAAACCGCATGCTTCCTGAGCGCATCCGGAAAAGGCGATTTTGAATTTGCGACCAAAGTCCTGGCAGTCGGGATGCCCGAGGAGGAAGTTGGCAAGGGCATGAGAATACGGCGTGACATCGAATGTTTCGGTGTGACACACGCCCGAGAGCGGACAGGCCGTGACATTGCGGATGGAGTTTCCGCAGGCTTCGCGGGTGGTAATGCCCACGGCGGCGAGGCGGCGCATGAGGTCGGGTGTGTCTTCGATGTGTACGTAGTGAATTTGAATATCCTGGCGCGTGGTGATGTGCAAAATGCCATCAGAATATTCTTCGGCTATGTCGGCCAAGACATCCATTTGATCGGTGGTAAGACCGCCATAAGGGATTTTGATGCGCTGCATACCAGGCGCATCCCAGACCGTGTCTGGCCCTTTGAGAAGGTCGCCGCTGGGGTATTGGAGTGGTTTGGTTACCTGGCCGTCAAAGCGTTGTCCATTGTCGTATCGCTGGCCGTAAACACCGCGGCGCAGACGGGTTTCGGCAAAGACGCGGTCGTCAATTTGTCCCTGTTTTTTTTGTTCGATCTGCGCTTCAAATGTATCGATTTCAGCACCTATATCTTCCGGGATCAAATCGCGCAATTCTTCTTTCCAGTTCGCGTTCATAATATATCACCTGTAGCGGAGATTGTAGATTGAACATGATCAAAAAGCGAATGTGAAACTTAGTGTATTATGGGGATTTGTCAAGGGTAAAAGGTAAGAGGTGAGAGGTGTTATCCCCCGATTTGATACATTTCGATTTTGCGCGTTGCCGGGGTGTGAGCAGAGCGGATTTCAGAGTAGCGGTCCGTACGGTGATGCCATATCCGGGTGATCTGGTCGCGCAGATGGGCGTTGGACGCGCCTCGTCTCAGGGCATCGCGCAGATCTGTTCCCTCTGAGGCGAAGAGACAGGTGTAGAGTTTGCCGTCGGTGGATAGGCGCGCGCGCGTGCAGTCGCCACAAAAGGGTTGCGTGACAGAGGCGATGATGCCGATTTCACCGCCGCCATCGAGATAGCGATAGCGTTTTGCGACTTCGCCTGTGTAGTTGGGGTCAAGGGGTTCGAGGGGTAAGACGGTGTGAATGCGATCAATAATTTCTACAGCGGGCACGACCTGATCCATGTTCCAATTGTTGCGATTGCCCACGTCCATAAATTCGATAAATCGCAAGATGTGTCTCGTGTTGTGGAAGTGTTGGGCAAGGTCGATAACGAGGTGATCGTTAATGCCTTTTTGTACGACTGCGTTGATTTTTATCGCCTGAAAGCCCGCTTTTTCAGCCGCGCGGATGCCTTCGAGTACGCGCTCGGTGCCATAGGTGCGACCGCTCATGAGATTAAAGGTCTGGTCGTCAATCGCATCGAGGCTCACGGTGAGCCGGTGCAGACCGGCGTCTTTGAGGCTCTGTGCTTTGTCGGCGAGAAGATAGCCATTGGTGGTGAGGGTGAGGTCTTGTACGCCATTTATCTGCGACAGTTTGGCGATGAGGGTTTCGAGGTCTCGGCGCAGGAGGGGTTCACCGCCGGTAACGCGGATTTTGGTGACGCCGAGATCGACAAAAATTCTGGTGAGGCGGGTGATTTCTTCAAAGGTGAGGATTTCTACTTTGGGAAGAAATTCGTATTTTTCGCCAAAAATCTCAGCGGGCATGCAATAGGGGCAGCGGAAATTGCATTTGTCAGTGACCGAGATACGCAGGTCGCGGATGGGGCGTTGCAATGTGTCGAGGAGGTCGGACATGGGAATTAAAAATTAAAAATTTAGAATTTCAAGATTGTCCATACGGGTACGTGATCCGAAGCAAAGTCGCCGCGTGTCGTATAGACGATTTCGCCGTCAGAGAAGCGGATGCGCGAGCGGGTTCCCTTCACGGCTTCGGCGTGGGTGAAAATGCCCGATGATTGGACGTGATTTTTCAGGTTTTGGGACACGAGGATTTGGTCGAAGAGGATCGCTTTGACTTTGACGTCTCGCGCAAAATTGTGAGGCCTGTCCCGCCATTTGTTGTTTTCTGCGCGCGCACCCGGGACCATAGGGTCAAAGGTATCGCTTTCGATTTTGTTGTAGAGATAGTTATATCCATAAGAACAATGGTCCCGATTCAACAAGGCTTCGGATGTGTTGTAGAGAAATGCATCGGGTACCTGGTCGATTCCGGGAAGCGCGTCGGGATTGCCGTATTCGAGAATGTTGAGCGAGCGGTCGTCGGGGTTGTCGTTGAAGTCGCCGAGCAATACGATGCGGTCGTATTTCACGCGGCTGGTGAGATAACGCATGGTCATGGTTGCGCTGGCTTCTCGGCGCAGGCTGGTTTTGGCGCGTCCACCTGATCGCGATTTGGCGTGGTGAACCAGAACTATCAGGCGGCGACCATATCCTTCGACATAAGCCTGAAGCAGGTCGCGCTTTCGAGGAAATGCCTGGTCGTGTACTTTTTCGGGAAAGACCATTTTGAGATCGGTAATTTCATAAGGCTCGCGTACAGCTATGGCGAGTTCTTGAAGTTCATCGGGATCATTGAGCATGCCAATGGTATAGTTGTCGGGCAGAATGCGTTCGAGTGCGGATTTTGATTGGATTTCCTGAAAGCCGATGATGTCCGCATCGAGTTCGCGCACAACTGTTTGCAGGCGTTCCTGGCGTGCGGCGGAAATGCCATCGTCGAGCCAATAGATGTTGTAAGTCGCAATCTTGATCTCGGCGGGCTGTGGACCACACGCAAAAAATAGAAGCAGAATCAGGGGGGCGAGATATGTCATCCGTGCATGTTTTTGCATGCTGATCTCCTGATAGAGTACGGGTAGGGCTATCTGTCCAATAATATACACGATTGCGAAAAAAATAAAAGGGCGGCGGTTGTTTATACCGTCGCCCTTTGTGTTGTCCGAGGTTGGGATCAATCGTCATCTGCGGGTTGTGCCACGGCTTCGGTGAACGAGTCAACACTATCGACCTGGTTTTCGCTGTCGCTGGATATTTTGACGGAAACGAGTCTGGAGACGCCGGGTTCTTCCATGGTTACGCCGTGCAGAGTTTCGCCAGATTCCATCGTCCCTTTGTTGTGGGTGACAACGATGAACTGCGATTGTTTGGCGAATTTTTGGATGACTTTTACAAAGCGCGCGATATTGGCATCATCGAGGGGCGCATCGACCTCGTCGAGGACGCAAAAGGGACTGGGTTTGACCAGATAAATTGCAAAGAGAAGGGCGATGGCCGTCAGCGCGCGTTCGCCGCCGGAAAGCAGGTTAATGCTCTGAAGGCGCTTGCCCCATGGACGCGCTGTGATGATGATGGGTGCCTCGAGGGGATCTTCGTCGGGTGGCATGGTCAGATCGGCTTCACCGCCTTCAAAAAATTCCTGGAATGTGGTCTGGAAGTGTTCTCGAATGCGGCCAAAGGTATCGAGAAAGCGCTGGCGCGCCGTGCGGTCGATGCGCTTGATGGTGCGCTTGACGATTTCTTCGGCTTCCAAAAGGTCGTCGCGCTGGTGCGTGAGAAATTCGAGACGTTCTTTTTGAACTTCGTACTCTTCGAGTGCTGCCAGGTTGACAGACCCCATGCGCCGCATACGCTCTTGTAGTTCGTGGGTCTTTTTTTCTGCCATATCCACATTAAATTCGGGATCTTGAAAACGCCCCTGTTCGGGAATATCGACTTCGTAATCGCGTTTGAGACGTTCGATGATTCCTTCACCGCGCTCTTTGATATGCGCCATGGCGACTTGTATTTCGCTCAAACGCTCGCGGTGTTGTGTTGTGCGGCGATTTTTTTCTCGCAACTTTTCTTCAATGGCGCGCGCCGCCATCACGATTTCGTGTTGTCTGTGCGCTTGTGCATCGCGTTTGTGCTCAATGCGGGATTGTTGCTTGTGCAGGACTTCGAGGTCGCCCGACGCTGTTCCGATGCTTTCTTCGCGTTCGCGTTTGCGTTTTTGGCTTTCATCGGCCTCGCCGGACAAGCGTTCGATTTCTCGGGCAATAGCTTCTCGCTCTCGGCTCTGGCGCACGGCTTCGTGTGCCAGGCTTTCAATGCGTTCTTTCAAAGAAGCGATTTCCACGCGCACAGCAGCGACGCCATCTTGAAGTACGCGTCTCTGGTGTTCTTTTTTGCGCAAGTCTTCATCGGCACGGCGAACCACGTCTTCGAGGGTCTCGCGTTTGGCGTCGAGCTTTGTTTGCGCCTCCTCTGCCTGGGAAATCAAATGCATCAATTCGCTTTCGCGCTGTGCGAGTTGTGCAGTCTCCTGGTCGAGTTCTGTTATAGCCCGAGCCTGGCGTTTGGCTTCTGTTTCGGCATTTTGCCGGTCTCTTTGAAGGCCAGCACGGCGGTTGTGCAAATCGGCCAATGCGTTATCGCAGACCTCAATTTGCGCGAGGTGTTTGTCGAGTGCTTTGAGCGTGCGTGCCAGTTGTGTTTCGATTTTTGAGGACTCGGATTGGGCGGATTCTATGGCCGACTGGAGATCGTCAATTTGTTGCTGGCGACCAATGAGGCCCGATTCTGAGGTTGCATCTGCACCGCCATATACCGTGCCATCGGCGGAAAAAACTTCGCCGCTGAGTGTCACAATCTCAACGCCTGTGGCGTGCATGGCCGCACTGTGAGTAAGCGCGGTTTGTGTGTCGTTTACTATCAGGGTGTGGCGCAGTAGCGCAGATACGGCACCGTGTATATCGCGCTGTGGGTTTAACAGATCGTTTGCCAGCCCGACAATCCCCTCTCCTTTGGGTACTTCGCAAGGTGTGCCATTGGTGGAGATGATGCGTTCGAGGGGCAGGAATGCAGCAGCACCGTGCTCTCCTTGCCTGAGAAAATCAATGGCCCAACGCGCGTCGTCGGTATTGCGGACGATCAAACATTCCAGGGCACGTCCCAGCGCGGCTTCGATGGCGGTGACGTATTCTGGCTCGACATCGACCATGTCGGCGACAACGCCCTGTATGCGATTGGAAAAAGGCGAATCCACAGCCAGTGCGCGCACGCCTTTGGAATAGCCTTCAAAGCCTTCTCTCAGTTTTTGGAGGAGGGCGACTCGCGCCTGATCGGCTTCGATATTTGCGCGCAAGCGGTTGCGAGATTCGATTTGTTCATCGCGCTGGGCAATACAGCGATCTCTACCGGCGATCTGTTGCTGTCGTTCTTCGGTGTGTTGGACAATTTGACTTTCAACTGCGGCGATTTGTTCTGCGGACTGAACGGCGGTTTCGTCAGCTTCTTGGCGGCGTGCAGCTACGCGCTCAATATCCTGAGTCAAACGCGACTTGCGCTGTACAATGCCTTCGCGCTCGGCCTGCATGCGTTCGAGGCCCTTGCCCTGATCGCTATTTTGGCGCAATAGATCCATCAACTGAGATTTTTGGGCATCGACTTGTGTGCGCTGTGTGTCCAGATCCTGGATTTCGGCTTCGAGTTCGGCGGTTTCCGCTTTGAGTTTTGCTTCTGCAACTTCGAGTTGCTCGGCGGCTTTTTGCCTGTCTTGCTCGGCGGCTTTTTGGCCTTTTTTGGCGCTGTCAAGACGTAATTTGAGCGATTTTTGCTGATGCTCGGCGCGTTCTAAAAATGCCTGAATATTGCGCACTTCTTCGCGTGCAACGAGTATCTCGCTGTCTTTGCTGTGTACGCGCTCAATGTGTTGCGATAGCTCGATATTGGCCTCGGCCAGTGCGCGGTCCTGGTCGGTTAGTTCGGCGCGCATTTCTTCGAGTTGGGCCTCGAGGGTGGTCATGTCGGTTTCTGAAATTTCAATGTCTTCTTTGAGGAAGACCATTTCCTCGCGCAGAGGCCCAGATTGGTCGGCAAGGTCGAAGTATTGGAACCGCGCCAGTTTGATTTCGAGGTTGCGCAATTCATCGGATAGTGTTTTATAGAGCCTTGCTTTTCGCTCCTGCCGTTGTAGCGATGCGACCTGGCGTTGGATTTCTCCGAGCCAGTCTTCCATTCTCTGCAGGTCTTGTTGCACGGCGATGAGCCGATTCCACGCAGATCGCCGTCGGATTTTATACCGCGTTACACCGGCGGCTTCTTCAAAGCATCGTCGGCGTTCTTCGGCGTTGTCGCTAATGATTTCATCCACCATGCCCTGTTCAATAACATAGGAAGACTGCGTGCCCAGCCCGGTGTCCATCAGCAAGTTTTGAATGTCTTTCAGGCGACACGGAATTTTATTGAGCAGGTAGTCGCTTTCGCCGGATCGGAACAATCGCCGGGTAATGGTGACTTCGGAAAATTCGGTGGGCAAAATTTTTTGTGAATTGTCGAGTGTGAGCGATACTTCGGCCATACCGAGGGGTTTGCGCGAGCGCGTACCGGAAAAAATCACGTCTCCCATACTGCCGCTACGCAAAGATCGGGGACGCTGTTCGCCCAGTGCCCAGCGCAGCGCATCGACCACATTGGACTTGCCACAACCATTTGGTCCCACAACACAGGTAATGCCTTTTTGGAGGGGCATGTCGAGCTTTTGTGCAAAGGACTTAAAACCCAGTGCTTGCAAACGAGTCAGGTGCAATGAAAACCTCCTACTCGAATCTTTCTAAGAGCATAAAGTGCGAAAAAACAATAGGATATGGTGATACAAGTCAAAATTTGTGTACAAAATTCAATGAAAAAAATAGGGGAAGCACTTTGGACTGCATTTACACACAGCAACCCGGGGAGAGTTGGGGAACTACATTTTGTGGAGGGGAAGGTTATTATCCGTCGCTATAATACTATATCTTGTGGCAGTCGTCAAGGGTAAAAAACGATAGAAAAATTGACTGAGTGGAGTACCTGTCTGCCTCTGCACAGGCAGGCAACTGACCGCTTCTCAGGTCAATTCATAGATGAGCCTTCCCTATCTGCGTTTATCTGCGTTCATCTGCGGATGTATTTTGGAGGCCGGGCGGGGTTCTTTGGCAATTGACATTATATCAGGTGTAATCTAATTTAGGCATGGCGTTTCGCACCTGTGCAACACTTTCACAGAATGGGAGTTTTTATGCTGAATTTACACGGTGAAAAAATTGTTCGAATTGAAAAAGTGGTTATGAAATTTAAGCGTCCCCGCCTGATTGGGCGCAATGCGCGGATTGGCGTTCACGGAGATATGGTGACGGATCCCGTGGTTCGCATCCACACAAGTAGTGGTGCTATTGGCGTTGGATGGTCCCGGTTGGGACGGGAAGAAGCCGAGTCATTGGTGGGCAAAAGCATTGGGGATGTGTTCCAATTGCCGGGGGGATCAAACGACGCTGGCGCGGCGATTGATTTGCCTTTGTGGGATCTGGCGGCCAAATTATCGGATCAGCCGTTGTACAAACTGTTAGGTGCTCGAGGATCTCGGGCGGTTGAGTTGTACGATGGCTCGGTTTATATCGACGATCTGGATGCTTCGGACGAGGAGGCTGTGGAGATATTTCAGGACGAAGTGAAGACCGGGCACGATTACGGGTATAAAAATTTTAAAATTAAAATTGGTCGCGGCGCGCGATGGATGCCCGTTACAGAAGGGACAGATCGAGATGTTCTGGTTATTCACATTGTTCGGGAAGCCGCTGGTGCAGATGCAAAAATTCTCGTTGACGCGAATAATGGCACGACGCTCAATATTGCTAAGGATATTCTCGAACGTTGCGAAGATGTGGGGATTTACTGGTTTGAAGAACCGTTTCCGGAAGATAGGGCTTTTAATGAAGATTTTAAGCAATTTATCGTTGAAAAAGGATACGATACCCTCGTTGCCGATGGAGAATCGGGACCTCCGCCGCCCACGTATTTCGATATGGTGAGAAATGGATGGATCGATGTGGTGCAACACGATTTTCGCGCCAAGGGGCTTACGTGGTGGCGCGAGACTGCCGCGATGATCGAACCGTGGGGCGGCCAGTGTGCGCCTCATTGCTGGGGGAGCTTGATCGAGCGCTATGCCCACGCGCATTTTGCCGCTTCAGTCCCCCATTTTTCGCTTCAAGAAGCCGCCCCCGCAGATATGCCGGGTGTTGTGCTGGATGGCTGGAAGATGCAGGACGGATGTTTGATGGTGCCAGATACGCCGGGTACGGGGTTTGATCTCGAGACAGATGTGATTGAAGAGGGCGTGAAACGAGAAGACGGGTTCAGGGTGGGATAATAGGCCATGAATAGAGAAGCGGGAACGCTTGAAGCATTGTTGAGCTTGCGAGTGGTTGATGAACTGAAGAAGTTGGCACGGCTATTGACGGGGGCAAAACTTCCCACGCGCAAGGCGGAGATTATCGCCGTTATTGTGCGCGAGATGACGGAGCACACGCGCGATTATTGGGGTCTGCTGGATGACCTGCAGCAAAAAGCCGTAGCAGAAGCACTTTACGCGCCGTGGTTTGACAAAGAGGGATTTTATTCCAAATATGGCGAGAGTCCAGATTGGGGCGAGACGTCCTCATGGTCCTACTCTCGTATTAAGGAGCCATCGCTGCTCAACCTGTTTATTCTTAGTGGTGATCGCTATGATTCTTCCCGTGGCCAAAAGGTGGTGCCCGATGATTTGCAAGTCATCCTCAAAAAATTTGTGCCCCAACCGACGCCTGCCAAATTGGACGTTGAAACAGAACGCCCGGAAATTGCAAAAATTATTCGCCATAATTTTTGGACGGAGAAAAATAGGGTCAAAAAAATTCCGCTTTATCACGCCGATACCGAGCAGACGGCACAGGAAGACCTGATGTCTGTATTGCGACTGATTGAGGCAGGCAAAGTGGGTCTGACTGAGAAGACCAGACGGCCAACAGCAGCGAGTATTCGCGCGATTAGCGAAGTTCTTTGGGGTGGTGATTTTTATCCAGACCGAGAAAAGCGCAATGAATGGGAAGAATTGCCCGGCCCGATTAAAGCGCATGCGTGGCCGCTACTCATTCACGCGGGAAAGCTGGCACGGTTGCAAAGCGGCAAATTGCACTTGACTCCCGCGGGTCGAAAGGCATTGGCGGTACCACCTCACGAAACAATTAAGACGCTGTGGCAGGCGTGGCTCAAAAATGCAAAGACAGATGAAATGCAACGGGTGAGTGCCATTCGCGGGCAAACTGGACGGGGAAAATCGGGCATGACTTCTCCGGTAAAGCGGCGTACTGTAATTGTCAAAGCACTCCGAGCATGCCCTATCGAGAAGTGGTTTGGTTTTGACGCCTTTTGCAATTTTATGCGTGCAGCGGGCTATTGGTTAATTGTGTCGGATGAGCCGTGGGAACTTTATATCGGCGATTATCACTATGGGCATTTGTCCGACGATAACTGGGCTTTGCTGACGTCTCGCTATACAATGGTATTGCTTTTTGAATATGCCGCGACATTGGGGCTTGTAGATGTAGCCTATATCGATCCGGCGGATGCATCTTTAGATGTAGATTTTGCGCGAGATCTTGCGTTTTTGAGTCGTTATGATGGGTTGATGTATTTGCGTATCAATGCGTTGGGGGCTTTCTGTTTGGGGCGGAAGCGATCTTATACGCCTTCGGAAGTAGAGATTGAACATGTGCTCAAAGTGCTGCCCAATTTCGATGTGGTCGCATTCAAGCCCCTGCCGTCGGGCGATCAAATTGCGCTGGAACAATTTGCAGAGAAGACCGCTGACAATGTGTGGAAGATTCGGTCCGAACAGATGCTCAAAGGTCTGGAGAGTGGGCAATCGCTCGATCACATGCGGTCATTTTTGAAGCACAAAAGCGGCGAGGAGTTGCCACATCCTGTGGCCGTGCTGTTTGACGATATGGCCGATAAAGTACCGCGTTTGCGTGCGAAGGGCACAGCGCATTTGATTGAGGTGACAGATGTTGAGACCGCACAGTTTCTCGCGCATGATCGTGGTGTAAGCAAACACTGCTATCTGGCCGGAGACCGCCAACTTGTTGTGCCAGAAAAATCTCTGACAGCATTTCGCAACGCACTGAGAAAAGTTGGATATATATTGCCGAAGTGAAGATACATTGGAGAATGTGATATGAACACGACATTTCCTGGAGCAGAATGGGAGACGAGACCGCCCGGCGATCTCGGGTTTAACGCGGAGAAACTCGCGCGGGTGCAGAGGTGGTTGCGCGAGGTGGCGGGTGATAGGTCCTTTCAGGTGGGGATTGCGCGTTATGGGTATCTCGCGGCGGAGTGGCGGCAAGGTGTTGCGGCTGATTCGATGCCCTCGCAGGCGTCTGCTGCAAAGTCGTATTATTCGACGCTTTTGGGCATTGTCGTGGCGGAGGGGAAGTTGGCTTCACCAGATGAAAGAGTCGTCGATTATTTTCCAGAGATGATGGATGTGGGCGAGCAGGAGGGTCCAAAGCCCGGACGGTATGCGTTTGAAAAAGATCGCGATATTACCTTTCGGCAGTTGATATGCAATGTGTCTGGCTATATGAAACCGGGAGAGAAACCGGGGAAGGTCTTTCACTATCAGACTTATGGGATGAATATTCTCACCCACGCAATGGCTAAAATTTACGGGTGTTACGATGCAGATGATCCCGAGGGTTTGCCGGGATGTGGGAAAGTGATCGAAGAAAAGTTGCGCGATCCAATTGGCGGTACCTGGACGCATTCGCATTCCAATTTTGATCTGTGGCCCAGTGCGCGGTTAAATATTTTCGGATATTACACACAGGTGCATACCACATTGCGAGATCAGTTGCGGGTGGGACACCTGTGGGCCAATTACGGCAATTGGAATGGGGTTCAGGTCGCGCCGGAGAATTACTTGCGCGAGGCAACGGTGACGAATGATTTTATTCTTGAAAATGAACCCGAGGAGAACTGGAAATACGGACACGGATTCTGGTGTAATGATCGCGGGATGCAGTGGGCAGATGCGCCGAGAGATTCTTTTGCCGCATCGGGCGCAGGTGCGAAGCATATCTGGATGTGTCCGCGATTGGGTCTGGTCATCGCGCAAAATCCAGGGCTGTGGGATCAGTTCAGGGAAGAGCAGGATAAGGTCGGAAGTCAGAATGAGGTGATTGCGCGAGTTGTGAATGCGGTAAAAGAATAGGGAGGATATATAGATGGATACAAAACCAAAAAACCACAGGTCGTTCAGGCCGTGAATAGGATACTTGCGTCATGCGCTTCTTCAATACTGCTGGCCCTATAAAGCCCGAGAGGCACTATTGCATCCCGCCTTTGGAGCGCTTAAATATGGACGAGGTGTTCGCACTCATCCGAGACGAGAAATACTTTGTCTTGCACGCGCCCCGGCAGACGGGGAAGACTTCTGCCTTGCTGGCACTACGCGATTTGCTCAATGCTCAAGGTACCTATCGTTGTGTTTACGTCAATGTCGAAGGTGGACAAGCCGCACGCGAAGATGTGGAACAGGTGACGCGCGCCTTTTTGGGTGAGTTGGCATCTCGGGCGCGTTTAGTGGGTGACGGATTTCTGGACGAGATCTGGTTCGACATCCTGGCGAAATACGGGGGCCATGTTGCCTTGCGCGAGGCGTTGACGCGCTGGGCACAGGCTGCTCCAAAGCCATTGGTGCTGCTCATTGACGAGATCGATGCTCTGATCGGCGATTCTCTGCTGTCCGTGCTACGGCAGTTGCGGGCTGGCTATGACCTTCGTCCGGAGGGTTTTCCGCAGAGTGTGGTGCTGTGTGGGGTGCGCGATGTACGCGATTACCGCATCCAATCCACTGCAGAGAATGCGATCATCGCCGGTGGCAGTGCGTTTAATATCCGCGCCGAGTCCCTGCGTTTAGGGGATTTCTCACAGGACGAGGTATTCGATCTCATCGCACAGCACACGGCAGAAACGGGGCAGGCATTCACAGCCGAGGCACTGGAGACGATCTGGACGCAGACCCAGGGACAACCGTGGCTGGTCAACGCATTGGCTTATGAAGCTGGCTTTAAAAACAAGACCGGGCGGGATCGCAGCCAGCCCATTACGGACAACGCAATATGTGACGCACGGGAGCAACTCATCTTGCGCCGAGAGATACACCTCGACCAGTTGGCCGATAAGTTGCAGGAAGAACGCGTACAGCGCGTGATTGAACCGCTGCTGAGTGGGGCTGAGGAACGTCGCTTTATTGACCGCGATCTGGAGTATGTACGCGATCTCGGTCTTGTGGCTCAAGATCTGCCGTACCGCATTGCCAATCCGGTCTATGCCGAAGTCGTGCCGCGCGAACTGACGTGGGTGTTACAGGGAGAGTTTGAGCAGGAAACCGCATGGTATATCAATGCCGATGGTAGCCTGAATGTGGTCAAACTGATGACCGAGTTTCAGACCTTTTTCCGCGAACATTCAGAGCACTGGGTGAGACGATTTCAATATCAGGAAGCCGGTCCGCAGTTGTTGTTGCAGGCATTTCTCCAGCGGATTGTGAACAGCGGTGGACGCATTGAAAGGGAGTATGGTTTGGGGCGTGGACGCACAGACCTGTTGATTGTCTGGCCGCAGGGCGATCAGATGCGCAAGTTTGTGATCGAGTGCAAAATTCTCCACAAGAGTCTGGAGCAGACCATTGCCGAGGGTTTGGAACAGACCGCGGAGTACATGGATCGTTGCGATGCGGAGGCAGGGCATCTGGTGATTTTTGACCGCCGTGAAGGGAGGCGTTGGGCGGACAAGGTATTTCGCGATAGTCGGACATCAAGTAGTGGGGTCGAGATTGAGGTGTGGGGAATGTGACGGCATCTCCCACATTGTCCATTTACTGTGTTACGCAGTTTATCTACAACAGGTCGTCATTAGAGAGAGGATGAAAATGGATGCAAAAACCAAAAAGTTGCAGGTGGATCAGGCTGTGAAATCGCAGTCGCGGTGGGCGTTTAAGCTGTCGCGGAGTATTCACGGCTGGGCAGAGCGGCCGTTTCAGGAATACGAGTCGTCAAAGGCTTTGGCGGCGTATTTGGAGGAGAACGGATTTCAAATTGAATTTCCGTTTAAAAAGATTCCAACGGCTTTTCGCGCCATCTGGGGCACGGGCAAACCCACTATTGGCATGTTGGGGGAGTACGACGCATTGCCCAATTGCGGTGCCGAGGAGGGCACCTGGGGCCACGGCTGAGGTCATAATCTTTTGGGCGTTGCCCCGGCCGCAGGTGCGGTTGCTGCAAAGACAGTATTGGAAAATTTGAAATCATCTGGTCAGATTATTTATTACGGCTGTCCGGCTGAAGAGACGCTGGCTGGCAAAGTGTATATGGCTCGCGATGGCGCGTTTAGAGATCTGGATGCGGTGCTGGCATGGCATCCGGGATCGGGTACGGGTGTCAGCAATTATGGCGGTTCGTCGCTGGATTCGCTGGTATATGAGTTTTTTGGCAAGACGTCTCACGGCGCGAGTGCTCACAATGGGCGCAGTGCATTGGACGGGGTGATGTTGATGGATGTTGCGGCGAATTATTTGCGCGAGCACGTTCCCGAAAATGTGCGTATCCACTGTGTAATTCGGGACGGTGGAGACGCGCCCAATGTGGTTCCAGCTTATGCGAAGGTGTGGTACTATGTGCGGGGGAAGGATCGTGAACAGGTGAATAAAGTACGCAAGCGATTGACCAAATGCGCCAAGGGTGCGGCGATGGCTACGGAAACGACTATGAAATGGCATCGTATCACGGCTGTGTACCCGCGCTTGCCAAATGATGTGATGTGCGAAACTGTGCGTCAAAATCTCGAGTTATTCGGTCCGCCGCGTGCTTCTAAAAAGGATAAGGAACGCGTAGTGGAATTGGGATACAAAGGTGAATTTGACGGAAAGGTCAAAAAGGGGAAGGGGTCACAGGGGCGCGGGTCTTCGGATGAAGACAATGTGTCGTGGCTGGCACCTATGGGTCGGTTTCAGATGGTGTGTTATACAAAGGGCACGCCGGGCCATCACCGCGATATGACCGCGCAGGCGATAATGCCTTATGCCGAGCGCGCAGTTCTGCAAACGGCAAAGGTGTTTGCAGGATCGGCTATTGATCTGATTTTGGACAAAAAGCTGTTACAAGCAGCGCGTGCGGAATTTAAAAAGGGAACGAAGGGGTTTAAGTACGATCCGCTGATTAAAAAAAAGCAAAAGGTCCCTGTGGATCCTCCGTAAGACGAATAGACGAATAGACGAACCCCACCCAACTGCTATCGTAGATGAACTGGTCTGGAAAACGGCCAGTTGTACCCCTTCCACAGAGGAGATGGTCGTGAAAGCACAACGATTAATATGTACAGATGTCCGGCGGATTGAATTAGAGGACTTTGATCTGCCGCGTGTGCCAGACAATGGTGTTTTGGTGCAGAATGATTATACTGCTGTGAGCGTTGGCACGGAAATTTACAATTATGCACATGGTGGTGAGCCGTCGCGTGCGAAGACATTTCCTCGGCCAACGGGATATTGCAATACAGGTGTGGTGCTCGAGGTGGGCAAAGATGTGAAGGGGATAGAATCAGGTGATCGCATTGCCGCGCAGGGCAATCACGCCAGTCACGCGGTCATAAGCGGGAATTTTTTTAGAGTGCCCGAGGGTGTTTCGCCCAGGTCCGCGGCTTTTATGGTTATGTGTGCTATTGCCATGCACGGGCATCGGGTTGGACGGCCGGAGTTGGGCGAGGTTGTTGCTATTACTGGTATGGGTATTGTGGGGCAATTGGCTGCGACCTTTGCGCGGTTGGCTGGCGCATTCCCGGTTATTGCGATTGATCTGGATGATTTTCGGTTGGGTAAAGCGAGGGACAGGGGGGCAGATGTTTGTATCAATCCCAATACTGCAGGGGATGTCGCCGAAGCCGTGCGCGAGCATTGCGTGGGCGATGGGGTCGATCTGGTCATTGAAGCGACGGGTATTCCCGCGGTTTATCCCATGGCGCTGACTTTGCCCCGATTGGGTGGCCGTCTGGTCGCGCTGGGGTCTCCGCGGGGGACCGTGGAAGTGAGTTTTTTGCCCGAGATTCACTTGCGCGAGATTACGGTTCTGGGCGCGCATCAGCCCAAGACGCCGGATAATGACCATATTTATTATCCGTGGAGCAAGGGTAGAGACCGCGAGCTAATTTTGCGTTTGATGGCTGCGGGCAAGTTGCCCATCGAAGATCTGATTACCCATATCGGGAATCCCGCCGATTGCCAGACTATCTACGATATGCTCGCCGATAATCCGAGAGAAGTGTTGGGGGTGGTCTTTGAGTGGGTGTGATCTCGCCTGCTAAAATAAAATCCCTGTCAGAACCATAGAGGAGATCGAATATGAGACGCCACTCTTTTAGAAGTCGTGCTGCGGTAAAGGTTTTCGGATTCTATCTTCTTTTGTTTTTCTCGTTCTCCGTTTTTGCTAATACCAGGAAAGTTTTCGCACAAAAAATCTCACAAAGCAGAGGTTTGACTTCACAGATGTCAGAGATAGCAAACATTAAAAATTACAAGTACGGCCCCCATGAGCGGAACGTATTTGATTTTTATCCGGCACAATCAGACGAACCTACCCCTGTTGCAGTGTATATTCACGGCGGCGGTTTCAGAAACGGCAGCAAGGACGGGATTAATAATAAGACATTGAAGGCTTTATTAGATGCGGGCATTTCTGTCGCGGCTTTTAACTATCGTTATGTCCAGCAGGCTCCTTTGCCTGCTGCGCACTACGATTGCCGACGCGCGCTTCAGCTTCTGCGTTCCAAAGCTACTGAATGGAACATCGATAAAAATCGGATCGGTGCATTTGGCGGATCGGCTGGGGCACAAATTTGTATGTATCTTGCTTTTCACGAAGACATGGCCCGTCCTGGCAGTGATGATCCAATCGAACGCGAATCTACCAGACTTCAGGCCGTGGCCACATCTGGCGGCCAGACCACGATGGATGTTGCCTGGTGGAAGAAGAATATTCCCGGGTACGACGAGTCCCATCGAGATTTTTATCAGACATTAGGCGCAACGACCCAGGAAGAATATCAGAATCGCGTAAGCGAGATTTCGGCGCTTGATTTGGTATCAAAGGACGATCCCGCTATTTATATGAGCTATAGAATGTCACCGAAAGACCCTGTGCCAGAAGGACAGGCTGCTCGCGGTTGGAAAGTGCATCACGTGCAGTTTGGTGTTGCTTTAAAAGAAAAAATGGCAGCGCTTGGTATAGAATCTGATCTGGTTTATCCAGGTTCAAAAAATAAATATCAAAGCAATGTTGACTACTTTATCTCAATGTTAAAAAATAGGAGCCAAACCACAAAATGAGGTTGCGCCAAGAAACCAGTAAGTAAACGCCAGTTAAACGGTGCTCGGATTGAGCTCGTGCAATGATAAGACCTTGCCGCCAATCCCGCCGATTGCTAGGCTACCTACGACATGCTCGCCGATAATCCCAAAGAAGCGCTGGGTGTGGTATTTAAACGGGGTTAATTTTCCGCCCGTTAAAGTAAAACCCTCGCCAAAATTACATTTGTCGAGGGTTTTACTTATGCAGGAGATGGTCATATGGGGATTTGAGAATTAGACTGTCGCAATTTGTTACATGGCTTTTTTCTTTGACAAGTTGCTTTTGGGGCGCAATTATAGGGGGCGTAGAAATGCAGATACGCTGTTAAAAATATTTACGAGGTGATTGATGGATTTCAAGACTACTGATTTGTGCGATGAACACGAAACCGATCCTGCAATTCAAGTTGCGGAACCGATATTCAACGATTATGGCGGTGTCACGGCATTTTGCGGTCCGATTGCCACGGTCAAAGTTCACGAAGACAATGTGCTCGTGCGCGAGATACTCGAAACACCGGGCGAGGGGCGGGTTCTCGTCGTCGATGGCGAGGGGTCAGCGTGGTGCGCGCTTTTGGGGGATATGGTCGCTGAAATCGCCAGCGACAACGGCTGGTCGGGGATTGTCATAAATGGCGGTGTGCGCGATGTTTCTGAAATTGCGAAAATCGATATAGGTGTCAAGGCGCGCTTTGCCGTGCCGCGCCGTAGCCGAAAAGAGGGGAATGGCCGGCAGGATACGCCTCTTGCTTTTGCCGGTGTCACCTTTCTTCCGGGCGACTATCTCTATGCCGATGAAGACGGTATTTTGATTGCTACGAGAGATTTGTTAGACGCGCAGGATTGACCTGCAATACAACCTCACACTATGGAGACAAAATATGCCGCAGACAGATCGACCCAATATCCTCTTTATCATGGACGACCAGCATCGTTTTGATTATATGGGCTGTGCAGGTGCTGATTTTGTTCGCACGCCCAATATTGACCGCCTGGCAAATCAGGGGGTGCATTTTACCCAATGTACGACAAATTGCCCTGTTTGCGCGCCTTCGCGCATTGCTCTGGCTTCTGGCATGCAGCCCTCGCGCCTCGGTTGCGTTGGGAACAATTGCTTCTTGCCTCGCAGCCAACCGACTTATTACCAGCAATTGCGCGATTACAATTATTACGTGGGGTGTGTAGGCAAGCTCGATCTGGCCAAACCCGACGGGTATAATGGACGCGATGGCGATAGACCAGCTACGTATATGTGGGGCTTTACCCATCCGGTCGAATGCGAGGGCAAAATGCACGCCGGGCATTCCAAAACACCGCAGGGGCCTTATAACCACTTTTTGGAGGAAAAAGGGTTGCTCGGTGCTTTTGTCGATGATTATACCCGTCGCTCCAAAGAGGGCTATCACGCTTCCTGTCACGATTCGGTTTTGCCCACCGAAGCTTTTGAGGATGTGTATATTGGGCAGCGATCTGTCGAGTGGATTGAGAATATTCCCGGGGATTTTCCCTGGCATTTATTTGTGAGCTTTGTGGGGCCTCACGATCCTTTTGATCCGCCAGCCGAATACGGTGAGAAGTACCGCGGTGCGGAGATGCCACCCGCCACGCCTGCAAATTTGCCGGGTAAACCAGCTTACTTAAAAGATCGCATCAAAGATATGACTCCCGAAAAAATCGCGGAGACTCGACGGCAATATTGCGCGGCAATTGAAGTTATTGACGATCAGATCGGCGAGATGCTCGCGGCTGTGGAACGGCGGGGGATGACCGATAATACGTATGTCATCTTTTCCAGTGATCACGGAGAAATGCTGGGCGATCACGGTTTGTACACCAAAAGTGTGCCTTACGAAGCATCGGTACACGTTCCTCTCATTGTTGCGGGACCCGGTATTGAAGGTGGTCGCGTCTCTGATGCTCTCGTTGAACTCATTGACATGAATCCAACGATATGTGATCTTGCTGGCGTGCCTCCGCTTTCGGATATCGATGCGCGATCAATTGGCGCGGTGCTTCGCGGAGAAGCAGAGGAACACCGCACGGAAACCGTGAGTGGCATACAAAATTTCAGGTGTATCCGTACGCGGGAGTACAAATTGGTGGAGAACTACAACGATGTAACCGAACTCTACGATCTGATTGCAGATCCCACGGAAGAACACAATATTGCCGAACAGAAGCCAGAGGTACGGCGCGAATTGTCTCGCCGTCTCTCAGCGCGTTATTTAGAAGGCACCTGGTATCGGTAGGAGGGAATCGTGAAATACACCAAACTTCCCGGTACGGATATCGATGTCTCTGTTATTGCTCTGGGGTGCTGGCCTTTTGCTGGTGGTGATGTCTGGGGCGAGCAAGACGACGATGTGTCTATCGCTACGGTGCATGCCGCGCTCGATGCGGGTATTACCTTTTTCGATACGGCGGAAGGCTATGGTAAGTCCGAGCGCGTGCTGGGGCAGGGGCTCAAAGGTCGGCGGCAAGATGCGGTGGTCGCCACCAAAGTTGGCGGCGGTCATCTTTCCTCCGATGATTTGCCCAAAGCATGTGAACAAAGCCTGAAAAGTCTGCAAACCGATTATATCGATTTGTACCAAATTCACTGGCCCAACCACAATATTCCCATCGCAGAAACAGCAAGTGCGCTTCAGCGTCTCCGCGATCAGGGAAAAATTCGGGCTGTTGGTGTTTGCAATTTTGCCTGCGGCGATCTGGGCGACTTGCTCACTGTTGCCGATATTGTCACCAATCAGTTGTCCTATAGCTTGCTCTGGCGCGTTATTGAACGCGAGATTCAACCGATGTGTTTGGAGAACAACATTGGCCTGATATGCTATAGCCCACTGATGCAGGGGTTGCTTACCGGACGTTATGCCTCTGCGGATGATGTGCCAGATGGTCTGGCGCGAACCCGCCTGTTTTCGGATGATCGTCCCAGGGCCAGACATGGTGAAGAAGGCTGCGAGGCCGAAGTGTTTGACGCGCTGCAAAAAATTCGCGTTGTTGCCGATGAAGCAGGTATTGCAATGGCAGAGCTTGCCCTTGCCTGGGCACTACAACAACCCGGCATTACATCGCTTCTGGTGGGCGCGAGAAATCCCGATGAAGTGCAATGGAATCTTCCTTCGGTTGATCTCACATTGTCAGAAGACATTCTGCAACGCTTATCTGAGATCACAGAAGGGGTTAAAGATAAACTCGGCAATAATCCCGATATGTGGATGTCGGAGTCGCGGATGAGATAGTTTTTCGAAACAAATTTTACTCGTATTTGTCTCAATTTTTAGATACGTTACGTTAGAAAAGATCAGGAGGCTCCCATGGCTCATCTTCAGATTGACGATCCAGAAACATTTTTTCGCACCTTTGCAGATCTTTTGGCTGCTGGCGAAGACGACAAACACATGGCCCGAAAATTGGGATGCTCGCGGGGCGAAAGCAAGCGCAGGCGGCAGGCATTTCAAAAGGGGGGCATTGTGACGGAAAAAGGCGTATCTGAAGAGAAATTGGATGCGTGGCTGTCTTCAAGTGACGGTCAGCGCGCACAACGCCAGTGGGAAGGTCATCACAAGCGGCAACAGGCTATGGGGGCAACGGGTACCAAACCGCAAAAGGGATTTCGCAGACAGCCCGAAGTCAAGCGCGGTTGGATGCGACAGAAGATTTGAGGTAGTACACAATATATCAGTTTAATAAAAAGGCCGATGAGCAATGTCCATCGGCCTTTGTTATTTTTCATGCGAATCTATTCGTCTATTCGCTTTTTAAGTCCAGCCAATCGAGTTCTTCCTGTGTGAGTTTCAAGTTGAGAGCCTCGATATTGGCCTTGCATTCATCGGGATGGAATACGCCGATTAATGAGAAGAGATTCAGGGGCTGATTCAGGTTGAATGCCAGCGCGATTTGTGGCACGGTTAGCCCTTTTTCTTTTGCCAGTTCTCCCGCGCGGTCCAGGCGTTTGAAATTTTGTTCGTAACAATAGGCTTCGACACAGGAACCCGGTAGATTTGCTTTGTAGTCTTCAAATGTTTCGCGCGTAAATCTGCCAGAGAAAAATCCCTGTGCGAGACTCGACCAGGTAAACAGGGGCATGTTTTGTTCTGCATACCACGCGCGGTCCGCCTCGTTGTCAGGCCCACTGATGCTGATACAGCCTCTCCAGGGTTCTTTCACCTGTTCTGCAAGGCTGTAATTGGGGCTGCTCACGGTGAATGGCTCCAGATTGTGCTTATATGCGTATTCATTGGCTTCCTGTATGCGCGGCACTGTCCAGTTTGATCCGCCAAATAGCCCGATTCGGCCCGCTGCTTTGTGTTCGTTTAGTATCTCTACTATGGGGCCAACTGCGACATTGGGATCGTCGCGGTGCAATACGTAGATGTCGATAAAATTCGTTCGGCAACGCTCCAATGAAGTGGCCAGATCTGATGTAATATCAACTGGCGTGACTTTATTTTTCTTCCCAGTATGATGTGCGCCTTTTGTCAAGATGACGGCTTCGTCGTGCAGACCGCGCTCGTCGAGCCATTGGCCCAGAACGCGTTCGCACTGCCCGCCACCGTAAATATATGCTCCGTCAAATCCGTTGACGCCGAGTGCCCACACGCCGTCTAACAGGTCAAATGATTCTTGCAGGTGATCTTCGCGCAACATCATTGTACCTTGCAAAATGCGCGAAATTTTTTTGTTCATTCCTTCAATTGTGCCGTATTCCATTGGCATGATATTATTCCCTTTCCATCGGATATTTCAATCCCCATTGCTCTCGAATCGCGTCCAGTGTCTGCATATTGGCAAGCGTATCGTCGTGTGACATGAGATCGCTTTCCAGCTTGCCTTCTCGCACGCAGCGCGCCACTTCGGCAGCTTCACACTCGTATCCATTGCCAGCGCATTCCAGTGTTACGACTTCCTCTTTGTCGCCAGCGGACAGGGTTGCAGTGCGTCCGTCCCAAAACTTCGGTACTGTGATCATGCCATCCGTGCCCAGGATTTTTGCCTCGTGTGGCGTTTTGATTCGCACACCGCATGAGATCAATGCGAGTTGTCCTTTGTCGTAGCCAAATACCATAGCTGCCTGTTCATCTACTCCGGTTTCGCCAATATGCGCCTGGCTCGAAATGGTGGCGGGTTGTGTGTCGAAGATCAGGGATGCATAAGAGATGGGGTAGATTCCGATATCGAGCAGCCCGCCGCCGCCGAGTGCGAGATCGAATAAGCGACCTTTGGGATTGAGGCGAGCGCGAAATCCAAAATCGGCGTATAACATTCGCACCTCGCCAATTGCGCCGTCTGCGACCCACGCTTTTACCTGTTTGGTGATGGGCAAGAATCGAGTCCACATGGCTTCCATCAAAAACACGCCTTCGCTGCGGGCAACTTCGATGACTTCTCTGGCTTCATATTGGTTGATTGTAAATGGTTTTTCACACAACACGGGCTTGCCCGCTTTCAGGCATAAGATACTGTTCTCTTTGTGAAAGGGGTGGGGCGTTGCCACATAAACTGCATCGACTTCTGGATCTTCGGCGAGTGCTTCATAAGATGCGTGGCGATTGGGTACATCATACGTGTCGGCAAAGGCGTCGGCGCGATCCTGACTGCGCGATCCCACGGCGACGAGTTGTGCATCGTCGAGGGCGCGCAATCCCGTGGCGAACTTGTGTGCAATACTTCCGGGGCCGATAATGCCCCAGCAAAAAACATCACTCATTGTTGATCCTCTTTTGATTATGAGGTTGAAAATAGAACGTACAAAACCATGCGTACGGCGAGCAGTGTTACCAGCCACCTTAAAATTACGCGAAAATGGTGCTCGGGCACGCGCCCGCGAATCAGGGTTCCCAGATAAGACCCAAGAGATGCCGAGGCGATCATGCCAACGACCAATTTCCAATACGGCGCAAAGACAAATCCCAAAAACCCAAATGTCAAAATTTTCATCGCATGGCTCGATGCCATCTGAACCGAATGCGTGATTACCGTGCGATCTCGGAGCAGGTTTTCTCGCAGGAGAAATGGCATATTGAGCGGACCACTTACACCCAAAAACAAGGACAAAGCGGTTTGAAAAGCACCCAGAAGTGTGAATTTTGCGGGTAAATCGGGCGCGCGGGAAAATTTGGGCATCCACGTAATGATTAAAATAAAAATGCCCAAAAAGAGGGGCATGACTTCCCATTCTAAGTCGGCAATAAAACGAGAACCCAATGCGGCGCCAATCACTGTTCCGATTGCGTATTGCCCTACAAGACGCCATTCGGTATGCTTGAGGCCAATGAGCGCGCGGCTCAAATTGCTGGCGATTTGCACCAGTCCGTGAACCGGGATAATCGCTGCTGCGGGGAGGAAACCCGGCATAATCGCAATGAGGACAACGCCGCCACCAACGCCGCCAACAGCCGCGATCATCGATGTTATACACGCCGCCCCGATCAAGAACCAATCTGCTATCTCCATGCACTCATCACCAGGTCATATAATGCGTTACAGGCTCACCCTGTTTGGCGGTAAAGCGATCGTATTTCGGATGGATGAAATCTTCGGTTGCATCCATGTGGGCGTAAAAAGTCCGCTTCATTTCTTCCCTTTTTTCCGGTTGGGCGTCGTATAAATTGTTTAGTTCAAAGGGATCGTCGATTAGATTATACAACTCGCCGTAATTTTTTGCCGGGTAGTGAATATATTTCCACTCTCGCGTGCGTATGCAGCGTTTATCGACTGCTTCGGCAAAAATTACGTCTCGTATTTTCGATTGTTCACCGTTCATCAGCGGCGATAAATCCAGGCCCTGCACGCATTCGGGCGCGTCAAAACCCGATAGCTGCGCGATTGTGGGAAATAGATCCACGGTTTCGGTCAGGGCGTCGCAGTCGCTGCTGGCACGACCGGGCACGGCAATAAAACACGGTATATGTAACATGCAGTCGAGGAGAAATGGCGCTTTGGCCGGAATACCGTGATCGCCTAAAAATTCACCGTGGTCCGATAGAAAGATTACGATGGTCTCATCCGCCACGCCTTTTTTTTCTAATGTCTCGACGATCAGGCCCACCTGATGGTCAATTTGCGATACCATGCCGTAATACGCCGCCTTCATCTTGCGAAATGTCTCATCGGGAGCCTGGTCAAATCCGCGATATTTGTGGTGTTCTGCTTTGAAATACAAACTGTATTCGGGCGGTTTTTTTGCAATGTCGTTTTCCGTGCGCTGAAAGGGTGGCATCGCATTGGGATCGTACATATTTGCAAAGCGTCCTGAAGGGACATAGGGATGGTGCGGCCCGTAGAATCCTACCCATAAGAAAAAGGGATTGCTCGTATCCAGACCTTCCAGGTATTCAATGCTTTTCATTCCCACATAGGCATCGATGTGGCAATCTTCGGGGAGATCGGATGGTACGGCGCCGAGGTTTTTGCGAAAATTGGGCAGGGCGTATCCCGTTTTATATTCGTAGCCTCGATCGCGAACATATTGTTCAAATGGATTGGGATCGGTGACTGTATAATTTCCATCTGCGCGCTCTTTCCATCCCCGCCGTATTCCCACGGCGTCCATGTGGTCGAGTATTTGTCGGAAACGCTGCTGTCCAATGCCGTGTTTGCCCACGCTGGCGGTTGTGTAGCCCTGGTTTTTGAACGCTTCTACCATTGTAATTTCATTTTCGTTGAGCTTCGAACCGTTCCATTTTACGCCGTGGTTTTTGGGATAACGCCCGGTCATGAATGTCGCACGCGACGGTGAACACACGGGGTTTTGCACAAAGCAGTTTGAAAATCGCGTGCTCCTTTCAGATAGGGCGTCAATCGCGGGCGTTTGTATGACGCGATCCCCTGTGTATCCCAGCGTATCATACCGTAAATGGTCTGTTGTTATAAATACAATATTGGGCCGTTTAATCATCGCATACCTCATAGCAGATCATTGCTTAAAATCGTTGGACACCAGAATTTTTCGATAAACGAGATTACCAGTTGCGTGCCCGCTTCATGGCTCACATAAGGCGGCTTTGCGGGGTTGTACATCGCATCGGTCAAATCTCGAATTAGCGCGACCTGGATGCCCCAGCGTGTCATTTGTTTGATTGCAAACGTGCGATGCAACACGCACATGTTGGTATGCACACCCATGATGAGCATTTTGTCGATTTCCCGATGCTGCATATAACTGTAAATTTCTTGTCCCTGATCGGAAATAATATCCCGTTCCTGGTCAATATCTATCCCCGCGTGTTGCCGCGTCCAGACCTGCGTGTTGATTTTTTTAGGGTCTTCACCCGTGTCTGACCCGCCATCCGAATCGTCGATTGGCAGTGGGGGATCAGCGAGATCTAAATTTTCAGGCGGCTCAACAGAAGGGACATCCAATACCCGTCTCCGCGCAGGCGTATTGGCATAAACATCGAGTGTGTTTGAGGGTGCGTGAATAATGGTCACACCGTGCTTCCTCGCGCTTTGTACTACGGCGTGCATGCGGGGAATCATTGCTTCTAATCGCTCGACTGCACCGCGACACCAGTGGTTATTCCATACATCGCATAATAACAGGACTGTTTGCTCGGGGGGCCAATAGACTCGTTCTGTTATTGTTTCCCAAACCGTGTGTTCACTGTCATCCCACAATAAGGACTGCCTCTGCATGGTTAGATTCATCGTGCCCTCCATATCAAAGATCAGGTTTCCCACACCAACCGAGGCCCCTCGTCCAGCCCGCATACCACTCCCAATTGTCTTTCGCGCTGATAGCCCAGACAATGAGAAATATACGTCACACCCTCGATTTCTCGACATCGATTGCGATGCTGATGGCCGTATATGTGAATCGATGAACCGAGTTTTCGCAATAGGCGATCTAAGGCCCTTGTGCCAGCCACCCGACTGAAATTGAAATTCGACGCGCTCGTCAATGGGCGCGGGCGGGGAGCGGAATGGGACCTGCCAAAGATCAACTCCCGTCTGGGCAAAAAGTGGCTAAAGGTAATGACTGGCCCATCGCCCTGAACAGGCGCGGTATTTTGGGCGAGCATATAGCGCGCAATGGATCGCTCACCCTCGGTCCAGCGAATCAGACGGTTGTCCGCCCACATGTGCAAGGCTGCGTCTTCTCTTTCCTGAGGCACGTACAAACTGTCGGTACTTTCTTCGGGTTTTTCATACCACGACAAAAGCGGTACAATTTGTACACCCGACAATTGCGCCCACGAGGTTTCTATGTCCAACACGTTGCACAAAGCCATAAGCGCGTGGAATTTCTCCAACGAGTCGCATCGCTCATTGGGCCTCACCCACAAATCGTGATTGCCCGGTACAAAAAAAACGCGTGCAAATTTTTGCTTCAGTCCGCACAGGGTATCGCGCATCGGGTCGGCGCGGTCAGTTACATCTCCGGCCACAATCACCACATCATCGGTAAAATCGCAATTGGAAAGCCGCTGCACCCACCGATGGTTTTCCCTGTAATCGATGTGCAAATCAGAAATGGCAAAAACGCGCATGGGTTATCCAGTTGAAATAGCCACAGAAGGCATAAAAATCACAAAAGAAATCACGGTCAGTACCTCACATCAACCAGCCACGCATTTTTTGGATTTTTTTCCCAGTGTTGGCGCAACACCTGTTCGTTTGGGCAAAATTCACCGCGATAGGCGACTCCACCATGAGAAATATTAAAGCTCATGGCGACTTCATCTTCACCCGCATCAACCCAGTGGGGGGTTAATAACTGGTTCCACAGCAAATCGCCGGGTTGCATGTCATAGGTCAAAATATCTGCTGGATCTATTTGGGGGATATCAATGCGCGTAACGCCTGTTCGATCTTCCACGAGTTTTTGAACAGGTTCGCGTTTTTCAGGTTCTAAAAACCCGTGGAAATGTTTTTCCCCATAAACTTGCCACGCGAGTACATGCGAAGAATCTGCATGATAGGTCGAACTGCACCCTTTTCCAGAGATAAATATAATGGGATAACATCTTTGCCACGTAAATCCGAGTTGAGACAGGAAGGTGCGCCAGGGAATCATCACACATTCTTGAAAGTGTTCGAGAAATTGTCCCGCGCCATAAAAGTTTTGCAGATGAAAATGCGCCAGACTAATCGGCATTTCGACGGCTTTTTCTATGGGTACAGACTTGAACTTTTCGACCAGATTATTTTGCTCTGCATCGCTCAAGCTATCATCTAAAAATTGAATGCGCGCTTCGGAATCGCGCCGCAAGATATCTATGACTTCTTCGGCGGGGATGAGTGGCATTTCAAATTTGAACAACGCAGCATGGATAAGAAAATTTCGCTCGCCATTCCAAAGCTGGCGAAAATCGTCTGCTGTCTTGGCAATCAGGTGCATTGTTTACCTCAGTGGTTAGTGGTCAGCCCGGTCCCAGGCCCCTTACCTATCTAACATACATCATCACCCAAAGAGATTCAAGCAATCAAGATAGGGCGGCGGGTAAGTACTTGACAGTAAATTCTCTTGCATTCATTATGGACTATCAATTTTTTCCATATAGGAGGCTAAGATGAAAATCACCGATATTGAAGTCATTCCCATTGCGATGCCTTTGGCAAAACGCTACGACAACCACCACGGGCGCACGCGCATGTATGATATCGATCAGCATGTGGTGGTCAAAATCCATACGGATAATGGGCTGATTGGCTATGGCGATTACGAAGACCGCTCTGCGATTGCGTCTGAGGAAATCGAGCCGTTGATCGGCCGCAATCCCTTTGATTTTTTGCACAATAATTTCAATATGGCTCTTGGGATGGCGCTCTACGATGTCATGGGCAAGTACCTCGAAGTGCCTGCCTATAAGCTCTTGGGGCAAAAGGTGAGAGATGCCGTGCCTGCGGCGGCATGGACGCGACCTTGCTCGCCCGAAGTATTTGCCGGAGAAATCCAGCGCGCTGTCGATCAGGGGTATCACATTTTCAAGATGCACTCCGACGCACGATATGATGTTATTGAACAAACGCGAGCCGCTGCCGAGGTCGCGCCAGAGGGCTTTAAGCTCCACTGGGATTTTAACCACAACCGCACGATGGGTGTTGTGCTTCCCATTGTTGCCGAACTCGAACGCAATTATCCGGTGGTCGGTTTTATTGAAGACCCGCTGCCCTGGGCCGATATTGATGGCTGGCGCACATTGAGACAAAAAACGCAACTGCCGCTTATCATGCACAATCCCCAACTCGGCGGCATGCAGGAAGTCCTGCACGGCACTGCTGATATTTATATGATTGGCGGTCGCATTGGCGATACTATGCGAAAGGGATTTGCATACGGTCAGGCCAATATCCAGACGCTTCTTCAGCAATCGGGCAATACCCTGATGAAGGCTTTTACGTTGCATCAGGCTGCGGTCTTGCCCACAGCAACCGCGCATATTATTACCCTTGATGATCAATACGAAGACGATATTACCACGTCGCAACTGCTGCCGACCGAGGGCTTTTGCCGCGTGCCCGAGGGCGCGGGGCTTGGTGTTGAGGTCGATGAGGAAAAGCTCAAGCTGGCCGCCCAACGCGAACATATTCCCAAACTCGATGTCATTGGCGTGCTCCACCTGCCTTATGGACGCAAGTATTATACCCGTGGCGAACCCAATGTTACAAATCTTACTGGCTTTGAAGAAGGCGCATTGCGCGGTATCCATTGCGAACGCCTCGTCAGAGGCGAATCTCCCGACTTTGAGCGCGTTCAAAAGCGGCTCCAAGAGGAGGGACCATTTGTTGAGTAAAAAAATTAACAGGACATCTCTATAGAGAAATGTCCTGTTGCGCGTTGGACGAGCGGGTATAGGGGCGTGCTATACCTCTAATTCAAAAAAATCGATCTGCATCACGAGGTGGCTTGGTGGCGAAAGATACGAGGATGAGAATGAGCGCGGAAACAGGGACGATAATGCCAGCGGGGATCAAGCCGGTTCCACCAATGCTGTACGCGCCTTCTGCGTTCAGGGAATCTGCATAAAAAAATAACCATAGACCAATTACACTCAGGATTGCCGCAGTTGCGCCCTGCTTTGTGCTGCGTTTCCAATATAGTGCGCCGACGAATATGGGCACCAATCCCGCGAAACCCGTGAGTGACCATGCGCCGAGTTCAAAAATTGACCGCGTTGTAAATAGCGATGCGACAAAGGCCAGTACGAGGAATGCAGCGACAAATAGGCGTCCGAATAAGACTTGCTGTTTTTCGGATAACTGATTGTCAAAACCGTAAAATCGCACAATATCTTCGGTAAACATCGCGCCCAGGGCAAGGGTTTGAGAGTCGAGCGAAGACATAATTGCAGCAAAAACACCTGCTGCCAGGCACCCCGCCAGTACGCCGCCCGTATGTGCCAGTATTAATTCAATCAGTATAGGGCCACTCAGTGGTGCCGTGAAATCGATGCGACCGACCATTCCGAGGGTGACGCTGGGTACCCACACAGCGGCGATACACAGGGGGTAGAATACAATGGGCGTTTGAAATGACCGGGCAGTTCGAGCAGAGAGCCAATGGCCATAAATATGGGGAAATGCCGCGACACTGATGGGTAGCAGGAGATAGGAGAGCATTTTGAATACGGTATAAGAGCCGCTGCCAAAAACCACAAATTCTGGGTGTGTATCGCGCAGCGTTGCCATAGCCTCGCCGATCCCACCGTATTGATCCATAATGACGAGATAGGCAACGATGCCCACGAGCATAAATACCGTTGTTTGAAAGGTATTTGCCCAGGCTGTACTTCGCATCCCGCCATAGGTTACGTACAAAAATGTTACGCCACATACGAGCAAACTGCCTGCCCAACTCGGCCATTCACCGCGCGTGATTGCCGCGAGTGCATCGCCTCCGCCTTTGACTCCTATCAGGATGTAGGGTAGCATCAACAATACCACTACGACAAATAAGAGCGTTCCCAATGCCGGCGAGGTATAGCGATCTCGGATCATTTGGATTTGGGTGACATAGGAAAATCGTTTGCCCAACCACCAGCTTTTTGTGCCGAGATAATAAAAGAGAAATGGAATCAGGATGGACGAACTCGCGCCCATCAGGCCGAAAACGACAATTCCCAGGCGATAGGCTTCTCCGGATGCCCCCAGCATTGTAAATGCCGTTAGATTGGTGCCCAGCAGTGTCATCAGCAGAACTACAGGACCAATGCTTCGGCTTGCGACAAAGTAATCTTCTGCAGTATTGCGAAACAGACGATGTCCCAGAGAGCCGACCACTATAACCAGCCCCAGATAAATTGCGACAACCGCAATAATCATTCCGCATCCTCCACATCTAAATGATGAGGCCAGGCCAGGCGCACTATTACGAGCATAGAGAGTGTGGTCAGGACGCACAGGCCGATGTGGTAAAGCAGATTGATCGGCAGTCCCAGGATTAGGGCGTCGTTGTTCCACATCCAGACATTAAAAAATAAAATCAACAGAACGAGCAAAACACTCAAGGGCCAGATTTTTGTTTTTTGTGACATCGATGTTATCCTTTTTATTTTTTATAGATTACGGCTTCTGCGCGCCTTTGGCTTCGAGGTACACTGAGTACAAACACATGCCGCCTGTCATGAAGAGGCGGTTTTTCTTTTGTCCGCCAAAGCAGAGGTTGGAACACACTTCGGGCAGGTGAATTTTGCCAATGAGGTCACCATTGGGCGCGAATATTTTGACGCCGTTATCTTCGGGGTTACCCCAGCCCGAACTGCTCCACAGGTTGCCGTCAATGTCGCAGCGAATGCCATCGGCAAATCCGGGTGCCATGTCGGCAAAGATGCGACTGTTTTTGAGGTGGTCATTTTCCACATCAAAAGCGCGAATATGTGCGGGACCTCCCAGTCCATGAGAGGACCCGGTATCGGTGATGTAGAGAATTTTTTCGTCGGGTGAGAAACACAGCCCGTTGGGGCGCACAAAATCGTCGGCAACGACTGTGGCATTTCCAGTGTTGGGATCGAGGCGATAGACGTTGGTGGGCAGTTCGGCATCGGCAATGTGGCCTTCGTAGTCGAGCATGATGCCGTATCCTGGATCGGTGAACCATATACTGCCATCGGAATGCGAGGTGACGTCGTTGGGGGCGTTGAGAGGTTTGCCCTCAAAGCTGTCGATGAGGACGGTGATGGTTCCGTCGTATTCGGTGCGTGTGACGCGCCGCGTGCCGTGTTCACAGGTAATCAGACGACCTGTTCGGTCGCGGGTGTGACCATTGCAATAATTGGAAGGTTGACGATAGACGCTGAGGCTGCCATCGCTTTCGTTCCAGCGCATGATGCGATTGTTGGGGATGTCGCTGAAGAGCACACAACGCGCGTCTCCAAACCACACCGGGCCTTCGCCCCAGCGCAAGCCAGTACAGAGACGTTCGACCGCGGCGTTGCCTATGGCGTATTTTTCAAAGCGCGTGTCCAGAATTTCAATGGCGGGGTCGGGATAAGAGACAGGGCTGCCGTCCCAGGGACGGGTTTTCCAATCGGACATTTTTTCTCCTTAGAAGCGGTTTGATGTCTGCGCGTACAATGGGCTTCGACGAGTACCGTGCTCTGAAGGGCTGTGGGTATAAGAGAGGATGGGAGGAGGGAGCTAATCCAACGAAAATTCTATCGGCATAAACATTCAGACTTTGCGGCGTTCTCCCTGGTGTTTGCCGGGGCGAAATCGTGCCTCTATTGTCGCTTCAGCGAAAATTCTATCGGCATAAACATCCAGACTTTGCGGCGTTCTCCCTGATGTTTGCCGGGGCGAAATCGATATTGCCGCGCTGCCTCTAATGCCGCTTCTTTGAAAATTTCCGGGCCGTGTACAAACTGGACGTCTTCTACGTTGCCTACCTTGTCAACCAGTACTTTGACCATGGCTTTGCCTTCGAGGCCCTTTTTTCGCGCTTCAGCGGGATATTCCGGCACGACAATTCGACTTGGATGTGGTTTGTAGTCAATCTCAGTATAGTCCAGTGGTTCGTCTAAGTCTATCCCCTTTGTGGTCGCCAAATTGGGGATAAATATTTTGTCGAGGTCCAATTCCGTTGATTCAATTGTCACATCCTCGGGTATCTCGTCGCCTTCAACGGCCAGTGGCACTTGAGGGCGTGGGGGCGGTGGCGGGCGCTTTATTTGACTGGTTTCTGGAATATCAACTCTGAGAACTTGAGGAACGGATTGCGTCAGATGTACGGTGGGATGGTATTCGGGATAGAGAAAAACAACGGCGATGAAGAGTATGAGATTTGACAGGCTCGCGCGCATCATGTTCGGCCAGTAGGGCAACTTCAAGTCAGCAGAAGGGTTTTTTGAGCGCGTTTCTATCTGGACATCGCAGGGCTGGGCAGATAGTCTTTTTTGAAATTCGCGCTGCGCCTGGCGCGCCTGATAAATTTGACCACTTAGTGTATTTCCAAATCTAATCTGGACGAGGTTCATGCGTCTCCCGTTTAATAAACAATTTTGATCAGTCAGGTATTCTTTAAATTTTCAACGAAGAATAAAGTTCCATTTCCAAGGATCAGAAGGGCAATAGAGGACAACAATTTATATGAGTCTGTGGTGTTTGTCCAGACGAATCCGTATCAAACCAGTTGTGTTTTGGGGCGATGGATTGTAATATAAAAGAGGTAGTTGGGTGATGACAAACTTATTGGAGGAAAAAATGAATCGTCAGATTACGCTGGCCGCACGTCCTGAAGGATTTCCCGTACCGGAGGATTTTAAGCTTGTTGAAACGCCTATTCCAGAACCGGGCGAAGGCGAAGTGTTGTCGAGAACGCTGTTTATGTCGGTTGATCCCTATATGCGTGGGCGGATGAATGATCGGGCATCGTATGCGGCAAATGTGCAAATTGGCGATGTGATGGTGGGCGGTACGGTGGGTGAGGTGATCGCGTCGAATGATCCCGATTTTGAAGTTGGCGATATTGTTCAGGCGCAAATCGGATGGCAGGCTTATGGCGTGTCTAAGGGATCGAATTTGCGCAAGGTCAATCCAGACCTCGCACCTGTGTCAACGGCTTTGGGAGTGTTGGGCATGCCGGGACTTACGGCGTATTTTGGATTGTTGGAAGTTGGGCAGCCCAAAGAAGGCGAGACTGTGCTGGTGACGGGTGCTGCTGGTGCTGTGGGATCAATTGTGGGACAAATTGCCAAGATCGTGGGGTGTCGCGTTGTGGGTGTGGCGGGATCAGATGAAAAGATCGCCCATGTGGTCGATGAGTTGGGTTTTGACGCTGCTTTTAATTACAAGGAGGTCGATGATTACAGTGCCGAGTTGCAACGCCAGTGTCCCGATGGTATTGATGTATTCTTCGACAATGTGGGGGGCGCGGTTTCCGATGCGGCATTTCCCCTGATGAATGTGCGTGGTCGCATTTCCGTTTGCGGGCAAATATCGCAATACAATTTGACTGCTCCAGAACAGGGGCCGCGGATGATGTGGTACTTTATTTCACAAAGATTGACGATGCGCGGTTTTCTGGTTTTTGACTTTGAAGATCAGCACGCCGAAGCTCTCAAACAGATGGCCGTTTGGGTCAATGAAGGGCGGATTAAATACCGGGAAGATATCTGGGAGGGGTTGGAGAATGCACCCGAGGCATTTATCGATATGATGCGGGGTGGTAATGTTGGGAAGCGCGTTGTAAAGGTGGCGGACTGAGATAGATATGACAGATTATCAGATTGAACATTTTCATCGCAATGGGTTCTTTTTTGTTCCAAATCCGCTGGACGATGATGCTATGTTCGAGATTGATCAACGCCAGCGCGCGGTTGAACCGGAGTGGTTACAGGTCGGGTGGGCAGAGGGTTTTAACCGGGGGGCTTGCCAGTTTTTTATGGTGGGCGAGCCGTTGTTGCAGGCGGTGGAGCGCCCGGAATTTGTGGGTATGGCGCGGCGCATTTTGGGGTGTGAAGATGTGCATGTGGGCGCGTGTGGGTTGGGAGATGCGTCGAAGGTTGTGTCGGCAGATGGGCGTTTGCGCCAACAAGTCCACTGGCACGCGGATGGGGGTCCCGATGTACGGCAGGTGTCTATGCGTACGGCATTGGATCGACACGACCCATCCAATGCGCCGTTGCGCGTATTGCCCGGGACCCATGTCAGATCGCGCGAGGAAGTCGAAGAAGAATTGCGACAAATCGAAATTGCCACCGGACAGTACGATGAGATGCCCGAGTTGTTATTTGCCTCACATCCCCGCGAGGTAGAAGTGATTCTGGATCCCCGATGGACGCTGGTGTGGACGCCGAGTTGCTGGCATGCGACGGGTGTGAAGACGGCGGCGGGGCCAAGGCGTGCGATGGCGTGGAATTATTTTCCGAGCGGTGGTCGCAAGCGAGATGTGGAGGCGCTTAAGTACGTGATTGAGGGGTGGGAGGATTGGTCCGATGATCGGAAGGGGTTATGGGGGCTTGTGGCGTGAGCGATCCGCTCTTATTTTTCGAATGTAATTACCAGTGCGCCGATGGCATATATTCCACCGCCAATGAGAAAAATCCAGTCCGACGGCAAATGTACCTGCTGCGTCATCCATCCGAGCATGGGACCTGTTGCAGAGCCGAGGTCAGATGCTGTTACGTATCCGGCAACTGAACGCGAACCGCGCATTCCCGCCTCGGCGTGCATTATTACCGTTGCGCCAACACCACATAAAAAAAATATCACCACGCACAAGATCAACAATCCCATATTGGATGTGATTGACGCCGAGAACAGAGCCAACATCCCGATGCCAAAATAAATGGTCCCACTCATCTTTCGTCCCAGCCGATCACTGATATGGCCCAGAAAAGGGGCGCCGATCGCGTCGGCAATCCACCGTGAAGATAGCAACAGGCCGTTTAATGTGGCTACGCCAATGACCATGCCCAACAGGTTCAGGGATGTGCCCACGGTTTCGACGAGGACTACTCCCAGGGTGGACATTAAAATGCCCGGCCCAACGCACCCGATCACAAATCCACAAATCATTAATTTTGGGACCCAGCCCGCGTCCTCAGCACTTTCTTTTTCTCGATTTCCATGTAAAACGGCGCGTCGAGCTAACCATCCCAGGGGTGTTCCTGTCAACGAGATGATGGCGAATAAAAAGAGTGTGAGTGTAAATCCAATGATGTCGTGAGCCAGCCCGCCTAAAAAATTGCCTCCCAACGATCCCAGACGCGATACGCCGTTGTAAAATCCCATCCTCTGACCGATCATAGATGGCGGCGTGGTATCTACGACGGTCATCAAACCAATCTGGCGTATAAATGACCAGGATAGTCCCCAGAGCATGCGCGCGATAAGCAAGATGGGAAAAGAGGTGACAACGCCGTAAACCGCGGTCAATACGGCTCCGAGAATCAGGGAGCCTGTCATCAAAGCCGTCAGATTATAGCGCTGACACATTTTTTCAGCCAGGGTGTTCGTTATCAGGCGTACCCAGCGATTTACCGAGAGAATGATGCCGACCTGATAAGGCAGCAGTCCAATTTTGGCATAATGCGTTGGCAGCACGGAGTACAGCATCTGGTCGCCCAGCAAGGAAAATGCCGTGGCCAGTGCAATAAATACGACAGCGTGTGACGATTGCATCATGGATGATGTTCGACATTTTCTCCGCGATGATCGCCGTCGATAAATGCCTGCGTAAATGCCGTTACCTGTGTGATCGCATCTTCGACGAGTGCTGCACCGGCTTCTGCGGTGGCTTCCAGAGGTTCCTTGTCTGTTTGATCTTGCATTGCATCGTGGCGCACGTTTTCGGGCCACAGTGCCAGCGCGAATGCCGTTTCAAATTCCTGTGCGTGTCCCGGATAGCTTTTTGTTTTTAAGTTTTGTTCGGCCACGTCTTTTGACATGAGATCCCAATAAGAAGTCCACTGCAGATTTACGTCGGGGCGGTCGATCTTGAAAAACAACCGCCATTGACCAAATATGCCCCGCAAGGGCGCTACATTGCCGCCGTGACCATTTAGCACAATGACATTTTTTACGCCATGGCGCACCAGGCTTTCGACTGCGTCGAATAATACGGCCAACCACGACCCGGGTTTGGCTGTCACAGTTCCTTTGTGTACCATGTGGTGTTCGGAGATGCCTACTGCCATCGGCACGTTGACAATTACCTGGGGATATAATCGTTTGGCTGCCTCCACCGCGACATGGGTTGACGAGGCGGTGTCGTGTTCCATTGCCAGGTGCTCTAAATGCTGCTCGTTGCTTCCCACCGGTATAATCGCCGTTTGAAATTCTCCGCGTTCCAGTGCTTCCCGAAACTCGCGTCGCGTCAATTTTGCCAGCAGTACTTGTTCGCTCATTGCGTCTCTCCTTGTGTTGTTTGTGTATAATATTCCTCGGGCTGGTCAGATGATGCCACCGCGCCATTTTGTGTCCGGATTAACCCCCGCATCGCCCTGAACATGACATAAATCGAAATAGCTGCCCAAACAAATGCAATGGGATATGCCAGTATCTCTATGCCGAAATACCGCGCCAATATCCCCGCATCGGTGCGCTCTGTCTGCATCCATAAATCCGTGCGAAAATCGTACAAGCTGTACAAACACAGGACAATACCGATCCACGTTGCCAATACATGGGAGAAGCGACCAAACCGAATTGTTACGACAATCAATACGAGACCGCAGATCGCACCAAACCAGAAATCGAGTGTCCCAAAGGGTGTGTACAGTGCAGCCATTCCAATTTGTAGAAGGCCGATCAGTCCGAGCAATATTCTTTGCGTGCCCAGGCATCGGCCCGTGTAAATCAGCAATGCACCGAGAATGGCAGATCCCACATAACCCGCTGAACTGATGAGTGGAAATATTCCCCCTCGGCTGATCACATGTCCCGATTCATTCCACCGCACGCGCAGTTCCTCTACTTCTCCACCTGTTGCAATTGCCATGCTCGCATGGCCCATTTCGTGTATCCACACCACAAATACGCGAAAGGGTTTTATCACGGGTGTGTCCCACAATGCCAGCGCGACAACCGCCAATAGCAGATGCAGCCAGAATGTTCTTATTATGATCATTCCCAATGCAAACCTATCGTCCAGATTCGAGATTTACGGAAACGGTGTCCAACTTGTCTCGCAATACGGGATCCAGAACCCATCCCACGCCTCCGATATTGTCCTCTAAATGTGCGATGGTGTCCCCACCTGTAATTGCCACGGTTACTTCGGGATGCGACAGGACCCATGATAGGGCGACCTGTCCCGGCGTTTTGCCCAGTTCCTTTGCGATATCAAAGAGGATTGTTAGCACTTTTCCTTCTCTGCCTGCCATCATGGTTTCGTATTGGTCCTTTCGGCGTTTTGCCCACAGCGAACCTTCGGGTGGAGGCGCGTCGGGTTTGTAAAATCCGCTCAACATCCCCACGGCTAATGGGCTGTAAACCATTATTCCCAGACCCTCGCTTTGGACAAAGGGGAAAATTTCCCGCTCCAATGCGCGATGTAGCAAATTGTATGGATTTTGCATGCACATATACGGTACCAGATTCAATGTGTGTTGAATCCAGAGTGCTTTGCACGCTTGCCAGGCCGAGTGATTGCAACATCCGATATAGCGCACTTTGCCCTGATGCACCAGGTCGTCCAATGCGCGTGCGGTTTCTTCAATCGGTGTCGATTCATCGAAGTTGTGTACGAGATATACGTCGATACAATCAATGTCCAATCGGTTTAGAGAACGCTCCACTTCCCGCATGATGTGGTAGCGGGATAGTCCCTGATCATTTGGTCCTGCACCGATGCGGCTAAATACTTTCGAGGTAATTACTACATCATCGCGTTTGCCCTTCAGAGCTTTGCCCAATACGACCTCTGAACGTCCGATATGCGTGCGATCATCTCCTGGCCCATAGGTATTGGCGCAGTCGATGAGGTTGATGCCCAGATCTATCGCTCGCTCAATGATCCTTTGACCTTCCGCCTCGTCTGCCTGTCCGCGAAATCCCAGACCGAGTGCCAGCCGACTTACTTTTACACCTGCAGAGCCAAAGTTGACATATTCCATAAAATCTACTCCCGTTAATTATTCATATTTTCGCCAATAAGCCTGGTGCGAGTTTATCTCTTGTTTTGTTTGACCAGGCTTGCAGGTGGGTTTTCAAATTTGCGACGGTTTTAGATCTTGCCATCTCTTGCCAGCGGTTTTGCCGTTCACCCGGGTCGCTGGGCAAGTGATACAGTTCGGGTTTTCTAACGGTTGACAAAATCAGTTTCCAATCGTCTGATACCACACACCGCTCTTCTCCTTTATCGAGTTCGGGCTGATTGGGGCCTTCGCCTTTTTTATCGATAAATGGCGTATTTACTATGACGAGTGCCTCGCGTCCTGTTTTGCCACCCTGTCGGATTGAATCGCTGAGGTCTATACCATCGAGGCCCTCGGAGACTGCATATCCCAGGAGGCCGAGGATTGTCGGTATCAAATCGACCGAACTGATGAGGGTTTCGCCGATTCCGCCGCTGGCAATTGCCGCGGGGAATCGCATGAGCAGAGGGATGCGTGAGACAATGTCATAACAGAGGCGTTTGCTGTGGTCATTCCACCGGTGGTCAAAGAGGTGACCGTGTTCGGAGGTAAAGACAACGAGGGTATTTTCTGCAATTCCTTTGTCATCGAGTGTTTTCAACAGGTCGCCAACTGCATCGTCAATCGCTGTACACATTGCGTAGTATTTGCGCCGTTTTTCGTCATTGGGGTAGAGATCCTGATAAAGGGCTTCGTATTGTTCGGGGACGGAGTAAGGTGGATGGGGAGGATAATAGGATACATAAGCGCAGAATGGACGTGTGTCCTCTTTGCGAATAAAGTCAATGGCGTCTTGTGCCAGCACATCCGTTTGATACATTTTTTTCTCGCCAATTGTGTAGTAATGCCCTTGTCCCCGTCCGTCGCGGGGATATGTGGGCATTGTCTCCCAGGCGTCTCGGGCGGGGTCTCCCAGATGCCATTTGCCAAAGTAGGCACACCGATATCCCACAGCTTTGAGGAAATCGGGAAAAAGCGGTATTTCTGGATCTATATCCCATGTGTTTTCGAGCACGCCGTGATTGTGTGGATAAAGGCCCGAGAAAATTGTGCCGCGATTTGGCGCGCAGACGGGTTGTGCGGCATAAGCTCTGTCGAATCGCATTCCGTCCGATGCCAACCGATCCAGATTGGGGGTTATAATGCCCCTTTTTCCATAACATCTCACGCCGTCTCGCCGCTGTTGGTCTGTTAAGATGAATAGCAGATTGGGTTTTGGCTCTGCGGTAGCTTTGCTCATCATCGACAATCCCACAGCCGTGCTGCCAACTGCTCCTATGAAATCTCTCCGCGATACATTTTGTGCCATATCAATTCCCATCACATTTCACCAGCCGCTTGCCAATATTATCACCTCGCAGCATGCCGATAAATGCACGGGGTGCGTTTTCCAATCCCTCGACAATATCTTCCCGGTAATTGAGCCGGCCTTCCTTTAGCCAGGCCGACATCTGTTGCAATCCCTCGGCATGTTGATCAGCGAAATCGCCCACCAAAAATCCCTGCATGTGCAACCGCTTGCCAATAAAGCCGGCCATTATTCGAGGCCCCATTTCCGGTTCGATGAGGTTGTATTGTGATATTTGTCCGCAAACGGAAATTCGCCCCCACATGTTCATAAGGGAAAAAACCGTATCGGTAATGCTTCCGCCCACATTGTCAAAATACACATCGACGCCATTGGGGCATAAGCGTTGCAATTCGGCGCGATAATCCGCTGTGGTTTTGTAATTGAACGCGCCATCAAAACCGAGGCCATCGATGATGTATCCCACTTTTTCATCGCTGCCAGCTATGCCAATGGCGCGGCATCCTTTGATTTTGGCAATTTGCCCGACCAGCGATCCCACGGCACCGGCGGCTGCCGAAACCACGACGGTCTCGCCAGCTTTTGGTTTGCCGACTTCCAGTAAGCCAAAATAGGCTGTCAATCCCGGCATGCCGAGAATGCCGAGTGCAGTTGAAACAGGTCCCAGCGTGGGATCTATTTTCCGGAGACCTTGCGCTGATGAAATCCCGTAAGCCTGCCATCCGTGATCGGACCAGACAATATCTCCGGGCTGGAATTCAGGATGGTTGGATGCGATTACTTCGCTTACACTTCGCCCAATCATAACCGCACCAATTTCTACATTTGGCGCGTAGGATTTCCGATCATTGATGCGCCCGCGCATGTAGGGATCTACGGAGAGATACTGCGTTTTTAAGAGCAGTTCTCCTTCGCCGGGTTCGGGAATGGGCGATTCCTCAATTGAGAAATCGGATGTTTTGGGATATCCGACTGGACGCGCAGCCAATCGAATTTGAATATTTTTTTCTGCCATATCAACTCCAGATCAGGATTTTCAGAGCTTGCACTGGAATGGTTCTATCCAGTGATGAAAGGATGAACAGGATTCCCCTCACCGCCATTGCCAGTAAACTACTTTTGTCCATTTTTCATCTGTATTCATCTGTATTCATCTGCGTCCATCTGCGTCCATCTGCGGATCATTCTGCATAAACCGCTTCTCGCAAGCCCATCAAATATCCGACGGCAAATAGTCGCGCGATGCCTTGTTCGTCGCCAAATTGATCGTCCCCCATTTTCGGATAGTGGTCTGGACGGCACACGCCGTCAAATCCAGTGTCTCGATACGCCCGCAAACATTCGACGAGGTCTGTTTTGCCATCGTCGTGAAATGTTTCTTCAAATTTATCGGGTTGGCCGACGACATCCCGGATGTGTAAGAAATGGATTTTTTTCTGTTCGCCAAAATGCCGGATGACCGAGGGCAAATCGTCTGTCATCAGTGTAAAATTGCCTTGGCAAAGCCCAATGCCATTCATCGGGCTCGGTACGAGGTCAACGAGTTTTTGGTAGTTTTCAACGCTGCTCATAATGCGCGCAATGCCTCGGATGGGCGATAGTGGTGGATCGTCGGGATGCAGGGCCAGTTTGACGTTGGCTTCTTCTGCCACGGGGACGACGCGTTCGAGAAAATATTTCAGATTAGCCCACTGTTGCTCCTCTGTCACGGTTTCCGCGGAGATCTCTTGTTCGGCTATTGAGATGCCGTCAATATTGCGTATGGGACGCTCGGCTAGATCGCCTTGCGATTCCAGTGCATTGAGATCGAATCCGCTTACATGCGCGCCACCCCGCGAGGAAATGGATCGGGATGTGCGCATGACGCCCAGAATGGGCATCCACGCATAACACCACACGGGGATTTCGAGTTTGCCCATGTTCCGGAGCAGTTCACAGACTACCTCAATTTCCTCATCCCGTCCGGGTAATCCCAGTTTTATCTTTTCCATGGGCGGTCGCGATTCAATGACCTCAAAAGGTATTCCTGCCGCTTCGTAAGCGGCTTTTGCCTGTGCCAGCGATGTGTAACTCCAGGGCTGTTCTTCTGGCTCTGCATCTGATTTTGGGCGCAATGTTATGCCTCCAACCGCGCCTTCGACTCCGCATTGTTTCATGAGTGTCCACCGCTGATTGGCTTGTGGCGGTGCCAGGATAGCAATTCTCAGCATGATCATTCCCTTTCATTGTTGATGTTTTTGCCAGCTCAATCGCTGCCCAATATATGCAGACCGGGGGCGACATGCCATAAAAAATCTATTGCTAATAGCGCGGTCTAAATGGCTTTTGAGAAGCTGTGCTCTTGCATATATTAAGAATGTCAAAAGGCAATCACCACTTTGCGTACCAGGAGGCTTAATATGACCTATAAATTGCTGGCGCAGTCATGCTCGAATTACTCGCCTTCATACCTCGCTTGGAAAATTCTCGCGATCATCCTGTTGATCGCACCACCTCTGTTTGCTCAGGAGCAAGCTGAAAGCCGCTACCAGCGCGCGGCGGAGCGATATTTTGAGCGCAATGACAAAAATAAAGACGGCAAATTGTCTCGGGAGGAATTTCCCCAACAACGGCGGCGCCTGTTTGAGCAAATTGATACAGATAAAGATGGCTTTGTCACACTCGAAGAAGATATTTTTTATCGCAAAAGCGCGCCGGATCGTTTTTTGGCGCGCAATGACAAAAATAAAGACGGCAAATTGTCTCGGGAGGAATTTCCCGAACAAATGCGCCGTCTGTTTGAGAGAATTGACACAGATAACGATGGCTTTGTCACGCTTGAGGAAGATATTTTTTATCGCAACAACCCACGGAGGAATACCGTGCAGATTCCAGAAGGTGTAACTGTCCACCGAGACTTGATCTACGGACGGGTTGGGGAAAGAGAGCTTCCCCTCGATCTCTATCTTCCGCCCGATACATCATCCCCTGTGCCCGTGGTGATATGGGTTCACGGAGGTGCGTGGCGTGGGGGGGGCAAAGGCAATGGCGGACGGGCGCGCAATATGACTACACGCGGATTTGCCGTTGTTGCTGTGGAATATCGGCTCAGCGGCGAAGCCCTTTTTCCAGCGCAAATCGAAGACTGCAAAACAGCCGTGCGATGGGTGAGAGCAAATGCAAAAAAATACAATCTCGACCCCGACCGCATTGGCGCGTGGGGTTCCTCTGCTGGGGGGCATCTCGTGGCGCTGATGGGTTTAACGCATGATGAAAATGTATTTGAAACGGATGATCACAGTCAGTATTCGAGCCGGGTACAGGTGGTATGCAACTGGTTTGGGCCTACAGATTTTTTGCGTATGAATGATTTTGAGGGTCGAATTGATCACGACGCAGCCGATTCGCCCGAGTCCATGCTCATTGGTGGTCCCATCCAGGAAAATGTGGAGAAAGTCGCTGCGGCCAATCCCATTACTTATGTCAGCAAGAACGATCCGCCCATGCTCATCCTGCACGGAGAAAAAGATCTGTCGGTTCCGTATAACCAGAGTGAGTTGCTCTATGCTGCGATGCAAAAAGCGGGTTTGGATGTTACGCTTTACAAGGTTGTCAATGCCGGTCACGGCTTTGGCAATGCCACGCAAGATAGCACAGCATCGCTCATTGAAATGTCTGTTCAATTTTTTGAAAAGCATCTCAAATTTCAAACTGATGCCGCATCACCGTAAGAGTATAATGTGAATGAAAAAGCCCTGGAGAATTCAATCTCCAGGGCTTTTGTTTTTTGAAGTGATAGGCATTCATACCTGAGTAAGTCAACGAAACTCCAAACTCGCCACAATTTGCTCATATTCGGTTAGCGGATAGCCTACATCCCGGCTGCCATTGCCGATCATGTAATACCCTACCTGATTGTGGATGGCTATGGCTACCAGAAATTGGGTGCCGGGATAATTTCGGTTGGATCGTTCCAGTTGAGAATAGCGGAATTGCCACTGCATCGCCTCGCCCACCCTGAGTCGGATGCGCTGTTTTTCACCAATAACGCGATATTGATCAAATTCTCGCATTAGATACTCATCTTCAAACGCCTGAACGAGCTGATCCAGTGTCATTGTGGTGAATCTGGCTGGTAATGCTTGTGGATACAAGTGCATTTGTGGACGAAGTTCACGCGTAAACTGAGGACTGAGAATGCGTACGGTTACGGGTGATAAACCATTGTTGGGATCTCTTTGGGACGTAAGGGTTGCGACATCGATACCCCACTGGTCGTTGGGACGACTGACTCGAAATCCCCAGTCGTTGTTGGTATAAACGAGCCCGTCTAAAGTAGTTTGAGGCTCTGTGGGGATTGGTTTACACCCAGAAGTTACCAACAGGCTACACAGCGCAAAAGCGCAAAATATTCGGGCGCATATCATAGCAGTCTCCTCACTGATTAATCGCGAAAATGGACAAGTACTTTATTTGACGCCAGATGGTGTGGCTGTGTTCCTATCGCGTTGGAGCAATTCCGGATGCAGGCGATAAAATATCGCTTCTATCTGCTTCAGACCCTCGGCCTGCACCACAAAACGCCCGTCGATTACCACAGTCGGCGATCTCGTCGGTATTATGCCGAGTGCTCGAGCAGTGGCGTGTATTTCTGCACTGTTGTCTTTTTTGCTGACGCCAATGCCCGTCTGTTTTAAGCAGTTTTCCACAGAAGATGTGTCAGAAGTAGCTTTTTGTTTGTGGCATAACAGGGCGTCAATTATCCGCTCTGGAGCGGTTTGTTGTGCCTGCCGAAATAGCGCGTTTTGTTTGTCATTGCCTACAAAATGCAGGCGTAAGCGCTCAGGAGCCTGGACTTTTTTGACCCATTGCAAGAGCCGTTCTGCTATTTGTAGTGCTGGAGACACACTAACATCCATAAACAGGTCCATACCATCTATATTCTGGCCTTGAAAAACTCGTGCAATTGGTGTCAATAGCACGGTTGGCACAAAATGATCGCCAACGCGCTGCATCAGGTGTGCAAACCGATTAAAATGGGCTGTTTTCTCAAACTCATTGTTCAGCACATAAGCTGGCACCCGATCCAGTCTATAATGCGCAATCAGGTTCTGTCCCATCTCGCTGTTCACATCTACGGTTTCGAACTCAGCACCGGGAAAGAGTGATAGTGTAGATCGAATAAACGAATAGGTATCACATACTTCACAGGTCGCGTCGTTGAGAATGGTCGTTTGAAAAGAGATGGGATCGCGCACTTCGCATTGCGCGTTGGGCGTTCCGCCGTTTAAGCACAGGCCAACTTTGCCCGGATGTACACAATCCCGATCGCTCAGGCACTCGGGAACATCGGCGCAAAAGGGCAAATTTTTGTTATTGCGACAGATGAACTGCGACACCTCATGAGAAGAGGTTCTGACATCGCGCCCATTTACGCGCAATGTGGGCGATGCATTGATCCCCAGCAGATTGGCTCGGCGTATATTTTCGGCAAATAGCGTTTCACCCGCATCGCTTTCGGACAATTCGGCGATTTTGTCCGCGTCCATGTTCACCTGTGTTGCACAAACCCGCCAATCGGTTGCAATGCCCGATTTATTGCGACATAAAATGTAATCCCAGAACCGATTGGGATACAGCGACATTACCACGGTTTGCCGAATGCCTTCGGCTATTTCTCTATCGCCGTGCAAACTGCGAAATCGGCCCGATCCCGTCGAGGTGGTCGCCTGACATCCAGGCTGTGTTGTTCGTGTCGTGCGTGCGGCAGGGGGAGGCGACGCGACATCCTTTGCGCTCGCTTCATCTGCGATAAAATACAGATGAAAGTCGATTTGATCCCTCAATTTGTGAAACAAAGGGGCAAGGGTTTGTTCTGCACGGATGCCATAGGGACAATCTGCCATCACAAATAGCTCGACGAGGGGACGATCATTTTGGCTCTGTCCCGTATCCTCGTGCTCTTCCGATTTGGTTATTGCGTGAGAAGAACCGTGTCCTTTGTGATTCACTTCTGCCAGCATATCGGCAAATCGGGTGTCAAAGTCGGGCGTCTGATTTGCATCGTGACAGCGCTGGCACAAGTCGGGAGATGGCGTGCGGCGAATATTGCGGACTTCGGGGCGCCGCGCGTGTTGTTCTCCCGGCCCGTGGCACACTTCACACTGCACATTTGTAAGTCGTTTGACATCTTTGCCAATTCGGAATCCCGTGGGATATCCAAATCCCGTGGTATGACACGTTACACAGTCGGGCTGATAGTGTTTTTGTTTTTGCAACAAGCGATTAAATGCATTCGCATGATGTGACTGTTCCCAGTCTGCAACCTCGGCAGCATGGCATCCACTACACGTCTCTACCCCCACATATCTATTGGTGCCCTGACGCACCTGATCTTCCAGGACAAAACCCGCAAATCTCGGTCGCGCCGTCTGCTGCAATGCCGAATTTTTTTGAACCAGATTGTAGAATTCATCCACGAGTCGTTTCACTGTGCGGTCTTCGCCAATGGATTCTGAGAGCAATACGGAGGTGATTTGTTCTGCTGTCACCTGTCTATTTTCTACGGTCAATATCGCTTGCCCAATTGCCTTGCCCTGAGGCTGAATGCCCAGCAATAGGGTATTGCCAACCCGATGGGTTGTTTCAGTTGACCGCGCGCTGATCACAATATCTATATCGGCGATATTTTGTACGAGGTCGCGTTCCGCCTCTCGATCCAAATCGCTCAATACAACTATGAGATCGGTCTTTTGACGCACAGATGCGACCACTTCCTGGATGCCATCGAGTTTAACATCTATACCATCGGGTATATTTATATGTGAGGTATTTGCCCCCATTTCCATACCGTGTACTTCAATCTCTCGTTCACCCGCCACACCTATGATACCTACGCGCACATCACCTGCATTCAAAATTTTCACGGGCGCCCCCATTTGTACGCCATTTATCTTCAAGTTTGCACTTATAAAAGGGACGCCACCCGAATCGCGCATGGTCTCAAAGAACGCTTGTCCAAACCGCAATTCTCCCACACCGACATTGACCGCGTCGTAATGCATGGCTTTCATGGCTTTCAAATGTATTTTGCAACGCAATTGGTCCAATACGGTATCGCCTGCAAATAAACCGCCAGCATCTAATAACAGGGCATTGGGATACGATCGCTTTATGTCATTTACCATTGTTGCGCGCCGCGCAATGCCGCCGAGCTGATTGTCCGCGCAGCCACACACTTCCAGGAAGCTCTGTGTGTCTCCTGTATAAAGCAATACTACTTCCGCCGCTTTACTTTGCCCGATGAGACAAAAGACAGCTAATAGGAGACACAAAACGAGGGGTGCCCCGGCTATTGGTCTTTCACATCTGTGTTCATCTGTGTTCATCTGTGGTTGTTTTCTGAGTTTTGCCTGTAAAAAAAGGCCCGATATCTCATCGGGCCTTATAAATACCATTTTTATACGGTTACTCCACCAAACCCAGCCTGCCCCAACGGATTTTTTGAAAAATATTCCACAGAGGCTTTTCGCTATCCCAGGAATAATAAATAAATAATGGGTGTGCTTTTACTTTTTCCATGGGCACCATCCCCCAAAACCGGCTGTCGTAACTGCTGTCTCGGTTGTCTCCCATCACAAAAATGTGTCCCGGCGGCACTGTGTTCGGTCCGTAGTTGTCGCGAGGGCTATGCTGTTTGTGTTCTACTCTGGGGTCTTCGTGTTTAACACCTTCGGGATTCTCAAATCGCGTTCCATCTACATATACAATTTTGTTTTTTATTTCGACTGTTTGCCCTTCAACGGCAATACACCGTTTGATAAAATCGCGCGACTCATCCCGGGGGAATTCAAAAATTACCAGATCCCCTGGTTGAGGGGTCGAAAATCCCGGTACGCGAAATGAGGGCAATTTGGTATTCAGTATGGGGACGCGGTCGGGTATTTGCGTGCCGAAGGTCAGTTTATCGCCCAGTACGTAATCGCCTTCTAATAGCGTATTTTCCATCGATCCCGAGGGGATGTGGTACGCTTGTACCAGCGTTCCCCGGATCAAAATGGCTAAAAATATGGCGATTCCAAATTCTCGCAACGCACTTCGTTTCCGCTTCTTTTTCCTGTTTCTTTTGAACATAGTCCTTCCATTGTGAATTGAGTGGTTTGTCCGCCCATCCCTGCAACCCATCAAGGGGCTGGAGGCTGGGGGTTAGGGCAGGAAGAACCAGTCCCCAGTCCCCGGTCAGGGGTTGGGTGGGGCCTTATTCTTCAACGATTTTGCGAAAAATAAGTTCGCTCTGGTTGACCCGTTTCAGCAGATTTGTTTGCGGCGAGCGAAATATCGAGGCTGCGCAAACCGTCTTCAAAGTCAGATAATATTCCCGATCCATCTCCCGCGCGAATTGCGGCCATAAATACTTCGTCAATATCTTCCGATTCGTGCGTTTCGCCGACTTCAGCCGCATCGCCTGGAAATACAGTTACACCATTTCCGCCCACGGTCGCTCGCATATCGCGCATGATGATATCGATGCCATTTGAGCCACCGCCATTTCGGAGAACGCATGTGGAACTCAGCGTGCCCACAGCACCATTTTCAAATTTGAGCGATAGGGCATATACATCGGGGATATCGAGATTTTCGACGTCGTTCAATGCGCGGGTGGCGTAATATGCGTGTACTTCTGCAACATCGCCCACGAGGTAACGCAATAAGTCGATCTGATGCGTGGTCTGTTCGACGATCTGCCCACCCGACTGCGCCATCACGCGCCACCACGGCGTGCCAGGCAATCCGCCCCATCGATAGGCCAGGGCCATGGCGACGGTCTTGTCTTTCAAAAATTCACGCCCCTGTTTTGCCCAGCCCGTATATCGCTGTTGATAGCCTACCGATGTCAGTACACCCGATTTTTGAACGGCTTCCAGAATTTCCAATCCCTTTTCCATTGAGGGCACTACGGGTTTTTCCAATAACATGTGTACGCCCTGTTGCGCCGCCAAAATCTCTGCATCGTAATGTGCAAATGTCGGCACGACCACATACATCGCGGTCAAATTTTCACTGTCCAGCATCACGCGATAGTCGGTATAAGCCGTGCCACCAAATTCTGAAGTTGCGCTTTGTGCGGTTTCTTCTTTTATGTCACAAATTGCGACGATCTCAACATCTTCTATATTGGCTAACGCGCGCATGTGCGACCTCGCACGTCCTCCAGCACCCACAAAACCCACATTTATGCCCATTTAGAGCCTCCATTCAAAAGGTGAGAGGTAAAAGGTAAAACGTAAGAGGACCACCTAACTCACCAGTCTCCAGTCCCCTCACCTTTCAAAAATAGACTGCATGACCAAAACTGTCAAGAGGTACGCCCATTATGTGGCACTTTGCATTATTTTTTTGCCACTGGACCCTTTGGCGCCTCCTTGCTGTACAATGTACTGCCTCGCTCGTAAGACGAGACGACTGAACCGTCGGCAATTTCTAACCTGGGCACGTTCTTGTCGAACACATCGCGGTCGGGACCGCGCATGACTGCCATCTGTTCATCGGTCATGCCCGAGACGAGGTCGCCCCACCGTTTTTCTGGATGGGTCAATTCTCCGCCACTGCGATTGAAGTTGCGCGATGAGTATTTGTGCAAAATCCCCCGTCGCGAGATGTCGCTTTTCCACGCCAATGTGCCATGTGTGGTGCCGCCGTCCATGAAGAAGAGCACGTCGCCTGCTTTCATCTCTACGTGTTTTACCAATCCCATGTGATCATCGCAGGTGCGCACGCCCGGGGGGAGTGAATAATACGCTTTGTGCGATCCCGGCACGCACGCAAATCCCCCGTCGGCTTCGGTCACATCGCGCAATTGCCAGGTTACGGTTACGGCTTCGCAATAGCTTCGGCCATTTTGATAGATATATCCTCGCCCTGGATTGAGCGGCTCATTGGAGTCGTGTAGAGAATGGCCCGATGTGCCTTTGACCGCGCAAAATGCCGTTCCTCCGCCCGTGCGACCACCACTGGCACCCATCCAGTTCAGCCGATGTTCAACTGCCGGATGGGCGAGCATTCGTCGGAATGGGTCGCAATAGGGACTGGGCAATTGAGTCAGCCCATTCAACAGGGGTCTGCCCGTGCCTGCGAGGCTTTTTGACCCGCGTGCGAGTTCTTCGCCAACGACGATTCGGTCCTCAAATTTGTCAATGGCGGCGTTGGCCTGTGCCAGCCATTCTTCATCCATGACCCCACGTAGCACCAGGTACCCGTTCAAGTCCCAAAAGTAAAACTCTTTTTCGTCAATGCCCGAATTTGGATTTTTCATCAGGAAAGATGGGTGAAAAATCTCGCGAGATTCGTCCAATGCAATTGTCTCGCCATCTGTTTTTAATGTGGGTGGCGGCGTTGTATCCCAATACCCTGGGCGATACAGCGATGCGCTCTGTTCAGGAGTCATTCCCGTCATCGAGTCGGATACTGGCATTTTTTTCGATTCAGGTGCAGGTCCCGCAGAACGTATCACACCGCGTCCTACGTATTCGTAGGACAATAAGCGCTGAAGTCCCTCGCCATGCCAGGGGCGCATGCCCTGTACGACGCTCAAGCCGACGATGAGCAGATCGCCCGCTTTTAGTTCGGGTTGAAAAAGATAATCCGAGTCATCCTCGCCGGTTAATATATCTTCTGGCGTTTCTACATTTGACTTGTGGGTACACTGTACAAATGCAAACCCGCCATCGCCAGCTTTTACGTCCGAGAGTGCCCAGATTACGCGCACGCCTTCGCAAAATCTTCGACCGTTCTGATAATAATATGCCAGGGCGGGATCTCTCGGCTCATTGCCTCCTGCCAGTGGGGCAGAGGTGTCACAGGTTTCGTCGCACAGTATTTCAGGTGCGCGGTCGAGTCTGAAACCGTGTCCGACAATTTGGTTCAGATACCACACGAGTTGGGGATGGATCAATAAATCGCGGAATGGCTCGCGCAAATCGCCTTCCCAGCCGAGCATGCCCTCAAGCGATCCAGCCCGATCAATCGCATCGTTCAACCGCGCGATTTCGGGACGGGTCAGGACCCCCGGTATATGCAAATAGCCCGTTAAATCAAAGGCGTAATTCTCTTCGTTTGTCATTGTTTCCCGGTCCATGTCAGTCTCCTTTTAGTTTGTATTATTTTTTTGCCACTGGACCCTTTGGCGCGTCCTTGCTGTACAATGCACCGCCTCGTTCATAAGACGCGACGACTGAACCGTCGGCAATTTCCAATCTGGGCACGTTCTTTGTGAACACATCGCGGTCGGGACCGCGCATGACTGCCATCTGTTCATCGGTCATGCCCGAGACGAGATCGCCCCACCGTTTTTCTGGATGGGACAATTCTCCTCCGCTGCGATTGAAATTGCGCGATGAGTATTTGTGCAAAATCCCTCGCCGCGAGATGTCGCTTTTCCACGCGAATGTGCCATGTGAGGTGCTGCCATCCATGAAGAAGAGCACATCGCCCGCTTTCACCCCTATGTGTTTTACCAATCCCATGTGGTCATCGCAGGAGCGCACACCCGGGGGGGTAGGATAATACGCTTTGTGCGATCCCGGCACGCATGCAAACCCACCATCGGCTTCGGTTACATCGCGCAACTGCCAGGTTACGGTTACGGCTTCGCAATAACTGCGTCCATTTTGATAAATATATCCCCGGGTTGGATTGAGCGGCTCATTGGAGCCATGCTGGGAATGGCCCGATGTGCCTTTGACCGAGCAAAATGCCGTTCCTCCACCCGTGCGACCACCACTGGCTCCCATCCAGTTTAGCCGATGTTCAACGACCGGGTGGGCGAGCATTCGCCGGAATGGGTCGCAATAGGGGCTGGGCAACTGGGTCAATCCACCCAACAGGGGTCTGCCAGTGCCCGCAAGGGTTTTTGATCCTTGTGCGAGTTCTTCACCAACGACGATTTGATCCTCAAACTTGTCAATGGTGGCATTGGCTTGTGCCAGCCATTCTTCGTCCATGACCCCGCGCAGCACCAGGTACCCGTTCAAGTCCCAAAAGTAAAATTCTTTTTCGTCAATGCCCGAGTTTGGATTTTTCATCAGGAAAGATGGGTGAAAAATCTCGCGAGATTCGTCCAATGTGATTGTCTCGCCATCTGTTTTCAAAGTCGGTGGTGGCGTGGTATTGCGATATCCGGGGCGATAGAGCGATGCACCCTGTTCAGGTGTTAGTTCCTCAATCAAGTCGGATACTGGCATCTTTTCCGATTCAGGTGCAGGTCCCGCAGAACGGATCACACCGCGGCCTACATATTCGTAGGATAGCAAGCGTTGCGGTCCCTCGCCTTGCCACGGACGCATGCCCTGTACGACGCTCAGACCGACGATGAGCAAATCGCCCGCTTTTAGTGCGGGTTGAAAAAGATAATCCGAGTCATCTACACCGGTCAATATATCTTCTGGCGTTTCTACATTTGATTTGTGGGTACACGGTACAAATACAAATCCGCCGTCGCTGGCTTTGGCATCAGAGAGTGCCCAGATTACGCGCACACCTTCACAAAATCTTCGATCGTTCTGGTGATAATATGACAGCGCGGGATCTCGTGGCTCATTGCCGCCCTCCAGCGGCGCAGAGGTGTCACAGGTTTCGTCGCACAGTATTTCAGGTGTGCGGTCGAGCCTGAAACCGTGTCCCACAATTTGATTCAGATACCACACGAGTTGGGGATGGATCAGCAAATCGCGGAATGGCTCGCGCAAATCGCCTTCCCAGCCGAGCATGCCCTCGAGCGATCCGGCCCGATCAATCGCATCGTTTAACCGCGCGATTTCGGGACGGGTTAGAACCCCCGGCACATGCAAATAACCCGTTAAATCAAAGGCGTAATTCTCTTCATTCGTCATCGTTTCCCGGTCCATGGCAACCTCCTTGACCGTGGTGTACCTGTTTGCCTCTCGGCATCTAGGCATAAATGTGATGGTTTATTCATGAAAAGCCCAAATCGCTGCAAAAAACAAGTATAAAATGTATCCCCTCTCGACCGATTACTTGACGCACTTGCTGTGGCTCTGTAAATTGCGCCTGTTCTCCCGATGGTACTTGTTTTATCCGGATCACTAAAATTTTTCTGCTGTGAGTAATAAAAGGCATCCCAATGGCAAAGCCTCGTCCCAATATTGTGCTTGTGATGTGCGACCAAATGCGCTGGGATGCGGCTGGTTTTGCGGGCAGTTCTGTTGTTCAAACGCCCCATCTGGATCGTCTGTCCGAGGGGGGCGTGTGTTTTGAAAATGCCTATTGCGCTTCTCCTGTTTGTTCGCCTGCTCGGGCGAGTTGGTTGACCGGATGCTATCCCCATGCCCATCTGCAATTGCGAAATTACGGGCCACAACGAGGAAAAGACTGGGGGTGTTATCTGCCGCAGGACCGTGTTACAATGGGCGATGTCTTGAAACGCGCGGGATATCGCTGCGGCATGGTCGGTCCCTGGCATCTGGGTGATGATCATGCTCCACAGCACGGGTTTGAGGATTTCTGGCAGACCTATCGATATCTCGGCGACGAATATACAGATCCCCTTTTCGATTATTTTGAACGCGAGGGGGTACCCAATCTCTACAGCGATAAGGAAGCTGTCACTCAGTACGGAAATATACTGGCTTTTACGACACTTACAGATCCGAGACAGCAGCGTACGACCTGGACAGTTGACCGCGCGATTGATTTTTTGCGCCAACAAGAAGACGATCCGTTTTTTCTTTTTGTGAGTGTCAAGGACCCGCATCCCCTCATCGTTATCCCGCCAGAATTGCTCAAGCACTATCCGATAGATCAAATGCCCTTGCCGGATTCTCTGCGAGATCCTCTTGAAGGTAAACCGCATTTTCAGAACCGTACAAAATTTCGCATGCCCAATACGGTGACAGATCGGCAATTCCGCGAGATGATTGCGTATTATTACGCCCTGATCACTCATATTGACGCGCAGGTTGGCCGTTTGATCGATGTTCTCGAAGAACAGAATATGCGCGATGATACACTTGTGGTTTTTATGAGCGACCACGGCGAATTGCTCGGCGATCATGGCTGTACAGAAAAGTGTCTTATGTACGAGGCCTCGGTCAGAGTTCCCTGCTTGCTCTCGTGGCCGCGTACTCTACCGGCGGGATTGCGTGTGACGACGCCACTTGCCGGTGTTGATTTGATGCCGACTTTGCTCGATCTGGCAAACGAGGCGCTGCCCGAAAAAATTGATGGTCGTTCTGTTGCAGACGCGATTCTGAATGGTCGGCAACCCAAACCGCAACCCATTTTCGCCGAGATCGCCAGCCAGGAAGCTATTTATTGGGGTTCAACAGAAAGAGAGCAGTTTGCCGCGCATGTGATGAATCTCGATGGTCGCTGGAAGTATATTCGCAATCGCTTTGATATCGACGAGTTGTACGATTTGGAAACAGATCCGGGCGAAATGCAAAATCTCGCGCAGCTTTCCAAATATCAACCGCGCATTACAGCTATGCGCCAGCAAATCGCGGAGATGATTTGCCATACGGGTCCCGGACCTTACGACTGGTGTTTACAAGTGTAGATAGCGTGCGAAAAGGAGGACTGATGAGAACAGGTTTTACTGAGAACGACGCCATTCCATTTGAGGTTTTTGCGGGTTTCGAGCGGCTTGAGGATGTTAACCCTATCATTGCCTGCGAGCCGCCAGAGTGGGCCGCCGCCGCCCATGCATTTGTGATGGATGATACGGTTCACTATTTGTGGGGGAGAAGAAAAGAGGGCAACTATTGGATTTTGATGCATAGCACGGCTCCGGTAAATGATCCCGCAAAGATCGCGCACGATCCGCGCAATCCCGTGCTTTTGCCTTCGAGTGAGGGGTTTGACGATTATACTATCGAATATCCTTTTCCTTTTTGGAATCCCGCCGATGGCAGGTTTTATGTTTATTATTTGGGACGACGACAAAAGCCGCCAAAGCAGACGGGCCTATTGGTGGGAGACGGCGATTTTGGCAAGTGGACGCGCGTTTGCCAGACGCCTGTGATTGCCTCAGACACCACGCACGAGCGGCAGGGTTCGTCGCATCCCTCGGTTGCGGTGGTGGATGATACCATACATATCATTTATACGGGGGAGTCGGCAGATCCGCCGACCTTATGTCACGCGACTGCACCGACCAGCGATCCTGCAGCCGTTACCAAAGATCCCGCGAATCCCATTTTTAAGGGTAGCGGAGAAATGTGGGATAGTTGTGGTGTCCGAGAGGCTGAGATTTTTAAGGGTCCACAGTATTTCCATCTCTTTTACGGGGGGTCCGATGGCGAGGCCTGGCGGATTGGACATGTGCGAACGCGCGATTTTCGCACCTTTGAACCCAATCCGTACAATCCAATTTTTTCGCCTTCGCCAGATCCCGACGCATGGGATTGCGATGGGATACTAACGCCTCAGGTGATTGAGATTGACAACCGCTACTACATGGTCTATGCGGGTATGAGAGGGAGGGAGTGGCAGACGGGTCTTGCGGTGGCTCGCTCGCCAGTGCTCAGTCTTTCAGAACGCGATTAGGCGTGTACTGGTTTGTGTAGTGACGCATGTTTCCCACGGCGTTGTTCTGTTTTATGGCGTCAGCAGGAAAGGTATGTAGAAACCAGTTGTTGTAGATTTCAGCACTTTCCTGGGGGATGCCGCGAATGACTACGGCGGGTACACTGGTGGCGTGAAAGGTGTTGTGGTGGATTAATATAAGATCGCCAGCGATGTGTGTGTCGTCACCGCGGTCTCGGCCGCCGTGCATGTCAAAGCTGTGGCTGTTGGCGTTTTCCAGGATCAGGTTGTAACGGGCTTCATAGCTGGTGCCGGGTCTGCCAGTGCCTGCAATGTGGTGGCGGCACCAGTCGAACAAATTGGCCTCAATCAAGGCGGTAGATTGGTCCATTACCACGCCGTAGCCCAGGCCCTGGCGCTGGTTGTGGTGAAAATAGTTGTGATGGATGTGGTTGTCCGTTGAGCCGGCACGCAGGAAGATCGCGCCGTGGCTCCAACCCCAGAGTTCGCAGTTATCGACTTCGAGGTTGGGATATTCGGTCTGGATGGCGCGGGAGTTGGGGATGCTGTAGTAGCGTCCTTCGGCATGGAGTTGCCTCATCTGCTCGGTGCGCCTGAGGGTGTCCGGTCCCTGGAAGCGGAGGCCTGTGATACGGACGTTGGGCCCGGTGGCGACAAAGAGCGGCAGGGTTTCGAGTTGTTCGGAGTAGAGCAGGGCACCTTGAGAGCCGGGTTTGCCCCGGCCACTGGCGAGTGTGACGCCTCCGCGTATGGCGATGTTCTGGTGTCCGGTCAGGTCGATTCTGATGGTATCTACTATATAGACTATCTGGTTGGGACCGGCGAATTCGAGGGCGTCGAACAGTTCCATGCGGTTCGTGACCAGGAATTCGGATGGGTCAATCAGGCGGTTATAGCCCTCGCCACCACCGATGGGATTGCCGGTGGGGTTGATGTCGGCACCAAATTTGTCATCTGAAAGCAGAGGTTTTTCCTGCTGACCGTTGCCATCTGGGGTATCGGGGGTGAGTGGCTTTTCTTTCTCAGAACATGCAAACAGAAGGAGCAATGCGGTGAGATATCGGAGTGTTCCTGACATGTCAATCTCCTTCTTCATTTTAGAATGATTCGTCAGTGAAAAACTACGGCAATTTAGTTGATTGATCAAGTCGAATAGAAGCCCAGCTAACAACTCACGAGAAAGGAGTTCGCAATGCGCGATATTGTGGTCTTTAGCGGAAACGCACATCGTCAATTGGCAGAGCATATATGCCAGTATCTGAGCGTGTCTCTTAGCCGCAGCACGATCAACCGCTTCAGCAACGATTGTATTCAGGTGCAGTTGAACGCAAATTGTCGGGAGGCCGATGTCTTCCTGATTCAGCCTCTTGTTCCACCTGTCCAGGACCATCTCATGGAACTCCTGCAGATGCTGGACGCGGCACGCGGGGCATCGGCTGCCCGTACGACGGCCGTTATTCCATATTACAGTTACGCGCGGTCAGATAAAAAAGATGCGCCTCGTATCTCTATTGCAGGGAGATTGGTGGCAGATTTGATTGATACAGCAGGTGCAAATCGGGTGCTCACGATGACTCTCCACGCGCCGCAGGTACATGGATTTTTTCGCATTCCCGTCGATCATCTCAATGCCCTCCATGTGTTGGCGAGATATTTTCAGGGCAAAGATCTGGCGAATACAGTCGTTGTTTCGCCCGATCTTGGAGGCGCAAAGGAGGCAACGCATTTTGCCCGGCTGCTCAAGCTGCCCGTAGCAGCCGGAATCAAACGCCGCATCAGTGATGAAAAAGTTGTGATTGATGCAATCGTCGGCGATGTAGAGGGAAAGAAGGTGATTGTTCTGGACGAAGAGATAGCTACGGGGGGAACACTTGTGGAACTTGTTGATCGTCTGCGAGACCGCGGCGTTAATAACATCACGGTATCCTGCACACATGGGCTTTTTACGGGACAGGCCCTGCCGCGTTTGAGTGCAATTGCAGAAGTGAAGGAATTGGTGACGACAGATACGGTTCCGCTTTCTTCACAGGACCAATGTCATCCCAATCTGACCACTCTATCTGTGGCACCTCTCCTGGGTGAGGCGATCCGCAGGATACACCACGGGGAATCAGTCAGCAGTCTATTCACGGCGCCAGATTGGATCGTCGATACGGGATAGATGGGACAGGGGTAGGCACTTTTAGCAATTAAGTTGCAGGAGCAGTATGAGTTAACGGCTCAATTTGAAGATCGCCGATCTTTTGTTGCGCGTGCCAGAGGTCGTATTGCAGTTGCAAATTCATCCAGAAAACAGGTGTTGTTCGAAATGCTTTGCTCAACCGAATCGCCATTTCTGGACTCACTCCGGCCTTGCCATTGACAAGCTCTGAAACAGTCTTTCGCGCCACGCCGAGTGTCTGCGCTACTTCTGTCACAGTCAGGTTTAGTGGGATTAAACAAAGTTCCTTGAAAATTTCACCTAGGTGAGCCGGGTTGTGCATTTCCATAAAAATATTCCTTTATGCCGAAATTTTTCAATCATCAGAAATGTAACCCGTAACGTGTCAGGTGTCAAGCCATGTATAAACGATGAATGATTTACAATGCAATTTTCGTGCCACTTGCAAAAAGCTTAGGATTTCGGCATTTTTAATTTCTGTGCAAAGATAGGTTGAATATGTTGTTCAACTCCCCACTCTACATTTTGTAAATCCTGTTCTCGGATGGATTAAATATGACACAGAAAGCGGTTGTCTTGCTCAGCGGTGGTTTGGATTCTACCACAACTCTGGCGATTGCCAAAAACAAAGGGTACGCGTGTTACGCGATCACCTTTCGCTATGGGCAGCGGCACGAAACCGAACTCGAATGTGCGAAAAAAATTGCCGCTCATTTTGGCGTGCGGAATCACGTTATTGCCAATATTGATTCGCGTGCTTTTGGTGGTTCGGCATTAACCGACGATATCGATGTGCCCAAAAATCGGGATGAGAGTGAAATGTCCGACGGTATCCCGGTCACTTATGTCCCCGCTCGCAATACGATTTTTCTTTCTTATGCGCTTGCAATGGCCGAATCTCTCGATATCCGTGATATTTTTATTGGCGTCAACGCAATTGATTATAGCGGTTATCCCGATTGCCGTCCCGAATATATTGCCGCTTTTCAAAATATGGCAAATCTCGCCACCAAAGCCGGTGTTGAAGGGGATGCGTTCACCATTCACACGCCGCTTATTGATCTGACCAAAGTCGAGATTATCAAACGCGGGTTAGAACTCGGCGTTGATTACGCTATGACCTGCACCTGTTACGATCCCGATACAGAAGGCCGCGCGTGCGGGCAGTGCGACGCCTGCCTTTTGCGCTTGCAGGGGTTTGCACAGAATGGTATAAAAGATCCGGTGGCCTATCGGTAAGAAGTGAATCCCGTTTGCCATAACGCCAAAGTCAGCTTGCTAAATACATGCGGATTTACGATCTTACGAAGTAGTTATTGATCTCCTTCATCTTTAAAGAATTGTGTCTATGCCAACTCTCTCTCTTGACCAACTCATCGCCGATTATTGCGATCAAAACGCACAATCGCAGCGCCTTTTCAAACGCGCACAAGAAGTTTTGCCCGGTGGCAATACGCGCACCGGTGTTTTTGTCCATCCCTTCCCGATTTACGCTGACCGGGGTGAGGGTGTTTATATCGATGATGTCGATGGCAACCGCCGTCTCGACTTTGTCAATAACGCCACCGCCCTCATCCTGGGTCACGCCCATCCCTCCGTGGGCAATGCCCTGCGCGAACGCATCAATAGTGGCACGGCCTTTTTTGGTCCTACCCAACTCGAAATCGAATGGGCAGAACTCCTGCGCGAGCGCGTCCCTTCTCTCGAACATCTGCGTTTTTGCAGTTCGGGTACCGAGTCTGTGGGCAATGCCCTGCGCGTTGCCCGCGCTTTTACGGGGCGTCAAAAAATTGCCAAATTTGAGGGTGCGTATCACGGTATTGACGATCCGGCTCTCGTAAGCTATGTGCCGCCTGTTACGCCCGATCTCGGTCCTGAAGACGCGCCCCATTCGGTGCTTTCTTCTGCTGGTCTTGCACCCGCGACGGCTGAAAATGTCCTCGTTTTGCCCTTTAACAATGCGCGCGCTTGTGAACATCTCATTCGCCAACACGCGGAAGAACTCGCGTGCGTTATTATTGATCCGCTTTCTACGGCTGCGGGTATGGCTCTGCCGGATTCTGAGTTTCTCAAGCTCCTGCGCGATGTGACACGCGAACTCGATATTCTTCTTATCTTTGACGAAATTGTCAGTTTTCGAATGACGTCGGGTGGCACACAGGCTGCGTACAATATTACACCCGATTTGACTTGTCTGGCAAAGGTCATTGCTGGCGGCACTCCGGCAGGTGCTTTTGGCGGTCGCAAAGATGTGATGGCACTGTATGATCCCACTTCTGGATCGCCTGCGATTCCTCAATCTGGTACGTACAATGGCAATCCGCTCGTGGCCATCGCAGGTCTTATGACGCTTAAAACCATGGACTCAGATGCCTATCGCCACATCGACTCGCTTACCGAATACATTGCCGCTGGCCTCAAGGACGCTTTCAAGAGTGCTGATATCCCGGCGACTATCGTCACTGCTGGCTCACTTTTCCGCATCTACTTTCTCGACTATACCCCTGCCAACTATCGCCAGGCTGCACGAGACAGTGGCGAAAAACACCGCTGGCTCTATTTCTATCTTTTGAACCACGGCATCGTCATCCGCCAGGGCGGCTGTGTTTCTCTTCCCATGACGAGCAAACACGCCGATAATTTGATTAACTGCGTGCGTGAGGGATTGCGCGTTTGGCCCTATTAACCTAAAAATAAATGTCTGTATCCATACCAGATGGCCTCGTTGTCCTCACCTTTGATGATGGCGTCAAATCACAACATACCTTCGCTGCACCCATCTTGCGCGAATGCGGGTTCAACGCCACTTTCTATATTACTGAGGGCTTGAACTTTCTCACGGATAAAACGCGCTATCTCACCTGGGAAGAAGTGCGAGAATTACACGATCTGGGTTTTGAAATTGGGAATCATACGCGACAACACAAAAGCGTTGCCAACCAATCACGGGAGGAACTTTTATCCGATATTCGCTACATTGATCGGCAATGCAACCACTACGGCATCCCGATTCCCACCACATTTTGTTACCCCGGTTATATCAATACTCCCGAAGCTGTTGAGGTGCTCAAAGAACGCGGTTTTACTTATGCCCGACGTGGCACTGCACCCGAATATCCTTATGATAGAGAAGGTGGTCGTGGTCCGGCTTATAATCCCGATCAACACGATCCGCTTCTCATTCCGACTACGGGCGCGTCGGGACCGCACTGGAACTTTGACGATTTCTTGTGGTCGCTCGATCAGGCTCAAAACGGTTGTGCCACGGTCCTTACCTTTCACGGGGTGCCCGATCTCGATCATCCCTGGGTGCATACAGAACCCGCATTTTTTGAACGCTGTATGCAATATCTCACAGATAATGGACACAGCGTAATCGCCCTGCGCGATCTCACAAACTATATTG
>JAJDYX010000048.1 GCA_022824945.1 Candidatus Latescibacterota bacterium
GTAATTTGTATATCTTTGGGGTAAGTCATCGTAGCCTCCAAGTTAGGGTTTATACTACTTACTTACTCACCCCTATCTTAAGACTTTTCTCGGAGCTACGGTGACTTTTTCAATTTTACAGAAATATAAGGACGCTATCCATTTCGGGTGCCGTAGGCCCCACTTTGGCACGCGATTTTCCCGAGGTTGAAATCGCCACACGCACAATGCTTCGCCAGGCCTGGGTGCAGCATGAGGAAAAAATCTTGAATCGGGTGTTTTGTCTCGCCGACCCGAATGGATGAAGTGCATTTGTACTCACGACGCGATTACGGGCTTCGAGACGTATTCGACCTGGAAGGACCGGTGATATATGGCACTATTGCACATGTTTATGCTGCATCTGCTATAGCCATTCTCATTTTTTTAATTGCGAGCATCAACTTCATCAATTTGACCACAGCACGAGCAGCTAACCGGGCACGTGAGGTGGGGTTGCGAAAAGTGGTCGGCGCGCATCGCGTACAACTCGCTTTTCAATTTTTGGTCGAGTCGGTGATTTTCTCTGTATTGAGTTTGATTGTAGGGTTCATTGTTGTTTCTGATTTCTTACCACATTTCAACGACTATACGGGCAATTTTTTGACACTGGATATCACGAGTAATATGGTGCTTGCTCTGGTTGGATTGTCTTTGGTGACAGGACTTCTTACAGGGATTTATCCAGCATTTCTTTTATCGCGGTTTCGGCCTGTTGAAGTGCTCAAAGGCACACTCGCAGCAGGTGCTCGCGGTGGGCTATTGCGCAGAGTGCTGGTGGTTTTTCAGTTTAGCACATCTATTGCACTGATTGTGATCACATTGGTCGTGTTTAATCAAATGTCGTATATCCAGAATAAAGACCTGGGATTTGACAAAGAGCGCGTTATTGAATCTGGTCTTTTGTGGGAATCTCGCAACTCCCGTTTGCGTGAAGACCGTTTGTGGGAGCGATACAATGTTGTCAAAGATGCGTTTTTGCAGCATCCCAATATTACGGCTGCAACAATCTCGCGTTCTTCACACGGACGCACTGCGCCACAAGCGACTTTTAGTGCTTATGAACCGGGCAAAGAAGAATTGCGTATGGGCAGGAATGAAGTAGATGAAGATTTTCTGAGTTTCTTCAATATTGAGCTTGTTGCTGGCCGCGACTTTTCAAAAGACGCAGCGAAAAGGTATGATTCGGAATCGTTTGTGCCCCGAGATCAGTTGGACCAATTGAAAGTACACGGTCAGGCAGAATACATTCTCAATGAAACCGCTGTTAAAATGCTGGGTTGGACAGACCCCATTGGCAAACCATTTGGTGTGAAGGGGCGAAGGCCAGGGCGTGTTGTAGGCGTGGTTAAAGATTTTCACTCGCGCACATTGCACGAGCCACTGGGGCCCATGGTTTTATATGCGAATAACGCGGTACCCAAGACACTTTATCTGAAAGTAAGCCCTCATAACTTCGATGAAACCATTGCACACATGGAAAAGGTATGGAAACATTTTTTACCGATTCGCCCTTTTGCTTACACGTTTATGAATGACAATCTGAATCAGCGATATACCCAGGAGCGGCAGTTGAGCCACGCGATAAGCGTTTTTGTTGCTCTGGCTATTTTTGTTGCCTGTCTAGGGCTATTGGGACTGGTTTCTTTTTTAGCCGAACAGCGGAAAAAGGAAGTGGGCATTCGCAAGGTATTGGGCGCATCTGCAGGTCTTGTAGTGAGGCTGTTTTTGAAAGAGTTTATTCGCCTGGTGTTGGTCTCCTGTTTATTGGCATGGCCAATTGCCTATTGGGCAACCAATGAATGGTTACAAAATTTTGCCTATCGCATTGAGATTTCGGCACTCCCGTTTCTAATTGCCGGTGTATGTATGGTTGTCCTGACAACAATAACAGTAGCGTATAAGGTGATCAAAGCCGCCCAGACAAATCCAATAGAAGTCTTGCGGCATGAATGATTACACCTCTGCCAATCCCTGGACCTCACCCCCTTTCTATATGGATTACGATATCCTGGACAATGTTGACAAATTTTTGGAATGTGGATAGATTTTCCAGTTGACAAGAAACTATATCTCCAGATATACAAACACTGCCTCAATGATTTCAATTTAGAACTGAGGACATACCATGCCTGACTTAGACCGCATTGAAATCAATCCCAAGGTGATGATGGGAAAACCCGTAGTGAAAGGGACGCGCATTCCAGTCGATCTGATTTTGAGAAAACTGGGGGAAGGAGCATCAGAAGACGATTTGCTTGACGCTTATCCCCGGCTCACATTAGAAGATATACGCGCTGCATTGCATTGAACCCGGGCATATTCGTATCAACAGGAGTACTGTTGAATAACGAATGCCGCATAACCTTGTAAAAGTCCCACAAGGTCATATCCCCATCAAAAGAAATCGCTGAAACTCGCAAGATCCCTCCTCTCATTCTCTCGATTATTCCCTTAATTTGCTATGACCATTTGAGCCAATTTGGGGTTGATTGAGCATAGCCAACCCCATTGAGATAAACATTTAACCTGTAATTTCTATACCCAGCCACAACATTTGAATGCGCCTGAGTGTTCATTTTCGGACACCACTGTATCAAAATCGGACACTTTTTAAGACGTCAATCCTAAGCAATTTTCATAACCTGTTGTTATATCAATACTTGACTTTCTCGGCACAGTTTTTGCTTTAAAATAGGTAATCCAGAGACTACTATGGTTGCCTATAAGGAAATAGAAATGCAAAAACCGCCATCCTCTCTACCCGCTTTTCTATGGCACTTCCTGCGTCCCCATAGACTGGGCGTTTTGGGATTAGTTGGTACGGGCGTCTTTTGGGCATTGGAAATGTCTTTCAAACCCTATTTGGTCAAATTGCTCATCGACGGCATTGTGGCTTATGGAGAAACGGCGGAAAATTTATTTAATCTGGTCGTTTTACCGGCAATTTTCTATGTGGCGTTATTGGAAGCGAACAATTTCAACTATAGAATGATGGATTTTATAAAGTTGCGGCTGATACCCAATTTAGAAAGAGATATCTCTGCCAGCATGTTCGATTACCTGGAGCGACATTCGTACCGGTATTTTCAGAACCAATTTGCAGGAAACCTTTCAAACAAGGTTATGGATATGGCAAGGGGAGCAGGAACGATTGTGGAGAGAATGGAGACATTTTTTTCTCACTTCACTGCACTGATTATTGCATCCATCCTGCTTTTCTTTATTCATCCATTTTTTGCACTCGCTTTTGTTCTTTGGGCCGCTCTATTCCTATCCGGTACTGTATTTCTCTCAAAGAGATCACACCAGTATTCAACCATGGCATCCGAGTCGCGCAGCATTGTAATGGGAAGAATCGTGGACAGTCTTACCAATGTCATCAATATCCATCTCTTCGCACGCAACAAGTACGAAAAGGAATATCTACATGGATACTTAAATGATGCAATGGAAAAAGACCGACGACTGAGGTGGTACCTGTTCAAGATCAAATATCTACAAGGATTTTCAATTACCTTGCTGGTAGGGGGTTGGCTCTTCTTCCTCGTCTATTACTATTCCCAAGGACTGATCACCATTGGAGATTTTACGTTTGTTCTTACACTGGCAATGACGATTGTATGGGAAGTATGGAGATTGGCAGACTCACTTGTAGGATTTTCGCAAGAACTGGGAGTTTGCAGACAGGCCATTGCCATCGTAACAATTCCTCACGAGATAGTAGATGCTCCCAGAGCCAAACGGCTGAACATTTCAGACGGCGCGATTGTTTTCGACAAAGTCAGCTTCCACTACGTTCCGGGTCGTGATATTTTTCAAGATAAAACAATAGAAATTCAGGGAGGTCAGAGAGTTGGTCTGGTTGGGTCCTCTGGCGTCGGCAAAACCACATTTGTCAATTTGATTCTTCGCTTCTTCGATGTGCAGAAGGGACATATTCGGATTGATGGACAAGATATCAGCCAGGTCAAGCGAGAGTCTCTCCACGAGCAAATAGCGATGATACCGCAAGATCCCGGTTTATTTCACCGCACATTGATGGAGAACATACGCTATGGTCGATTAGATGCGACAGATGAAGAAGTGATTGAGGCTTCTCAAAAGGGGCACTGCCACGAATTTATCGAGCAGATTGAAGGCGGCTATCAGGCACTGGTTGGAGAACGTGGCATTAAACTTTCAGGCGGACAGCGTCAAAGGATCGCCATTTCAAGAGCTATATTGAAAAACTCTCCAATCCTCATCTTAGATGAGGCGACATCAGCCCTTGATTCAATTACAGAAAAATACATTCAGAAAAGCCTGGAAGACCTCATGAGAGACCGGACAACCATTGCTATCGCCCACCGCCTATCAACGCTTGCCACAATGGACCGCATCCTGGTGTTCAAAGATGGACAGATTGTTGAGGATGGTACACACGCAGAACTTTTGGAACAGAAAAGTCACTATTTCCATTTGTGGCGTATGCAGGTCGGAGGTTTTTTGCCGGGGGAAATGAACAATGGTGAAAATTCAATAGTGTGACACACCGTTTCTGAGCGATTTGATATACAGCATGAAGGAGACATTCGCAATGTTTGAAAACTATCTAAAAGTTGCAGTTCGAAACCTGATTAAGTTCAAGATGTTTTCGTTCCTGAATATCAGTGGTTTAGCTATCGGGATGGCATGCTGTATTTTGGCTTTTCTATATATACAGGATGAAATAGGGTACGACCAGTTCCACGAAAAAAACAATCGCATTTACAGGGTGCTGAGAGAAAGGGAAGCCAATAGCGGAGAGTCTCACACGCAACCGGGCACTTCAGGTGCGCTTGCACCGGCTCTGCTGAAAGATTTTTCAGAAATACAAAATGCCGTCCGTACCTGGGACATTGATACCTGGATAAACTATAAAGACAAATGGTTTCAACAAAAATTTATGATGACCGATTCTAAAATCTTTGAAATCTTCTCCTTTCCTTTCTTAAAAGGCGATCCGAAGACAGCTCTGGTGGAACCTTATACCATTGTTCTCACCCAGGAAATGGCAAATAAATTCTTCCCTGACGAAGATCCCATAGGCCGAACAATCACCGTTGAACACCGATATTTTAGAGGGGACTACAAAATCACAGGTGTCTTGGAAGATATACCAATAAATTCGACAATTCTATTCGATTGTCTCGCTTCGTCTGTATCATCGGAATGGAGACAAAAAGAATTTGCTGGCATCGTGTGGGAAAGGTGGCAACGTGAGAGTGGTTGGTTGCCAATAGAAACTTTTATTTTGCTACAAAAAGAGTATCCACCTTCCAAATTGGAACAAAAATTGAGCGATTTTATGCTTCGTTATATGGGGGAAGAAGTCCAATCACGCAATGCCTATCACCTTCAGCCGATCAACCGCATCCACCTCTATTCCAACGTAGATCACGGTATGACCATGTATAGCGACATCTCGTATATCTACTTACTCTCTACACTTGCTTTTTTTATTTTGCTCCTTGCCTGTATCAATTTTGTAAATCTCGCTACGGCACGCGCCACCACCAGGGCAGTGGAAGTAGGTATGCGGAAAGTAGTAGGTGCTAACCGGCGGATATTGATTGTACAATTTTTGGGAGAATCCTTTCTACTATCATTATTTGGCCTCTTGTTGGCATTGAGTTTTGTCGAGCTTTTCCTGCCTACCTTTAATGCCTTTACACTTAAGGCATTGTCACTAAATATTCAGAACGGACTTTTACTGGTCGGATTATCCGGTATTACGATATTGGTCGGGCTGTTTTCTGGAATTTATCCTGCTTTTGTTTTATCTGCCTTTGAGCCTATGGAAATTCTCAAAGGAGGTACGTTAGTTTCCACTAAAAACAGCACCCGATTCCGAAAGGGATTGGTTATTTTTCAATCCTCAATTTCTGTTATATGTATCATCGGCACGATAACCGTCTTCAATCAAATGAACTATATGAGGAATAAAGACCTCGGTTTCGACAAAGATTACGTCATGGTTCTGGAGTTATACATGACGGATCGAGCATTGGCGAGCAATTACCGTGCAATACACCAGGAATTTCTAAAACATCCAGATATATTGGCGGCAACCGCTTCTCATTCATTGCCCAATATTTGGTCGGCAGAGCGCTGGGTGGTTTACCCAGAAGGAAGCAATTCGGATGGCTGGGAGATGAGTATATTGGCCGTTGATGAGGACTTTCTGGGCTTTTTTGACATCGAAATTAAAGAAGGCCGAAATTTTTCAAGCGACATTGGACGCGACACCACAAGTGCCTATATCCTGAATGAAACGGCGGTCAAACAACTGGGCTGGGAGAAGCCAATTGGCAAACGGTTTGAGTGGAATGATAGGCCCGGAAAAGTAATTGGCGTTGTCGAGGATTTTCATATGCAATCTTTGCACGAAAAAATAGGACCTGTTTTCGTCTGCATGTGGGTTCCCAAATGGAATAATCTCTCCCTCAAAATTCGGAAAGATAATATTGCCAACACGATCCAATTCGTGGAAAATCAGTGGAAACGACTAATCCCAAACCTTCCCTTCAACTTTTATTTTTTAGATGAAAACATAGATAAATTGAATTATGAGGCCGAGATGAAATTAGAAAAAATGCTCCGATTAGCGTCATTGATTACAATTTTTGTAGCTTGTCTGGGATTATTTGGGCTAACTGCATTTACCGTACAATATCGCACTCACGAAATGAGTATCCGAAAAGTACTGGGTGCTTCTAAGTTCAACATCTGGTGGTTGCTCGTGAAGGATTTTTTAGGACTCATTTTATTGACCAATATCATTGCATGGCCCATAGCTTTTTTCGTCATGGAGGCCTGGTTGCAGGATTTTCATTATCGCGTTCAGGTGGATCTTATAACGCTAATCCTGGGCGGTGGAATATCCCTGATGATTGCCCTGCTTACCATCGTCTATCATACCCTGAAAACTGCCCTACTAAATCCCATTCATCAGTTGCGTTACAAGTGATTGCCCCTGGGATGCTATTGCCATTAAAACTGACGTCTTCCGCGTTAGTGGATAAGGGATAAACGCCAATGAACAGTAAGAAATCCCAAACCAGCAAACAGCCTTTGCTCGGGTTGAAGCGTGGGGAGTTGCGCGTTTCCCCTTATCGGGAAAAATGGAAAAACTTATTCGAAATAGAAAAGAGGGATATTGAAAAAGCAATAGGAGATTACATCGAGGACATACAGCATGTCGGCAGCACATCAATTCCGGGGATGTCTGCCAAGCCAATTCTGGACATTGCAATCGCCGTCAAAAACTTTGAGAAAGCCAGAATATGTATAGAACCACTTTGTAAAATGGGGTACACTTTCAAAAGAGAGAATGGCATACCTCGCAGACACTACTTTCTAAAAGGCGAGCCTTGCACCCACCACATCCACATGCTCGAAAAAGATAGCGAAGAATGGGAAAAGCTGATCTTATTTCGAGACTATCTGAGATCGCATCAAAACACCGCCGAAGAATACAACCAATTAAAACGCGAACTATCTGAAAGACTGCAAGGAGACCGAAAAGCCTATCAGGATGCAAAGGGTGATTTCGTTGAGGCAGTCATACGAAAAAGCCGCCTAATCACCCACCCTTGAAGACCTCACATACAACGCCTCAAAGCGATCCTTCGCCTCCCATCCCAACAACCGCTTCGCCTTATCTGGCCGATACTTATCGTGCGGCAACCGCGCGCAAATGAAAAAATTCTCATAAGGCGACGGCATCTCGGGCGCTCGCAACCCGCACAAAAATGCCGTACCCGTATCCTCCCACGACGTCGAATAGGGATTCACACCCCGCCCATGTTCCTCGGGCAACACCTCTCCCGGTCGAAAACCCGTATAAACAAACGTCAGCACCTCCAGACCCTCGCGCTCGGCAAAAACGCGCGTCACATGCCCACCCAGAAACTTGGTCAGCGCGTAGAGATCATCGCCAGGATGCAGCGGAATATCGGCATCCAATTGAAAATCGTGCCAATAATCGGCATTGTGGTCCAGCGAAGTGTGAAAAGGTCCCGTGTGGATCAACCGCTTAATCCCACATGCCACGCAAGCCTTAGCCACATTGTACGCACCCACCATATTCACCTGAAAAGCCAGCACCGGATGTGGCCGAATCACAGACACATTGATCGCCGCATCCATCCCCTTGCACGCAGCCAGCACCTGCTCGTAATCCGTAATATCCACAACCCGATTCTCGTGCGGTGGCCCCAATACCTCTGGAAGCGGCGCCCGTGGACTCTGCGGCGGCGAAACCGCGATCTCTGTCATAGGCTTGAGATCGGTCACCCGCAAAGTATAGTGGCCTTTAAGCGCAGAAATCGCCGCTGCACCCACCGGACCACCCGCCCCAAACAACACCACATTACCCTCATTTACAGTCGCCATAACATTTCCCCTCAAACAAAACGCCCGCTCGACGCCACATGCGTCAGCGACCAGTGGTGCCCCTCGCGCTCGGCTGTAAGCGCCTCGCGCACCGCCGCCACTACATCCTCTGCCATCGTCTCCTCACCCAGCACACCAAGGCGCAAACAGCGCACTTCGATCTGGCCCGTACGCGCAATCTCTCGCCCCACCAACTCAGCCATAAGTGGAGCCAACGACTCGGCTTCAGCTCGCGGTATCGCATTCCACCGGGGATCAACGATATATTCCTCCGGATAATCCCGCACCAAATCCAGACAACTCAACAGCACCACCTTCTCAACACCGGCGGCACAAGCAGCCGTCAGCGCCACATAAGTACCCCGCGCCGCTTCATCGAGCAAAACCTGCTCGCTATCACTTGTCGGATCACTCGCCGCCGCATAAACAACAGCCTCTACGCCTTCCAGCACCGGATCTACCGACGCTCGCTCAAGCAAATCGACTTCCGAACCAATCGCCACCACCTCAAAACCCGCACCCAACCCGGTCGCCAGCAGCGCACCCCAGGAGCGATCCGCGCCAATCACAGCCACATTCATAGTAATCCTCCTTGATTATCCCGCAATATACGCGAATCTCTCCGCGGAACGCAACCTTCAAAAAGCGCACATACCTATTTGTATTGCACCTGTATCTCAAAGGCTATATTTTCCCATCGATTAAACCGCATCATCCACCATCTATACCTTCAAGGAGAACCGGACATGGACCGCGAATCTATGACCAATGAAGAGAATTACTTCTTCGACACCAGAGGTTATATCATCATCCCCGGTGCCCTCACCTCGAAAGAAATCGATTCTCTCAACAACACCCTCGACGAAGCCGGACCCACCGACAATCTCCTGACACTATCCGACCCGCTACGGGAATCCTTCCGAGACCTTCTGGTCCATCCCGTCCTGGTCTGGTACCTCAACCAGATCTGTGGCCCCGGATTTCGCCTGGACAGAGCACCCCGCCTGATCGGAGAAGCTGCTGGCGACGACCCCAATGCCCCGCTACAGGGCAACAACGAACCCAGAGACACGGCTCGGGCCTACTACTTTCAGAACCAATACCGCGTCTGCCACGGCGTGCGCGTCATCTGGGCACTCTGCGATGTCAACGCGGACGACGGCGGCGTAGTCCTGGTTCCTGCAAGCCACAAAAGCAATGTAGAAGCGCCTGAAGACCTCCTCACAGGTGCAGACGACATGGACCTGGTCGAACAACCCGTACTCAAAACTGGCGACCTGATCATCATTGCCGGAACCACCCTTCAGAGCCTCCGCCCCTGGAAAGGACGCAATCCGCAACGTCTCATTGCCTGTGAATATGCCAACCGCGCTGTCCTGCAATCCAACGGATCAGGAGCAAAAATAGAACCCAGACCGGAATGGATGGCCAACCTCCCGCCCGAACACCTGGCCGTCCTCTCCAACCCCGGATACAAAGACACCACAGACCCGCCGCCAACCCTCAATACCGATGGCAAAAAGACCTGGCTGGAAAAATCGCCGGACATTATACACCCCTCGTTTTACAAACCCGACCCCGACGCTGGCATCAACCACAAAGAACTCTACTTCTGGGATCTCACCGGCTACCTCATCGTGCGCAATGTCATGGACGAAGAATGGCTGGAACGAGCCAACGAAGCCATCGACAAATTCTCTGATCGCATTGTCGTGGGCGAAGAACTCGCCCGGGGATCCAAAAGCCTCCGGGGCACCGGACGCCCCACCCTCAGCGGCCTTCTCCACCTGCCCGAACCCTATTGCGAACCCTTCCGCAAAATGCTCATCCATCCGGCCGTCATCGGCCGCCTCAACTGGATGATGGGCAGCGGCTATCGGTGCGGCGGGGCCACTGCCTTCTGTTCGGTCAAAGGCTCCACCGGGCACTCCCTCCACGGCGGTAACGAACCCCTCACCCCCTCCCGAAGCTATGTCTTCCAGAACGGCCGCAGCCATGCCGAATTCGTTCGCGCTGTCTGGCAATTGCACGACACAACCCCTGGCGGCGGTGGGTTCGTCTGCGTCCCGGGAAGCCACAAAGCCTATTATCGCATGCCCGAAGGCATCCGCACCAGCGACGACGACATGGGCACCATCCGCCAACCGGTCCCAAAAGCTGGCGACATCCTCTTCTTTATGGACACCGTCCTCACCCACGGGGCTTGGCCCTGGAAATCCGATATCAGTCGCCGATCCATCTTCTTCAATTACTATTCCCGCCATCACTCCTACCGCGGCGGCGTTATCGAACCCGAAGACCGCTGGGGAGAAGACATAGTCGAAGGCATGACCGAAGCCCAATTTGCCGTCATGCGCGGTTCCACCCGCGATGCCAGGATCAGAAACACGCCTCGCCTCGTTGTAGAAAACGGCCAGCTAAGTGTCTCCTACGACGCCATGGGAGACCGTTATGAATACCCGGTGCGAAAACCGGACGATAAGAGAAAATAAAAACACGCGACACACCCCAAAGGACCTCGCCATGCCCAGCATACCCTGGCGGCCCAGAGTCATCCTCCCCGGCCGCAGTTTCCGCCTGCCCGTACAAGCCACCGACGACAACATCGCCCTCACAGCCGAACACTTTGAAACCATCGCAACCCGATGGTGCGAGCGGGACACCGCGCGCTACTACTACTTGCGATCTCCCCAACAGCAAGGCGACTACACCCTCATCGCAACACACAACGGCAACACTGCGGAAACCACCATCCAGGTCCGCACCCTCGACGACCTGCGCCAACCCCACACCTACAACGGCGCGCAATGGCCTCGCCGGTGGCCTCTGGGACAGAATTATCACGCCACCAAAACCCGACAAACACTACAAAACGACCCCAAAACGGAACGAACCAACGAAAAAACTCTCGCCTATTGGTCATCGCAACCCGACCATATCCTCTGGTCGCAACTACCGCCCGCGGAACTGCCCAAAGCGCACTTTGCCAACTGCCATCAAGGCTGTCCAAACTGCGGCACCGCCATCTTCAAATACAGCGGCTTCTATCCCTGGGAACGCAACCACCTGCCCTGCGATTTCAAATCGCAATGTCCCAACTGCGCCTCAATCTATCCCAGCAATGACCTCACAAAAGAAGACTATACCTCGGGCGAGTATGCAGACGATGGATACGGCTACTTCGACGCAGAGGGCCACATCTACCTCTTTGCCGCCACCTATCACCGCGACCAATGCCGCGCCTATCACGCTGGCATCAACGCACTCACAGACAGCCTGCGCGCTGGCGACCTCGACGAAGAACGCACGCGCAAACTCGGCCTCATGCTCCTGCGCTACGCCACAGAAGAACTCTACCTCGCCGCAGTACCCCAGTTCCGCTATGGACCCTCAAAAGGCGTAGAAGAACCCTGGGAATGGGGACAGCCGGACTGGGCAGAAGAATCCAATCCCGTTGCCGCCCTGCAAAGAAAAGGCACCATCCGCTACAGCATCGACACCCCCTACCTCATCGAAAGCCTCGCCCTGGCCTACGACACAGCCTGGCCTCTCCTGAGGGAAGATGAGGAACTCGTCGAACGCGCACGGACATTCGGCCTATCCCTGCAAAATCCCGAAGACACCTGTCTATTCATCGAAGAAATGCTCGCCGCCCTCCTCCAGGTCACCCTGGACCGGGGCGCAAGCAGCAACCTCCCGCGCGAAAGCCAGGGCGCGCTCATCCTATTGCGCTGCCTGGACCGCGCCGACGCCCGGGACGCCATGGACTGGATCTATGACGAAGGTCCCGACACCCTGCGCGTCTTCACCACCAATGACTTCTTGCCCGACGGCACACCCCTGGAAGCCACGGGCGGATATAACGCCATCCACAGCGACGGCCTCTTCGACCTGGAATACCACCTCCGCAACCTCCGCACCCAACAGCCCGACGCGTACCCGGAATCCCTGTACCCCTCGCTATTCAAAGACCCGCGAGGCGCGCGCGTCCCCCGGGCACTGTGCGAAATCACCATGATCGGAAAATCCTACTTCCAATTCGGCGACGGCTCTGCCCCCGGTTCTGCTGGCATCCAGGCAGAGGGCTACATCCGCCTAAAAGACGACCTCTTTCACCCCCCCATGAACCCCAGCGTACTGGAACGCGCCATAGCCTTCACCAGCGACCCACACCTCGAAGAAATCCAAACCGCCGTACAGAACAAACAGCACCGCGCACTCGGTCCAACCATCCTCGACGGCGTCGGCATCGCCATCTTGCGCACACCCGAAGCCCCCGAACGAGCCGCCGTGGGCATAGTGTATGGCGACACCATGCACCACCGGCATCGAGACCTCCTGGACGTCCAACTCTTCGCCTTTGACCGCCCATTTCTCACAGACCTCGGCTATCCCCAATCCTGGGCAAGCATATCGCCTTGGGAAGCCCATTGGGCAACCCACAACACCGTTTGGGCAGACCTGTCGCCCGGCGAATCCACCAGCGCGGGCCGTGGCCGCCTCGTGCGCGTCCTCTTCACCGACGGCATCCAGATCCTGGACATCGAAGCCTATCGCTGGGTACCCGACGCATCGGGCGGATGGCGCAAAACCGATATCACCTTCCGCCGCCTCATCGCCCTGATCGAAACCGACGGCGAAGGCATCGTCCTCCTCGACCTCTCACGCATCACGGGCGGCGCGGAACACTGGCGCACCTGTCGCGGTCTGGAAGGCATATTCCAAACCGACAACACCGACCTCAAACCCCAACCCGGCACAGTCGCCGGTCCGCACATCCCGCGCGGCCAAACAGACAACCTGTCCCATCCAGACCACACCGCCCTCGCGTACATGGACAACGTAACAACCGCTCAGGCACCACCGGCCTTCCGGGGCACCTGGCAATCGCAAATCGAACCAGCCGCACACCTGGACCTCCATCAACTCAACACCTCTCCAAACACCCAAATCTTTAACACCCGTGCGGCACAGGCCATGGGAACCCCCGAAGAATCCAACTACCTCTACCACCCCGTAATCTGGCGTCGCGCGCCCGACAACGACACCACCTGCATCGACCTCGTCTTTGAACCCCATCTGGGCAATCCCACCCTCGCCAACACCACAGCCATACCATCGAACAACCCCACAGCCGCAGGCATCCAACTCACCACTTCACAAGGCAAACAAATCACCCTCTACTGGGCACCGAATGCCAGCCCGAATGACAAAATCCAATTCGAAAACGGCGTCGCCCTCACAGGTGCCCTTGCAGTCGTCGCAGACAGCCAAATCTCAACAATAGGCGCAACCGCCTTTCAAAACGCAGAAAAAACCCTCACAAATCCCCGCGCACAACAAACCGGGCAAATCATCGCCCTCAACCGGGACACCTGCACCATTGACGTCAAGGGCCTGCAAAACATCGCCGAGGGCGACCGCATCACTATCAACCCGGACGGCCGCGCACACAGCTATCGCATCGAAGCCGCAGAACAACTCGGCACCCACATTCATCGCCTCACCCTGGACGTCACCTCCATCCTGGGACGCGCAAAAGTGGTCGCCATCAAAGACAACAAAATCGACTTCAGCTTTCAAATCATGACCAAATCCGGCAACCTCCACGGCACGCGGCTACAAACCGAAACCAGTGACAACTGGGCGGTCATTACAAACGCCCAAAACGCGAGCACCTGGCCCCCCGGAAAAATACGCACCACCATCACCATCGACCCGAACAACAACAAACTCCAGAACCTATCCCCAGACACCTGGATACAGGTCGTGGACTATGTAGTAGGCGATCCTATCCTCTTTGAACCCCTGTGCAGGGGATAGTTGGACAATTACCCGTTGTTTTTTATATTGAAAGGCGGTGAGACGTTAGACGTAAAAGTTAAGACATCCACCCCTCTCACGTCTAACGTCTCACCTCTTACCTAAAAAGAAAGGGATCGCAATGGCCGTTGCAATACTACCCCTCACAGAAAATCAGATTGACCAATACCATCGAGACGGTTTTATACTCGCCTCGGGATTAATCCCCGAGGCTATTGCACGCACGGGCGAAGCCGCAATGTGGGAAGTCATGGGCATGGACGCGAACGATCCGGGAACCTGGGACAACTTTTCGGACGAAGCGATTGCATCGACATTTCAGGCCGGATTCAAACCCAGATCGAAATTATTCCAATACTTCGGCAATCAACACCCTGATCTCCTCGCCTGTTATACACCCGAAATGATGGCAGCAATGGCGCAATTAACCGGCGAAAGTGTAGATCTCTTTCATCCACCAGACGGCACACTCATACAAAACGTCTTTCCCGCAAATGAAGAATGGGCTTGGCAAGGGGCGCATTTTGACGGTGGTGTAAAAGCCAAAATGCACAAAACACTCCCCGGCCCATTCATCATCAACTCAATCATATATCTCAACGACATTGAAAAACACGGCGGGGGAACAGTCGCGTGGCCCGGATCCCACAAACCCATTCGCGCACTGGCAGAATCCGACCCCAAAAAATACGAATACATGTGGCGGCTATCACAGGACCTGCACACCGTCGATATCGGCGACCCCGTAGAACTCGAACCAAAATGTGGTGACATCCTATTCTTCGCCCACTTCTGCGTCCACGCCGCCACCAATAACGTACGTGACCTGCCCCGCCTGGCACTGCGAAGTCGGTGGTAAATGGAGAACTCAATTGGCTCTTTCTTCTGCTCAAGAGGCGATATATCCAGCGACTGAACCGAAGCTGATATCGTGGAAAGTCGTGGTCGCGGGCCTCCTATTAATTGTCGCATCGGACTACTACATCAACTGGTCCACAGTAATCTTGCGGGCGTCGAAGAACAACAAAGCCCTATTCCCGATGGGCCTGTTCTTCCCATTTGTGATGCTCGTAGGTACCAACCTGCTACTCAGATGGGTAAAACCGCGGTGGGCACTGAACCGGGGGCAACTGTGCGTAGCCCTGGGCATGGGACTGATCGGATCTCTATTTCCATTCTATGGCCTGGCATCCTACGTAGTCGGCACCATTGCCGCGCCCTATTATTTTGCCACCCCGGAAAACGGCTGGGCAGAACTGTTGCACCCCAACATGGTCTCCTGGCTGGTCATGAACAACGAAGACAAAGCCGTGACCCATTTCTACGACGGCCTGCCTCCGGGCCAGCCCATACCCTGGGGAGCCTGGGCTGTACCTGTATTCTGGTGGATGACCTTTGTGGCCGCAGCGGCATGCGTTGCCCTCTGCCTCATGGTAATACTGCGAAAACAGTGGGTGGAAAACGAACGCCTGGAATTCCCGCTTATGGAAGTGGGCATGCAGGTGGCTCAGGTAGATAAAAGCAATGGCGGACCATCCTTGCTCAACCAACCGCTCTTTCGCGTGGGATTCTGGATCGGGATATTTGCAGTATTCTGGAACATCATCTCGTATTTTTATCCCTTAATACCGGGACTGCCGACCACCCACACCGAAGGCCAGTGGTTCCGCTGGCTGGAAGGCGCCAAACCCTTCTGGGTACAAATCAGCATTTACGTCATAGGATTTGCCTATTTCGCACGAGTCGAAACCCTGTTCAGCTTCTGGCTCTTCTTTCTCTTTACAGAAATTGAAGTCTCGACCTTCGACCGCCTGGGGATCGCCGCGGGACACGGAGGCGGAGAAGCCGTGCGGTCGCAAAATTTCGGCGTACTATGCGCCTATGTCATGTTCGGACTGTGGATGGCGCGTGGACATCTAAAAGCCGTATTTCGGAAAGTCTTCAAAAATGCCTCCGACGTAGATGACGCTCGAGAAGCAATGTCCTACCGCGCGGCACTAATCGCCCTCGTAGCATCCCTGCTGTACATGGTCGCGTGGTTACACGCGGCCGGAATGGAAATCCGGGTCGTCCTCCTGTACCTGTTCTTCACCGCAGTAGCCTACATCGGAATGGCCCGATTCGCCGCAGAACTGGGCCTACCTTATGGAGATATCGCCTACCACTCAATAACCTGGACACCCCTCCACATCATGGGCGGGCAAACAGTAACAGCCTCCACATTGACATGCCAGGGCTATCTCTGGGCCATGTTCGGGAAAACCCGGGGATTTCTGGGACCGCCAATCGCCCAAATGCTAAAACTGACCACACCATTGCGGATCGAGCGGAGGCGGCTATTCGGCGTAATCGTACTCGCCGTAGTAGCAGGCGCGACATTTGCCATACTCCACGCCATATACATGGGCTATTCCGGCGGCGGCTTCAACCTCAGAGCCGCGTGGAACCTGTTAATCGGACCACAGCGCTCCTACGATGCCTCAGTAACCTGGATCCGCAACCCGGAAGCACCCGATGTAGAGCGCATGTTATTCATGGGATCTGGCGTATTGATCACAGCCGTACTCACCTATCTGAAATACCGCTTCGTACATCTGCCCCTCCATCCTGTAGCCCTGATGTTACAGGGAACCTATATGGCGCAAAAAACCGTATTCTCGGTATTTCTCATCTGGATCTACAAAGCGACCATACTGAAAATAGGTGGCGTGCGCCTCTACAGAAAAGGACAACCATTCTTCATCGGTCTGCTAATCGGATACGCCATAGCGACATTCTTATCCTGCGTAATAGACAGCATCTTCTTCTTTGGACAGGGACACCTGGTACACGGATTTTAGAGGAGAAATTTAATGGCAGTTGACACCAGAACACATAGCTTAACCGCGGAAGAACGCGAGACTTACGCAAATGACGGATTCTTCATCCGACCAAAAGCCTACGACACGTATGAGATCGACGCACTGCGCGACAAAATCGAAGACCTTGTAGAACTCATCGAAACCTCTGACGTATTGCCAGAAAAACAGAAACAAGCAATCCTGAAACGCAATATCGGAACCGAAGCGACTTCTGGCCCCGCATCGTTAAACAGCATAACGCGCGTTCACAGATTCAGCGCATTCGTGCGATCCCACATCCGCGAACCGAGGCGACTGGAAGCAGTCACACAGATCGTAGGATCGGATTTATTCTGCCCCAACGACCTGTACTTTTTCAAACCCCCGGGCACCGGACGGCCCATCGCGTGGCACCAGGACTCCTGGTACTTCCGAAACACGTATATCAGCAGCATAGGCGACGCCATAGAACAAGCCTCAATTGGAACCTGGCTGGCACTGGATGACGCAGATGAAGAAAACGGATGCTTGTGGGTCATCCCCGGCAGCCACCGCCTGGGCGTGGTAGATCACGGCCAGGTCGAAAGCGATGAATATTTATTGCAAAAGAGATTGACCGTATCCGACGAAATGGAAGAACAGGCACTACCAGTAGAAGTGCCAAAGGGCGCACTGGTATTTTTCAACAACGCCCTGTTTCACCGCAGCACCCCCAACAGATCAGACCGGTTTCGGCGGGCCTATATCGTACACTATATGAAAGCAACCATTCAGCATACCAATACCCGGAACAGGCAATGGATCGCCGAAGAAACGAAGCACTGGGGCACGCATGAAATGTACATCTGCGGAATGCCCGGAACCGTACAAACAACCCCCGAAAAAGAAAGCCTGAACTGGGACAAGGCCCTGGGAAGGACATTGACAGAAGACGACATTCGAATCTCAACATATAGCGATTAGCAATCAGCAAAAACCTTCTGGATTGCGGCTTAAAGCCTGCCGCAATGACAATCAAAACCGCTGGGATTAAGTTAATATCTGACCTCTAAAAGGAAATAAAATGCCAGACAAACGCCCCAACATCCTCTACATCATGACCGACGATCATGGAACCGGTGCTCTGAGTTGCTACGGCAGCCAGATCAACCACACCCCCAACATGGATCGGATTGCCCACGGCGGGATGCGCCTGGACAATTGTTACGTCACCTACTCCTTGTGCTCGCCCAGCCGCGCCTCCATCTTAACCGGAAAATACGCACATCTCCACGGACAAACATCCATTGGTGGAAATATCTTCGATGGCACACAACAAACATTCCCCCGCCTATTACAGGACGCGGGATATCAAACCGCAATCATCGGGAAATGGCACCTCCACAGCATACCTACTGGCTCTGATCACTACAGCGTCATGTGGAACCAAGGCTCTTATTTTGACCCCAAATTTATCGAACCCGGCACGCATGGCCCCGTATGGAAAGAAAGCCAGGGATATTCGACAGACCTGGTAACCGACAAATGCCTGGACTGGCTCAAAGGACGAAACACCGAACAACCCTTCATGCTCCTGTGTCATTTTAAGTCCCCCCATTACAACTGGGAGCCGGATGAAAAACACAAAACAATGTACCAGGATGAAACAATCCCCGAACCAGAGACATTTGACCACAACTTTGGAGACAGCCCGGTACCTCCCGAAGCATTGCAAGTCAAGCTGGAAACCGTACATGAACAATGGAATATCACACACTGGGACGCCATGCCCGAAGGATTGTCCATGCAGCAGCAAAAACACAGAAACTACCAGTACTTCATCAAAGACTACCTCCGCTGCGTAGCCTCGGTAGATGATAACATCGGGCGGCTCCTCGACTACCTCGACGAACAGAACCTGACTGAAAACACAGTTGTAGCCTATACCTCAGACAACGGGATGTTTCAGGGCGAACACGGCTGGGTCGATAAAAAAATGATGTACGAAGAAAGCCTGCGAGTCCCATTCTTAATCCGATACCCCAGAGAAATCGCAGCGGGAACCCACACAAATGACATGGTCATCAACCTCGACTATGCACCGACCTTTTTGGAATACGCCGGACAGCCCATTCCCGCAGACATCCAGGGACGAAGCCTGGTACCCCTCCTCCAGGGACACACACCAGAAGATTGGCGAACCGCGTTCTACTACCAGCACTTCGACATCCATCCCGACGGCGAACTGGCAAACTGCGGCGTACGCACCAAAAATTTCAAACTAATCTGGTACAACCACAACTACGACCATTACCAGTTCTTCGACACCCAAAACGACCCCAACGAAACTCGAGATGTATCCGAGGACCCCGAATACGCCTCAACAGTATCCGAAATGAAAGCCTTGCTGCGGGCAGAACGCGAAAAAGCGGGCCTGACAGACGAAATAGAACAACAAATATTTAACAGCGATAACATACCTCAAACGCGCAAGCAGATGAACGCGTTACTGCAGATGATAGACACCAACACTGCAAAGGAAAAACAATGAAAAATGCCAAACTCCGCTACAGACAGGTACACCTGGACTTTCACACCTCTGAACACTGCCCGAATGTCGGGGGCAAATTTGACGAAAATCAATTCATCGGCGCCTTAAAAAAAGGACATGTCAATTCCATAACCATCTTTGCACAATGCCATCACGGCTGGTGTTATTACCCCACAAAAACGGACATGGAGCATCCCAACCTGCAAACCGACCTCGTCGGACGCATGCTCGCCGCAGCCAAAAAAGCCGACATCAACATGCCCGTGTACATCACCGTACAATGGCAGGAAAAAGCCGCCCGCGAACATCCCGAATGGCGCGTCAGGCGACCCGATGGAGGCTATGTGGGACGACCAACCATGCATCCCCATACCCCCCTGCCACACGGCGGATGGTATCGCCTGTGTTGCAACACGCCCTATCTCGACGCGAGTGTCCTGCCCGTATTGACAGAAGTAATGGACATGTACAACCCCTCTGGTATATTTCTCGACATCACCGGTGAAGAAATATGCACCTGTGATTGGTGTATCGCCAGCATGCACGAAAAAGGACTTGACCCCAATAACGCTGGAGATCGGGTTATCCACTCCCAAGAAGTGTACAAAGACTATCTAACCAAAACCACGGACATCATCTGGACCCGAAATCCCGACGCCACAATTTATCACAACGGCAGCGACAAAAAGGGGCGTCACGACCTCTACCCCTACTGGTCGCACCACGAAATTGAATCCCTGCCAACCGGCATGTGGGGATACAACCACTTCCCGACAAACGCGCGCTACTTCACAAACCTGCCCGACTGCAACGCAATCGCACAAACGGGCAAATTCCATCGCATGTGGGGTGAATTTGGCGGCTTCAAAAATCCAGTCGCATTGGAATACGAAGTAGGACAAATCATCTCATTAAATTGTCGCTGTATGGTCGGCGATCAACTCCATCCAGAAGGTGAAATGGACGAAGAAACCTATCGCATCATTGGCGAAGCGTACAAACGCGTTGAGGAACGCGAACCATGGCTGGAAGGTGCCGAACATGTGGTAGATGTAGCAATCCTCGCACCCTCGGGCGTACACAAAGACAGGGACCTGGAAGACAGCGAAGTCGGTGCTGGATTGATGCTCATGGAAAACCACATCCCATTCTTAATGCTCGACGAAACAATGGACCTATCGCCCTATCAGCTATTAATTTTACCAGACAGCGTGCGCGTGGACGACGCCCTAAAAGCAAAAATCGACGCATTTCTGGCAAGTGGCGGAAAATTGCTATCATCTGGCGAAAGCGGCCTGGACCCTGCGGAAAAAGATTTTGCGTATGACATCGGCGCGGAATATACCGGACCCTCGCCCAATGACATAGAATACGTAGTCGTCGGCGATACCATCGCCAAAAACATGGTACGCACCCCATTCCTCGTCTATGAATCCAGCGTAAAGACAAAAGTGACAGACGGCGAAATCCTCGCAGCCGCCTGGAAACCGTATTTCAACCGCACTTATGGAAAATTCTGCTCCCACAGAAACACCCCGTATGAAGGCGACGCGGGTTGGCCCTCTGTCATACGCAAAGGCAACATCATCCACATCGCACAACCCATCTTCAGAGTCTATGACGACCAGGGCATGCAATTGCATCGCGACCTGGTAAAAAATTGTATCGACCTGCTCTACGACGACCCCTTATTGCAGGTCGGCCTGCCATCGTGCGGCCGCGTAAATCTAACCCGCCAACCCCAGGAAGGAAATCGGCTAATCCTGCACCTCATGTACGCCAACCCCATCAAACGGGGCGACACAAACGTAATTGAAGACATTATCCCACTGTACAATATTCCCGTCTCATTAAAAGCGGACCACGACATATCTCGCGTATATCTCGCCCCCGAAAATGAGGACATTGAATTTGCAGTAGCGAACGGGCGCGTGTCATTTACCGTGCCAAAGGTCGAAATGAACCAGATCGTAGTAATTGAATAAAAAAAGGAGGTACCTCATGGCAGAAACAAAAAAAATCGTCCGGTCAGAGCCCTTTGTAATCAACAAAAACCTGGGCAGTCCGCTGGCGATATCCACCACAGGTCTGACGCCCAAAAATGCGGATGGTCTCCCGGTAGTCTTGCCAACGGAAAAACAAAAATACGACTTTGATCGCAATGGGTGGCTCTTAATACCCGGCGTACTCTCAAAAGACGAATGCGACGAAATGCGGACCTTTGCCGAACAATTGGCCAAAGACCCCGAAAGCATACCCGAACACGAACGCTGTCCACTTGGCGGACCATTGCAAAAATTAGCCGATCATCCCGTCGTCGTTGGCTTCATGAACGAATTTGTGGCATATCCTCCTCTCGCCAATGACGAGCGATACGGATTCAGACTGGAAACATCCCACCTATTTTACCGCGATGCCGAAACACCCGGAAAATTTAGCCCGCATAACGGCAACGGCCTGTTTCGCATGCCCTGGGACTCCCACTTTTACCGGTGCATCCCCGGCAAAGCGTGGAGCGGACTAACGCGCGTCGTATGGGAATTTAACCCCGTCAAAAAGGGACAGGGTAGCACATTATTTGTAAGCGGCAGCCACAAAGCCGCTTATCCAGCACCCGAAACCGTCCGCGACCCCGAATCAACCATGTGGGAAACCTACGACTGTCCACCCGGATCGCTGCTATTCTTCACCGAAGCAATCACACACAGTGCACATCCCTGGACCAATACCGAGAACAATCGCCTCGCCGTATTCAACCTCTACAACATCGTCGCGAGCCGATGGCATTCGTGGTTGCCCCCTGAAAAACTCATCGAAACCATGCCACCCCTCAGACAAACGCTCTTCAGCGAACCGTACAACGAAAAAGTGGATACATTCTTCCCGCGCACAACGGCGTATATGGACGGATAACTGAAAAGGAGACCGACATGAGCGACAACGGAACAGTAACACCTTATATCATCGACAAAAATCTGGGTAGTCCCATGGACGACTACTCAGACGTATTGCCAAAGAAAAATGGCGACGGATTAGACATCATCGAACCGACCACAGAGCAGAAGTACCGATTCGACAAAGACGGGTGGCTCTTAGTCCCCGGTGTACTGAGCGAACAGGACATCAAAGAAATGCGGGAATATTGTCTTCAACTGCATCTCGATCCCCAATCGCTCCCCGAACACGAACGCACCCCGCTGGCAGGTCCAACGCAAAAATTAATAGACCACCCCCTCGTAATCGGCATGCTGAATGAATTTATGGCCAATCCCCGCCTATCAAGCCCCAACTGTTACGGATTTAGTCTGGCCGCCAATGGACTCTGGTATAGAACCGCACCCACCCGGCGAAATGAAGGCAGAAGAGAAGCCCGTCAATTCAGCCCACACAACGGCAATGGACTATATCGCCTGCCCGGCGACGCACACTATTACAACGCCTTCCCCGGCAAAGCCAACAGCCCGCATACCCGCGTGATATGGGAACTGAACCCGGTAAAACACAAACAGGGCGGCACACTCCTCGTAACGGGCAGCCACAAAGCCGTGTACACCGCCCCCGACGAAATTCAAGATCCCGACTCCAGCATCTGGACGACCTATTCGTGTCCGGCAGGCTCGGTCCTGTTCTTTGCAGAAGCAACCACACACAGCGCGTATCCGTGGATCAACGAAGAAAATGATCGCATTGCCATTGCCAACCTCTACAACTTCGTGGATGGTGGTCACGCCAGACTATTGCGACCAGACCCCCGCATACTAAAATCCATGCCCCCAATTCGCCAGACCCTGTTCAGAGAGCGATTTGCCGGTCAAAATGTCGTCAGGTGAGAACTCATGGACCAGAACCGACCAAATATCCTGTTCATAATGACCGATGAGCAGCGCTTTGACCACCTGGGAAGTGTAAACCCCGCGGTAAAAACACCACACCTGGATGCCCTCGCCAATGACGGCGTCCTATTCAGCCGGGCATACACACCCAATCCATCGTGCGTACCTGCGCGAGCGGGAATCTTCACCGGAAAATATCCCCACCAGTGCGCGGCACCCACCTTTATCACCTATCTGCCAGCGCACGAAAAGACATTCATGAGTTATTTGCAGGAAGCGGGATATTACACGGCAGTAATTGGAAAACAACACTTTGGCGAATCGAAAATCGAACGGGGCTATGACTACGAAGATATTATCGACAGCCACAGCCCCGCGCCTCAAAATCCAAATCGCAACTCCTATAACCAGTGGCTATGGGACGCTGGATTTAAGCACCGCAACGAACTGATACAGGGCAATCCCGACATCAGAAGATATTCGGAATGGAAGGCAGACCCAAAATACCACGTCGATCACTACGTAGGCGACCGGGGCCGCGAATGGATCGAAAGCGGCATGCCCGAAAATTGCCCCTGGTTTTGCTGGATCTCATTCCCAGGTCCCCACGGACCAATCGACTGTGGCAATCTTCCCCAGGCCGACCTGTACGACCCATCTGAAATTGACATGCCAGAGACAAATTTTGAAATGCTGGCACAAAAACCCCCGCACAATTCATTGCGAGGTGGACCCGAGCGCCAACAGCCTTTTACAAACGATGAAATTCGCAAACTTCGACACGCTTATTACGCAAACGTAACGCTCATAGATAAAAAAATTGGCGCAATCGTACAGGCATTAAAAAATAGCGGCGCTTATGACAACACCCTCATATTCTTCACCAGCGACCACGGCGACTTCATGGGCGACTTTCAGCTCATGGCAAAAGGGCAAAACATAATGGAAGTACTCATGCGCATCCCCTTTATAATCAAACCCCCCAAAGGTGGCGCACGCGGAAAAGTAGAATCGTCTCTCATCTCGGCAATCGATATTGCAGCCACCAGTTTAACGGTCGCTGGCGCAGAAGTACCCGAGCACATGGCGTCACGCGATCTATCGCATTACTGGTCCCATGCAGAAGACCTGGACGACCGGGAGGAGTTATACATGGAAGCATCGGGCATTCGGTGCTTGCGCACCCGACGCTGGAAAATAGGGCATTATTGGAACAAACCCTATGGCGAACTCTACGACCTGAAAAACGACCCGTGGGAAAAAGAAAACCTGTGGGACCGCCCTGAACTAACAGAGTTAAAATCCAAATTGCAAAAGCGATTATTGGATAAACTGATTGAATTGAGCCAGCGGTCTTATATCGCGTGGAATCACGGCGCACCTGAATTATGAGGAACCTCGTATATGAACGGATATCGGATAGGAATTGTAGGATGCGGTGGAATAGCGCATCGGCACATTGCGGGATATCGGAAAGTCGCGCACGACCTGGGAGAAGTCGTCGCAGGATGCGACATAGACAAAGAGCAACTGAATGGATATTGCGACCAATACGACATACCCAATCGCTTTACAAATGCGGCAGACATGATCGCATCGGGTGAAGTCGATGTCATCAGCCTGTTAACACCCCCTGCTGTGCGCCATGACGTGATCTTTCCCGCAATTGAAAAAGGCATCCATCTCCTCGTCGAAAAACCATTCGGCGAAACATTGTGCGATGCAGTATCCTTTGTCGAAGCCGCGGAAAAAGCAGGCGTAACCCTGGCGGTAAACCACCAATTGGGATTCATGGAAGACGTCGTCGCAATGCGCGACATCGTCAACTCGGGTGACATTGGCGACATACGTTATATATCGCACGACGAATTAAAAAACCGGACGCGAGTACGCGGATGGCGAAGCCGGGAAAAACGCCTGGAAATCAGTATCTTTAGCATACACCTCATCGACCGCATCCGCACATTGGCGGGCAGCCCTCCCCAAAACGTATCAGCCGTAACGCGCCATTGGAATCCAGACGTCAAAGGCGAAACCTTTACCAGCCTGACAGTACAATTTGAAAATGGCATCGTCGGCACCATGATATCCAACTGGCATGGCTTAACCCTGTCAGAATGTCGATTGCGCGTAGATGCCACAAAAGGATCGGTCTTATCCGTCAAAAAAGTCGTACTTGACGACACAGCCACACTGCACATCCATCCCCTGAACGGAAAAAAGGAAACACGCGAATTCCACCGCGAAGGGGCATTCACACACGCAATGGGTGAAAGCATGAACCACCTGATGGACTCAGCGCGGCGCGGCACAGAACCCATGCACAGTGGGCGAGGAAATTTATACACCATGCAAATTGTCGATGCGGCCTATCTATCGGCACAACGCGGCGGACAAATGGTAGAAGTAGCGGAAATAAAATAATACTGGAGGAACAGCAATGACCGCAGATTGCCCCACAACCCCTGAAGACATCGCGCAATATCAAAAAAAGGGATTCATCAGCTATCCCAACTTCTTCTCTCCCGAAGACCTCCGGGAACTGGCAGACGCGCTCGACCACGCCGTAGAAATCAACCGCGCCAGAATCAAAGGCGCAGAAAACGCGGGACGAGGCAGACCCGAATACGAACTCGTATTTAACCAAATGGTCAACCTCTGGACCGACTATGCAGGCGCACGAAAAATTGCCCTGAACAAACGCCTCGCAGAATCCGCTCGCCGACTATCACAAGCCAAACAAATCCGCATCTATCACGACCACGCACTCATAAAACCACCCGGCGTCAAAAGCCGGGAAACCAACTGGCACCAGGACTTCCCGTACTGGTCTGGCATGGACCGCTCGGGCGCACTCTCCGCCTGGATCGCCATCGATGATGTCTATGTCAAAAACGGCTGCATGCACTTCGTCCCCGGAAGCCACAAATTCGGCAAACAAGAAGGCATAAGCCTGACCACTCAGGGCGAAAGCATCGTCCAAAAAATGAAAGAACGCGGACACCAGGTCGCCGAACCGGAAACCATAGAACTGCCAGCCGGCGGCGTCACTTTCCACCACGGATGCAACTTCCACTATGCGGGACCTAACCTCAGCAACAAACCCCGCCGCGCATTCGCCATCATCTACATCCCCGACTACGTCCTATTCACCGGCAAAAATGACGCAGCGGGCGCACAAGACGAAATGGAAATCGGCAAACCCTGGGATCACCCCCTGCATCCCGTCATAATGGAGGCCAAAAATGTTGACCCCTGAACAATGCGAATCATACCAGCGCAATGGCTATCTCTTAGTCCCCGACCTCTTCTCAAAAGAGCAATTGGCACCCGCGCTCGAAGTCGCAGAACAAAATGCCTACGGCAAATCTCACGAAGCATTCAACGCCGAAATAGACGCCCATCCCGAAATTGCAGAAACACTCATCAGACCAAAAGGCCGCCGCAGCTTTGGCGGACCCCGCGCGCAATTTCACGACATCCCAACGGGTATTGACGCCATTGACCGCACCCTTGAACACGAACCATTTTTAGACGCCCTATCCCAACTCTTAGACACACCTGACCTCCACTACCACCACGGCTTTGTCTATGCCCGCAGCGGACGCTTAGACCGGGGAACCCCTAAAGAACCCTGGCAGGGCTTCCACATCGACTGGGCAAAACCCCTGCTGCCCCCACACCCGGAATGGCAACGCTATGGCCACATCCAGGCCTGGGTTTATCTAACCGACAACGACGCAGACTGCGCCCCGGTCCGCGTATTGCCCGGCGCACACAGCAAAATGAACAAACTCATCCGCGACCCAATAGGCACAGAACACGCATCTTATCGCTTTGACGACATCCGCGAACTCCCTTACAAATTCGAACCCGTCACCGCCGAGGGAAAAACCGGAACCGTACTCTTTTACAGCTCACACACGCCCCATTCAGCCCAGGCATTCACCAACCCCAGAAAACAGCGCGCAGTCCTCTTCTACGCCGTGGGCCGCAGAGACACCAGCACCTGGACACTCACGGAGAAACGAGACATACAAGAACGCGGACGCCTGCGCCCCTTCCTGACAAAAACCACCGCAAGAGTACGCAGTCTCTTTGGCTGGCCCAACCCCGGCGACGACTTCTACACGCCAGAAACGCTTCACCTCATTAAAAACGCCTACCCAGAAATGGACCTCAGCCCATACTATTAAGGAACATCGCCTATGACAGAACGCCCCAACGTGATCCTGATCTTAACCGACGATCAGGGATATGGGGATCTAAGATGCACGGGCAATCCCGTATTAAAAACGCCACATCTGGACCAGTTATACGACCAGAGCGTGCGCTTGACCGATTACCACGTAGATGCCATGTGCTCGCCCACAAGAGCCGCGCTCATGACCGGGCGATATGCCGCGCGCACCGGCGTGTGGAGCACCCTGCGGGGCCGATATATCATGCGCCGGGACGAAATCACCATCGCCGACGCATTTGCGGACTCGGGCTATCGCACTGGCATCTTTGGCAAATGGCATCTGGGCGACAACTATCCCTATCGCCCTTTTGACCGGGGATTTCGAGAATCCCTGAGCTTTGGCGGCGGCGTAGTAGGAGAAATCCCCGACCACTGGGACAACGACAACTTCACCGCCACATATCTCCGAAACGGCGCACCCGAACAGCACGCCTGTTATTGCACAGACGTATGGTTCAACGAAGCCATGCAATTTATGGCGGCGGATGAAACCCCATTCTTCTGTTACATCTCCACCAACGCCCCCCATGGCCCATTCAACGTACACGAAAAATACAGCGCGCCGTATTTGCAACAGGGCATACCGAAACAGCGCGCGCGATTCTACGGCATGATCGCAAACATCGACGAAAACATCGGACGCCTCCGCCAGTGGCTCGCGGACAATAACCTGACAGAAAACACCATACTGATCTTCATGGGAGACAACGGCACAGCCCAGGGAACGGGAATAACCGCGGAGGGATTTCCAACAGATGGATATAACGCGGGCATGCGCGGCAAAAAAACGTGGGTCTATGACGGCGGCCATCGCAACGCGTGTTTCATACACTGGCCCGCCGGAAAATTGACAGACGGACGCGATATTGATCATCTAACCGCACACATCGACATCATGCCCACATTGATCGACCTCTGCGAACTGAACCCACCAGACGCAAAACTCGACGGCACAAGCCTCACACCCCTATTGAACAACGCCTCTAACAACTGGCCCGCACGCACCCTATTCGTACACCAGCAACAAATTGATCACCCCAAAAAATACAAAGACTTCGCCGCCATGACCGACCGCTGGCGACTCGTACACACGGGAACATGGCGCGATCCACAATACGAACTATACGACCACAAACGCGACCCCGAGCAAAAATACGACATAGCAGAACACCATCTCGATATCGTGCAAACACTGCGCGAAGCGTATGAAAATTGGTGGACAGACATCTCCCGGCGATTTGGCGAATACAGCGAAATCCCAATCGGATCCAACCATGAAAACCCCACAACACTAACCGCGCACAGTTGGCACGGAAAAGAAGGCATATACAGCCAGCGGCATGTGCGCCAAAAAGAGCGAGACAACGGATACTGGGCCATCGACATCGAACAAGACGGAGAATACGAATTCGAACTCCGCCGCTGGCCCGTTGAAATCGACACACCCATCTGTGCCGCACTACCGGGCAGAACCGGCGTACCTTATGTAGATGATCTATTACCGGGAGAAGCACTCGCCATCAAAACAGCAAAACTACAAGTAGGCGATATCGTCCAACAAAAAGCAGTTGGCGAAGAAGACAAATACATCCCCTTTCAATTATCACTCAAAAAAGGCTCAACCCGCGTACAGACCTATTTTGACGATGGCATTGACGCGCCACCTGGAGCCTACTATGTTTATATAAAGAGAATCAGCCCCGCTTAGCCATCTGGGGCTACACAATCACATCTCGCTTTTCGAGGTTTATATATCGAGAAAGGAGATCATAATGCAGACCAGACTCACATTGCAGATGGATGATAAATTGGTTGCACTGGCCAAAGCACATGCAAAGAAACGCGGAAAGTCGGTTTCACAACTCGTTGCAGATTATTTCAGTATGTTGGAAAAGATGGAAAAGAAACCGCCATCAAAAGAAAAATACGGCCCGATCACAGAGTCTATGATTGGACTTTTAGAAGGGGCGCAAGTCAATGAGGAAGATTATTATCGCTATCTGGAGAAAAAATATCGATGAAGATTCTTTTTGATACGAATATTATTCTCGATGTCTGGCTCAAACGTCAGCCTTTTTTTGACGCCTCTGTTCAAATGTTCACCAATGTGGAAACAGGTCGAGTAACGGGTTATCTTTGTGCAACAACTGTGACCACACTTTTTTATATCGCTCGCAAAGAAATCGGAATACAGTCAACATTTCAGGCTATCAAAAAATTATTGGATATGTTTGACGTTGCGCCTGTAAACCGGTCGGTATTAAGATCAGCTACTGACGGCAGCTTTTCAGATTTTGAAGATGGTGTTTTATATGAATCTGCTCGCCTTGTTGGGGCTGATTTTATTGTTACGCGCAATATGTCTGATTTTGAAAAAGCCGAGATACCTGCTTATTCTCCAGATGATTTGAATGCATTAATAAATTTGCGCGACACAGAAGGAGTGGATACAAAATGAAAATCACCGATCTACACGTCATGCGTATGGGCACACCGGGAAAGGGTGGAGGGACAAACTGGACATTTGTGAAAATCGAAACCGACGCCGGCATATACGGACTGGGCGAAGCCAGTTTGCAATACAAAGACGAAGGACTAATAGCGGAATTTGGAGCCTTCAAGCGATTTCTAATCGGCAAAAACCCCTTTGAAATCGAGCGACTATGGACCTCGCTATATCGGCGCGTCACCTGGTCTGGCGGGCCCGTAACCACCAGTGCCATCAGCGCCATTGACCTCGCGCTGTGGGACATCAAAGGCAAGGCACTCGGCGTACCCGTATATGAACTGCTCGGCGGCAAATCCCACGACAAAATACGCATGTACGCCAACGGCTGGCTCAGAAAGGGATACACACCTGAAGGCATTGCCGAAGGCGTAAAACAGGTCGTAGATCAGGGCTATACAGCGTTAAAATTCTATCCCTTTCGCGGCGAACAAGTCGCAAAAATCGACCGAATAGAACACGGCGTCGCACTCGTAGAAGTCGCGCGAGAAACCGCCGGACCGCAGGTCGAAATCGGCATTGACATACGCGCGCGATTAAACATCTGGAGCGCGCGCCGGGTCGCACAAGCACTCGAACCATACAACATCGCCTGGATGGAAGAACCCATCTTATGGGACAACCCCGAAGCCCTCGCGCAATTTGCCCACGAAGTGCGCGTACCCATTGCAACCGGCGAACAACTGTACACCCGCTGGGGATTCCGCTCCCTATTAGAACTAAACGCCGTGGGCATCATCCAGCCGGACATCTGTCACGCGGGCGGCATCACCGAACTGAAAAAAATCGCAGCAATGGCCGAAACCTATTACGTAACCGTCGCACCACACAACTCCAACGGACCAATCTCCACCATCGCCAGCCTGCATCTGGACCTCTGCATACACAACAGCCTGATGCAGGAAATATTCCTATCGTCCATCGGCCTCTACAACGAAGTCCTCACACAACCTATCGAAGTAATCGACGGCTATTGCGTTCCGCCCGAAGGACCTGGCTGGGGCGTAGATTTGAAAGAAGACGTCATAGCAAAACATCCCCCCAAATCATTTACACCCATAGAATCAGAACCTTATGTAGAATTTTGATATACTACTTTCCACAGGAGAAACCATGGCAATACAACTACCCGAAGGACCTTTTAAACCGAATTGGGACTCACTCTCAAATTATCGCGTTCCCGACTGGTATCAGAACGACAAATTCGGCATCTTCATTCACTGGGGCGTGTATTCAGTACCCGCTTATGGAAGCGAATGGTACCCCCGCAACATGTATCAACAAGGCTCCAAAGAATTCGCGCACCACGTAGCGACCCATGGCGAACACACAAAATTTGGATACAAAGACTTCATCCCCATGTTCAAAGCGGAAAATTACGACCCCGACCACTGGGCAGACTTATTCCGCAGAGCTGGCGCCCGCTTTGTCGTTCCCGTAGCCGAGCATCACGATGGATTTGCCATGTACGACACCGACCTATCGGACTGGTGTGCGAGCAAAATGGGACCCAAACGCGATCTAATTGGCGAACTCGCCGAAGCAGTCCGCAAACAATGGCTGGTATTTGGCGTATCGACGCACCGCGCAGAACACTGGTGGTTCATGGATGGCGGGATGCAATTTGATTCAGACGTACAGGACGGACAATACGCGGGCTTATACGGACCCGCGCAACCGAGGGATAGCCAGCCCAACGAAGAATTCTTAGACGACTGGCTCGCGCGCACCTGCGAACTCGTCGATAAATATCACCCGCAAATCGTGTGGTTTGACTGGTGGATACAAGAACCTGCTTTCTCGTCTTACGTACAGCGTTTTGCAGCCTATTATTACAACCGCGGAGCCGAATGGGATCGCGGTGTCGCGATCAATTACAAACACGGGACCTTTCCCCCAGAAGCCGCAGTTTACGACATCGAACGCGGGCAATTAGACGACATCAACCCCCACTTCTGGCAAACCGACACCTGCGTAGCGAGAAAATCCTGGGGATATATCGAAGATGAACGGGGATACAAAAGCACCTCGCAACTAATCGGCGACCTTGTAGATATCGTAAGCAAAAACGGCGCACTCTTGCTCAACGTAGGCCCCCGCGCCGATGGTACGATCCCCGAAGAAGAAGAGGCACTGCTACTCGCAATCGGCAAATGGTTAAACATAAACGGCGAAGCGATCTACGACTCGCGCCCCTGGAAAGTATTTGGCGAAGGCCCAACAGAAGTCACAACAGGTTCATTCACCGACACAAAGCGACAGATGTTTACCGAACGCGACATCCGCTTCACCACGCGCGGAGACATCCTCTACGCAACCGTATTGGCAATACCTGAAAAAAATGAAGTAACAATCCAATCGCTCGGTTCTTCCCTGCGTCTGCTAACCGAACAAATCGACAAAGTCGAACTATTGGGAGCAGGATCGTTAAAATGGTCGCAAACAATGCGCGGATTAAAAGTCCAACTCCCCTCAGAAAAACCATGCGAACACGCACTCGTCTTAAAAATCACGCCAAAGTAAGGGCGTGTCCTGTCCCTCCCGTTAGTGGAACAGGCGTTCAAATGCCGCTTTTACAAAATAGGAAACCTGCGTCATGCGCTTTTTTAACACGACCGGGCCGGTGGTAGCTGAGGATCACTACTGCATCCCACCCTTAAAACGGCTCGACCTCACCGAGGTTCGGCAACTTATCCGCGACAAACGCTACTTCGTCCTGCACGCGCCCCGGCAGACAGGCAAGACTTCTGCTCTGCTGGCCCTGCGCGACCTGCTCAACGCCGAGGGCAACTACCGTTGCGTGTACGTCAATATCGAAAGTGCCCAAGCCCTGCGCGAAGATGTGGAACGGGCGATGCAGGTCATCTTGGGCGATCTGGCTTCTTGGGCGCGTTTGACGTTAAGCGACGAATTTTTGACCGAGAATTGGTCTGGCATCTTCGCTGAGTTCGGCGCAGGTGCGCTACGCGAGGTGTTAACGCGCTGGGCACAGGCCGATCCGAAACCGCTGGTGCTGCTCATCGATGAGATCGACTCCTTGATCGGCGATACGCTGTTGGCCGTACTGCGGCAACTCAGAGCGGGTTATGTTCTGCGTCCGATGAATTTTCCGCAAAGCGTGGTGCTGTGCGGGGTGCGCGATGTACGTGATTACCGTATCCAATCCACCGCAGAGAACGCAATTATCGCGGGTGGCAGCGCGTTCAACATTCGAGCTGAATCCCTGCGCCTGGGCGACTTTTCGCCGGACGAGGTGCATACACTCCTATCGCAACACACCGAGACAACCGGACAGATATTCGCTGAGGACGCACAGAACGAGATATGGAAACTGACGCGGGGACAGCCGTGGCTCGTGAACGCTTTGGCTTATGAAACCTGTTTTAAGAACAAGAGCGGACGAGATCGCAGCCAACCCATCACAGCCGAGGCGATATGCGACGCACGGGAGCAACTCATCCTGCGTCGAGAGATACACCTCGACCAGTTGGCCGACAAGCTCAAGGAAGACCGCGTGCGGCGCGTCGTTGAGCCGCTACTGAGCGGCGGTGAGGAACGCCACTTCACTGACCGCGACCTGGAGTATGTGCAGGATCTCGGTCTTGTAGCTCAAGATCTGCCGTACCGCATTGCCAATCCCATCTACGCCGAAGTCGTGCCCCGCGAACTGACGTGGGTGGTGCAAGGGGAGTTTGAGCAGGAAACCGCCTGGTACGTCAATGACGATGGCAGCCTGAATGTGGTCAAACTGATGAACGAGTTCCAGACCTTCTTCCGCGAGCACTCAGAGCATTGGGTGAGACGATTTCAATACCAGGAGGCGGGTCCACAGTTGTTATTGCAGGCGTTTTTGCAGCGCATTTTGAACAGCGGTGGACGCATTGAGCGGGAGTATGGCCTTGGGCGGATGCGTACGGATCTATTGATCGTCTGGCCGCAGGGCAATCAGACGCACAAGATTGTGATTGAGTGCAAAATTCTCCACAAGAGCCTGGAACAGACCATTGCCGATGGCCTGAAACAGACCGCGGAGTACATGGATCGCTGCGATGCGGAGGCGGGGCATCTGGTGGTCTTTGATCGTCGAGAAGACAGACGTTGGGAGGAGAAGGTTTTCCACCGTCGCCAAGTATCGGAAAGCGGCGTGGAGATCGATATTTGGGGCATGTGATGGCATCCCTGTGCCCGAACCTCCGAACCACACTGCTGGAATATTGATCTAATGCGAAAGGACAAAATACCATGAGCGACACGCCAGATTACACATCACTCGTACCGCACTACACATATCCAGACACACTTGAAGAACAGCGCGAAGCCCTCGCCACAAATCCGCTATTGCAACGAATGAACGAAGCGCGAAAAAAGTATGAAAGCGATCCGCACAGACCCATCTATCACTACGTAAACCCAGAACACACGCTCAACGATCCCAATGGCCTCTGCTTCTGGCAGGGACGATGGCATCTGTTTTACCAGGCATATCCCCCCGAAGATCCCCGCCAGCACTGGGGACACGCCATCAGCGACGACTTGATCCACTGGGAAGACTTGCCCTATGCGATATATCCCAACCCCGAGCGCTGCTGTTTTTCCGGCTCAACACTCGTAGAAGACGACCGCGTCATCGCCATGTATCACGGCACCATGGTAGGCAACATGGTCGCCGTATCCAGCGACCCCCTGCTATTGAACTGGGAAAAAGTAACCGGACAAGCCGTAATCCCCATGCAAAATCCCGATGGCTCCACACCGCCCTATCGGGTATTTGATCCGTGCATCTGGAAAAAAGGCGATTTTTACTACTCCTTATCAGGCGGCACCCTGCCCGGACCGGGCGGCAAACGCACCCGCGCGAACTTCTTGCTCCGCTCACCCGACCTGGCGAACTGGACGTATTTGCATCCATTTGTCGAAGACGACCTCTTCACACTCGTTGGCGACGATGGCGCATGCCCCTATTTCTGGCCCATTGGCGACCGTCATATCCTGCTATTCTACAGCCACATGAGCGGGGGACAATATCTCCTGGGCGACTACGACAAAGAACGCGACAAATTTGTGGTGACAGCGCATGACAAATGCAATTTTGGACCTTATGGTCCCTGTGGCGTACACGCCCCTTCGGCAACCCCGGATGGCAATGGCAATATCATCGTCATTTTCAACATGAACCCTGGCAAGCCGACAGAGAACTGGAACCAGATCATGACCTTGCCTCGCAAAATGACGCTCATCGGCGAAGAAGATATACGCATAGAACCAGCGGGCGACATAGAATCCCTGCGCCGCGACCACCAGCACGTAGATCGCATGACACTCGCGGCCAATAGCGAGATCGTCCTCGACAATATTCAGGGCAATGCAATGGAGATCGTCGCTGAAATCGATCCCAAAAACGCGCCCATGGTCGAAATGGACGTCTTGCGGTCGCCGAACAAAGAAGAAGTCACGCGCATCATGTTCTTCAAAGACCGCGGATTCAGAAATCGAGAACGCAACACACAGAAGAGCCTGATCACAATCGACTCATCGTGTTCCTCAATCCTACCCGACGTGCGCACCCGCGCGCCAGAAACCGGTTCGGTCTATATCGCGCCAGATGAAACTTTAAAATTGCGCGTATTCGTCGATAAAAGCGTCGTAGAAGTATTCGTAAACGGCAAACAATGCGTGGCACTGCGCGTCTATCCCGGGCGCGAAGACAGCACTGGCGTCTCCCTCCGGTCACAGGGACAGGACAGCGAACTCCTGTCTCTCGACGCCTATCAGATGGAAAATATCTACACATCCTGACAGACACCCACAAAAAAGCCCCCGATGCCATAACCGCACCGGGGGTTTTTCGCTATTGCACAATCCTCACGACAAAGTTTGGAAACGCTCCCACGCCTCGCCAGCCGCTGCAGCTTGCCGCTCCAGCTCACCGCGCCAACCGACCACCTCGCCAGCTTTGATGCGCTTAATGTCAAATCCCGGATACCGATCCTCGAGCGTATCCCCGAGCTTCGTTCTCTCGGCCCAGCGATCCCACGCCGTCTTCATCCACTCGTGTGGCAGTGCTTCTCGCACAGCCGGATCGAGTTGCCACGCATGCCGCACATCGCTCACAGAAGGCTCCTCATCAGATGGTCCCGACCACCTCGACCAACCGATTGACAACGTATTGCGCTCGCGCTCGGGAACCGTGTGCCCCGTATGAATCGTCGTCCCATTGCGGATAAGCGCTTCCCCGGCCTTGAGCCGAATCGCCACCTGACCCGGCAATGGATCCTCGCCATTCCAACTCGGCGTATGCGGCACCCCTTGTTCCTTCACCGCCTTCGGCAAAAGCACATCGTGCTCAAACGGCGTACGCCACCGATTGTGACTCCCCGGTATGAGTTCGTGGCACTCATCATCCGCCAAAGCCAAAAACATACTCACGCCATTCCGCTCCTTCAAAGACTTCGCATTATTTGCGCGGATCTCTTCCCATCGCTTTTTCTCAACCTCCTCGGAATACGCCTCTGGATCACTACCCCGCTCATCCCGCTGTGCAAAATAGCGCTCTCCCGTACCCCACCACGTCACATCCCTGTGCCAGCTAAGCTTATTCTCTTTCTGCCGCGGATTGCACCACAACAGCAAACCACCCAGCACCATATCTTCTGGCTCCAGCCCCCCGTTACACCACGAATGAACAAAACTCAGAAAATCTGGCGAACCGTGGAACTCGGCAAAACACGGCTCCCCAAAAGCCGGATGGATAAGCCCCCGAATCGCCCACGGCTCATCATTGCCCGTGCGGTGTACATAACCCTTTGAGCAATCGATCTTGCTATACTCATTCTCTGGCGCGCACGCCTCAGTAACGCGGCGCCCCGCCTCGCGGAGAACCGGAATCCAGGGATTATCGACAAAATCGTTAATAATCACAAAACCGTGCTCCTCCAGATGCGCCAATCGCTCTGGCGTAGCCCCGGGAGCCGAAAGCTCCGATTTAAAATCGGCAAAAGCCGTAGCGCGATAAACTGATTGAGAACTGGACATCTTCATTCCTTTCGCCCCGTGCCAACTGGGGACAATCTTTAAGGTGATAAATCTGCTTTCCCCACTCCCCGTAAAATCATGGCATGAAACGAAAAAATTATCAAGCGTTTTGCTATTCGCAAGAAAGTAAAAATGTTGCTTTTTTAAAAAACTGGTATAACTTTGGGCGAGGTAAAATTGAAACGCGAACACGAGGAGACCGCAATGGAACTAACCGAAAGCCAAAAGCGCTTCTTTTACGAAGAAGGCTATCTCAAAGTCTCAGGTGCCGTACCCCGCGTAATGGTAGATGCCGCGCGGCAGGCGATCAATGCCGAAATAGGCAAAGGAAATACCAACCCATTTCCCGAAATTAATGCTACACCAGTCATTACGGACCTGTTCAACGAAACCCCCGCCTTCTCACTCCTCGAATCCGCATTGGGAGAAGGCAATTTACAGCGTAGCCAGACAGGAAGTATCAAGCTCAATTTTCCGCGACCGCCGGGCAGTCTTCCAAAAGATACCTTGACGGAAAAAATTGGATGGGGCAGAAGTGGCGGACATCTGGACGGCATTAAAGCCGTAGGTGATCGGCTGCGCGGATTGCGCGAAGACGGAACTTATAACCGGAATTTTACATCTTTTGCCGTCGTATATCTCGACGATGTCCCCGTTCCCAATGGCGGCAACTTTACTGTATGGCCCAAATCGCATCACTTCTTTGAAAACTACTTCAAAGAACACGGACATCAGATCCTGGATGACCACATGCCCCATGTCGAACTACCCGAAGGTCCGGTATTTGTAACTGGGGAAGCGGGAGACGTGGTCTTTGCCCATCACGCCATGGTACATACCGGCTGCCCCAACACCTCACCAGACATTCGATACGCCGTGATCTTCAGGACCAAACACACACAAATCGACGAAATTGGAGTAGATGCATTCACAGATATATGGCGCGAATGGGATGGCGTTCGCGAGACTGTCGGCGCAGTATAAACCAAATCACAGAAAGGAACTCCATTATGAAACGCCAACAAGCAACTGACTTTGATCAAGAACTCCTCAACCTCTACGATGAGTATGTCCACGGACAAACAGACCGGCGAGGCTTCTTAAACCGCGCAGCAAAATTCGCAGTCGGCGGCGTAACCGCTGCCGCTCTGTTAGACAGCCTGAAACCCAATTACGCGCTTGCGCAGCAAATCGCCACAGACGACGAACGCATCACCGCCGAATACATAGAATACCCATCCCCAGAAGGACACGAAAAAACGCGCGGATACCTCGTCGCCCCCGCACAGGCAGAAGGCAAAGTACCCGGCGTCGTTGTCATCCACGAAAATCGCGGATTAAATCCCTACGTAGAAGACGTTGCCCGGCGCGCGGCAACAGCCGGTTTCTTGGCATTAGCCCCCGACGCGCTCGCGCCCCTGGGCGGATATCCCGGCACAGATGACGAAGGGCGGCTCATGCAGCGCGAGATAGACCGCAATAAAATGACAGAAGACTTTATCGCCTCTGCGCGTTATTTACACACACACGAAAAATGCACCGGAAAAGTCGGCGTCGTGGGCTTCTGCTTTGGCGGCGGCATGTCGAACACCCTTGCCGTCCGCATCCCCGACATCATCTCTGCCGCAGTCCCCTTTTACGGCCGCCAACCCGCTGTCGAAGACGTGCCAAAAATAAAAGGCGCCTTGCTCATCCACTATGCCGAACTGGACAGACGTATCAACCAGGGCTGGCCCGCTTATGAAGCCGCGCTCAAAGAAGCAGGTGTGAATTACACGGCTCATATATACGAAAACGCCAACCACGGATTTCACAATGACACAACGCCGCGTTATGACGAAGCCGCAGCAAAATTGGCATGGCAACGCACGATTGACTTTTTTAATGAGACGTTGAAGGAAGAATAGCTTTTCACCAAGGAAACTGCATGAACGGCATTGAATACATCGCTCGCATTTTAAAACAAGAAGGCGTCGAGTGGATCTCCTGTTATCCCAGCAATCCTCTAATTGAAGCCGCAGCCCAGGAAAGCATTCGCCCAATCGCATTCCGCCACGAACGCGGAGCAGTCATGGCCGCAGACGGCTTTAGCCGCACCAGCAACCGACAGCGATTTGGCGTCGTGGCAATACAGGCACAAGCCGGTGCAGAAAACGCAATGGGTGGCATTGCCCAGGCTTATGCCGACAACATCCCAATTCTGGTCCTCCCAGGCGGCGTAAGACTCAATCAAATCGCAGTCCGTCCCAATTTCTCCGCAACCCACACCTATCGCGGATGGGTCAAACGCGTTGAAGCGATCTATCGACCAGAAGATGTCGGCACCGTAATGCGCCGCGCATTCCACGCACTTCGCAATGGCACTTCTGGTCCAGTCGTAGTCGAAATGACCTCCGACGTCTGCGCAGAAGAAATACCTGCCGACGCGCAAAATTATCACTCGCCAAAACGCGCGCAACAGGTACCCTCACCCGGAGACATCAAAGATGCCACCACAGCACTGCTCTCCGCAAAAAACCCCGTAATCTGGGCGGGACACGGGGTCGTATTTGCCGGTGCGACAGATGAACTAAAAGAACTCGTCGATCTAACCGGCATACCCGTATTCTGCACCATGCCCGGCAAATCGGCCTTTGACGAACGCCATCCACTCGCCCTCGGCGCTGGCAGCGGCGCAACCACGGGACCCGTACACCACTGGCTCAAAAACTGCGACGTACTGCTCGCACTCGGATCCAGTTTAACCCGCACCCCTTATGCCCAATCCGTCCCCCCCGCCAAAGTACTCATCCAGAACACCGATAATCCAGACGACATCAACAAAGACGAAGCCGTAGATATCGGATTGATCGGCGACGTCAAACTCACCCTGCAAGCGATCATTGACCAGGTAAAAGCTCAAATTGACGAACCAAAAAATTCTGATCGCGTCGCCGCTGAGATCGCACATGCCAAAAAAGAATGGCTCGACACCTGGACACCCCTGCTGACCTCAAATGAAGAACCCCTCAACCCCTATCGCGTCATCAACGAAATCAACAACACACTCGACCGCGAAAACAGCATTGTCACACACGATGCCGGCGCGCCCCGCGACTCAATCGTGCCATTTTATACCGCAACCACACCCCACAGTTACATCGGCTGGGGCAAAACAACCCACCTGGGCTTTGGCATCCCCCTGATGATCGGCGCCAAACTCGCCCATCCCGACAAATTCTGCCTCAACATGATGGGAGATGGTGCCTTCGGCATGTCCGGTCTGGACATTGAAACATCTGCTCGCGCAGGCATTCCCATTACAACCGTGATTCTGAACAACGGGGGCATGGCGACATACCCCGGCGGATTCCCCGTAGCGCGCGAACGCTATGGCGTCTCCAATATGCAGGGCAACTACGCCCAAATTGCCGAAGGCATGGGCGCTGTGGGCATTACCGTGAAAAAAGTGGGCGAAATGCGCCCCGCACTACAAGAAGCACAACGACTAAACGCCGATGGCAAAACCGTGTTAATCGATGTGCATACCAGCATGGAGAGCAAACAATCGCGGTTTTGATCCCTGTCGAAAACACCAGAAGAATAAATAAAAAACCACGCCCAGAGGACGTGGTTTTTTATTTAGTAGAAGATGGCGTGAACTTACTCCATCTCACTTCAAAAGTAACATCTTTTTTCTCTCCACAAAATCACCCGCCACAATGCGGTAGAGATAGATTCCGCTGGATACCGATTTGCCGAAATCATCCTTATTATCCCAAACAACCCGGTGATACCCCGCCGGTTTTATTTCATTGACAAGCGTGCGAATCTGTTGCCCGAGCACATTGTAAATCACCAGATTCACATGCACACTTTGGGGCAGCGCATAAGGAATCGTTGTCTCTGGATTAAAGGGATTGGGATAATTCTGTGCAATAGAAAACGTATCGGGCAAAACTGACACGAACTCCATATCACTTTCTATATCACCCAAGAGTGCTGGTTTACTCGCCTGAGCCATAGGGGTGGCATAGACGCGCTGCGTAGGGGGACTGGTACCCACACTATTCACCGCTCTCAAAGTGAAGGTATGTTGGACGCCGTTACTTAGCCCAAACAATGTATAACTGGTCGTCGTGGCATCGCTGCCGGGAATATTTATAGGGCCCCTCCATCTGTCTGTCCTTATGCCATATCGATACCTTGTGATGGTCGCGTCATTAGGATTATCCCAAGTAAACGTCACCTGACCATTACCCACTTTCACAACAAAATTGCTCGGTATATGCGGCACCGCTGCGGGTGTGACCGTCTTGCTGTTCGATGCATCACTCTCGCCTCCCCTGTTCACCGCACGTACCTGGAAATGGTATGTCGTGCCATTGGTCAGCCCTGTCACAAGATGACGGAGAGGATAAATCAGGGTTGTGCTTGTACTTGTTTCACTCTCCGGAATATCCTCCCAATCCGACCAGGTGACACCATCTTCACTCTGACGGTACTGATACTTGTCGATTACAACAGTATTGTCCAAAGCTGCGCTCCATGTCAACAAAGCCTCACCATTACCCTTCAGCACCCTCGAAAAAATCGGTTTAACCGGTGGCTCAATAGAGAAGCCCGAGTTGGACCAATCACCAGTACCCTCATCGTTGGTCGCCCGAACCTGCACTTCATAGTGCGTGTCGGACATAATTCCAGTGATCGAGGTCATCAGGTTAGTACTGGTGTTTGTGGAATTCCACTCGATAAACGAATCTTCGCTGTCCATCTGCCGATACTGCACATCGTAATCGGTAATAGCAGGTCCCGTATTCGAAGGCTCAGTCCAGCTTACATTCAGCATCGTCGAAGACATCATCACTGTCGGGGGATCGGGCACACCCGGCGCTTCGTTTACGTCATTGACTGTGATGACCACATCAAGAAAATGGTCAATAGCTGTATCAGGGTTGCCAGTTGCATCAACGCCATCTGAAACTTGCACCCTTCCCATATACACATTGTCCATATTTGCATCTTGAGGATCCTCGTAATTTTTAGCAGCCAGACCAATTGTGAGATTCCCTATTTTTTCATCGTCTTGCTCCTCAGCGATGAAGAAACAACCATTTAAGTCTCCTGTTACTGACCAGGTAAGCATAGCATTCTCAGGATAGGTCTTCGTGTAGGTGTATTTGCCTATCGCCTCTAAAGTAGTGTTTTCTTCAACTGTAATACGCCCTGGTCCAGAAATCGGCGGTGCCTCCACCTTATTGGCAGTCACAGCCTGAGCACTTTTGCCAGAACCTTCTTTATCTGTATAGGACACGGTTGCTCGCAGATAGTTGCTTGCATCATCAAGAACTGGCGTGTAGCTACCTGAGGTGGCTCCCATAATCGTAGTCCAGGTGGTCTGATCAGAAGAACGCGCCCACTTCCACATCTCACCTGTAACACCACCATCTGGATCAGTCAGGGTAGCAGTCAGCGCGGATCCAACCCGTATATTAGACTCAGAAAATGTCACCACACCTGCTTCGTCAACATTGGTCACGGTAATGACCACATCAAGAAAATGGTCAATGGCTGTATCAGGATTGCCAGTTGCATCAACGCCATCTGAAACTTGCACCCTTCCCATATACACATTGTCCATATTTGCATCTTGGGGATCCTCGAAGTTTTTAGCAGCAAAGCCAATTGTGAGTTTCCCTTTTTTTCTTCCCTCACGAATGATTAAGAAGCAATCTACTAAGTCTCCAGACAATGACCAGGTAAGCGTAGCACTTGCAGGAAAGGTCTCTGTGTAGGTGTATGTGCCTCCCACCTCTAAGGTAGTGTTTTCCTCAAATGTAATACTCTCTGGTCCAGCAATCGGCGGCGTTCCCACCGTATTGGCAGTCACAGCCTGAGCACTTTTGCCAGAACCCTCCCCATCTGTATAGGACACGGTTGCTCGCAGATAGTTGTCTGCATCACCAAGAACTGGCGTATAGCTACCTGAAGTGGCTCCCATAATCGTAGTCCAGGTAGTCTGATCAGAAGAACGCGCCCACTTCCACATCTCACCTGTAACACCACCATCTGGATCAGTCAGGGTAGCGGTCAGCGCGGATCCAACCCGTATATTAGACTCAGAAAATGTCACCACACCTGCTTCGTCAACGTTGGTCACGGTGATGGTAAGCGTCTGATCTTTTGTCAGTACTCGATCCCCTGTACCACTCGTCGCTGTCACCACCACAACATACTCATTGTTACTCGCTGCATTCGATGGAGATATGCTTATCACATCTAAAGGATTCTCAAAGTTCGGTGCATTCTTAAAACTCAACACACCCGCATTTGTAATCCCAAACAGAGCCTTATCTACACCGCCAG
>JAJDYX010000025.1 GCA_022824945.1 Candidatus Latescibacterota bacterium
CCTGATATGGTCGATCCTCTTCCCCTTATTGCCTACAATACGCTTGCAGAGCAAACCGAAGCTCTGTACCGCGATGGCTATGCCTATCTGCCAAATGTATTGGCGTGCGATCAAGTGGCAAAACTCCGCGATCATATGGACGCGCTTACACCGATTTCGGAAAGTTTTGACAAGAATGGCCGTCCTGAAGACATCGGTTTTATAAATAAACACATCAACAATGCCTTTAACCGACACACTCACTTTTTGCAATTTCTCGACCGTCCCAGTGTGATCGAGATCGCTGAAGCCGTACACGGCGACGATTGCCACTGTATCGGCATGACCGCCTGGATGACGGGTCCTGGTCGCCCCGACCAGAATCTCCATACTGACTGGCTTCCCTTGAGTCTGCCCGCAGATATACTTGAGGATTCTCGGGTGCGCATCCCGATTTTTATTACTACGGCGCATTTCTATCTCGATGACATTACCGAAGAACTTGGTCCCACAAATTTTATTCCCGGTAGTCACCTTTCGGGCAGAAGTCCCGATGGGGATACAACATGGAAAGGCCAGACTGAAAAATCCATTATGTGCAATGCCGGTGATGTGGTCATTTTCCGCAGTGAGGTCTGGCATCGCGGTACTGCCAATACCAGCGATAAGACGCGCTATTTGCTTCAAGTCCACTATGCGAAACGCATGATTACGCAAAAATATCCCCCGTATCTCAACCGTTTTCAGTTTGACCCCGAAATTATCGAGCAGGCGACGCCGCGTCAGCGCCGCCTGATGGGCGATCACAAAAGCAGCAACTACGATTGAGGAGTGTACTGTGACTTTCTTGATAGGATATTATCTTTGGCTAAAAGTTGTACATCTCATCGCCATGATTGGCTGGATGATCGGTATTTTGTATTTGCCGCGGCTATTTGCGTATCACGCCGATGCTTCTGCGGATTCTGATACGGATGCGGTATTTCAACAGATGGAATACAATCTTATGCGGCTTCTGCTTATGCCCTGTATGATTGTCGTTTTTATTACGGGCATTCTTTTGATTGTTGCAACGGAGAGTCTGGCGAGCGGGTGGCTTCACACCAAAATTCTACTCGTGCTCATGCTCGCAGGATTGCACGGTATGATGTCGCGCCAGCGCAAGAATTTCCAACGCGGAGAAAATACCAGAAGTGCGGCATACTTTCGCACATTCAGTCACGTTACAACGCTTATTGTGATTCTTGTTGTCGCGCTGGCTATTCTGAAACCTTTTTAGCATCCTTTTGAGTGGGAGTGAACTATGGCAAACGACGAATTTGTGATTCCGCGACGATTGATCAATTCGGACCGGGAAGAAACACCGAGGTCCTTGCTGGACCTGATTGAACAGGGGCCGTTCGATTTGGACACGGCGGCGTGGTGGATGTCGCATGTGACGAATGGGGCATCGTGGATCGTGGGGTCGGGACCGGGCGGAATCGGGAAATCGACGACGATGCGTTCTTTTCTGAGCGTTGTACCCGGGGACCGGGCTTTTGCGATCGCGATGCCGGGAGAGATCCCCCCACTCGCGGATCAGAAACGCTGCACGATTGCGCTCGAGTTGAGCGATCATCGGCCGCCCGGCTACCTTTGGGACCAGGACCTGCGTGACTTTTTCGATCTGTCGAAGGCGGGACATCAGCTTGTGGGGAACGTCCACGCAGATACGCTGGAAGAGACACATGAACAGATCGTCGGGGCGTGCAACGTTCCCGAGGAGCAGTTCCATCACATCAACATCATTGCATTCGTCTGGCTGGAAGGTCATGAACGCGGACAAAGCAGGCGGATCAGGGATCAGACGTCGCGGCGGTTTCTGACAAGCGTACACTACACCGATGGTTCAGGTGCTCACGAGCAAGTCTATTCGGAAGGATCAGGACTCTCGCCCAACGCACCGAGGGATGTGGAACACGAGGCAAAGTGCCGAACTTTTTTGGAGGAGGCATTGGGAGAAACTTCGCGGGATATGGATGAATTGAGAGAGCGATATCTGGCCTGGCATTAGGAGCGGTGGATCCCCTTCGACTGGTAGCAGTCTCACCGACCTTTTTTGATCAGGCCTGGATCTGCTCCAGCCAGCCTTCCAGGGTGTAGCGCGGGTCGCCGATCTCTTCCGGGCGGAGGCACGCCAGGTCGGTGCGGTGTATGGGTCGGATGCCGAGGTCAGGAAGGGTGGCGCCGCGCTGGTGGAGGTCGGTGCCGTAGAGTTTTTCCAGGACGATGCCGTTGGCGTCGCACCAGTCGCCCGAGTTGAGGGTGGGAAGGTGCTCTTTGGGGTCGAAATCGGGGGCACCGAGGTGGCGGTGGATCCATTCTATGGCGACGGTGTAGCCGAAGTAGGGTCGATGCCCTCCCGCCGGTTCGAACCAGCAAGCGATGTGGCCGTCCGGGAAATTCGGTGCTGCGCAAGCCACGGCGTTCCGGGTACCTTCCCACGCGGCGCCGTCTCCCTCTGTGTCGATGATGACGTCGGCGTCGCCATTGAGGATGAGGACGGCGCAGTGGGGCGCAGATAGGGAGAGGAATTCCGGCCAGGTACAGAGGGTGCGCAGGCGCTGATTTGGGACGCGGGTGCAGAACTTGCCAGTGACCGTCATGGTGTCACACAGTGCCCAACCTGAGACCAGGGCCAGCTTGAGGCGGGTGTCAAGGGCCAGCATCCAGGAGGCTTTGGCGCCGCCGAGGGAGTTTCCCGCTACACCGATGCGCTCCCGGTCGATGTCGCTCCGGGTGAAAAGGAAATCGATGCCCCGCATCGTGTCGAAGACGAGCTTGCCCATGATGAGTCGGCCAGCCCCATCGGCGCAGGTGTGGACCTCTTCGGGGTCGTGCGCCCGGGTACCCAGGTCGCCGCAGATATGACGCTCTTCTTCTCCGACCGGGTCCAGAACCAGGCAGGCCAGCCCGAGTTTGGCGTAGAGCTGGGGAATGTAGGTGTACTGCCACTGGCTTTTGCTGCCGCCGTGGCCGCAGGTTATCACGATGGATGGCATAGGCGCGGTGGAGTGTGCCGGTCGATAGAGTACGGAGGGGACACGGGAACCGGGTTCGCTCGTCCAGATCCATTTTTCGACGACGATTTCATCCCGTTCGATCTGTCCGCGGAACTCCGGAGCCAGGTCGCAGCGGACCGTGGGGATGCCCAGGAGGTCGCGCAGGGCGCGGCGCAGGGATTCGGTTTGCATGGAAATGCTCTTTGGCTGGACAGCGGGATGTCGGCGTGCTGTGAGACGGTGAAGGTCCGGCCTGTAGATAGGAAAGAATGGTGGAGGCGGCGGGAATCGAACCCGCGTCCGAAAGCGGTTTGATAACGGCATCTACGTGTGTAGTCTATTCACTTAGTATCTCGCATCCCGCGCCCCAACAGACAGGGTCGCTGAGATGCCAGCTCGATGGTTGGGGCTGTGGCCCACTCTCATCCGGAGGCCCTCGAGCGGAAACCCCCGCACCAGCCTGCTCTCGTCGGCGCTCTGCCCAGACCACGCAGGCAAGGTCTGAGAGAACGGACTGCGTAACGGTTAGTTAGGCAGCCATTGCGTACGTGTTATCGTCCGCAGTTGCGTTTTTTCCCAATTGTTTTACGAGGTGATTGGGCACCTCGACACGCAGCTATTATCTCTCCACCCCCGTCGAAGCCGTGTCGCCCCCAGCACGTTAAAAAATATATCTAAGTTAATCCTTCCAGTCAAGCGGTCTGCTTAATTCTCCCTGAACCACGCAATTGTCTGTCGCAATCCCTCTTCTGGCGTCACTTTGGGTTCCCATCCCAGGAGTTTTTGGGCAAGAGTGATATCGGGTTGTCGCATTTGGGGATCGTCGCCGATTTGTGCATTGGGCATCAGGGCGATTTCGCTTTTGCTATCGGTCAGTTCAATAATTTTTTTTGCCAGATCTAATATTGAGGTCTCACTCGATGGATTACCGATATTTACGGGCGCGTGATAATCGGTGTGCATCAACCGACAGATCCCCTCAATCAGGTCTGAAACATAACAAATACTGCGCGTTTGACTGCCATCGCCATATACTTTCAGTGGTTCACCTGCCAGTGCCTGATTGATAAAATTGGGAATGGCCCGTCCATCGTTTTTGCGCATGCGGGGACCATAGGTATTAAAAATTCGCACAATCCGCGTATCGACCCCGCTTTCGCGGTGGTAGGCCATTGTCATGGCTTCGGCAAAGCGCTTGGCTTCGTCATAAACGCCACGCACACCCAGTGTATTGACATTGCCCCAATACGATTCTGGCTGCGGATGCTCCAGAGGATCGCCGTAAATTTCGGATGTTGAGGCCAAAAAAAACTTCGCCTTTTTTGCACGCGCCACACCGAGGGCGTTGTGCGTGCCGTGTGCGCCCACTTTCAGGATGCGGATTGGATAGCGCGAAAAATCGTCGGGGCTGGCCGGGCTGGCAAAATGCAACACATAATCCAGAGGTCCTTTCACATAGATGTATTGCGTCACATCGTGTTTGATAAATGTAAAACCATCTCGTCCAAACAGGTGTGCGATATTTTTTGCACGTCCGGTCAACAGGTTATCCATGACAATTAGTTCGTGTCCTTCATCCAGCAAACGGTCACACAAATGCGACCCCAAGAATCCTGCGCCACCTGTTAGTAATATACGCATATAATCCCTGTTACAGCTTAAAAACGTGATCTTTCTTTCCAGATACAGCCTGCGTGGCATTGCGCGTATCGACAATACAGCGCGCGTGCCTTACAATCCATTCATAATCCCAATCGCTGTGATGGGTCACAATCACCACACAATGGGCTTCGGTTATATTTTTTTTATTCAAAGAGGTACTTTTCAAGTCCAAACTTTCTGTCTGCAAGTGATCTACAAAAGGATCACAATACGAGACCTTCGCGCCTTTCTCCTGAAGCATTTCTATAATATCCAATGCCGGAGATTCGCGAATATCGCGTACATCGGGTTTGTATGTCACACCCAATATCAGGATGTTCGAGCCTTTCAAACACCGCTCGTGTTCGTTGAGCGCGTCGGTGATTTTTTCGACCACATACCCCGGCATGCTGCGCGTCACTTCGCTGGCCAATTCGATAAAGCGCGCATTGTAATTCAAGGTCTTCAGTTTCCAGGCCAGGAAGTGCGGATCAACCGGGATGCAATGCCCGCCCAGCCCGGGACCAGGATAAAATGGCATAAATCCAAATGGTTTGGTCGCTGCGGCATCGATCACTTCCCAAACATCTATGCCCAGGCGGTCACACATCAGTGCCACTTCATTGACCAGGCCGATATTTACACTGCGAAATGTATTTTCCAGCAACTTGGTCATTTCAGCAGCCTGGGTCGATGAAACCGGCACGACTTCGCCGATCGATTGCCGGTAAAAATGTGAACCTATTTCAGTGCAAGACGGTGTAATACCCCCCACGACTTTGGGGGTGTTGGTGATGGTATAAACCCTATTGCCCGGATCGACGCGCTCTGGGGAAAATACGAGAAAGAAATCTCGACCGACCTTTAAGCCACTTTCTTCGAGGAGTGGCAATACCAGTTCCTGAGTCGTCCCTGGATATGTGGTGCTTTCCAGAATTACCAGTTGTCCACAGCGCAGTCGGTCTTTGATTGCACTACACGCTTGTAAAATAAACGAGACATCCGGATCGCGTGTTTTATTTAAGGGTGTGGGCACACATACCACAACCACATCGGCCTCATCGAGCACATCGCATTCTCGCGTTGCTGTCAATTTCCCCACAGCTTTGAGACCCGCTACTTCAAATTCCGATACGCCCTGCACATCGGATTTTCCCGATTCCACCAGATCTACTTTGCGCGCCGATGTATCGATTCCCGTGACGGAAAATCCCACCTTACCCAATTCTACGGATAGGGTCAATCCCACATACCCCAATCCCATCACCGCTATCCGCGCTTCGCGCGAGGCGATTTTTTTTTCCAGCATCTGTCTGGGGTTGGCGATTTCCCGAGGCACTCTTTCTGTTATAGCCATTATGTTATCCGCTCTGGTCCGATCATTTGAAGCAATACGGCCTTTTGAATGTGCATGCGATTCTCAGCTTGATCCACCGCAATGCATCGCTCACTTGCCATGACTTCATCTGTCACTTCATATCCCTTGTGGGCAGGCAAGCAGTGCATCACATAAGCGTTGGTTTTTTTGAGCAAATCGCCATTGATCTGATATGGCAGGAATACTTTGGTGCGTCGCTTTTTTTCTTCTGCAAATTCTGGATTGTTAAAAAATTCCATATCAATCCACGTATCGGTATAAAGAAAATCTGCATCGGCTACAGCAGCTTCCAGATCCAGCGTTTCTTCAAATAACCCGGTTGCACGCGCTGCTTTGACCAGTTCGGGATCTGCCGATGGCTTGTTGATCTCTGGCGTCACAGCCGTTATGCGTACGCCGGCTTTTGTACACGCTGTCACCAGCGAATTGCACACATTATTCCAGATGCCCACATAAACCACATGTGTTCCCTCCAACTTGCCTTGCACTTCCAGGATCGATAGCAGATCGCCCAGGGCTTGACAGGGGTGATAGCGGTCACAGCATCCGTTGATAACAGGGACTTCGGAGCCGAGGGTTAGCCGCAGCAGATCTTCGTGTTTGAGCATGCGCGCCATAATTACATCTGCATATCGCGATAGGACTTGTGCTTCATCGCGTACATCGGCCAATCCAAAATTGGTGGTCATCCAGTCCAAAAACACGGCCTGTCCCCCCAATTGATGCATGCCTACTTCAAAAGCTACGCGGGTGCGCGTCGATGTTTTCTGAAATAACATCGCCAGAGTTTGTCCCTTTAGCAAACCTTCATAGCGCTCGGGATTCTTTTTGATCACCAGACCCATTTCTACCGCACGCAAAATATCATCTGACGACCACGTCTTCAGTGTCAAAAGATCCATATCTATTTCCTTTCTGTTGAACCGCTGCTACAGCCTGCCCTTGCCGGAATCAAGCAGGGGGTTGCCAGGCCTGGGGGAGTTTCACCGATTCACAATTGTTCGCGCACAAGAGATAGCAAACGCGCTTGCACTTGACCGACAGAGCCTTTAATTTCGCATCCCGATGCGCGGATATGACCGCCACCATCAAATTGACGGGCAATGCGATTGACATCCACTTTTCCCCGCGACCGCAAACTCACGCGTTGTTGTCCCGGCTCTTGTTCTTTAAAAAATAGTGCGACTTCAACTCCGTCAATCGACATCGCGTGATCGACCACCCCGTCTAAATCGCCATTCATCTCATGTGTTTTGTGATCGACGTACAATGTGCTGATCTGTCCGTTTTCGTGTAACATTAGATTCGACAGCGCGAATCCCAGGGTTTTCACTGTTTGATATGTCTGGTGCGAAAACATGTTTTCCGCAATTTGTTGCGGGTCAGCGCCGTGCCCAACGAGTTCTGCGGCGGCGCGGAGTGCGCGTTCTGGATGTGAATGCTTAAACAGCTTTGTGTCAAATACAATTCCAGCATATAAACAGGTCGCGATTTCGGGTGTAAATCCCGAATTACTACAACGGGCAGACCAGTTTATGAGCGAATAGATCAATTCACTGGCAGAGCTGGCATCTGTATCGATCATCCGTACATCGCTCTCTTCATCTGAATCCACATGGTGATCGATAACCAGCGTTTGGGTCGCAGGCTCAATCAGATCCGCGATGTCGCCAATGCGTTTTTTCGATATTGTCGTATCCACCACCACGAGGCGCGGCACGGGGGTTGCCAGTCCAGAGTTGTACACCGATTCAATGCGATTATAGCCCGGCAAAAACCGATATTTGCGATCCGGCATTTCGTCCGCCACCACAATGCGGTGCTTTTGGTCCTGCCTCGTTAACCAATGGCTCAATCCCAACAGCGCACCGAGGCCATCTCCATCGGCATTCACATGCGTTGTTAGCACGAGTTCATCGCCTGATAATAAAAAATTTAGAGCCGCTTGAAAGTTCATTGTTATATCCAAATGTACATATCAATGCAAGAGGATAGCTATCCGTCAAGTTTTAAAATCTGCTCGTGCTGGCGTTTGCGTTGTAGCAAAATTTGCTGTCGCCGCTTCTGCGAACTGAGTATGGTAAACAGAATATTCACCCGTTTGCGCGCCGCTCGCAATACTTGAACATCCCGCTGGTCTTGATCTTTTAATCGGGACAAATACTGCATGCGCTGGGCCGCATCTCGTAGCGACTTCGCCGAAAACAATACGGATAGTATTCCCTGTCGCCCTATTTTGTATATTTCGCGTGCACGTTGTGCTATATTCTGTTCGCGATTTTTAAGTTGTGACTGAGCCTGTCGAAGCTGTTGCTCGGTACGGTCGATTTCATCATTCAGACTATTGATTTCATCAGCGATATTTAGAGATGTGTCCACAGTATTTTCATCAGGTTCAGCCGATGCTTCCTGCGAAGGTAGAGGATTCAAGTTTAAGCTGTCCATCGCCGCTTGCTCAGCTTTCAGACGCGCTTCCAATGCTGTTATTGTCTGCGCTCTTCCATCGGGCGATAATGCGATTAGAAAAGCCATGATATACAATATATACACTGGTTTTTGCACACTATACCTCAACTGTTCTACGCAATTTCTCTCAACATGCGGCTCAGGGATGCCCAACTGCCTATCGCGCCCAGCACGGTGCCTAATACCACCAGACAGAATGCCAGTTCAATCGTAGGTGTGATCGTCAAATCAGGTACGCGAACAGCCCACCACGGTGATATATAAGCCAGCATCAGGGGTGCCAAAAATCCACCGATAGAGCCTTGTATTGCCCCTCCAACCCCAAAGATCATCCACACAGTCGTATTTGTCGCGCCGACCAACCGCATGATCTCAAGGGTATCGCGCTGCGCCAGCACCATTAACTTGGTCGCATGGCTCACTGCAAATGCACACGCAAAACACAGCATACACCCAAGCGCGAGTCCAATTCCGGTGATTACTTCAATAAAATTCTCTAAAGAATCCGCCCAAACTTCACCTACATTTACACCTTCTACAGCACTATGACTGGCTACAAATCTTGCAACAGTTCGAGCGCGGCGCGGCATATTCTCACCGGGAGAAATGCGTACTCTAAGCGAAGAAGGCAATGGATTGCTCGAAAGCGCATCGACCGTACCCAAACCAAATAGCGACCGAAATTCTTTGGCAGCCGCTTCCTGATCCATATACACAATCCCGCCTACCTCGGGTCTTGCTTCTAACGTGCGCCGCAATGCGAATACGCGCTGAGGTGAAACACCATCTTTCAGGTAAATGTCTATCTCCACCCGCGCGCGCAATCGGTTAGCCAGCGCGTTCCCACTCTCGATTACCTGCCAAAAGAATCCCAACACCAGCAGCGATACCCCAATAGTCGCCACTGAAATCACACCTGCGATTCCCGTGCGCCTGACCCCTTGCAGTGCCTCGCGCAATACTATATTCATTTCACTTTTCCATTTGCTCAATTTGTAATCTGTTCAATGGCCTCATTTTTCAACTGCAATATTCGCCGCGAATATCGCTCCTCCAGTGTTGCATCATGCGTCGCTATGATCACAGTTATTCCGCGTATATTTATTTTTTGAAAAATAGCCATCACCTGTTCTGTCGCTTCGGAATCCAAATTGGCGGCTGGTTCATCTGCCAACAAGACAATGGGATCATTCACCAGTGCCCGCGCTATTGCTACCCGCAGCCGTTCATAAGCCGACAGCTCATCTGGATACGCATTGCGTTTGTGCAACAAATCTACATCTGATAATATCGCCTGCGTTTTGCGCTTGATCCTGCGCCGTGAAAGGCCTGTTACTTCAAGGGCGAGGGCCACATTTTCACAAACTGTGCGATGGTGCAATAGTTTGAAGTCCTGGAACACCACGCCCACTTGCCGTCTCAATCGCGGAATATCCCTTTTTCGAATTTGCTGCGAGTCGTATTCTCCCACAGATACCACGCCCAAACTGGGTAATTCCTCAAATATGATCAGCTCGAATAGCGCGCGTTTTTCCGCCTCTGTGTGTCCAGTCAGATAGACGAATTCGCCCTGATTGATCTCTGTGTTGGCGTCAATCAATATCGGTTGACCCCGCTGCTCGACCCGCACGTTTTGTAATTTAATCACTGGCATAATGTACAACTGCATCAGCAGTTCCAATATCTATCTCTTAAGCTATTTTTTGAGAACAAAATGCACCCGGTCTGAAAATTCTGTCGGCGGTGCATATCCAAATCCACCGTAAGCCCCCACCATTTCAAAAGGCGATTTATCTAAAATTTCTTCAATCGTCTCCAAAGAATAGATGCGCTGTTGATGTACTTCTTTGACCACTTCATCCGTGTCTTCAAAGTGAATATCAAATTTGTTGTATTGCACACCTTTCTCGTAATAGCTGTGCCGTCGATATGAAAATCCATCTCCCGAATCTTCTGACTCCATATTGCAGAAGTATTGCCTCGAATTGCTCTCTGTACAGATATCGACTACAAAGACTCCGTTGGGATTTACAATGCGATGTACTTCATTCAGAGCACGCGCGATCTTTTCAGGTGACATCAAATAGTTGATGCTATCGTACAAACACAACACCGCATCGCACGGGGGCAAATCGTCCAAATCGAGCAAATTGCGATGGTAAAATGGAATGGGATAGCGCAACTTGCGCGCCTTTTCTATAGCCACATCCAGCATCTCCCTGCATCCATCAGCGCCCAGAACATCGAACTTTTGACGGTATAACTCAATTGCCAGACTGCCCGTGCCGCAGGCCAGGTCCAATACGCGGTTGGGTTTCACTTTGTGTCGTGCGAGCAGTGACGATACATAATGCGCCCAATGCACGTAATCCACATGTCGCATTACATAATCGTAAATGGTCGATAGGCGGCTATACGGGGTTGTCTCAGTTTCGAAGTTTTGCATAAAATGAAAAACGGCCAGCCCGTGCCGGCCTTTGCCTTTCTACTTTTCGGATTGATGGGGGAGTGCGCGTCTCAAAAAAATTCTGGTGCCCGTGCTTCATTCCGAATAACGCGATAATATTCAGGTGCTCGCTTCCGCGACACATTGCCCCGTGGAATCGCCAATACCTCAAACTCCAACAAGCGATCAGAAAACGCAATGCTCACCCTTTGCCCGGCGCGCAAAACGCGACTCGCCTTGGCTTCCTGCCCATCTACTGTCACAATCCCATTGTCACACGCTCGTTTGGCTTCTGAACGCCGTCGCACCAGACAACATGTATTTAGATAGATGTCTAATCGCATACTTTCCTATTCTAATCGCACATCCACATATAATTTTGCCCGCGTTTCTGCCAGTTTCTTACGGAATAATTCCTGTAAGCGTTCCTGTCCTGCAAATTTCTCTAATGTTGCGGCATCGTCATTGATGCGGAATATATTCCAACCGCCTTCCATTTTTACGGGCAAACTCACATCGCCAGGCTTGAGTGTCCGCACTGCATCTGCAATTTCGGATGGAAGATTTTCCCTGGGAAGGTCGTCCCTCCAAAATCCGCCGCGCGATGCTGTTTCTTCAAAGTCGGAATGCTCGCGCGCAAGTTCGGCAAAATCAGCCCCGTCTTTAATCTGTTGATACAACGCCATTGCCTTTTGCTGACCGGCTTTTTCGTCTTTTTGCAATAAAAACAAAATGTGACGCGCCCGCACCTGATCGCCCGATATTTCCTCAACGCGAATAATGTGAAAGCCGAACTGCGATTGTACGAGGTCGCTCACTTCGCCGACTTTGAGACTAAAGGCAACGTCTTCAAATGCAGGTACCATGGTGCCGCGCCCAAAAAAGCCCAGATCCCCGCCTTGAGACGCGCTGCCTGGGTCTTGTGAGTATTCTTTTGCCAGCGCTGCAAAATCTTCACCTGCCCGAATGCGTTCTAAAACCGCTTCTGCCTGGGGGCGAATTTTGTCCTGCTGTTCTGTCGATACAGCAGGTTCAATAAAAATATGGCTCAATGACACGCTACTTGACTCGCCACGGCGATATTTTTCTTCAAATTCCTTTATATCCCGGGGCGACACTTTAACCTGTTGCGCCAGCATTTGACTCATACTGTCTTCTAAATACTGATTGCGAAAGTGTTCTCTGTATTGATCTCGCATCTGTCGCTCGGTCAACCCTTCCTTTTTTAATTCTTCGGCAAAATTCGCTGCACCAAACTGTTCCTTAATATAGCGAATCTGCGCGCGCACCATCTCTTCCACGCGCTCGTCATCTACCTCAATGCTGTCTTCTCGCGCTCTGACCAGTAATAAGTTGCGCTGAATTTCATTTTCCAGAATCTTATTAAACATATTCTCAAGCTCTGCTTGCGGCACGGCGCGCACATCAATTCTTCGACCGATCAATTCCATCCGCAGCTTGTTCTCCACATCGGATCGCAACACAATTTTGTCATCTACCACTGCTATAATTTTATCCAATAAGATAGGCTCTGCACGCGCTGTGCCCGCGAGCAGGGATAACCCAATCAGCAAGTTGATAAATAGCGTTTTCATATCGATAAATCCCTCGAAATTGGTGAGACGTGAGAGGCCCAGTTCTCACTGTGCTCTATTCAATTGCTTCCAATCCACTGACCATTCAATCCGCTCTTTGAGTTCGCCCAGCAATTTGGCGCGTTGCTCGCGTCGGCGCTCGGTCAGGATGCGTTGCTGAATCTCGCCGCGCACATCAACCAAATCGCGTATTGAACCCTCGTCATCCCGATCCATTACCTCAATGATATGGTGGCCCAATTCAGTGCGTATGCGTATCCGGTGCCCCAATTTTGCTTCCCGACAAGCCTCCCAAAAAGAGGCGGTGACCATATCTTCGGTAAAATATCCCAGATCGCCGCCATTTACAGCCGACTGATCAATTGAAACTTCGCGTGCCACCTGCTCAAAAAATTCACCCTTTTGCAGCCGGTCCCACGCCCGATTCATTGCATTCCTGTCTGCCACAACGAGATGCCGCACTCTGAGTTCGAGTTGGTTGCGTTCAAAATTTGCCCGATGTTCTTCGTAATAGGTGAGAATTTCATCCTCTGAGATTTCGGCGTCGCGTGCGTATGTGCGGGCCATTAATTCGCTGACCAACAGTTGCCGGACAGCGCGCTCAATGCGATCCGATAGTTCGGTATCCTGGTCGAGTTTTTGTCTTATAGCTTCTTGATGGAGGAGTTCTTCCTCAATCCAATTTTCGACCAATCTTTGTTTTTCTTTGGGCGAAATTGTACTTGCAAACGGGGCGGGAATACGCTTCTCCAATGCTTCTTTGGTCAGATAGCGATTTCCCACTTTTGCCACGGCGGAAGCAGTTTGTGGCCTCTCACAACCCCACATGCCAATCAGGCAGATTATTGTGCCGATTTTCAAACACCGCGCCCATTTCAAAACGCGATCCCCCATTGCGATCATATCCCCGCATGTGGCTCTAAACTATTGACAATAAAAAAGGTTCCGACTAATCGAATATACGCCTTCAAATTAGGCTCTGCAACACATTTTTAGCCGATTCTAACCGCGATTGTGGCCCTTTTCCCATTAGTGCGACTTCGATTTTTGGCGGATCTCCCAGGGCAAATTCCAGGGGGAGTGGTGACTGTGTCACCATCCGTTCAATATCCATTCGCATCAACGGTTTGTCAGGCGACAGGCTCATTGTCATGATCTGTCCGATTTGCAACTGCGACAACCTGAGTTGGCGGGCCAGGATTTTGACTTGTAAGATGTCTAATAATGCAGCTGTGGGATCGGGCAAAGGTCCAAAGCGGTCCGCGAGTTCTTCCTCTATTGCCAGGACTTCCACAGTTTGCCGTATCTGTCCCAATCGCTGATAAAATTGCATTTTTTGATCTGTATCCGGAATATAGTCATCCGGAATATACGCCGAAACGGATATCTGTACATCTGGCTCAATCGCGGGTTCAGTCTCATCGCCCTTAATTTGTCGCACGGCCTCGTCCAGCAATCGCGTGTATAAATCAAATCCCACGGCTGCGATATGTCCGTGTTGCTGTGCTCCGAGCAAGTTGCCCGTGCCCCGAATTTCCATGTCCCGCATTGAAATGTGGAAACCCGATCCCAAATCCGAAAATTCTTCGATGGCCCGCAATCGCCTTACCGCTGGTTTTTTGAGTGCTTGCCACGACGGTACAAATAAATACGCATATGCCCGCTTATTCGATCGCCCCACCCGACCACGCAATTGATACAACTGCGCCAATCCGAGGCGATCTGCCCGATTTACGATTAGCGTGTTCGCGTTGGGAATGTCCAGTCCGGATTCCACGATCATGGTGGAGACCAGAACATCGTATTTGTGCTCGAAAAAGTCCATCATTACTTTTTCGAGTTGCCGTTCGGGCATCTGGCCGTGTCCCATACCAAAACGCACCTGTGGCAACAGGCGAGTGAGAAAACCCATCATCGCGTGCATGGACTGGACTCGATTGTGTACAAAATAAACCTGTCCACTGCGATCTACTTCCCTTAAGATCGCTTCGGCTATGCGGTCTTCTTCAAAGGCCAGCACTTCGGTCTGAATTGGCAATCGGTCTTTGGGCGGGGTTTGTATGACCGACATATCGCGTGCGCCCATCAGCGACATGTGCAGGGTGCGCGGAATTGGCGTGGCGGTAAGTGTCAATACATCCACCAGGCGCCGCATTTCTTTTAACCGCTCTTTGTGCCGCACCCCAAAGCGGTGTTCTTCGTCTATGACCAGAAGGCCGAGGGCTTTGAAGTTGACATCTTTTGACAATAACCGATGCGTGCCCACCACAATATCTACAGTGCCTTTCTTCATCGCCTCAAGAGTTCGCATTTGTTCGGCCCGCGTGCGGAAGCGGCTCAGGACCGCTACATGAATGGGAAATTCGGAAAACCGTTCGCAGAATGTGCGATAATGTTGCTGCGCCAAAATGGTTGTGGGGGCGAGCACTGCTACTTGTTTGCCATCTAATATCGCTTTAAACGCCCCGCGAATCGCCACTTCTGTTTTACCATATCCCACATCGCCACAGATCAAGCGGTCCATTGCTGATCGCGCTTCCATATCTTTTCGCACGGCGTCAATCGCTTCTTGTTGGTCTCGGGTTTCGCGATAGGGGAACGAGGCTTCCAGTGCGTTCATTTCCGATCCATCAGGTGAAAATGCCGTGCCCGGTTGCGCCTTGCGTTCGGCGTATAATGACACGAGTTCTGCCGCCATTTTGAATATCGCTTTGCGCGTCTTTTCCTTTAGCCTCTCCCAGGCTACTGTGCCCAATTTGCTCAATACGGGTACTACGCCATCTTGTCCGGAATATTTTTGCACCTGATTCATCTGATCTACCGGCACAAAAACCCGATCTCCATCCCGATATCCAATGGTCAGACAATCGCTGGATATACGGCCTATTTCAATTCGCTCCACGCCTTCAAACCGACCTATTCCGTGATCTACATGCACGACAAAATCGCCGCGCTGAAGAGCGGACACTGTCTTGATGGGCTGTGCATCTTGAAAGCGGCGATACCGTCTTCTGCGATGTACGCGGCTGTAAATTTCGTGGTCATTGATCAAAAAGACTTTGCCGGGACGGTATGTAAATCCGGATTGTAGCGTGCCTACATACAGGGAGACCACATCGGCACTTTCTTCTAGAATCTCTTCCAATCGCGCTTTTTGCCCATCACTTTCACACAGAATGACCACTTCATAAGCGTCCAACCAGTACTTTCGCAAATCCTCTTTTAATAGCTGTACATGGCCTTCGTAGTGTCGCCCACTCTGTCCGCGCAAATCTACCACTTCCTCAGATGTCCCTCCCAGTGCGCGGTTCAAGACCCGGGGCATGTGTTCCAGTTGCCGAAGCATGATTTCCGGTTGTCGGAGTACGCACCGCGCTGGCAAGGGTTCTGTTTCCGCCCGCCGTTTTTTTTGTCGTTGCGCGATTTGTTCACATGCTCGCCATGCGTTATCTGCAGCAGCAGCGATGCCATCCGGGTCATCGAGGACGAGCCAGCATCCTTCGGGCACGTAATCCAATAGGCCCGTTCGCTCGCCGTATAACACACTCAGGTAATATTCCTGTCCTTCAAAAATGCCTTCGCGCTCCAATAAGTTTCGCACCTCGGGCAACTCAATGCCCAGATCCCGTTCTGCTATTTCCAGATTTTCCAAATAAATATCTGCCATTGTCAGCGGAAGTACGCTTTCCCGACAGGGTAAAATGCGCGTTTCTTCCAATTGCGCGATAGACCGCTGGGTGCTCAGGTCAAATGCCCGGATGGACGAGATTTCATCGCCCCAAAATTCCAGTCTGACCGGGTGTGCATTGCCAAATGAACAAATATCCAGGATGCCGCCGCGCATCCCAAATTGCCCCACACCTTCCACAGTTGTTACCCGTTCATATCCGATTTCCACCAGATGGTCCGCGAGATATAGAGGGGAAACTTCCTGCTCCAGACGAAGCGTTTTTACACTCAAGTCAAAGAGGTCTGGAGGCAAGGTGTGTCCCATCAAGGCTTCGATAGGTGTGACCACAATGCCACCGGCTTTCCGGTGCAACTGGTCCAGTGCCTCCATCCGCAATCCCACCGTATCGAGATGCGGCGAACGCCCGTCAAAATGCGCGACATCCCAACCCGGAAAGTACCCCACGTGTTCTTCGTCTAACAGCCGCTCCAAATCATTGCGCAATGCCTCGGCGCGGTCCTCATCTGCACTTATGACTACCACGGGACCAGGTACGGTTTCTTCAATCCATGCGATGGCAAATGCCGATAGCGATCCAGATCCTCCGCGCATGGTTACGGTCCGCTTTCCCGATTCCAGTTTTTGCGATAGGTCTTTAAATGGCGTCGAGTTTTTGATTCTGTTGTACAATCTGTCAACGGACATAAATTTTAACTTTTCCTCCCAAACAGTACACACCAAAAAGCTCGACACATTGTTTGCGTCGAGCTTTTTGGCAAGATGGCGGGGTAGACGGGGCTCGAACCCGCGACCACCGGCGTGACAGGCCGGTACTCTAACCAGACTGAGCTACTACCCCAGTTTCAATTGTAAAACAATCTTCAAAATTCTCTGAAGGAACGAAAATTTAACAAGGTGTCTTTGCAGTGTCAAGCAAATTTAACAAATCATACCCCTTGTTTTTAGCATATCATCTCATTATGTTAAAATGATTTCATGCTAAAATTTTCAAAGGAGGATTTTTTATGACTCGACGCGATGCTGTATGGATCGTTTGCTTCCTGATCGCCGGTGCGCTCGGTCTCACCTGTTATATCCAGTTTTTTGACCGCGCGCTTCCGGTTGCTTCGCTCAATTTTCGCGTAGATCGCGAACAGGCATATCAAGCTGCCGAGGCGTATCTCGACCGCCAGGGTTACGATCTCACAGATTATGAAAGTGCTCAGGTCTTCTCGTACTCCAGCCTGCCCCAGGTTTTTCTCGAACGCACTCTGGGCCTTGAGGAAGCCAACCGCCTCGTGCGCGAATGGGTCTCGGTATGGTATTGGAACATTCGCTGGTTTAAGCCGCTTCAAAAAGAAGAACTCCGCGTGCGTATTGATCCCGGCGGACGCATTGTAGGGTTTACGCACAGCATTCTCGAATCTGACGAAGGCGCGAGTCTTTCAGAAGAAGATGCCCGTGTTATTGCGGAGACTTTTTTGACCGATGTGCAGGGCTTTCAACTCGATAATTACGAACCCATCGAAGCGTCGAGTACTGAGCGCCCCAATCGAATGGATCACACTTTTACTTACCGAAAAAAAGATTTTGTCGTGGGCGATGATGGGCACTACCGCTTGAGCGTTACGGTTAAGGGCGATAAAGCAGGCTATTTTGCCGAAGGCCTCAAAGTGCCCGAAACATTTTCGCGCAATTACCGGGAAATTCGCTCGCGTGCGGGTTTGCTCACCAATATTGCGTCAGTTTTCTTTTTTGCGTTGGGCATTGCAATGGTTGTCGTGCTCGTGCGTAAATACCGCCAGCGCACATTGATATGGCGCGCTGCCCTCGGCGTGGGTATTCTCGTGGCCGCCACCAGTTTTCTCGGTGCCGTCAATGGCTATCCGCTCACTCGCTTCGGTTACGATACTACGCAGTCCTTTGTTTCCTTTATTCTCACCTTCATCTTTGGCGGATTGTTGAGTGCTGTACTCAGCGGAGTCATCATCGCGTTGTCCGGTACAGCCGGGGGTGCTGCCGCCCAGGATGTGGAAGGCTGGAAAAATCCACTTGCGCGACTGTCTCTGCGCGGCTGGCGATCGGCGAGTTTTGCACGTATCACCCTTGTCGGTTATGGACTTGCCTTTGCCCATCTGGGATACGTCACCATTTTTTACATTTTGGGCAATGACTATCTGGGGGTCTGGTCTCCCGCGGCGATGACCCAGTACAGCAATACGTATAGTACTTATTTGCCTTGGATCTATCCTCTGCTTATCGGTCTTCTCGCCGCAACTATGGAAGAATTTTTCTTTCGCCTGCTCGCCATTTCACTGCTTATTCGGTATTTGAAAAGCACCTGGTTAGCCGTTCTCATTCCCGCGATTGTGTGGGCCTTTTTGCACGCGAATTATCCGCAGGAACCCATTTATATTCGCGGGCTTGAACTCACCGTGGTTGGCGTTATTTTTGGACTTGTGTTTTTGCGCTACGGTGTTTGGGCAACCATTATTTCGCATTATGTGTACAATTGCTTTCTCGGTATTTATCCGATGGTGCAGTCCGATAGTCTCTACTTCAAGGTCTCGGGCATTCTGGCGGTTGCGATTATTTTTATTCCGGCCATTCCCGCTATTTTTGGTGTGATTACGGGGCGCTATAAAGAGGTAGAGGAGCCTGAAGAAATGGCTCCCCCTGAGCTCCCAGAGGATACAGTGCCTGAAACCGCAGTTCCCGAATCCGACCCACCCCCTGAACCCGAGGTCGAACGCAAAACCCCTTCGGATTATCTGATTCCCAAAAGTGGTCTCGTCGTTTTTGGCGTTCTGGGGCTGATCGGTTGGTCTGTGTATTTCATATCCGACCTTCCGGGATTTGCTAAATACGCTCGCGAGTCCATTATCACGCGGACCGAGGCGATTGAGAAGGCAGATGATATTCGCCGGCAACTCGGTCTCGATCTCGAAGGCTATCAACGCACCACGTCGTTTTCCAGCGGTTTTAGATCCGGCCATTTTACACATCTCATCCGAAATGTCGATCTGGCGCGTGCAGATACGCTCGCTGCGGAGCATACAGCATCGTGGCGCTGGCGGGTGCGCTGGTTCAAACCGCTTGAAAAAGAAGAAATCACTATTAGCATTGATGGAAATGGCGATTTTTGTCGCATATCGCATTATGTTCCCGAAAATCGGGAGGGCGCAGAACTCAGTACGGAAGAAGCGCAAAAGATTGCCGAGGCTTTTCTATCCAAATATTTACAGCGGGATGTGACAGATACTGCGATTTACAAACGCCTTGAAGCCCGCTCGCAAAAGCGCGAAAATCGAATGGATCACAGTTTTGTGTGGGAACGCACGGATATCAAAGTTGAAGAGGGAGAATTTCGCATTACTGCCTCTGTGCAGGGCGATCAAATCGGTCAGACAAACGCATACTACAAAGCACCCGAAGAGTTTTTGCGCAAATTGCGCGAACGCACGGCAAAAAGCACGATTGTTTCTGCTGTCTCGACAATCGCAGTTATCGTAACTGCGGTGCTCGCCATTATTTTCTTTTTGCGTGCCTATCGCAATGGGCATGTCAACTGGCAGTTGCCCATTCGTGTTGGCATTCTGGCTGGTGCGTGCTTTGTGCTCGCAACACTCAATAATATACCTGCGTTCTACGCAGGTTATAATACCAGTGAAGCAATGAGTACTTTTCTCGGAGATAAACTCATTGGCTTCGTCATAGGACTTGTTATTGCTGCGATCATGGTTTTTTTACTCAGTGCATTTGGCGATACGATGTATCGCCGCGAACGCCCCCATGAGATGCAAATTTCCGATTGGATCGATGTGCTTCGCCTGAAGATAAATAGCACAGCACTCTGGTGGCAGGTTGTCTTTCTGGTCGTGTGCTGTTTGGGGATTATGAGAGGTAATAGTATTTTTTCGTCTTATATCAATCTCATCTATCTCGGCGATTATCTCGTAGCAGGCGGTGGCTCACCAGCCAGTATCAATAGCTATGTACCCGCATTTGGTGAACTCCTCGACGAAGTCAGCGGTATGCTTATAGCTCCCTTTGCCATTCTCGGTGTTCTGTTTGTCTGGTGGCGCGTGATAGGTAAGATAAATCTGGTTGTTCTCGCCGTATTGCTCGTGCTTATCTTTCAATCTGTGGTTTCGCCAGCAAAAGATTTTTATCACGCAGGTATTCTTCTCGCCAAAAGTATTCCATATTGGCTGATTATGGCTTTCCTCATTTTGAAGTATATCCGCTTCAATCTGCTCTTTTATGCCGTGATGGCCTGGGGGTCAATTATTTTTGTTGGCATTCGCTATCTCAAATACGATCCCGGGATTTGCCAGGTCAATGGGAGTCTCATGATTCTTTTTGGCTGCATTCCTATCATTCTCGCCATTTTGGCCTGGTACAAAGCGCGATCTACAGCGTAGGAGGTATATGTGCCCCATATCTGCCCGGCTTGGCCGACTTCGGTAACGGAGGAGGCCTACTGGCAGTCGATTCGCGAGCAGTACATGATCGCGCCAGATGAAATTTATCTCAACACTGGCTCTTTTGGCTCGCAACCCAGGCCCGTGTTTGAGAAGATGCTGGAAATATTGAAGGATGTTGAACGCAATCCTACGCGACATCGAGCGGAATATAACAGCGTTGTAGATAGCTCTCGTGCCCATCTGGCAGCGTTTATCAATGCGCCAGCAGAGGATATTGCTTTTGCCACCAATGTCACTATGGCTATCAACATGGTTGTGCATGGTCTGGATTGGCGGCCGGGCGATGAAATTCTGGCTTCAAATCAGGAATACGGCGCGATTGACAACTGTCTGCATCTGGCTGAACGCCGCTATGGCGTGGTGGTCAAGCGTGTCGAAATTCCCATTCCTCCCGAACATCCCGAAGATATTCTGAACGCTTTTGAGGCTGAATTTACAGATCGTACACGGCTGGTTTTTTGCAGCCATATTACCACTCGTACTGGTTTGATCACTCCGATTAAAGCGCTGACCCGACTGGCACACGACCGCGGTGCGCTGATTGCAGTAGATGGCGCGCATGCCCCGGGGATGATCCCGCTGGATCTGCAGGATCTCGGTTGCGATTTTTACGGCGGCAACTGTCACAAATGGCTCTGTGCTCCCAAAGGCACTGGTTTGCTTTATGCCTCATCTTCAATGCAAGAGCGACTCAATCACGTTGTTGTGAGTTGGGGATACAGCCGGGAAGGCGCGAAGAGGGGGGCAGACGACATTCTGCGGATCAATGACCGTCCGTTTATGTGGGGGATTGAGAACTGGGGCACCCGGGATCAGGCGTGTTTTGCGGCTGTAGGGGCAGCGGTTGAATTTCAAGAGGCGGTTGGCAAAGATCGGATTCGAGAACGGGGGCAACAACTGGCGGCGTACCTGCGGGATCGTTTGGCTGAAACTGGCTGGGCAAGACAACTCACTCCCTCCGTGTCCGCACTATCCGGATCGATCTCGGCTTTCCATCTTTTCGGATTCGACGATCTGGATCTTTATGAGCGATACCGGATTACTGTGCCGACCACAAAGAATGATGACGTTTACTGGATCCGCGTTTCCACCCATATCTGCAATGGCTTTGACGAGGTAGATCGTCTGGTGGATGCTTTATACGAACAAAGAGATGTCAGAAAGGGATGACCTCAGGAATCTACCTCGCGGAATCCTTTGGGCAAATCTTCTCCTTTCACAAGTGCGGCCTTCAATGCGCGTGAGTGCTGACAATTTCCTCTGTATTGAAATCCACGGCAGGCACAGGACACGTCGTTTCCATCTACTTCCAATTCGTAAAAAGCTCCCGGACGTGACGAGCTTTCCGCGCGATACTTTGCAATTTTTGGTCCACTCAATACCCGCGCTAAAATCTCAATAGCTTCTTGCGATGGTTGTTGGCGTTTAACTGGTTTACCTGTGCCAAATGCCTCTGCGTGCGTTTCCCGAAAGGCTTCGCTCGCCTCGCGCAGTACATTGCCCACTTGGGTGCTGTCTATATCCCCAGATAAAGCATCTACTCCGGGTTGCAGCACATCCATAATACGTCGCATTTCACCCATCACATCGCGATGGAAATCTTCGGGCAGCGCGCTGCCTTCTACCATTTGGTCGATCAAATCCGCTTTTGTTTCCAGTACTGTGCGCACAAATGTATCGACTGTATCACGTCCAACCATGTACGTCACATTTACCGTACCGGTCTGCCCAATACGATAAGCCCGGTCCTCGGCCTGCCAGTGATTGACGGGTACCCAGTCCAGGTCGTTAAATATGACCTGGCGAGCTTCTGTCAGGTTTAGTCCCACGCCGCCTGCTGTGATATTTGCCAGTAATAATCGCACGCCATCGTCTTCTTGAAACCGATCCGCCCTTTCTTGCCGTTGTGCTACCGGTACTTCACCTGTGATCACCACGGCGCGATCTCCGAATTTTGTTTTTAAAATTTCCAGTGGGCGCAAGAAGCACGAAAATACTATCGCTTTTTCCCCCTGATCTACCACATTTTCTACAAAGGGCAATGTCGTTCTCACTTTGGATGTCGCCAGGCGAAGTCTTGCCCTTGTCAACTGCCCCAGAGAGCGCCCCCGTTCTTCAGAGGATGGAGATTTCTCTAAAGCCTCTCGCGCACCTCGTCGAGAATATTTTTGCAGGAGATCCAGGACGGCTGTGCTCATTCGATGCGCGACCCGACTCGATACATCTACGTCCAACCACGTCCGTATTTTAGGTGGCAAATCCAGGACCTGATTCTTTGTCCGCCGCAACATAATCCCATGCAAATGTACTGTTAATTCTTCGATATTACTCGCGCCATCCGTCACCCAGCCATATTCTCCCTTATACGCATCGCAATACCGTTTTGCAAATCCCATAAAACTGCGTCCCAGCGCGTGTCGGGCAAGTTGTAACAATGGGAAGAGATCTCTTGGCCTACTCGTCAGGGGCGTGCCTGTCAGAATATGCACCACTATTTCTTCGGGCAATTGCTTTACCAGTTGCATAGAAAATTTGTGCCGCTGACTGCGGTGGTTTTTCAAATAATGCGCCTCGTCAAAGACAACGCCTTTCCAGCCCTGCGCGCATAACGCATTGATGTGTTTGCCCAGGATATCGTAATTGATGATTGCCCAGCCTTCAAACCCCACCTCAGGGGGATCGTCCGGTCCAATAATCCACGTATGTACACGGGGTAGAACAACCGCAATTTCTCTCGCCCAATTGCGTTTCACCGTTGCCGGACAAATGACCAGATACGGTCCTTGGAGTTCGGTTTGTGACATGGCAATCACGGACTGCCGCGTTTTGCCCAGCCCCATGTCATCGGCTAAGATCGACCGCCGCCGCCCCATCAAAAACGCGATGCCCTCTACCTGATGTGGATAAAGTCCTTCGGCAATGTCTGTTGCGCGGTTGAGTATTGCTGTGTCGAATGTTTCAGCCATAGAAAGACCCGTTTGGTGAATTTAGTTGCTTTTAAAATAACTCTTTTCTTTTTTTAATATAGTTTATACTTTGCTTTTTGCAATCGGCAAACTATTAATAAAGGAGTTTCTCAATGAATTTGGATTTTTCCAGCAATGTTTTTGAAACCGAAACTATTGACCTCGCTGGCACGCGAGAAAGGATTGTGCGTGGCGGGCGCGATATTTTCCACAAGTTGCCGGAGGCCCTCAAAGATATTGACCAGGTCGGTGTGATCGGCTGGGGGTCGCAGGGGCCTGCTCAGGCACAAAATTTGCGTGAGTCTCTGGAAGGCACGGGGGTTGTGGTCAAAGTGGGGTTGCGGCCCGGTTCGTCCTCAGTTGAAGCCGCCGAAGCCGCCGGTTTTACCGAAGCCAATGGGACTTTGGGGGAAATGTATCAGGTTATTGGCGAATCAGATCTGGTGCTTTTGCTCATCGCCGATGCAGCGCAGGCAGAGAATCATCAGGCTATTTTTGACCGCCTCAAACCCGGTGCTACGCTCGGCTTGTCACATGGATTTTTGCTCGGCCATATGAAGACCGTGGGGGCCAAATTTCCCGACAATGTGAACGTTATAGCAGTTTGTCCCAAAGGAATGGGGCCTTCTGTGCGTCGTCTGTACGAACAGGGTAAAGAAGTCAATGGCGCGGGCATCAATGCCTCGTTTGCCGTGGTGCAGGATATCGACGGCAATGCCACCGATATTGCTCTTGGATGGTCTATTGCACTCGGTGCGCCTTTTACGTTTCAGACCACATTGGAACAAGAATATCTCTCGGATATCTATGGTGAGCGCGGCATCCTTCTGGGGGCTGTACACGGCGTGGTGGAATGTCTTTATCGCCGTTACACGTTTCAGGATATGAGCGAGGAAGATGCTTTTAACGAATCGTGCGAGTCCATTACTGGTCCCATTTCAAAAATCATTTCCAGGCAGGGTATTCTCGCGGTGTACGAGGGTTTTGACGATGCGGGCAAGGCCGAATTTGAGAATGCCTATTGCGCATCGTATCACCCTGCATCTGAAGTTTTGCTCGAGATCTACGACGATGTTGAAAGCGGCGATGAGATCCGCAGTGTGATTGCGGCAAATAAACGCTTTGAGCGTTATCCCATGGGGAAGATTGATGGCACGCGCATGTGGGAGGTGGGCAAGAGCGTGCGCGCCAGGCGCGTTGAAGAAAATATTCCCGTCAATCCGTTCACCGCAGGCGTTTATTGCGCGGTTATGGTGGCGCAATGCGATATTCTATCTGAAAAGGGTCACGCCTGGTCCGAGATTGCCAATGAATCTGTTATTGAAAGCGTGGATTCTCTCAATCCCTATATGCACTATCGCGGCGTGGCTTATATGATTGACAATTGCTCGACAACCGCGCGTTTGGGCGCGCGCAAATGGGCACCTCGCTTCGACTATTTGCTCACGCAACAAGCCTTTGTCGCCATTGATACGGAGGCAGATCTCGATAGACAGGTCTTCGAGGCCTTTCTCACACATCCCATCCACCCCGTGCTCAAGACCTGTGCTGCGTTGCGCCCTTCCGTAGATATTTCACTTGGAGAGTAGGTTATCTGTTTTAGTACATGAAAAAACGCTGTGCAGAGCACTTCTGCACAGCGTTTTTTTAGGAGATTGAAGCGTTCAGGCTCTTTTTGCCACAGCCACAATCCGCTTTGTATATCCCGACAGGTCATCCATGAGCGAATATATGGTGGGCAGGATGACGAGGGTGAGGATGGTAGAGATCGAGAGGCCAGAGATAATGACCAGACCAATTGGTCCCCAGCGCCTGGCATTGCCTTCGGCATTGCCGTAAATCATCGGGATAACCAGTGGCGTAAGCCCCAGAATAGTCGTGGTTGCAGTCATTAAAATGGGACGCAGACGATCTTGTCCACCGCGCAAGATCGCATCTCTTCGATATAGCCCCTGTTTGCGATAGCGATTGATGTGGTCGATTAATACAATGCCGTTGTTGACCACAATGCCAAATAAAATGAGTAGCCCATAGGTCGCATTGCTGTCCAGCGCAATGCCGAATATGTAAAGTCCCAATGCGACACCTATAAACGCGAAGCTGATAGAAAACATGATGGTAAATGGATGGATGTACGATTCAAATAGCGAAGCCATGATCAGGTAAATAAGCAGGGCGGCAAATATCATGGTGAAATTGGTTTCGCCCTCTTCTGAAGCCATATAGCGAAAGCGCCGATCCATCTGCCAGCCATACCCCTGGGGCAATGGGATGGCATCCATGCGGTCGCGCATTTCATAACCGACCTTTTGCACTTCCGATGCTTCCGTGTTTGCAAACACGGTTACGGTTGACATCCGATCCTGTCGCTCAATGGATTGTGGTCCTTTGGTCAATTCAAAATCGGCCAGGCTGGCAAATGAAATCATAGTGCCGCGGTTGTTTTCAAAGGAGAGGGTTTTGAGCTGGTCCAGCGTGGCGCGATCCTCTTCCCGCAGTTGCAGCGCAATGTCGATTTCCCCATCTGGCGTTTTGAATTTGCTATTTCCACGAGAACCCAATGCCGTGGCAACCGTTGCAGCTATTTGCTGCGGTGAAAGGCCGTATTGTTGCGCTCTGTCTCTCCTGACCGATACCCTGATTTCTTCTGTGCCACTTTCCAGGCTGGTTTCCACGTCGTGAATGCCTTCAATATCGTCCATTCGCAGCCGAATATCTTCAGCTAAAATCGCCAGTACTTCGGGATTTCGCCCTTTGATTTCTATCCCGACGCCCGTGGCACTGCTGCCACCACGCCTGAAGCCAGCCTTAAAACGCACGCCCGGGATGTCTTTGGGCAGCAACTCACTTACCTGTTTTTTCACATCGTCTGTGCTAAGCGGGCTTTCTTCGACGGGTTTTAAGTATAAATAAATCGTATTGCCGCGTCGGGTGCTAAATCGCGTTTTTATCGCTTCGATATCCAGTTTTTCCTTATGTGGGATGATAATGGCTTCAACCTGTTTGAAAAGCTCGAGTGCGTCGTCGATATCGTAGGTCCGGGGCATTTCTACCATATAACCCACCATGCGGTCGGGTTGATAGCGATAGCGCTGTACTTCAATTTTGGTAAAAATGTATATGCCGCCAAAGAGGATAAATGTAGCGACGACAACGGTGGTCCAGCGATAGTGCAGGGTCGTGCTGATTACGCGCGTGTAAACACCTTTGAGACCGAGATGCCGAAACCGAAAATAGACATAGCCGATTGTGGCGACGAATACGCCCAGCACGATCCACACGCCTATTGGTACAGTTGAAAGTCCGCCCAAAATCCACAGCGTATTATCTTTCAGCCAGTTGGCCGATTCGACAATGCCTTCCCGATAAATGAGATACGCCGCGCCTGCGGCAAATAGAGTGCCCAATCCGATTTTCAAAAAGAGATCGACGCGGGTGCCCGCATTTGAAAATGCCCGGGAGCAGGCCAGAGGTATGAGTGTTAAAGCCACACATAGTGCGGCTACGACTGCAATGCATACAGTGATGGCAAAATCGCGCATCCACATTGTATTGTACGAGCCAGAAATGAAGATGAGGGGAACAAATACACATATTGTCGTCAGTGCTGCCGCCAGTACGGGTATGCCGATTTCTCGGCTGCCCTCAATTGCGGCGGTCCGCGTACCATCGCCTACGTCAAAGCGTCTGCGATAAATATTTTCCAGAGCCACGACCGCCGGATCGACCAGCATTCCAATGGCGACCATCAGCCCCATCATCGAGATCATGTTCAGTGTGATAGTCGATCCAAAGACTTGCCGCATCAGATACATGATCATGAAAACGCACAATACCGAAATGGGAATGGCCGACCCCACAATGAGCGTGCTGCGGAAGTTTCGCAAAAATACAAAAATGATACCAATAGCCAGCATGCCTCCCAAAATAGCGGATTGCCCTAGACTGGCGATGCCCCTTACCACTGCTTCTGATTGGTCTCGGCGCAAGTGCAATCGCAATTTGTCGCGCCCAATTTCATCTTGAAGAGCGTCTAATTCTGCCCGGACCAGGCGGCAGGTTTCGACCAGATTGGCTGTCGAGGTTTTGCGAATTTCCATAGAGACCACATCGCGCCCGTCCATGCGTTCAAAATATCGCTTTTCCGGATAGTCGTAGCTCACCTGCGCCACATCTTTTATTTCCAGACCATTGGGAAGCGTGAGATCGCGTATTTGATCCACTTCGTCAAATTCGCCCACTGCCCGCACCGCGAGGCGTTTGTTGCCCTCTGTAACATAACCGCCGGAAATGTTGATGTTGTTGGAGCGAATTGTTCTGTTGAGGGTGCGGATATCTAAGCCATGGGCGTGCATGCGATTTTTATCGACATCAACTCTGAGTATTCTTTCGTCGGCACCTTCCATTTCGACATTGCCTACCCCGGGGATGCGCTGCAAGCGCGGCAAGATCGTGTTTTTATACACTGTGGCGAGTTCAGATTGATCATCGCCCATCCAGACCATATTGTAGTCCAGAATTTCCCAGTCCGCAGAATCCCATCTGCGCATCTCAATGCGTTCGAGATCTTCGGGAAGTCTGCCGCGAACTTGATCAACGCGATCCCTTACCTGAATAGATTTGAGATCCATGTCGGTACCGTAGTCAAATTCCATGAACACATAACCCCGACTATCATAGGATCGCGCGCGGAGTGATTCAACGCCGGGAATCGTGCCCAGTATCTCTTCGATTGGTTTGGTAATTTTCTTTTCAATCTCTTCGGGAGATGATGAGGGATATGAAAAGCTCACATACATCCTGGGATACTGCAAGTCGGGTGCGTATTCGAGGGGCAATCTGAATAGGGAGATGAAACCCATGACTATGAGACTGAGCGCTATCATTACAGCAGTAATGGGTTTTTTGATCGCGTATTCCGAGAGTTTCATAGACAGACCTCAAAAAGGTAAAAGTTGAAGTGAGAGGTGAGATGTAAATCTCAGTCTGTATCCATCAGCAATGGAGTTTTGCTAAGTAACCATTTACTTACTTATGGATAATATACCACATTTCATCACAAAAGCAACCACAGTTTTTTAAAAATTTCACCGTTACAGAAAAGACTTGCAAATTTTTTTCAATAGATATTTTATACTGAAGTTAGGAGCATAATCACATATTTACTTTCTAAAGGAGATTCCAATGGCCAATCGCGTCAATCGCGCAGTTGAGTTGCTTTCAGAAGATCAACCGATCTATTATACGGGGGCACATACAGGACATGTGCTTACGTTTGAACAGGGGCAGAATGACGCCAGTACCTGGGCGGATTATATCAATGTTGGTATGGAACACGGGGCTTTTAACCTGGGGGGGCTCGACGATTATATGCGCGGTCTGGTCAGCGGAGGGCCTACAAATAGTGGACACAGGACACCCGCTGTTATTGTTGAAGCCCCTGTGGAGGGCGCGTCGGAAAATATTGTGCGCTACAATGCCTGGCAATTTCGGCAGATTCTCGCGCGCGGTGTACACGGCGTTTTGCTCTGTCAGGCGGAATCGCCCGATGCGATACGCGCTTTTGTAGAGTCGTGTCGCTATCCCATTAACAAAATCGGCGTTGGACACGGCCTCAGTACAGGTACTCGAGGCGTGGGGTCCGAATCGTCTGCAGCAGCGATATGGGGTGTTAGCCGCGATGAGTATATTCAGAAGGCCGATCCCTATCCGCTGAATCCCGATGGCGAACTGTTGCTGGGTATCAAGATTGAGAATGTGCGCGGTGCATCCAATATCGAACAGATTCTCAAGGTGCCCGGTATTGGGTTTGCCGAAATGGGTCCGGGCGATTTGAGTATGTCGATGGGGTATTTGCACCGTCCAACACCTTTTTCTCCCGAAATGCAAGAGGTGAGAGATCGCGTGCAGGCCGCGTGTGCAGAAAATGGCGTTGCTTTTCTCGAGGGGGGTAGTCCCGAGACGGTTGCTGCAAAAATAGACGAGGGCGTGCGCGTGATTTCCGGTGGCAGGGAAGAGATTGCGCGTATTGGACGCGAGTATTCAGGCCGTAGTATGCCGGTTTAAAATGGATTGCCTTGGCGGGCCAGCTCAAATTTTCGCCAGCCGACTTGTTTGCCATTTTCGAATACTTTTTGTATCGCGTAAAAGGAGGACGGATCGTATTCTCGCCAGACGCCCGTTTTCTTTCCCTCCAGGTATCGGCCTTCTTCTTTTTTCACACCGTTTCTAAAATAAGATATCCAATACCCGTCTTTTACACCATTTGTCCAGTCGCCTTCTGTTTTTTTCTGTCCGTTGCTGTAAAATGTGATTTCAAGCCCGTCTTGCATGACGCCATTTTTGTATGTGCCCTGCCCGTGTACGTTGCCCGCAGCATCGTAATATGTCCAGACCCCGGTGCGGTCACCGCTGTCGTATTGCCCTTTTGCCACTACGCGGCCGTATTGTTTTATTTCCGTCTGTCCTTCAAATAGCGAGGGCATCTGGCACCCGGCTGTGAGGATTCCCACGAGCAGAATTACAACTTTGATCATTTTTGTCTCCTGTTTCTTTGATGGATATTTTAATGTAATATAACTAATATACAAAACTGCTTTCATAAGGCAAAGATGAAATGACAAATGACGTGTTTAGTGTCTGTGCGTAAATTGGATTTCAACCAAAAAGCGATTGTACTCAACGACTCCTTTATTGTTACCACCATCCTCTCATAGTATTTTGTAAACAGTTCGCTCATCGTGGACAAAGAGTCCAATATGTTACTCACCGAACTCGGACAACGCCTTCGCGCTCAACGGGAACGTCTTGGCCTCAAGCAAAACGACGTTGCCAATGCCCTGCAGGTAAGCCCACAGGCCGTTTCCAAGTGGGAAAGGGGTGAAAACGGTCCCGATATCGCTACTCTGGGACCGCTTGCCAGATTGCTCGGCGTTTCTACGGACTGGCTTTTGGATGCACATGGCGAAAATCAAGATGTTTTTGATGCTACTATCTTCACATCCACCGTTGTCGGTGCATACCAAAAATCATTGCAAATGGAGGCGCGAGAGTTTGCAGCATGGGCAAATGGTATTTTGTTTCAACTGACCGAAGCAGTGTTGCGCCACGATGGCGTTCCGCTCAGATATATGGGAGACGCATTTTTGTGTTTTTTTTCCGGCGTTCACCATCAGCTTCGCGCTGCCCAGGCAGCGGCATTTTCCCAGCGGCTCATCAGCGAAGACCTGGTGATTGGCTTGAGCAGCGGTGAGATTTATTTAGGCGCAATGGGGCATCCCGATTACGCCCATCCCGATGTGACCGGAGAAGTGGTCAATATCGCATTTATTGTTCGAGAATGGGCAGAAACAAATGTCCGCAAAGGAATTGCAGCAACGACATCCGTGTCGAACAATCTCGATGAAGTTTTTGATATTTCCCAACCCACAGAAATCAATTTTCGCGGCATTGAGACGCCCATCTCAATTTGCGAGATCAGATAGGGATGTTCCCTGTCCGGTGTGCCCAACAAGAGAAAGGATAAAATATGGCCGATGTAGTGTTGCCCGATAGCGCGGTTGATATTCAAATTCCCGATTATTCGCATTTGTCTCATAAAGTCGCCGATATGTCTCAGGCAGATTTTGGGCGTAAAGAGATCACAATTGCCGAGCGCGAGATGCCCGGTTTGATGGCTGTGCGCGAAAAATACGCAGATCAGAAACCTCTGAAAGGTGCCCGCATAATGGGTTCGCTTCACATGACGATTCAGACGGCAGTGTTGATCGAGTCGCTCAAGGTGCTGGGAGCCGATGTGCGCTGGGCATCGTGCAATATTTTTTCTACGCAGGACCACGCTGCTGCTGCGATTGCTAAAACGGGTACGCCGGTCTATGCGTGGAAGGGCGAGTCGCTGGAGGAATACTGGGAATGCACTTTGCAGGCACTCAATTTTGTGGCGGGCGGACCGACACTGATTGTCGATGATGGCGGGGATGCGACGTTGCTGGTTCACCGGGGGTATCAGGCAGAAGACGATCCTTCGATTCTCGATGAGCCGACCGATAATCGCGAATTGGAGATTGTCAATGCCGTGCTGAGGCGGCAACTCGAGCGCGATCCGCGTTTTTGGCACAATATGGCCGCCGATATTCAGGGCGTGTCAGAGGAGACGACAACGGGTGTTCACCGTCTGTATCAGATGCGGGATGACGGCACGCTTCTTTTTCCCGCGATCAATGTCAATGATTCGGTGACCAAATCGAAATTCGATAATCTCTATGGTTGCCGCGAGTCGCTCGCCGATGGCATCAAGCGCGCGACTGATGTTATGGTCGCCGGAAAGGTTGTTTGTGTGTGCGGTTATGGCGATGTGGGTAAGGGATGTGCCCAATCTATGCGGGGATTTGGCGCGCGCGTGTTGGTGACGGAGATCGATCCGATATGTGCTTTGCAGGCGGCGATGGAGGGTTTTGAAGTGACGACTGTGGAAGATGCCCTTTCCGAAGCCAATATTTTTGTTACGACGACGGGAAATACGGATATTATCCGCATTGAGCACCTGGAAAATATGCTCGATCAATCCATTGTGTGCAATATCGGGCATTTTGACAATGAGATTCAGGTCGATAAGCTGGTCGATTATCCGGGTATTGTACACGAAAATATCAAGCCGCAGGTCGATAAATACACGTTTCCAGATGGGCGTGCGGTCTTTTTGCTCGCAGAAGGCCGCCTGGTCAATCTCGGCTGTGCGACCGGGCATCCTTCTTTTGTGATGTCCAATTCTTTTACCAATCAGGTGCTGGCGCAGATGGATTTATGGGCACAGCAGCGTGAAGTTGGCGTTTATACATTGCCCAAACACCTCGATGAAGAGGTTGCGCGGCTTCACCTCGAAAAACTCGGTGTAAAGTTGACCGAACTCACGCAGGATCAGGCCGATTATATTGGCGTGTCCGTCGAAGGTCCGTACAAACCCGATCATTATCGGTATTGATGATAGGGGATTTGCTACTTTTTTATGCGATTTTTAGACTATTTTACTGGCGATCAGCCGGTCATTTCTTTTGAGATTTATCCGCCGCAGACGCAGGGGGGGATGCGCGCGCTCAAAGCGCGGGTTGTTCCCAATTTGCTCAAGCTGAATCCCAGTTATATGACGGTTACGTATGGCGCAGGTGGCTCGACACGCGCGAAAACGCTGGAGATTGCTTCGCTTATTCAGAATGAATTTGGGCTGACTGCGGCGTGTCATCTCACATGTGTAGGGTCATCTCGAACGGATATCGATGATATTTTGCAGGCGATTCGCGCAGAGGGTATCCGCAATATTGTCGCGCTTCGCGGCGATCCTCCTCGCGGAGAAGATACTTTTGTGCCCGCGAAGGATGGATTTGCATACGGCAATGAGCTTGTGGCGCATATTCGCAGTACTGAACCGAAAGGCGATGAGTTTGGGGTGGCTGTTGCGGGGTATCCCGAGAAACACCTCGAAGCACCCGATTTTGATACGGATATTGAGAACCTGAAGCGGAAGGTCGATTCCGGTGGGGATATTGTTATTACGCAGCTTTTTTATAATAACGATTATTTTTTTCGTTTTGTCGATCGCGTGCGTGCAGCCCATATCACAGCACCTGTTGTTCCGGGTCTGATGCCGATTCTCGCGGCAGGGCAGATACAGCGCATTGCGTCTTTGTGCGGCTCTGAGATTCCCGAGGATTTACAGGATCAACTCAACAGTGCTGTGGATGATGAAGACAAGGCGATGAAAATCGGTATTGATCAGTGCATTGAGCAGGCGACCGAATTGCTCGAACAGGGCGTGCCGGGTATTCACTTTTACGTGCTGAACAAATCCACCCATATGCGCCAGATTATCAATGCGCTTCCTCTCTAAGCGGAAACTGCTCAGTGATTAACATGATTGGCTTTTTATTGGCGAACACTCTGTAGGTGCGGCTGAGAAGTGGTTTTCCTTCAAGATGCGCGATGGCTTCCGGCAAATCCCGTGTGATTTCACAGCAGCACCACAACAATTCACGGCGGGTTTCTAATCCGCTGTTTTGCAGAATTCCCCCCAATCCCGCAGGATCTGATTCCAATCCGTCCAAAATGCCTTTTGGCAAGTGTTGTGGTACAATGAGAGATGTGGCATACGCCTGAGTTTTCGGCATGTAGTTGCCTGTTGCGGGTGTTTGTAGTATCACTTCCCGCGCAATGATGTGTGATCCTGCTGGAAGTTCGAGCCAGGTATGCTCGGAGCAGAGTGTGTGTTTCGCCTGGTGGAGGAGCACGACTTCCACTGGTGCGAGTGTATAGGCTTCGATGAGCCTTGTGACGGTGCCGTCGGTGACGATCAATGCCCGTTGGAATGGCGTTAACTGCGCGATGTTGATTTCTCCAGACATCGCTGGCCTTTCGGCTTGTGCGATAAATATATTTTTTACGTGTTTGTCAATAAAAGTTGTCGAATTGAAAATTGGGTCTGTCTGCATTGAGCTATTGTCCTCCTGTATATACAGTTGTTGCGTAACATCAGTGAGCTTTAGACACATAAGAATGAAAAAAGTTCTTTGAAACATTGCATGTGTGATTCTAATCAGTTATTTTGACGGAAAGGGCAGCATGCGAATTGTCAGTTGGAATGTGAATGGGCTGCGGGCGGCGCTTCGCAAGGGGTTTATGGATCACATTAAAACGCTAAATCCCGATGTGATTCTTTTGCAAGAGATTCGGGTCTTGCCCGAGCAACTGCCCGAAAGCGAGCGCAGTCCCGAAGGGTGGCATGTTATCTGGCATCCAGCTGAGCGCAAGGGCTATGCAGGTACAGCGGTCTGGTCTCGTACGCCTTTAAGAGAAGAAGGGCGCGGTGTGGGAGAGAACGATTCTGAAGGCCGGATTTTGCGGGTGAGCACTCTGGGGATTCAATTTGTCAGCGTGTACCTGCCTTCGGGATCTTCAGGCGATGAGCGCCAGGCGATCAAGGAGTGCTGGATGGATCGCTTTCGCCCCTGGGCCGATGGTCTGGTCAAAAAACGGGTTCCCACAATTATGGGCGGTGATTTTAATATCGCGCATACCGAACGCGATATTTTTTATGCTAAGAGCAACGAAAAGAATTCGGGTTTTTTGCCGCATGAACGCGCGTGGATGGGCGATCTTATCGCTTCTGGCTGGCGCGATTTTGCGCGAGAACACTACGGCGATATTCAGGGTCCGTATTCCTGGTGGTCCAATCGGGGTAGAGCCAGAGAATTGGACCGCGGCTGGCGCATTGACTATTTATTGGGCAATGCCGTAGCTGCAAAGCGCGTTCAATTTGCCCGTATTGACCGCGAAGGCGGTTTGACCATATCTGATCACGCACCGGTTGTTGTAGATTTGAAATAGCTGATACACACAGGAGATTTCCATGCATACTCTTGAAACACATCCTTTTGCAGCGTTATTTGGCATTGATGAAAGTGTGTCTGCGCAGGCATTGTCCGAAGCGATGTGCCGAGGTGCCGAATTTGCCGATCTCTACTTTCAGTATGTGCGTACGACGTCTCTCAGTTTGGAAGATGGCATTATTTCCAGTGCCAATACAGGTATTGATCAAGGCGTGGGGATTCGCGCGGTGATTGGAGATCAGGTTGGCTATGCTTTTTCCGAGAGTTTAGAGGCAGATGCGATTTATAAGGCTGCGCGTACAGCGGCTGCGATAGCAGAGGGCACAAAAAATGTGCCGCCGCAACACTTGCAGGGTAGAGGGGTTGATAATTATTACGCGATTGACCGCGACTGGGATGAGGTCAATATTACCGAACGTTTGCCGCTGGTGCAAAGTGCAGAGACGATGACTCGCGCAATGGATCCCTCAATAGAAAAGGTGTCTGTGGGGTGGATGGATAGGGATGAGCGCGTGCTCATTGTGACCAGCGATGGTGTTTTCAGTACGGATCGGCGGCCTATGGCGACGCTGTATTGTTCGGTGACTGCGAACAAGAATGGCGTTCGGCAGAGCAATGGGGCTTCGGTTTCTCGGCGCGAGGGTATTGATTATTTCACTGAGGAAAACATTCGAGTGGTCTGCCAAAAGGCAGTTGATCGCACGATGATTCTCTTTGAGGCACAGCGCCCGCCCGCAGGTGAAATGCCGGTGGTGCTTGCAGCAGGTGCTTCGGGTATTTTGCTCCACGAGGCGATCGGGCACGGCCTGGAAGCGGATTTCAACCGCAAGGGTACGTCCATTTATGCGACGATGATGAATGAGAAAGTCGCCCCGGATTTTGTGACGATTGTCGATGATGGTTTGCAGGAAAACGATCGCGGGGCGCTCAATGTAGATGACGAGGGCCAGGCTACTGCGTGTACGACGCTTATTGAAAACGGAGTCTTAAAAAGCTATTTGCACGATCGTATTTCGGCAAAACACTACGGGGTCTCACCCACGGGGTCAGGTCGCCGCGAGAGTTTTCGGCATGTTCCTATGCCGCGTATGCGATCTACGTATATGCTCGACGGCCCCCACTCCCGAGATGAGATTATTCGCGCTGTCGATTACGGCATTATTGCCGATACCTTTACCAATGGACAGGTGCAAATTGGCGCGGGAGATTTTACTTTTTATATCAAGAGTGGATGGCTTATCGAAGGCGGTGAGATCACTGCTCCGATCAAGGATGTCAATATTATTGGCAATGGTCCCGAGGCTTTGAAAAATGTGGTTATGGCAGCAGACGATGCGGTGTTGGACGATGGTAGCTGGACGTGTGGAAAAAATGGACAGGGCGTGCCCGTTTCGATGGGCGTTCCGACGATGCTGGTGGAAAAGAGTATGACTGTGGGTGGGGTGAATTAAATGGAACGAGAACTTCTCCAACAGGCAGAACAGGCGGTTGAACTGGCGCGAAGAGCAGGGGCGAATGATGCGATAGCGCGGGTGCGAGATGAAAATAGCACGGAGTACACGTATCGCGATGGAAATATTGAACAGGTTCAACAAAGTGCTACCCGCGGCTTGAGCATTCAATTGTATGTCAATGGGCGGTATTCAACACACCAGACCTCGGATTTGCGCGCGGCGTCTGTTGCCCGATTTGTCGAAGATGCGGTTGCGCTGACGCAACATCTGGCCGAAGATCCGCATCGCGTTATTCCCGATGCTGCGTTGTATGCAAATCGTCTGGATACCGATCTCCAATCCGATGATGCTGTGGTGCGCGATTTGCCCCGCGAAGCGTGTATTGATTGGCTCAAAAAGATGGATGCTATCACCCATACAGATGACCGTGTGGTGAGTGCTACTGCTGGTGCCTACTATGGTTGGAATACATCTGCTCGGGTGAGTTCAAATGGTTTTTTGGGGATACAGAGCGGGACTTCGATAGGCTATGGCGCGAGTGTGACGCTCAAAGAGGGCGAGCATGGGCGTCCCGAAGATCATCGCTATGTGCGGGCGCATCATTTGTCGGATTTGCCCGATCCTGAGACGGTTGCGCGGGAGGGCCTTGATCGCGCGATTTCCCGATTGGGCAGTGAGAAAGCACCGAGCGGGCGGGCGACTATGGTGGTTGATCCCGAAGCGGGCGGGCGTTTGATTGGCGCGATATGGGGTGCATTACAGGCGCGCAGCATTCAGCAGAACCGGTCTTTTTTAAGAGATAAAAAAGACGCGCAAATTGCCAGTTCGCTCCTGACGGTGACAGATGATCCTCTAATGGTACGCGGTCTCGCATCTCGGCATTACGATGGCGAGGGCATTTCGGCAAAGCGCAGATGCGTCGTCGATCAGGGTGTCTTGCAAATGTATTACGTAGATACGTATTACGGACGCAAACTCGGCTGGGAGCCGACAACTGGCGCGTCGTCCAATCTCGTTTTTGCGCCGGGCAATAAAGATCTCAATGGTCTGATTGCAGAGATTGGAGACGGCTTTCACGTCACGTCCTGGCTCGGTGGCAATGCCGATACGACGACTGGAGATTTTTCTTATGGTTTTCGCGGTTTTCGCATTGCCAACGGACAGAAAACAGGTGCGGTGTCGGAAATGAATATCGCTGGCAATTTTCTCGATCTGTTGCAAAATCTCGTCGCCGTGGGCAATGATCCCAATATCTATTCCAGTATGCAAACGCCCACTTTGGTTTTTGACAATGTGGCGTTTAGTGGGTTGTAATGTCTGCTGCCGCAAAAACGCCGCGCCATATTGCGCTGGATATTCTCTGCCGCGTTGAACGGGGCGCATATTTAGACCGCTTGCTCGACGCGCAGCGCGAGCATATCCGCGGTCTCGATGGCGATTTGCTTCAACATCTCGTGCGGGGTACGCTGACCTATCGTGCGCGGCTCGACCATATTTTGACGCCCTATCTCAGAAAACCCCTGTCCAGACAACACGCCAAACTCCGCAATCTCCTGCGTCTCGGTGTTTATCAACTCCAGTATCTCGACCGCGTGCCGCCTTATGCGGTTGTTTCTGAATCCGTTATTCTCGCCCGTCATATCCTGGGGGAGCCGGTTGCCAAACTGGTCAATGCTGTGTTGCGCGGTGTGGCCGAAAATCGCAAGCCAGTTGTTTTTCCCGATTTTGATCGTGACCCCGTCGAATATCTCGCCATCGCGACATCACATCCCCGGTGGCTTGTCGCGCGATGGATCAAACGCTACGGCATAGATGAAACACGCGCCTTGTGTGAGTTTGATAATGTCCAACCCGCTCTGACCATTCGCCCCAATGTGTTGCGAACGACGTCTGATGCCCTGTGTGAGCAACTCGCGCTCGAAGGGATTGATACCGAGTTTGCAGCGTCCGATCTTCTCACAATATCCCCTGTGGGTCGCCTTTTTCAGAGCAGGGCTTATTGCGATGGTCTCTTTAGCGTTCAAGGCACGGGGGCTGCAATGGTTGTTCCCCTGCTCGATCCCCAACCCGGTGAGGCTGTTCTCGATTTGTGTAGTGCGCCCGGTGGCAAAGCGATTGCTATGGCGGAGCGTATGAAAAATCGGGGTTTTATTCTCGCTACAGATCTCTATCCTCGCCGTCTCGAAATGCTAAAAAAAAACACGCACCGGCTTGGGGTTGCATGTGTTTACCCTCTCGCTGCCGATGCGCGTTATTTGGCTGTCAATCGCTTATTTGATCGGGTTCTGGTCGATGCGCCCTGTTCCTCGCTGGGTATTCTGAGTCACCATCCCGACCTGCGCTGGCGGAAATTCGATATTCGCGGTCTTTCGCGTTTACAGCGTGCGCTTATCGAACGCGCTGCCGATTATGTGTGCCCGGGCGGCGTTCTCGTTTACAGCACCTGTACTCTCGAACCCGAAGAAAATGAGCGCGTTGTCGAAGACTTTTTAAGCGACCATTCGGATTTTCGGATTACCCATCCCCATTTACAATTGTTGCCCCATCAAACTGGTAATGACGGTGTTTTTGCCGCGCGGTTGAAGCGCTCCATTTAAGCCAGTTCGTAGTGTCTGCGGTCAGGCTGAGGCACTGGCCGGGCATCTTCGGTGTTGATGCTCCAGTCGGCGAGTCGCAGGCGCATGGCTGCGAGGGCGTCGCGATGTCGATCTTCGTCGATCACATTGATCAACTCGCCTGGGTCGGCGACGAGGTCGTAGAGTTCGTCGCGGTCTCCCATGGGGTCGTGGACGTATTTCCATTCGCGGGTGCGGACCATCTTGCACCGACCGGCTGCCTCGCGCCACTGCAGGGTGTCAAGCAGGGTTTTGCGGCCCCAGGGTTCGGGCAGTTTTTGCAGGTCGGACATGGTGAAGAGCGGCCCTCCACTTCCGTATTCGGAGAAGGTCGCGTCCCGGGGGGCGGCTTCGGTTACGGTGGGTAGCGGTATTCCGTGCATGGAATGCGGTTGCGCCAGCCCTTGCAATTGCAACAGCGTGGGTACGACATCAATCAGATTGGCCATGCTCTGATCGCGCACTCCGGCGGTGATCTGCCCGGGCCAGGAGACGATCAGCGGCACCCGCGTCAGGCTGTCGTAGAAGACGCCGCCTTTGCATTGCATGGCGTGTTCTCCCATAAAGTCGCCGTGGTCCGAGCAAAAGACCACGATCGTCCGCTCTCGCAGCCCCAGTGCGTCGAGTTTGTCGAGTATTTGGCCGAGCGCGTCGTCGATAAAGCGCACCATGCCAAAATACGAGGCCATAACGCCGTAAACGTCTTCAATTGGATCGCGGTGCATCCCCAGCATCTGGTAGAGTACGCGGTTGCGCTCGGGGGCGCGTTCGTCGTCAAATTCCCCATCGCGCCAGGGGGGAAGGTCAATGTTTTCCGGCGGGAACAAGGCCGCATACTCGGCAGGGCATAGCCACGGTTCGTGCGGGTCGGGAAAGGATACCCACAGGGCGAAGGGCTGGTCCCGGTGCTTTTCGATAAAGCGCGTCGTCTGTCCAGCGATCAGGCCCGTGGAGTGGTCCTCTAATGGCAACTCGGAGGTGCCGTAGCTGAAGCGGGGGTTCTGATGGGCGAGTTGGCGATGTTCGGCGGCGACCTTGCGGCGACCTTCTGCCGGGCGGAACCAGTCCATGCCATGTACATCCTCGCCGCGACCGCCGTGGGTAAAGGGGTTCCACACGTCGAAGAGTGCCAAATCCTCTTCCTGCTGGAGGCAGTGGTTTTTGCCGATCAGGCCCGTGGCGTAGCCTTCCGCTTTCCAGAGTTGCCAGGCGTGTTCGGCACCGGCTGGCATCCAGGTCTGGTTGCGCCGCCCCCCGTGTGAGTGGGGGAACTGCGAGGTCCAAAATGAGATGCGTGCTGGCACACAGAGCGGGTGTGGGGTGATTGCGTTTTCAAAGAGTACGCCGTCGGCGGCCAGGCGTTCCATCGACGGGGTTTGGCAAAAGGTGTTGCCGTAGAGGTGGCTGGCCGTGGCGCGCTGTTGGTCGGTCATGATTACGAGGATGTTGGGGCGGTCGGTCATGGTGTTTTGTCTCGTTTTTTTATGTGGTTGCCGATGACATGGCTTTGCTCAATATTTCCGATGTGCTCGGGCGCATGATTCGGGGATCGACTTGTTCGCCATTGCTGAGCGTGTCGCGCACTTGAGAGCCGGAAATAAAGACCGGTTGTTCATCGGGGTGATTTTCCATCAAATCCACGCGGCCAATGGATTCGTAATACGCCGCAAATCCCACGTTTACGGGCTGAATTTGAAGTTCGCCATTCAGGTTTTCAAAAATTTCCTGTGCATCGAAGTCTCCCCAGATCGCACTGCCGTCGTGATAGGGGGCATCGGCGTGTTTGCGGCCAATAATGATGTCGGTAAATCCAAAGTTTTGGCGGTAAATGGCGTGCATGACGGCTTCTTTGGGTCCGGCGTAGAACATTTTGATATCCAGTCCGAGCAAAGTGACCCTGTCCGGTACGGATTCCCCGCGTTTTTTCCAGAGTTCCACATCGCTATCTCCTTCGCCCAGTCCTCGAGATGCGATGAGTGCTTCGTAAGTTTGCATGCGAATTTCTGCGCGTACGTCGTCCGATTTGGTTTCGCCAACGAGGGGATTTAAGCACGCGCCTGCGTTGTGTCCCTGGCGCAGGAGGGTTTCTAAGCCATATACCAGTGCGTATTCGTGTGCCCGGTGCAGGGCATTGCGCGTTTGAAATGCCACAACGCGGTTCCAACCTTTTTGTGTCAGGAGAGGTCTGACTTCTCGCGGGCTGAGGACGTATTGTCCGAAATGTGGATTTTTGGGTTGGGGTAGTATTTGTATTTCACCGCCTATGAGATGGGTTTTGTCACCATCGCCATTCAGGACCATGTCGGCACCGGGATGGTCTGTGCGGTCCGTTAAATATACGCGCTGGAGATATTTGGTTTTGTCCCATTCAAAGATGTCGCTGATGTCCAGCATTGCCACGATTTCGCCAGATGTATTTTCCAGTGCGACGCTTTGTCCAACCGAAAGGGTTTTGGCGATATCTGAACTCACGGGTAATGATATTGGAATTGTCCAGGCATAGCGCTTCCCGCCTGCTTCGATGACGGATTCGTCGAGTACCCGGTGATAGGTTTGCGCATCCATCGGTCCCGTGAGCGGACTCAGACCACCGTCGCCAAAACGATAGACCGAGGATAGATCTGCATCGCTGACCGGGACGCGCGTCAGTTCGTTTGCTTTGGACAAAAATGTTTCGGCATCTGCTACCATGCGATTGACCGGTTCGGATAGACCTCCGTGGGGTGCAATCAGGGGTGTATCGGACATTTGGGTAAACCTCCCGTGTTGTTTTTGATATTCTTGATTTACTAAGTCATCAATATATCGGTGGCCTACTTTCTGTCAAGAAATAAAGCGGTTTTGAGCCTCTGCTGCTTCAACGCAGTTCATCCCATTGAAAAAAGAAAACAGGCACTTGCGAGGATATGCGTAAGTGCCTGTTGGATTATGGTGCGCCCACAGGGAATCGAACCCCGAACCTACTGATTAAGAGTCAGTTGCTCTGCCAGTTGAGCTATAGGCGCGTTTTTTTATACGCGATTGGGAATGTAAAGAAGCCACTATGCCTTGTCAAGGGTCTTGCGCTACGACGTCAACCGATCAGTTTGTTGAGGGCGGTGATCAGGCCGATGGTAGCTGCGAGAAATCCGCCCATCTTGATGGTCATGCGTTGTTCAAGTTCCCTGATCTCAGCGCGGACCTCCTGGATCTCAGCGTGGATCTCAGCGCGGACTTCTTGGATCTCGGCGTGGAGATCAGCGCGGACTTCTTGAATCTCAGTGCGAATCTCCTGGATTTCAATACGCAACTCCGCTACATCCGTTTTTGTTGCAACGGTGTCATCAAAGGCATTGCCGACAGTTGTGACCACAGCCTCGGCTTGAGGTTCGTCGAAGCCAGCTTCTTTGAGCATCTTTACTGCTTTGTACGTGTCCAGAGCCATAGATTCCCTCCAAAATGAGATAATGGAAAGGTAAAGAAGCTGCTATGCTTTGGCAAGTCTCATTGTGATCATTGGTTGTCGCGAACATAGGTCCCGCTGCGTCCACCGCTTTTTTGCAGGAGGCAGATTTCGCTGATGACCATGCCGCGATCTATTGCTTTACACATGTCGTATATGGTCAACAGGGCGATACTTACCGCGGTGAGGGCTTCCATTTCGACACCTGTGCGGTCGGGGACGCGCACTGTTGCACGCGCTGTAATGCTCGTGTTTTCGGTCTCAAAGTTGAGTTCAACGCCTGTAATGCCCAGCGGGTGACACATTGGGATGAGGTCAGAGGTGCGTTTGGCGGCCATGATGCCCGCAATGCGCGCTGTTTCCAGCACATTGCCTTTGGGCATATTTCCCCCGGTGACGAGTTGCAGGGTTTCGGGTTGCATTTCAATTTTGCCCGATGCGATTGCCTCGCGGTCTGTCACATCTTTATCTGTGACATCCACCATTTTTACGGATCCCTGTTTGTCAATATGTGTCAATTTTGCCATGATCTTTTACCAACTGTTTAGTAAAATGAGGTCTAATTCGGTGCCCGCAGGTACATGGGCATCTTCGGCATTGACTACGAATAAGCTGTTTGCGCGGGCCATTGAGAATAGATCCGCCGAGCCGTGATGCCCGACCCAGGAGCTTTTCCAAACGCCGTTTTTGCCTTGAACACTGTGCGCGGGTACAAATTGTTTTCGCCCGGGCGTTTGTCGAAAGTCGGCGCTGAGTACTGTGCGGACGGTGGGAAGGTGTACATCTGTCATGCATTGCATTTTCCTGATCGCAGGGCGCATGAGCAATTCCAGTCCGACCACAGAAGATACCGGATTGCCGGGCAACCCAAAGACCTGTCGCGCACCTTTTACGCCAAATGTCAGGGGTTTGCCGGGTTTCATGCGGATGCGGTCAAATAGTACTTCGACGCCCAGGTCTCGCATGCCGTCTTGTACCAGATCGTATTCGCCAGCGGAGACACCGCCCGAAAGGGCGACTATATCACAGGTCTCCAGACCTTCGCCGATGGTTTGTATCAACGCATGGATATCGTCTTCTACAATGCCGAGATAACGCGCCTGCGCCCCCGAGCGCCGGACTTGAGCTACCATCGAGTATCCATTGCTGTTGCGTATTTGCCCGGGTTTGGGTTTGTTGTGTGGTTCCACTACTTCGCTGCCAGTTGCCACAATGCCGACCACAGGCTGGCGATAGACCTCGACATTGACGTGTCCCACAGCGGCGAGAATGCCAACTTCGGGAGGGCGTATGACTGTGTTGGCTTGCAATACGACCTGATTGACGCGCACATCTTCGCCGAGGCGGGCGATATTCCTGCCTGTTTCCGTGGTGTCGAGTACGCGCACCTTTTGGGCATCTGGGTGTGGTTCTGTATCCTCGACCATAATTACCGTGTCTGCGCCATCGGGTACGGGTGCGCCTGTCATAATTTGAGATGCTTGCCCGCGTTTTACCCGCTTTTGTGGCACGGTGCCCGCTGGAATCTCTTCGATCACATCGAGTATGACAGGTGTATCTCCAGACGCGGATGCGATATCTGTTCCCTGAAGGGCATAACCATCCATGAGGGCTTTGTCAAAGGGGGGCATGTCGATATCTGAGCGCACGTCTTCGGATAAAACACGCCCGAGCACATCGTCCAATCCAATGCGGGTTTTGTCAATTATCTGTGTGTTTTCCATTACTATGCGAATGGCATCATCCATTTCAATCATAACTTTACTCCTTGTTTTATTTTCATTAATCGCGCATAATATACGTAAACTTGCCCGAAGTATTTGAGATTTTTTTGTATTTTTTTATGGGAAAATTGCGATAGAGTGTATCTTAACTATGAGGAGCAATATGTCCAAGACAGCAATTATTACTGGCGCAGGCACCGGAATTGGCGCGAGCATTGCCATTGCTTATGCCGAAGCGGGCTATAATCTCGCGCTCGCGGGGCGGCGCATAGAACCGCTTGAAGAGACAGCGCGGCAATGCGGCTCTGCCAATATTGAGATTTGCGCTGCCGATGTTGGCGACCGGCAGGCGGTTCAAGTGCTTGCCGAACAAACGGTCGCGGCATTTGGTCGCATCGATATTCTGGTGAACAACGCGGGTATCAATACTAAAAAACGCCACTTGATTGATATTGCGGATGAAGACTGGGACCGCGTTATGGAGATCAATCTTACGGGGGCTTTTAATGCGTTTCGCGCTGTTTTGCCGCAAATGAAAGTGCAAAATGACGGTCTGGTTATCAATATTTCATCTATGGCCGGCAAAAGAGCGGGTATGATCAGTGGTGTGGCTTATTGCGCGTCCAAATTTGGCATGGCCGCGCTGAATCAATCGATCAATGTCGAGTTTCGAGAGGAGGGCATTCGCGCCTGCTGTATTTATCCCGGCGAAGTCGATACACCTATCTTAGACCACCGTCCCAATCCCGTCTCTGATAAAAAACGCGCCGCCGCACTTTTGCCCGAAGACATTGCCGCCGCCGCACTTATGGTCGCCCAGATGCCAGACCGCGTCATTGTCGAAGATATTACCATTTTTCCACGCCGGGTGGTTGGGAGATAGGATAGCGTCCTTATATTTCTGTAAAATTGAAAAAGTCACCGTAGCTCCGAGAAAAGTCTTAAGATAGGGGTGAGTAAGTAAGTAGTATAAACCCTAACTTGGAGGCTACGATGACTTACCCCAAAGATATACAAATTACC
>JAJDYX010000044.1 GCA_022824945.1 Candidatus Latescibacterota bacterium
TGATGCGAAGCGAGGTGTTGGCTTGGGCTGCTCGTCGGAATCAGCAGCGACGGGGGGTTATGTGGACCTTTGCGAAAGCTGATGCGCGTGACAAGATGGAACGCCACTATAATAATGTAAATAAACTTATTTGACAAAGCAATGAGTATAAAAAACAAATATAATTATCAAAAGAAAGGAACTCATTGATGTATATAACCGCCGAATATGTAAAGAGTTTACCTGATATCTATCGCGATATCCTCGCCTCCTTTCCACGATTTGATGCGACGCGCAAAGTTGGCTATGGCCTGGCATACCAATCATTGTATTCAGCATTGGACGGAAAATACACGCTTGGTCAAATTATGCGGGCGTGTCAAAATATGGCTGAAGGAAGTGTAATGGAGATCAAGAATGAAATATTCGCTTGCCCTACCGTCCTCGGCGAAGAACTAATTGCCGCGATTACTGGCGGTACCGTACCACCAGCATTGGAAGTACCCCCCTTCAAACCACCCAAAATGAGCCACTTAAATGATCGGTGATTGGCGCGTCCAAAGTCTGCCGCGTTGCACCCATCATGTATTTCTTTCGCACTGTGCAGAAGATCGAGTTCGTCTGGTACAACCTGTTTACAATGCGTTAGAGAACAGCAAGTACTTACCATGGCTTGACCAACATCACTATCCGAGAGGGCAAGACGCTTTTGCAGCGCTTCGAGAGGGAATTATACACTGTCGTCACATTGTGTATTTTGTTACAGCAAAGTTTCTCTCGCAGGGCCGAGGATGGAACAGCGTTGAAAATGCCTATTCGAACCTGCTCCAGGATAACTTGCGTTTTCCGTTGGAATTGTGCCACATCCAACTTCCCTTGTTCTTCGTGCCTCAAAATCATGTGATCCTGCAGAGATCGGCCTGGGGGCCGCTCGTTCAACGTGGACAGTTTTATCGCCCAGGGCGAGTGGACAGTAGGGCGATAAATTGGGCCACTCGAGAAATCATGGCCTTCATCAGGCAAGAAGAAAAGCGTGGGGCTTCTCTCGCGGATCAGATTCGTAGCGACCCAAATTTCCAGCTATTATTGGAAAAAGAAAAAAACCTACTTCGACGGGTCATGTGTGCTGATCCTCCGCCTATTCCCTAAGCAGAATAATTCGCAAAGCAGACGACAAAAGATGATTCTTGATACAGAATCATTTTTTGTGTAAATTTAATTTGTCATTTTGAATTTACACAAGAAATCGCCCCCATGAATTATCGTCCTCGACAAATTGAACCCATCCTGTCCGACTATCTCAATGCATTCCCTGTAGTGGGCATTACAGGCCCTCGGCAATCTGGAAAATCTACGCTCCTCCAACACGTCCTGCGCGACGCTTATACCTATGTCACATTTGACGACATAAGACAACTGGCATTATTTGAAGACGACCCCGAAAAATTTATGCAAATGTATCGCCACCGCGTTATATTTGACGAAGTACAAAAAGCCCCTGCACTTTTCAACCACATCAAACTCGCCGTTGATCGAGACCGCGATACCTACGGCAAATTTGTACTCACCGGATCCAGCCAATTCTTGCTCATGCAAAATGTAGCGGATAGTTTGGCAGGGCGCATTGGTCTATTGTCACTTCTACCCTTTGATCATCGGGAATTGCCCAAAGCACTTTGTGCAACAGCGATATGGCGCGGTTGTTATCCCGAGATGGTCACGCGCCATTATCGCAATGCTGACGACTGGTATGCCTCCTATATTGAAACCTACCTTGCACGCGACGTGCGAGACATAGCACAAATTGGCAATCTGCGCGACTTTCGGAACCTGATCCAGTTGCTCGCGGCAAATACGGCACAGATACTCAACATGTCTCGCCTCGCCAATGACCTCGGCGTAACAATGCCCACAATCAAACGGTGGGTCTCCATATTAGAAATGTCGTATGTCATCTTTCTCTTGCCCCCTTATTTTCGAAATTTCGGCAAGCGGGTTATCAAACGCCCCAAAATATATTTTTACGACACGGGACTCGTATCGGCTCTCACGGGCATTCGAACTGAAGAAATGTATGACCGCGGACCGATGGCCGGTGCGCTTTTTGAAAATCATATCCTATCTCAAGTGCTCAAACACCACAAACACACCAATCGGCGTTGTGAATTTTATTTTTATCGAACCAGTCACGGCGTAGAGATCGATCTCGTTATTGACACGGGACAAACCCGGCATTTTGTCGAAATAAAAAAAACCGCGACCTTCCGACCTCGTCTCATAAAAACACTCAACACACTTGCGCCTCAAGCCGACACAGCGACGCTGGTCTATCAGGGAGAATCACTACCCGACTACGGCAACATTCGCATTTGCAACTGGTCGAACTACCTCACCCAAAACAAGGAGTAACCGCATGTCAAAACAACCGAACATCCTCCTCTTCATCAGCGACCAACAGCGCACGGACACCTTGAAATGTTATGGCAACGACTGGATACAATCGCCGCACCAGGACGCCCTTGCAGAGCGCAGCTTCGTCTTTGAAAACACCTACGTCACCCAACCCGTATGCACCCCTGCCCGCGGATCCCTCATGACCGGACTATACCCGCACAACCACAGATGCATGGTCAACCGGGACCACTTACACGACGACATCGCATCCATCGCAAAAATGCTACCCGACACCTATCGGAAAGCCATGTTTGGAAAATGGCACCTCGGCGACGACTCCGTGCGACAACACGGCTTTGACGAATGGATCAGCACAGAAGACGACCACCGCAACAAATACTCTCGCCCCGGCCTGCCCTTCAGCAGCTATTACTACTGGATGAAAGAACAGGGCATAGAACCCCAAAACAACAGCGCCACTGGAGAAATCATCTTCTCACCGCGCCAGCGGTCTCAACTCCCCGCAGAATATCAGATGGGCACCTTCATCGCCAACCACTCCGAACGATTCATCCGGGAAAACACAGACCGCCCGTGGCTCCTCGTATTCAGCACATTTGAGCCACACCCCCCAATGACCGGACCCTACGACGGCATGTACGACCCCGATGCCTTACCCGTTGGCCCCACCTTCATCAAAAAACCAGAAGGACACGCCCTGTTTAACCGCGCCCGCGCAGAACACTACCTCAGCAACAGGGTTGAAGGTCATGACATGCGACATGAAGCATCCTGGCGAAAACTGCGGGCGCAATACTACGGCAACGTAAAAATCCTCGACGACGCCATAGGCCGCATGGTACAGACACTGGAAGAAACCGGACAAATGGAAAACACCGTCTTTGCCGTCACCAGCGACCACGGCGAAATGGCAGGCGACCACGCCATGTTCGAAAAACGCGCATTCTACGAAGAATCTGCGCGCGTCCCCATGATCTTAAGCGTCCCGTGGCTCACCCAAACGGAAAAACGCATCGACGGCGTCTTTGGACACGCGGACCTCATCGCCACCCTCGTAGAACTCGCCAATCAGCCGCTACCAGACGCCCTCCCGGGCCGCCCGTGTGCCGACGTATTAACCGGCGGTGCCGACCTGCGCGACCACACCGCATTCATGGAATGGAACGGCATAGGCGACCGCAATTTGGGCAACCCCAAAATCAACCTCATGGCCACCTTGCCCTGGCGCTGTGCCGTAACCGGAGACCGGTGGAAACTCAACTTATGTGCTGGCGACCAGTGCGAATTATTCGACCTGAACAACGACCCATACGAAGAAACCAACCTCTTTGACGACCCTGCGCACCGCGACCGGGCGCGGGAAATCGCGGCTCGCATTCGCCTGTGGCAACACGAAACAGATGACCACGCGCCATTGCCGGGGATTTAAAAGCAAAGGAAAAGCAACCACAGATGAACACAGATGAACACGGATGAAAGGCAAAAGCGAAAGGCAAAAACGAAAGGCAAAAACGAAAGGCAAAAGCAAAAGGCAAAAGCAAAACCTATAACGATTTGCCTTGCATATAAGTGGAGAATAGCTATATTGCAGCATATTGAGTGAGAACGCGGAATTTTGGGTATTAGTCATTCTTTCGCAGAGCTTCCTCTATCTCTGCTAATTGTGCCCGCCTCACCTTCCGAGTATCTCGCTTTTTTTCCCTCTACAATTCGTTCCGACTCTCTATCAGAGAGCGGTGTAGTATGTCTCACATCTGTTGTTAAGGAAATCCCGTCATGGACGACACGGCATTGTTAAAACTGCTGGCGGCTGGGATAGACGAAGACGTTGCGGCTACACAACTGAACATTTCTCCCCAACAAGTTAAAGGACGAATCAGAGAATATTTAAATGCAGGCATCTTAAATTGTAATGGCGAACGCGAAACCATCAACTGGAAAGCCTTTGGCAAATGGAAAAAACTGGCACAAACTGTTGAAACCGTATAGAAAAAACAAAAACGGATTTATGTAACAAGATGGGCAGTCGCCTGTGAGCAACTGCCCGTTTTTTTTGGGGAACGAAGCGTGGAAATAGGTAAATGGTGTACCTCCATTCTCTTTCTTTCCATCTGTCTCAACTGCACCTCGCAAAAACAGGAACTACAAATGGGTGTAGATGTATTTTTGGAACACCACACCCCTCTGGTAGCGGACGCACGGGTCGGCCTGATCACCAACCCCACGGGACGCACAAAAACAGGCATCTCAACAATCGATGCCTTGCAACATCACCCCGACATCAATCTCGTCGCCCTATTTGCACTCGAACACGGAATCAAAGCAAAAGCAAAAGCCGGCGAACATGTGCGCGACACGCAAATGGACAGCCTCCCTGTATATTCCCTCTACGGAAGCGGCCGCTCCTTGCAATCCGCACTGGACAACATCGACGTCATAATCTACGATATACAGGACGTAGGCAGCAGAGCCTACACCTACATCTGGAGCCTTGCCAAAATCCTGAAAGCCGCGGGCGAACACCACAAACGCGTCATCGTCCTCGACCGCCCCAACCCCCTCGGCGGACGCACAGTAGATGGCCCCATAACCGAAGAAAAATGGCGATCATTAGTTGGAGGACTCTATCCAGTACCCCGCGCGTATGGACTCACAGCAGGAGAACTCGCGCGCTATCTCAACCGGGAACACATGCTCGCGTGCTCCCTCACCGTCGTCCCCATGAAAGGATACCAGCGCAACACGCGCTGGGCGGACATCGGACGCGAATGGGTTCCCCCATCGCCCAACATCCCATCGCCTCAGGCTGCCATAACCTTTGCCGCAACCGGAACCATTGGCGCATTGGGAACCCTGCACATCGGCATAGGAACCGACAGGCCCTTTCAAATCGTTGGCGCGCCCTGGATCAACGCAGAAAAAACAGCCCGTGACCTGAACGCCCTGCAACTGCCCGGCATCCAATTTCAACCCATACTATTTGAGCCCGACACATGGCTCTTTCGCAACAAAAAAGTACAGGCTATATTCCTGCACATAACAGACCCCATCGCCTTTCGCCCAACGCGCACAGAAGTATCCATACTCGCACATCTCGTGGCAACATATCCCGAATTCAAAATCCCAAAAGACCGATATGAACGCTTTGACCAGGCCATGGGAACCCGCACCGTGCGCGAAGCCCTCTTGAAAGGCGACACCGCGCAGCAGATATGGGAGCGATGGGAAGAGGCGTTGGAGGAATTCTCCACCGCGCGAGAAAAGTACTTTTTGTATTAAAAAGGAGTACCCTATGCCCGGCATCATATTCTGGGATGTCGATACCCAATACGACTTCATCATGCCCGACGGCAAACTCTACGTCACCGCATCGGAAAAACGCTTGCCAAACCTCAAAAAACTCACAGACTATGCCAGACAACGGGGCATCCCCATATTCGGCTCGGTTGACAACCACCGGATAACAGACCCTGAAATCTCCGACAACCCGGACTTTTTGGACACCTTTCCCCCCCACTGCATAGCTGGAACCTCTGGACAAAAAAAAGTACCCGAAACCCAACCGCAAAACCCCCTCTGGATCGACCCGGACGCCCCTGGCGACCTCATTGACCAGGTACAAAAACACAGCGGTGAAATCATCTTTCGCAAACAGCACTTTGACGTCTTCACCAACCCCAACGTCGAACCCGTACTCAACGCCGTCAAACCAGACCGCATCGTCCTCTACGGCGTAGCCCTCGACGTCTGCAACGCCTACGCCATTAACGGCTTCTTAAAACGCAACACAGCACCCATCCAACTCGTCCTGGACGCCACACAAGCCATCGATCCCAAACGCGGCGACCGCCTGGTTGATAACTGGCAGCAACAGGGCGTTGAAATTGTATCGACGGATGAAATTATCAACGCATAAAGATACCGCCCATGAACGTCTTCCTCCGCCTCATCACCTATGTTCGCCCTTACCTGGGCCGCGTGTGCATCGGCATCAGTGCCACCCTCGTCATCATCGGCCTGGATGCCGCGCAACCCCTGCTCATGCGCGAAGTCATCGACAACATATTAACCCCCTACTTCACAGAAGGGAATTATATTGGCGGCGACTTCTCCGACACAAAAATCGCAGCCGACTTCGACCTCCTTCAATACTACGCCCTGCTCCTCCTCGGCGTCTATATCCTCCACACCATCTTCAGCTTCATCAACCGCTACCTGCTCAACCGAACGGGCCAGGACATCCTCTTCAGCCTCCGCGTCCAGGTCTATGACCACCTCCAGCACCTGGGCCTGCGCTTTTACAACGACCGCAGCACTGGCGAACTCATGTCGCGCGTAACCGCCGACGTCGAATCCCTCCAATACACCGTCACAGACACCCTGGAACGCGTACTCGTCAACATCGCAACCATCGTCATCTACGGCGGCATCCTCTTTGGCCTCAGCTTCGAACTCGCCCTCATCACCCTGTTGCCCATGCCCATATACAGCATCCTCATCATCTTCTACAACCGCACCATACGCCCCTATTACACCATGGCGCGCGAACGCATCGCCGACATCAGCGCCCTTTTGCAAGACAACCTCTCCGGCATCCGCGTCATCAAATGCTTTGCCCGCGAAGGCCACGAACTCTCTCGCTTCACCCAAAAATGCAAAGCCTTCCTCAACATCAGCATCACCATCATCAAAACCCGCGTCGCCTTCTTCCCCCTCACCCGATTCATCCTCTCTATGGGACCCCTCCTCATCCTCCTCTTTGGCGGGCGACAAATCATCACGGGCGACCTCACCATCGGCACCCTCTTCGCCTTTCAAAGCTTCCTCTGGCGTTTCTATGGCCCCGTAGAAAGCCTCACCCGCATCAACGACACCATCGTGCGCGCAGCCGCCTCAGCGCGTCGCATCTTTGAAATCCTGGACACCCAGCCCGAAATAAAAGACACCCCCAATGCGCGCCCCTTTGACCGCCTGAACGGCAGCGTTGAATTTCAAAACGTCACCTTTGCCTACGAACACGGACCCCCTGTCCTCCATGGCGTATCCCTCATCGCACAACCCGGGCAACTCATCGGCCTCGTTGGACCCAGCGGCGCGGGCAAAACCACCATCATCAACCTCATCTGCCGATTCTACGACCCCGACTCTGGCACCGTGTGCGTTGACGGTCATGACCTCAAAAACATGCAACGCGCATCCTTGCGCAGCCAAATCGGCATGGTCTTACAAGAACCCTTCCTCTTCAACGGAACCATCCGCGAAAACATCGCTTATGGCAAACTCAAAGCCACCGAAACCGACATCATCAACGCCGCCATGATGGCCAACGCCCACGACTTCGTCTGCGGATTCCCGGACGCTTATGACACCCACATTGGCGAACGGGGCGTGCGCTTATCCGGCGGCGAAAAACAGCGCATCTCCATTGCCCGCGCCATCCTCAACGACCCGCGCATCCTCATCTTAGACGAAGCCACATCCTCCGTTGATACCGAAACCGAAATGCTCATACAAAACGCCCTTGAACGCCTCATGGAAGGCCGCACAACCTTTGCGATCGCCCACCGCTTATCCACCGTGCGCCGCGCCGACTGCCTCTACGTCATCGACCGCGGCAAAATCGTCGAATCCGGCACACACACCCAGCTACTCGCCAGTGACGGCTTATACGCCCGCCTGTGCGACATGCAATTTGCATTGGAAGAAGCATAACATGGACCTCATGATACAACAACTCATCCCCGAAACCATTGACATCCGTCAAAACGGCGACCGCCTGCTCCTCACAGCCGACGGAGAAGAACTGCACATCGATCACATCGTGCGGTGTTTTCCCTTTTCCACGCCCGACCAATGGATCAGCCTCCGCGACCGGGACGGAACCGAACTCGGCCTCTTACCCACACTCGACGGGTTAAACACACAATCGCGGGCACGCGTTGAAGAACACCTCAAAAACCGCTATGACATCCCCCAAATCCAGACCATACTCAACATCGAAAGCAACAAAGAAGGCGGCACAAACTGGGACATCGACACCAACGCGGGACCTATGAGCTTCACAATCCGCGGCGATCAGAACCTCAACCTCAACGCATTTCCCGAAATCGTATTCACCGACGCCATCACGCGCAAACGCTATAAAATCCCCGACTATACCAAACTCGACCGCGCCAGTCAAAAAATCGCCCGCGCGTACCTGCCCATGAGTTCTCGCCACTACTCCGGACGCCGAGGTGGCAGAAGTAGAAGATAAAAAAAAAGCCGACCACAATGTGGTCGGCTTTTTTTACGTTTTTCGTCTCAACCCCATCATCTTCGACGCGATCTCGACCTCCTCGGCAAACGCCTCTGCCTCCTCGTCATACGTATCAAACGGATCTCGGAAACTCAAATGGAATTCATTTTCCAAATACACCGAATCCCAATCCACAATATACCGCACCCGATTTTGCGACAACGTCTTCACCATCGCCGCCCGCGCCTTTGCCCGCGTATCAGCCGGAGGCGTCCCACAAGCCTCTTCAACGCGCTCATCCGTCAACACGCGCTGCATCTTACCCTGCTGCACCAGATCAAAATACAACCCGCGATTGGGATCGATATTGTGATACTCCAAATCCAAACTCTGCAACCACGGATCGTTCCAACTCAAATTCTCCGACTCGCGAAACGCATCCAACAACCACTTCTTAGCCACCCAGTCCAAACGATCTGTCAACTGCATCGGATCGGACGCCAGATCATCCAGTGTGCGCTCCCACTCATTCAGCACCCAATCTGACTCCTCATCCAAACCTCTCAAGTGGCGCTGCGCCAAATCCAAATACGTGCGCTGTATATCAATAGCCGAAATAGACCGCCCATTCTGCCGGTCCAGAATCCACTTATACGTCGGATCCCGCGAAATCTCCTTCAATGCCCACACGGGATCCCCCAGCCCCACATCCTGGGGAAAAATTTTGCGCTCCAAGAGATTCAGCACCATCGCAGTCGTACCAACCTTCAGAGCCGTCGCATACTCCGACATATTCGAATCGCCCACCAAAAGGTGCAAACGGCGGTACTTGCTGTGATCTGCCAACGGTTCATCTCGCGTATTAATAATCGCGCGAGAAAACTGAATCCACTGATAAATCTCTGTCACAATATGATCGGCACGCTGAGAAATCTGGAAAGAAACCGCATCCTCTGGATCGGCGGTATCTCGCACATTTTGTCCATAATAATAAAAACTATCATCATAACTACCCACGCGACCTGCACCGCAAAAAATTTGGCGCGTCACCAAAAACGGCAACAACGCGGGAATCACAACCGTGGAAAACGGCACATTGCGCCTGACCAGATAATTTTCATGACAGCCAAACGTCGCACCCGTATAATGATCGATATTATTCTTCAAAAACGAAGCTTCTTTAGCCAACCCCAGCGCGTGCAATGCCCGATACAAAATACAATCGCCCGCCCGATCAAAAGCCACAATATCCCACAACCCCATACACTCCGGCGTGGCGTATTCCAGATGCCCCATATCGATATAAACCCGCCCCGCATTAAACAAAAAACCCCCATTGCCCGGGGGTTCATCCCGTCCGCGATAGTGAATATCCACAATCCCCATTCGGTCAACGTGAAAAATGTGATCCTTTACCTTCACCGAAATCGTATCTGGACTCACAAAACCCTCGTGCTCGGGTGCCAAACACCCATACTCGGTTTCTATGCCAAAAATGCGATCTCTCATTGGGACCCCTCAATGAACCCCGCCAGAGCGGGCGCAATTTCTTCAGCATCGACATTGCGGTACTTATTTTTACCCACCTGCGACCGCCCCAGCACCACCGCCTCCACCTCCATATCCTTCAACGCCGTCCCAAGCACATCCGCCACATCCACCCCTCCAGCCACCTGCTCCAACTCGTCGGCATCGGTAGGCACCTCGTCCATCTTCCCAATCCACCGCCCAATTGCCCAGGCGCGAAGCGCAGCATCTGCGGCATCAGAAAGAGACAACGCCCTCGTATCCAGCCCCGACAACTCGCGCACCATCATCACATCTGCCTCCACAACGCCCCCCACAGCAACACACCCCTCGTGCCGGTAAAACGCGCCATCGTAATCCACCGTATAAAAAATCTGCACGCCCTCCTGCCCATCTAACTCCGCCAGAAGCACCCGCGCCAAAAACGGAGACCGCACCACATCGTCAAACCCCGCCTTCATCGCAGGACCCAGACCAAAATACACAATTTGACGCAACGTCACATCGTCCTCAGAATAATTAAACCCAATCGAATGCGCCATATCAATCGCAGCCTGCCTGAGCTTCTCGATATCCGTCGAATGCCCAATCGCCGCAAGCCCGATGCAATCGTACACCTCAAACACCTTTTGCTGACTCTGCGACAGCGTCAGCAACAAAATCCCATCCTCGTACCCCACACCCACAACCGGACTCCCCTGCCGGATCTGATCTTCAATATACTCGCGCCGATTCGCAACAGCCTCTGCCCAGCGATACGGCTCATCTGACAACATCATGCGCGTCCCGCCTCCTCCCCATCCACGTATTGAACATAAAGCTGTCGCAACTCCTCGGTCTCGATCTCCGCAAGACCCGACGCCGTAATCGTCTTCACCGACGGAAAAATATCAGCCGACCGCTCGTATCGACCCGTCGCCGAATCGTATTCCGAGGCCGTATCCAGAAGCTGAAGCGCGTGTCCGATAGCCGCATCGCGATCCATCTCCACAAACCGCCGACCGCTCCAGCGATTCAAATAATACATCGCCCCGCGAATCGCCGGCGACCCCGACCCCGTCGTCGTAAAATCGGCACTCTCAAACTGCGCCCCCAGCGCATCGTAAAAATAAATTTTACCCCGCGCATCTGCCTGGTCATACGTCGCAAAAATCGGAATCACAGCACCAATACCCTGCATCGCCATCGGCAGATTATCCTTAATCAACAGCGACAACCGGCGCAACTTCGCCTGCAAACTCATCTCCTGAAGCAAACGACGGCGATAATACTGAAATGCATGCTCCAAAATGCGCGCGATCTCAAACGCAATAGAAGGCGACCCCGAAATCGCCATCACCGAATACGCATCCAGATCAATCACCTTATCCGCGCGATCGTAAAGCACCATATTGCCCGCAGTGGCGCGGCGGTCACCTGCGACAAGCACCCCATCGGCATATTGAAATGCCAGAATCGTCGTCGCATCCGTCGGCTCAAAAGGCAAATCGCGCTCGGCCTTCACATCGCCCAAATTCTCACCCGGGAACCGGTAGCCCGTCTGCCGCAGCAAATCGACAAAATCCCCACCTGATTGCATAATCTACTCGCCTGTACGCTGGCGATAACGCCGCGCCTGATTGGGATCAACGCGCCGCATGCGCCGCAGCAAATCGCGTGTATCTGGCCGCTCCACCTTCGGGCGTGCAGGGCCACCATCGCCATCATCGCCCGGACCAGGTCCGCCCGGATCGACTGGCTTCGTCCGTCGCTCAAACTGTAAGACCTTATCCATCTACGGCCTCCTTGAAAAAATGTCTGAATCAGAGCCTGCACTGGAATGATTCTATCCAGTGATTACAGGATTATAGGATGAACAGGATGAAAATCAAAGCCTGCCCCTGCATGATTTTGAGCAGGGGGCAAAACCCTCTGGATCGCGGCTAACAGCCTGCCGCGATGACGGGCGGGTTTGAAACCCGCCCCTACGGATCTACCTTGTCCAACGCAGCTAAAAAACTATCCAACGTCTCCGAACGATCCAACACCTCATTATAACGCTCCACCCGCTCTTCATCCACCAATAATTTCATATCCACCGCATGCTGCCGGCCATTGCGCTTAAACACAATGCGATCCCAGTTAATTGACGACACATAATCGCCGAACTTCTCCAAACTGCGCCCTCGAAAATACGCCCGCGTGCCCGAAGGCGGTTCCGACATCGCCGCAGCCACCTCATCATCGCCCACCAAACGCACCATCTGCCCCTGCGACTCCAGCAAATAATACAACCCCGCCTCCCGATCCACATTGCTATACTCCAGATCCTGACTCTGCATCCAGAACAAATCATCTGGATTATCCCACGCCAGATTCTCCGCCTCGCAAAAACTATCGATCAACCACTTCTTCGTCACCCAATCGCACACACCCACCAGATCCATTGGATCGCGGCTCAATTTCCCCAACACATCGTCCCACGCCGACAACACCCAATCCGTCTCTCGATCCCGCCCGGCAAACTCGCGCCGTGCCAAACTCAAAAACGCATCCTGAATCTCAACCGCGGGAACGAGACGATGACCGGGACCCTCCACCTCAACCAACCACGCATGCGACTGATCCCGCGCAATATTCTTCATCGCCGCAATCGGATCCTTCAACCGATAATCCGGCAAACAATCCGCCTCAATCAAATCGATCACCAGCGCCGTTGTCCCCACCTTAAGCGCCGTCATATACTCCGACATATTGGCATCGCCCACAATCACATGCAACCGCCGATATTGCGCTGCATCTGCGTGGGGTTCATCGCGCGTATTCACAACCGGACGCTTGTGCATCGTATCCACACTCGCGATCACCTCAAAAAACTCCGCGCGCTGCGACAACTGATAAATCGGTGCGCGATCCTCCCGCTCAACCCCCACCTTCCCAGCCCCACAAAAAATTTGTCGCGTGGGGAAAAACAACAACAACCCCTGCAATATACGCTCGAAAGGCACTGAGCGATCCATCAAATAATTCTCGTGACACCCATAGCTATGCCCTTCAAAATCCGTATTATTCTTATACATCCGCACAACGCCCTGATCCAGCATCTCCGTGCGCCGCTGCGCGCAAATATCCACAATGCGCTCCCCCGCCTTATCCTGTGCCACAAGCTCAAACAAACTCACGCACTCACCCGTCGAATACTCCGGATGTGTATGATCGTTATAAAACCGGGACCCATTGTAAATAATCAAATCGCTCTTCAATTCCTTAAACGGAATTTTACGCTTGCGGTCCTGTTGCAAATGCACCTTCTCATCGACATCATTCAACAGATTTTTAACCTCAAATCCCCGCTCATCCCGACGGGGATTCTCCAGCCGATAATCCCACAACGGGACAAACTTACCCTGCTGATAGCACCGAATCAAGTGCATGGACTCCTCCACCACATCGACCTTATCCACCCCGTCAATCGTGATTCCGTATTCTGTTTCCAAACCGAATAAGCGCATATCACACCACACCATGCCTTGAGGTGCGTCGCTCTCGCCTGGGCTTAATCGGTGCTGCGCGCACCACATTTTCCGGATCGTAATCCAGCAACTTCAACCAATCCTCTGTATTATCCGTCGGCGGGAAAATCTCATTCTCGCTATACTCGGTCTCAATCCCCGCGAGCAAATCGTCAAAACCAATCCCATCATCTGTACCCAACGCAATACACCGCTTAATCGCAATCTCCTTCGCGCGCTGTGCAATAGACTCGAGAATTGCCCCACTGCACAGATCTCCGCGACTCAACACTTCCTTCCGACCGCTTCTAAGCGTCACCTCCAAAAAGCGCGTATCATCGCGCCTGACATATATCTCTGCTATCGCGCGCGCCACCAGATCGTCAACTGCTGCCTTCGCATCGCCCTCATGCGCGTTCAACGCAGCCTCTGACAGCGGCAAATCAGCCGTCAAATAAATACCCAAAATCTCGCGCGCCGCATCCTCATCCGGACGAATAACCTTGATCTTGCGATCAATACGCCCCGGGCGCAAAATCGCCGGATCGATCAAATCGGGGCGATTGGACGTCAAAATAATCACCACATCTTGCAGGGACTCGATCCCATCCATCTCGGAACAAAACATCGGCACAACCGTATTTGAAATATTGTGCGACCGAATTGCCCGCCGCGTCCCCAAAACCGACTCTGCTTCATCGATAAACACCACCGGCAAAAACCCCTCGCGCCGCTTCTCCCGCGCCTGAGAAAAAATCTCGCGCACCTTGCGCTCCGACTCTCCCAACCACATATTCAAAATCTCAGGACCCTTAATATGCATAAAACACGCCTTGAGATTCAGGCCGTCTTCCTGCACCTGCCGCTCCAGATTGTACGCCGTCGCCTTCCCAATCAGCGTCTTGCCACACCCCGGCGGACCGTACAGCAAAAACCCCTTGGGCGTACTGTACTGAAACCGCTTAAACAACTCCGGATGCAACACCGGCATCTCAATCGTATCTTTAATCGCCTGAATCGCGTCCTTTTGTCCACCGATCTTTTCCCACGGCAAATCCGGAACTTCCTCCAGATAAAAATCCTTCACCTCGGCATGCGGCATCTTCTCCAACGCCACGCGAAAATGCGGATCAATACGCACCTCCTCGCCCGCCTTCAAAGCCTCGGCCTCCAGATCGGACCCCCGCAGCAGAACATGCGTCTGCGAACCGTGTTCTTGCCCCACCTGCAAACGCCCATCGTCCAGCACATCGACAATTTTGCCCACAGTACCCGACGGAGACTCGCCCATATCGCCCACCACGGCAAATGCCTCATTGACCAGCACGCGCGTCCCCACCTTCAAACCGCGATCATCCAACCGCGAATCCACATTCGCATAATACTCCGCCCCGCCCACCGTGAGATACGCGACGCCATTCTCCGGCGGAGCCAACAGCGTCCCCACCCGATTGGCCGGTGCCGTCACCTTCTCCAGCGCCCCTTCTAACTCCACAATCGTGCGCCTCGCCTCTTCAAACGTAATCTCATCCTCCTGAAGCTGCCGACGCAACTGGTACAACAGGGGCCGCCGTCGATCTGTCTCATCCATCGTCATCAAAATCTGATCGATAATCGACAATGACTGAAACGTATGCTGCATATCCACATAGTCCTGAAGAAAATCTTCAGGTGACTTTCTCTGACGATCAGAATCGCTGGTATTGATGGTTCACCTCCGATCAGGATTTGCAGAAGAATACCACATCTAAAAACCCGTGTCAAGCGTGTGCGGAACGACGCGTCTCTCACTCTTTTTCTATCTTTTTCAGTTTGCGTTCAAAATTTACCTTCACCTCGGCCACCATATCGGGAATCTCGGCGAGATTGCCCTCTGCATTTACAAACCCCGTCATCACCTTTGGGCGCGTGATATCAAACTTGACTTTATGTTCCAAAACCAGTCCACGCGTCGCATCAACCACCCATTTTCCAGTACCTGTCCCTTTGCCATCCACGACAAATGACGCATTCGCAACATCGATCCAGCCCTTATAGGAAACCTCCCGCTCCTCCTCGATCTCCACTTCAATTTTTTGCTTATTCCTTTTGATCTTTTTCACCCGATACAAACTTTTATAGTTCAGGAACACATCCTGATTCCTCAAACGCCTGTACTCAATTCGCCGTTTAAAAGCACCTTCCCCCGTCCATGTATCGCCTTCGGAAACGGGTTTATCTGGCAAAGTCAGGCTGTATTCGGGAACCCATGCGAGAAAGAGATCCGTCACCAGATCCTCACGACCGAGTCGGTACGCATAAAACTCGGGTTCAAAATTGGAAATCTCCCCTTTTGAATTGACAAACCATGAAAACGCTCGATCCTTGAACTTTTCAAAATTATCTGGATACTGTTCAAACGACAAACGCTTACCAGCCAAAACAGCGCGGCTATCGGCTTTCAGAATTGTCGCCTTTACGCGTGTAACATCCATCAATGAATCGGGATGATCTTCTGCCAGACCCACCACCTCTTCGCGGCTTTCCCACTCTCCGCTCACATCCATTTCAAATGTTCCACCTCTGGAAAAATTTGAATTAAAAGTAATATTTCCATCGTCGTCATAAGAGGCTCCCGCCTGCTGCACGCCAAACAAAATCTCAGCCTGATTGCTAAAATAGAAGAGTCTATATGTATGTTTGTATTGTAATATGCGCCCCTCTGGATTGTCGAACTTTAACGCAACGGGCTGCGCCCAACAATTCGCAACAGCACTGACGAGCAAACCGAGAACAACAGTTAATTTTAACATACGCATAAGAACCTCCTTTTTTTGCGTCCATCCCTACTTCCTACTTCGCGTGCGCTTCACCCGCACCGGGCGACCATTCTTTTCTGCTGACTCCCATGCGGCTTCGGTCAACTGGATCACGCGCAAACCGCACACTGGCGGAACCTGAACTTCATCGCGTCCCAAAATCGCATCCACAAAATTTTGATCTGGACTCACAAACCGCGAAGGCAAACTATTCGCATCCACCTCTACTGGTGCGCTCCCACCGTATTTGCACGTCACCTTCCCATTGCGAGAATAAATCGCCCCCTTTGTGCCCCAAATCGTAATATCCTCCCACATCCCGGGACCGGGACCTGTACCCACAATAGAAAAATTCGCCAACGCACCATTCTCAAACACAATCGACAGCGCCGAATTGATATCCACCTCTGTATCCAGATAATCCATAAACGCCGACACGCGCGTGGGCGCCTGATCCACCATCCACAGCACAATATCCAGCAAATGGCTCCCTGAATCATTCAACTGACCCCCGCCCGACAGCGCGTGAACCTGTCGCCACTTCCCCTGTTGATTCGCGTACCAATGCTGATCTTGCATCGCCTGAATAAACTGAACCTCTCCGATCTCCCCTGCCTGAATCTGATTCCGCATAAACCGAAACGTCGGAGATAAGTGCCGTTGATAGGACACCATCAAAACGCGATCCACCTCCTCTGCCTTATCCATCACCTGAAACGCGTGGTCAACCGTACACACCATCGGCTTCTCTGTCAGCACATGCAGACCCTTATCCAGACTATCCATAATCTGTTCAAAATGCAATGTATGCGGCGTAGAAATCTCTGTCGCATCCATCTCCACACTGGCAAGCATCTCCCTGTGATCTGCAAACCTCGGCAACTGCGCTGCCTCTGGCACGCGCTCAAACAACCGCGCAAAACTCGCCTCACTCGGATCTGCCAGCGCCACAACCTCCACATCCTGCATCTTCATCAACCGCCCGATGTGGCCGCTCATATTGCCACCACACCCGATCAAGCCCATTCGCACCTTCTCCATTTATATCTCCTTTTGAAAACCTTCTGGATCGCGGCTTTAAGCATACCGCGATGACGGGCGAGGCATGCCTCGCCCCTACAGTTATTCACCCTTCACACTTCAACCATCGTGCTCGAATATAGTTTCACATATATAATATCGCAATAACAAAAAAAAGGCTACTGGACATTTTGTCCAGTAGCCTTTTAAATTTGGCACCGTCCCAGGAATCGGCGCCGTCCTCACGGGCGGGTTTAAAACCCGTCCTCTACTTCAACAACAGCATCTTCTGGGTCGCGGTATTTGGACCCGCCATAATCTTGGCAATATAAACGCCACTACCAACGCTGCGGCCCAGATGGTCCTTAGCATCCCACTGGACACTATAACGACCCGCTGTATAATGCTGACTCACGAGTTGACGAATCTCCTGCCCAATCGCATCGTAAATGATAATTGACACATCTGTGTCAGCGGGCAACTCGTAGGAAATCGTCGTTCTCGGATTAAACGGATTGGGATACACAGCCGAAGCAAACTCTGTGGGCAGGGTGAAACGCGCGCCCAACAGTACCTCAATCGGATTCGAACGGTTAATCGTTCCATCCAGATCAATCTGCTCGAGAACATAATAAACGATCTCAGCAGCCGGAAGGCTCGTATCCTCAAACATATAATCCATCAACTGATCGGTCGTACCGGCACCGGCGATAAGCTCACTGACCACCTCGTAGGTCTCACCATCCGTGCTGCGAAGCACGCGGAAACCCGCATTATTGGTCTGCGAAGCCGTCGCCCAATTGAGCACCACGCGGTTTTCGACCACTGAACCGACAAACGACGACAACTCAATCGGCACCTGCTCGTCAAATTGAACGGTTACCTCTTGAGAAGCCATACCATCGGAAGCCGTCACCGTCACAACAGCGGAACCCAGACCGGTTGCGGTCAACGTATAGACATTCTGCATATCCATTTCCGGGTGCCCATCGACCATAGCCGCGCCTTCTACAGAATGCGAAAAGGTAATCTTCGCACCATCGGCAAAACCCAGCGCCGTAATTTTAATGGTCGCTTCACCACCGCGCGGAATCGTCGCAATAGATGCCGACACCTCCAGCCGCGGACCGAAATTATACAACACCGGTGCGGGAATATAAGGCAGCATCATGTCTTGACTGGTTTCACCAGAACCGACAACCACAGTTATTGACTCAAGACCAACTGAAAAAGACATCTCCTCGGCACCAGTCATCAGCTTCAGCGTACCCACAAAGCCACCATTGATTAGCATCACGCCCGCTTCAGTACCAATATCGATCTGAAGATTATCATTTGACATACCCAACAACGTCAAACCCTCAGCAGGCTCAAAACCCGTGACCATCGCAGCAGCAGCCGGATCAACAGCGAACTTCATACTCGCACCACCAAAGAGAACACCACCTTCTATATCACCGACAAACACCTCAATAGCGATCTCTTCGTTGGCACCAGCACCTGCCGACAGCATGCCATCATCCATCATATTCATCGTGCTGCCTATAACGGCATCCAATGCGGGAAGCCTCACCTCGGCAAACACAATCGTAAGCGGAGCGGTTGAGGCCATGCCATCACTCGCCGTCACGACCGCCGTTGCCGGGCCACTCGCCGTCAGTGTCAACGTGTTACCCTCTGACGCGTGCATAACATTATCGAGCATCATACCCTGCACATCAAACGTAATCGTCGCATCGGCGGGGAAATTCACAGCCGTCACCACGGCCTGCCCCATACCACCTGGCGGCACTGGCACAACAGGCGTCGCTGTATCCAGCCTGGGAACGGCATTAAACGACAAAGGCGCCATCATCGCCGTGGTAATATTATCAGTGGCAAGCGTAGCACCATCAGCCAAGTTCTTAATACTGACACCAACTGTAAATTCAGTACTTGCCATCAAACCCTCTACGGGAGACAGCGTAATCGTCGCCAAATAATCGTTGGTCAAAGCAACACCAGGAGGAACACCACCAACAGAAACAGTATTCGTTGCTGGATTTGCACCCAGAAGAACCAATCCCGCAGCAGGAGCCGCGCTTTTGACCGTCAGCTTATCTGTATCAAAAGCTATCTCACCACCGACAATGGGACCTGCCAACCCGGTGATAAATACCTCAACGACAACATCGGTCCCTGCAACTGCAGTACCCGACGTATTGCCATCATTCATCTTATTGTCACTGGCATCAATGTCAACAGCCACAACAGCATTTTCGTTGGGACCCGCAGAAGCTTGCCCCACAAAAGCCAGCAACATAAAAGCAGTGAAAAATAACAAGCCTTTTTTGAAAAACATTTGCAACACTCCTTCGCTGAAAACTACTCCTTGTAAGTTCTGAGGGAAAATTAGGGGCGAGGCATGCCTCGCCCCTACCGAATTACTTGAGCAGCATCAGCTTCCGCACATCCTGGAACTTCCCTGCCGAAATCTGGTAGAAATAAATCCCACTCGAAACCGGCATACCGCGATCATCCATACCGTCCCAACGGACCTGATATCGACCAACCGACTGCGATTCAGAAGCCATAAGCGTCCGAACCACCTGACCCACCACATTGTAAATCTGGAGCGTCACATCGGCAGACTCGGCCAATTCATAACCGATCGTTGTTTCGGGGTTAAATGGATTGGGGAAATTCTGGAGCAGTGCAAACTCTGTAGGCGTCGTCTGGATATCCAGCACACCGCCAGCCAATGGATTGCGGAGTTGACTCGGATCAAACACCAGACCCTCGGCAATCTCGAACCGCGCATTATCTTCAAAATTGCGCAACACGCGGAACACCAACCGGACAATATCGCCATCGCCAGAAACCTCCGAGCCGTTGACGATACTATTCATAACGTGAACCTGCCCGGCCTCAGGCGACCACCCCTTCAACAGCGGCGTCTCACCACCTGAAGACATAAGCAAATCCTCAACAGCCGGCACCGCTTCGACAAACTCGAAAATCTCGGCATCGTAGTGAAGCACAAACCCGTAACCCATCAGAGCCTGCACATTGGCGAGAGACACATCCACAAACATATTCTCGCCAGCCACCACGCGATCACTGCCCAAACGCAACGACAACTCGGCACTCTCATTCACGCCAAGAGGCGGAATCAAAGATTTACCCGCCGGACCTATCGCTTCTCTGCCATAAGATTCAAAGAACAGAATGAAGTCAGCGAAATCGACCATTGTATCGTCATTCAGATCAGCCTGAATAAAGACTCTCCATTCCTCGCGCGACGAGGTAGCCTCGCTGGTATTATACGCCATCGTAAAGGCTATAAAGTCTTCAAAGCCAACCCTCAGATTTCCGTCTTTAAGATCCACAATATAAACGGGATTGCCATCGGCATCTACAAACGCCTTGCGCTTCGGTGCAAGCTCAACCATCAGCGGAACACTTCCCGCCAGATTGGTACCGTCCATCGCGACCACAGACACAAACACCGCGGGCAAACCCTGATCAATCAGCGTATCGATCAAGAGCCGAGGAACTTGCAAACTGCTCGTACCAGGAGGAAGAACCCCAGCATCGGGAATAACCAGTTGAGTGACATCAATCGCCAATGCATCTGGACTGGCACCAGCCACAACCTTGTAACCCGTCAAAAGGGGAATTGTAATCGCGTGACCGCGATACTCTACCATAGCCATACCGCCATCATCGGCGGACACGGTCCAGGTAATAAGCCCGGTATCCGCATCGGCAGCAACATCGGACACAACAGCAGGCGCTGTATCATCGAGCGCAGCCGCCATAGCTTCCGACATCGTAATTGGAGACGAAACAATGGGACCAAGATGTCCATCTGTGCGGATATTCTGCGGAACAGCCACACCGTCACCAATCAGAACACTCAAATCGGGATCCAGAGCCGCGAACACCACATTCTTCCGATCGCCAATAATCGAACTGACATAATCGGCAGAAGGCTTTAACATCTCGCCGAGCTCATCATAGCTAACAACCCGATTGGGATCCACGCCCAAAAGCTGAGCCATCAACTGCACGCTCTCCTTCGAGAACACGCGCTTGCCGGATATCGTAGGCTCAGATGACTGCTTGCCTTTTTCAGCAGCAACACCCCAGTGGGTAGCCTGACCATCCGTCACCGGAACAACCACTCGCGACATCCCCTCGGAATTGTCCATCGCATCGACAACAGCCCAGGGGACTTCCTTCATCACCGGCTCATCGGTCACAACCACATTGCCATCGGCATCCATTGCGGTATTCACCATCATATAGCGATAAATGCGATACTGACTCACATCCTGGTGATTTTCCGAATGTGCAAAACTCAACATCACATGATAACCGTTATCACCTGCATTATCCTGCGCAACCACATTAGCAGGAGCAGCGGGGGTCTCTTGCGTGAACGTCACCATAACCGGTGCCGTTGTAACGCCGTCACCAGTAGCAGTCACAGACACTGTAACTGTGCCAGTAGCCGTCAACGTCAACGTATTGCCATCCCCACCATCATCGGAAACATCGGCTTCCAAACCATCTACCACCTCGACAGAGAACGTAATCTCTGTACCTTCGGCAAAGCCAATGGCCACTACCGTTTGCGCACCACTGGGAACAACAGCCTGCGGAACTTCGACATCCGCCATCGTTGGCTGAAGCTCGGGCATCTTCCTGAAGGTAATTATAATCGGCGCAGTCGTCATCGAGCCATCAGCAGCGATCAACGTCGCTGTGGATGTCTGGGAAATATCATCAGAATCCACCCCGGTCAACGTCGCCGTGGCACCATCAGTATCAATATTAACCGTAGCAGTACCGGTTACTTCGGTGACAGTCCAATCAATATCGTCACCCAGACCAGTCGCTGTAACGGTCACCACCACCTCTCCATTATCCGGAATAATAACATCTGCACTCTCCGGATCTGCCGTCAGATAAGGATCTGGATTCCCGAACATAATCGTCAGCGGAGCCGTTGCATTGCCCATATCATCTTCGGCTACCATCGTCACATTACCGGCCTTATCCGTCGATACCGTCCAGGTTCCAGCACCATCTGCCGTTGCAAACCCGGTACCACCCGTGATCTTAAACCTGATATTGGCACCTTCGGGAAAACCGTAAGCTGTTACAGACGCTGAAGCCGTATCACCAAAATCATCAAACGTCACTACGGTACTCTCTGTATGCAGAGACGGCACAAACACAACATCAGCGGTAGCTGCTGGCGCATCACCAACCGTTGCCGTCACCGTCACTGTGCTGACAGCACTCGCAGACACTGTCGCAGACACACCGTCTTCATTCTCGGCTACACCTTCGCCTGCAAACACAACATCTGCGCCATCAGCCTGACCACTCGCGGTCACCATCGCTGTCCCACCATCAGGACCAATCTCGACCGAAGCATCAGGTCCCGTCAGTGTAAGCGGACCCCACACAAACGCAACATCAGCAGTGGCTGGGGGTGCTTCACCAACAGTCGCCGTCAACGTCGCCGTGGCGGCACCACTTGCGCTCGCTGTCGCTCCATCTTCACTGACCGTCACTGCTTCATCGCTTGAGGTAATCGCAACATCTGCGCCCTCGGCAGCACCTTCCACGGTCAACATCGCAGAACTCATACCACCAGGCATCACTGGATCGGGATCACTTGCTGTCAGTGTAAGCGGACCCCACACAAACTCAACATCAGCAGTAGCTGGGGGTGCTTCACCAACAGTTGCCGTCAACGTCGCCGTGGCAGGACCACTCGCGCTCGCCATCGTTCCATCTTCACTGACCGTCACTGCTTCATCGCTTGAGGTAATCGCAACATCTGCGCCCTCGGCTGCACCTTCCACGGTCAACGTCACAGAACTCATACCACCAGGCATCACTGGATCAGCTTCACTTGCTGTCAGCGTAAGCGGACCCCATACAAAATTAATCGTTGCAGACGCCGAAGCTGGATCTATGCCATCGGTACCTGTCACCGTCACTTCACCAGGCGCACTCGCTGTCACTGTCATACCGTCAACAGTGACGGCTTCAGAATCCGCCGTGATGGTAACATCACCAACAAATCCCGCCGCGGTTACCATCGCAGAGGCTTCGCCACCAGGCATAATCATCACATCATCTTCTGGTCCCATCAGTGTGGGAAGCGGCTTATTGACCATCAGAGGCGCGCCAGGATCCACGGACATTCTTCCCGTTCCTGTTGTTGTCAACACCTCAAATGAGGTGACACCAATGGCAAACGGACCACCATCATAATCAGCATTCGTCGTAAACGTCACAGAACCGAGTTTGCCGCCTTCCAACACCATAGGCGCGACGGCAATCACGACATTCAGACCTTCGACTTCGACCACATTGGCACCAGCCATCATCGATTTGACCGTCGCCACAGAGGGATCAACACTAAAGGTGATCACAGCACCACCCGCTATTTCCGTCACCTCGGGAACAGCGACATCGACAACAACATCCTCTCCTGCACCAACGCCGCGGACTATGGATGCGCCGTCACTCGTCAGAGAAACGCCATCACCGGGGGGCACCGGATCAACCGGTGGATCGGGTGGATCGGGTGGATCGGGCGGCGTCGTAGCTGTATTAAAGGTGAGCATTTGGGCTAAGGGAATTGCAATTTCTTGACCACCAATTATCGTTGAGGCTCCCGTAATCCCAATGGTAAATTCCGTACCCGTTACATCTGCAACCGTGGTAAAGGTAAGATCAACTGATTCTGGCACCACGAATGATCCTACAAACGGACTAGGCACAGTAAGCCTGACACCACCATCAATAGCAGCTTCAAAAAGGCCACCATTATTAGTAAGACTTACCTCAGATGCATCAAATGCTAAATCAATATTCAGACCAGCTGCAGTGGCAATCCCCGGAAAATCGTTAACACCCGTTTGGGCAACCCTAACGACAATTTCCGTGCCTGATCCAGCAACCGTGCCTGCGGTACCACCCTCACCAGGAACATGCGTGAGGGTCACACTCGGACCCTGTGCAGAAGCCTGTCCTGCAAACAACAGCAATGCCAAAGCAGTCGTAAACAAAAGACTTTTTTTCAAAAACATTACTAACTCCTCTATTGAAAATGGAATCGGGAAGCCTCATAAGGGAAACTTCCCGATCCATCGGCGAATTACTTGAGCAGCATCAGCTTCTGCACCTGTTGGAACTTCCCTTCTGCCGAAATCTCGTAGAAATAAACCCCACTCGAAACCGGCACACCGCGATCATCCATTCCGTTCCAGCGAATCTGATAACGACCCGCATTCTGCGCCTCAGAAGCGACCAACGTCCGAACCACCTGACCCAACACATTGTAAATCTGGAGTGTTATGTCGGCAGACTCGGCCAAATCGTACTTAATGGTCGTATCCGGGTTAAATGGATTGGGGAAGTTCTGGTGCAAAGCGAACTCTCTGGGCGTGCTCTGGAGTTCCAACACACCCGCGACCACCGCCGGGTTGGAAAGACTCGTCGGGTCAAAGACCAGACCATTGGCAATCTCAAACCTGGCGCTATCCTCGAACTCATACAACACGCGGAACACAAACCGAACAAGGTCGCCACCACCGGAAACCGCTGTACCATTCACCAGGCCGTTAGCAACTTCAACCTGGCCGTCGGCAATTAGGCGATGGAAGAACATCGGAGTCTCGCCACCTGTTGACGTGAGCAAATCTTCATCGGCAGGGGCAACACTGACGAACTCGAACTTGTCGGTATCGTAATTGAGCGTGAAACCATAAGAGACCAGAGCTTCGACATTGGCAAGCGACACATCTACAGCCACCATCTCGCCAGCAACCACGCGCTCACTACCCAGACTCAGCGAGAACTCAGCATTCTCATTGATGCCAGGCAGCAAAACGATAGGCTTCGATGCAGGCGCAGGGCCAGGATTTGCCGTCTTGCCCCATGACAAGCGAAACGCGTCATAGTCAGTCAAATTAACCATGCCATCACCGTTGATATCAGCCTGGAGAAAGATCTGGACATCGGTATCATCGGCTGTGCCATCACCATTGATATCGTCACCCATGCTCTTACCCCACGCCTTCCTGAAGAGATCGTAGTCATTCAGGTCAACTGTATTGTCAGCAAAGGAGATGAGATGAACAGCATCGCCGCTACCGTCTGCTTCTGTAGTAAACGGCATACGCATCGGCTCAGAAGACTCATCGACAAATGTCCAGGTCCCTGACACAGAAACGCGACCATCTGTAGCTTCCACCGTCACATCGCCTGCCGTATCAATAGTCAGCATCACAGAACCATCATCATCTGCTGCTTCACCGTTAATGGTAACAGGAAGATCAGCAGTATAACCGTCTGCCGTAGCTGTCACCGTTATGCTGCCAGGATCAGCAGGAATCTCGATCTCTTCTGCTGGATCCAAAACATTACCATCTGAATCCTTGAGCGTAAGCGTAGGCATCACAGGATCAACAACAGAGAAACTCACGCGTTGAATTTTGATGTCTGCCGTACGCGCATTGGATGGCTCTAACTCATCATCCTCTATAGAGATATTAACCCGCACAGTTGATCTACCTTGAGTTTCAAGTACATAAAGCGAACCATCAGCCGGGATATTATCGCCTAAAAAGAGATCATCCTGAGAAGGACTGGAAGCAAAAGAGACAGGAATGCCATCGAACTGAACGCTAACTGACTTATTGGCATTTTTTGTCACCTCGCTATCCAACAACTTCAAGGAGTCTGAGGAACTTATGGTAGCATCCAAATCCGCCACAAAAGCCTTCACTGAGGGGTTGCGATACTTATCAGCAGGGATTATCTCAAGCTCGAAGGAGCCAGGATTAACCTCTGTCACCGCGACGCCTGTTTCCTTATCTGGCTGATAGGCAGTCACATTAAACCTGGCGAAGTCAGCCGCGTCAACGTAGAGATCTCCTATTGAACCATTAAATACTTCAGCATCAGCAGCATCCAGATGTTGAACCAGTATGGTAATGTCATCAAGAGCCTTTTCAGACTTGGCGTGAACCGTGCGCTTGCCGTTTGACCAACCAGCAGCATTCAGCGTGGCATAACCAGGATTAGCATCGTCGTTGGTCACGCCGCCACCAGAGAAACTGACGGACTCAGCAACACCGTCTCCCGCCCAGGCACTGATCTTCACCGCAGACGCCATAGTGTTCTTATACGTATAAACATTACGGTCATCAGCACCACTATTATCAATAGCCTGAATCTCCAACACAAATGCCTGACCAGCTATCACGCCAGCACTTGCTTTCTTTGGATCGGTATTCCCAGTCATATTGGTGACCGTAAACGCATTTGCCATCGGATTGGCGAAGGATGCACTAAACTTGAGCTCTTCACCGCCCGAGATAGCGACATTACCTGCCAAATCGCGGGTAAATATCGTCAGCGTATAGGTCCGACCATCATCGAACGCATCAGTGATTGTGATTTCCTTATCACCCTTAGCCGTCGTACCTCCAACCTCCTCCACAATGGGAACTTCCCCACGGGATGAGTAAGTCACCGAAATCGAGTCCACGGCTTCAGGAAGCGTTAGGGTCGGATTGCGCGTGGCATTGTTAATGAGATACGAACCATCCTCCTCCTCTTCCAACAAAGATTGCTTTGGGAACCAGGTCATAAGCTCTGGAGAATTTTCATCGTGAGTGACATTTGCAATGTCCATCACAGTCTTGTTCCCCGCAGCGTCTATCGCTACAACCCTCAGCGTAATGGATGCACCGCCAATAAGATCTGCTCTATCATCTTCCAGAGCCTTTGGATATAAAAGAGCACTCGTGTTATAGGCGGTAGTGTCTCCAACTGTGTTCGCAGCCGCCTGTCCAATTACGTTAGCGATGCTCGTTTCCGTCAGATCAACCTTGTCACGGTTTTCAACTCTTCCCGTTCCTGGTGCAAAAATATACAGCTCATCCAGGTCGTCTTCATCCACCCGCACGACCAGAGGCTTGAGGAGATCATCATACTCTTCCAGGGCACGCTCATTCTCATAAAGAGCTGAGAAGTGATCACCAGAAGCAGGATGGATAACCGAAATCTTCGGCTTCCTGGAATCCCCTTCAAACTCCACTGAAGACACACCAGTTGCCGAAACATTGCCAGCCTGATCTATCGTGTTTAACCTGGCGACAATAGGCAAACCATCTACTTCAAAAGGCTTGTTATTCCCTACATTCTTCCCGGTATCTCTGTTTTGGGCGCTATTTGCTCTGAGTGTGTTGAGTGCAAATGTCCCGGCTGCCACGTCCAAAGAGATACCTAACGAACCATCAGATGCATCAGCTATGTCATCTGCATCAAAGGTCTCTGATACGAATGTTTTGTCCCTACCGCCTGCTGTTGCTGCGTCCACAGGAACAAGCGCAAGCCGGATATTACCATCTCTGAAACGCACAGTACCGCTGACGGCCAATTCCACCTCAATCTCATCGCCTATCTTAACCATCGTGTTTCTGGTTGCAGGCTCTCCTTCAACGGTAACTGTCAGGTCGGCTGCGTCAAATTCCGCGCTATCAGCAGGACGAACAACATCAACCTGTACCAGGTCCCCATCACCAACTTTTCTATTCGCCGGATTGACGCCAGCAAGTAATGACGCGCTGGAGAAAACGTCAGTTTTAGCGTCATTACTGTTGATAATGTTGACGGGAGGATCAGCAGTTGCGTCAATTGATGGTGCTACAAATATAGCAACGGCATACACGCCTTTATAGGACGCAGCAGTAGGTGTAGCTTTATTATCCTCTCCCAGTTTAAACGTAAATACAAACTTATCTGTTGCCCTATCATACATGACATCTTCATCATTGGTTTCAATAGTCCCATCACTTGCTGCATTAAAATTTGTTACAGTCATCGGGCTCGCTATCGGAGCAGCAGCACGAGTAAGAGCAGGAACATACGCGGAAGGATCATCCAAGGTAAGAGCAAGAGGCGTATAGTCGGTGTTGTTAGTGTCGTCGTTTATAGTATCGCGCAACGAAACCTCAATGCTTGTAAACTGCGTCCAGTCATAAGCGTGCCGACTCACGCGCATCACATGAACCTCAATCTCGTCGCCAATCCCCACCCAGTCTTCATTCCCTGGAGAAGCAATAACAACGCGAAAACCTTGAACATCCTCAGCATCGCGATCTATGACAGGAATCTCTATCATAGACGACCTGTAGCCAGGGAATCCGGCGACCACCCTAATAGTGCCTGCGGAAGTATTTGCCGGGACAGTCAACGTAGCCTCGACCCCAGCTGTAGCATCACCTACTATATCCGGAACCGTTGGGGCAGTGACAGAAGTCTCGCTACCATTCGCAGCGATATGAGTCGCAACCAAATTCGCAGTCACCGTAATATCAGCATCATTTTCATCCTGTCCTGGTGCCTGCGCCAGGGTCACAGTTAAGGTCACATCCTGACCTGCGTCTGCATTTGCATTAACGCTGGGCACCGCACTGTCCGCCGAAAGGGTTATACTTTTAGTTGAGGCGGGGATTCTATGCATAGATCTTACTGGAATCGACGTCGTGAATGCGGCGTACGCGTAGTCAGTGGCGGTACCTACTTCGATACTGGAGAGCGCACTGGCAGTCGCGGACAAGGTCGCAGTATCAACATAATCAGTACTGGCATCTACGACTAAAATACCACTGCTCGTGCCTGTGCCTGTATCGTCCACCTCTACTTCAAGAGGGGCAAGAGCTGTTATAGCATTCTCATCAGAGGCATCCGCAGTGACTGTGAACGCTCCGCCAGTGCCGCCAACGACTGATAGAGTTACAGTTACAGTCGTAGTCGCATTGGGTACAGGATTTAATGTTACTCGCACCCTCGCGGAATCAGAAGCACTACTAGCAGTTCCCGCCTCCACACCATCCACCCTTGAATCGGTAAACTCCACCGTCATAGTTCCAGTGTTTTGTGCAAAACTGTCTGGCGCTCCAAGGCCCACCATGAGCAAAAGAGCCGCCAAAAAGCCAATTGTTTTGTGAAAATTCATCCTATCGACCTCCTAAAAAAATGTTAGGATCGAGTAAGTGTTTGTTTACGAACGGATTAAATCTCCTGCGAAACTGCAACCTCTCGCGCTGTTCATCGCGCTGTTTAAGACCGGACCCCAGAACAGGGTGAGAGCCACGACCTTTGCGAAGTATGCGAGAAGACCTACCAGATTCCAAATTTATATCCCTCCCTTCAACAGACTTGTTTTCATTTTCTTTAATTCCTTTCAACACAACAGGTTACAAATACTTTATAGACTCGCCATTTTATTCGAGTACCTCCTTCCAAAAACAGCCTAACACACACCAATGCAACATCCTTACAATGGCTTTCAGGAGTAATGCGTTAGGAAAAATCAACACTCCCTCTGTTTTGTTTGATGTTTGGTTCATGGGAACTGCTCCATATTAAATATACGACGGGCTAATTATATGCAATCAAAAACACAGTGTCAAGCCTTTTTTGTGTGTAAGTAATATGATAATAAAAAAGAAAGGCAAACACAATCAGAATCAGGATTTACAGGATTAGAGGATGGGCAGGATAAAATCAAAGGCGAAAGGCAAAAGCAACCACAGATGAACACAGATCAACACAGATGAAAAGGCGAAAGCCAATCCGCAGATGACGCAGATGGCGCAGATGAAAAAGCAAAAGGCAAAATCAACAGCAAAACCTTCTGGATCGCGGGTCAACTGCATCCCGCGATGACGAGTGCCAGACTAATATGAATGAATATAAGGAATACAGGGACAGAACAAAAGCGAATTACCTGCTTTCAGCTACGAAGCGGATACCCCTATTGGGCGGGGGTTCTGGCGCATTGGGATCAACCTGCTTCATAACCTGTTCCAAAACATCGACAATAATCGGATTGTACACCTCCCATTGACGGACAGGCGATTCATTCTCATCGCGGCGCCAGATCTGGACATTGCCAAAACGCCTCTCCACCGTATAACCTGGAATAGCGAGACTGGTATCCGCCGCCACAATATGACTAACCGATGCCGCCGTTATCTCCAGCCCCTTGTTTATCTCGCGCCCTGAAGACACATCGTAAAACGGTATCTCCCGGTGCAAATAGTAGTAGCCGGGCAAGTTATAATACCGTCTGTCAACCTGCCACACCCCCAGAACACCGGGCGCGCGGGCGAGATAGCGATACGCGGCAAAAATCGGATCCTGACCGCGGACAAACCCCACCTTACCCGTCTCTTTGGGATAGACGCGATACACCTGCTCCTGGGAAGGCAGCGCGTTCAGAATCCCACATAGTGAAACCGCCGCGAACAAAACCCCTGCCAGTGCCCAAACGCGCGCGTTGCCCCGGACTTGCGCCACCACATCTGCGCCAATCAAAAGCCACAGCGGAATGACCGCAAAAACGAACCGGTACACCCTGAGTGCCTGCACAGAATGAATGAGCAACACCAGACCGATCATCGCCAGCAAAAACCCGTAGCGGCGCAAATCGCGCAGAGCCATAACCACACACAGCGCACTCAACCCAACACTCGCGAGCAAAAGCCACCATAAAAACTGGTATATAGGCGTCTCGATGTCGGACCCGCCATCAACCAAAAGATTGAAACGAATATAGGTGAGATAAGAATGAAACAAACCGCCATCCCACGTCACAGCATCAAACATCCCCACCACCAACAGAAATGCACCCGCAGCAACCGCGAGTTGAACCTTCTTCTCCGTCCGCAAAAAGAACACACCCACAAGCAACAGCGCGAGCGGCGCGTATTGCACGCGTATCGCCACCATCAGAATCGCCATAAGCGCCACCAGCCACACCGTCCGCCCCCTATCCACCGACGACTGCACACACAGCACGAGCAACACCATCAACAACGCAGCATCCACAAACTCCGTCATCGGCTTATGGGCAAACCCGACCAACTCATACCAGAACGCACCGGCCAATAGCGCGACCCGCGCCGACAGTTCCCCAAAATGTCCCCGCGCAAAAAAATACATCCCCACCGGAATCAGCAGAGAAACCGCACAAAACATCAGCTTAACACCGCCCACATACCAGAACGGCTCGCCAAGTCCCACCAGATCAAACCCCTTCAACACCCCGGCAACCATGCCCGGCACCAGCCACGAACGCGCCCCGTAGAAAAACTCCCAATAAGTAACACCATTACCAAACACCAGGCGATGCGCCGGCTCCAAATACTGCATGATCTCATCCGGATGCAAAACAAAATCGCCACACAGCGCAATCGCCGCACGCACCGCAAATGCCAATGCGAGCACCGGCAACAAAAATCTCCACGGCCGTTCATCGGGCGTCTGCAAATGCAGCAAGCCATCCACCACTGACGACCTCTGCCCTCTTTCTCGCCGCCTTCTTCTCTGGTTTTCTTTTGCCATTCCTATCCTTCTACAAACTTTCAACGCAATAAATACACGCGCTATTCTTCAACACCTGATAAATGATCACATCGCGGGCAGTGCGGTTGTTCCATTCACACCCCTACCATCTCACCACCGCTCATTCCCGCCACGCGATTTCGGTAATAGCGAGACCGCCGCCGTTGAAATGGTCCTTACTGCTGTGCGGATTGGCGACACGAAAGCGCACGCGCACATCGCCAGACAACTCCGACATTGGGACGCACACATCCATCCTCGTATTATTGTCCAGATGGCACGACTGCCTCGGCATGCCAGCATAAGAAATAACAACTTCCAACGGATGCTCTGCCGGGTGAAGCGGTGCCTGGACAGTAAAACACAGCGTGGCATCGCTATTTGCATCCACCAGCACACTTGAATTTTGTCCGATACTCAGCGGACCGAGGTTGGTGGTCAGCCACCCTGCTTTGAATGCAGCAGAATCATCCCCATCCTCAGACAGCTTCTGCAGTTCAAAAGGCGTGTTGTCCAGCGCGGCGATGGCATTTTTACTCACAATATAAATATCTGCCTGGGGATAGTGATAGACGAATCGGTCATTCACATGCTGAAAGTATAGCTGAAACCCCGACGAAAAGGTGATTACGCTCTCAGCAGCATCAAAGTATTGGAACTTGATGTATTCGTGGGACAGGACATTGTGAGGTCGCACATCCGTTAGAATTAGTGACGCCATCGCCTCATCCATAATAAACTCGCCCATCGCGTTATCGACAATAAGCCTGTGGGTTATATCCGTGGCGTGGTCAACTGGCGCGATTTTGTCTATATACGAGAAGCTGAATCCCTCGCGCACGACATTCTTGCGGACATTGGTATTACCCGTCAGTGTAGCGGTCAGAAAAACGCACAGAACCAGTTGCAGCAGGGCGGAAATCAAAATCTGGCGGCGGTCAAACCGCGCTGTGATCTTTGACCAGAATTTCGGTGGCGTTGATTCCCGTCGTCGGTCAGAGTGTGTACGCGCAACATCCGGCTCCGATGTTAGCAGCATATCCCGCAACAGGGCGGACACCAGCGGCCAAAAAATTACCACCATCACCGGTGCCATCGTATAGGGAAAAAAAGTGCCAGCCAATTGGTCTTTCGCTATCAAGTGCCACATCATCCATGGCAAAACCGAAACCACCGCAATCAGAGGCAGCAGGCTTCTTTGCAGGACAGCGAACAAAGCCAACGCCAGGAGGGGAACGTACACATACTCGCGATTGGACGCAATAAAAGCCAACCGTTCCAAAATCAGATCCACAGTCAGGTGCGCGTAGGGCGGCGAACCGACAAACTTCCACACGATAATCTCATCTTCGCCGCTCGGAGCAAAGGATTGCCGCACCAGAAACGCGACAACGCTGTACCCAATACATACAAGTGACGCCAGCCCAAAAAACCGCCAGATATCCCGTCGCTCCCGTGCGCGCCAATAGAAGTACGCGGTCAGCAGGATAAACAATCCAAACCCGTGCAACCCCGCGTCCTCCCGGACGCTGAGCAAGCCAGCCAGTGGCAAAAAAGGTAGCCACCACAAACGACGATGTTCGCGCAACCGCATCCAGATGGCGATGAACAAGGCAATAAACGCAGGCATTGCCATCTCTACATGGGGAAAACTGGTCGATGTGAACACGAAAGGGTTAAGCCCGGTGGCGACGGATACAACCGCGAGTAACCAGCGATTTATCGCGCCGTAACCGATAATAAAAATCGCCAGGCTGACCATGCCCGCCCACACGCCCTGCACGATTGAGAAATAGATCTGCTCGGACAGAAACGGCGAAAACGGCTGGTAAATATAGGACAATGGAAAAAAGAACAGGAAAACGTGACGACCCAGCATGGGGACATCTTCTATGCTGGGGATACTGGTGACATCCAGCGTCAGCGCATGGGTCGTCCAATAGGCGAACCAGCCGGCATCGTAAAGAAAGGCACCGTGGACATAAAAGTGGTGCAGCAATGAATTGGCAATGACCACCTGCGGCAAAAAAAAGCACATCGCCGCGAGCAGCGCAGTTCGATAGCCGAAGCGCGGATGTAGAGCCTGCTTGCGATTAGCCAAGGACCACCTCCTGTGTGCAGTTATTCATTTTTCACCGGTCCTTTTTGCCAAATTCATCTCCACATAAAAACAAGTGCCTCACGGGTCGGCAAAAAATTTGGCCGACCCGTGAGGCACTTGAAGAAAGCCAAAACCGTCTGGATCGCGGCCCCGTATTACACCCCCTGCTTAAAACATGCAGAGCCTGCCCCGTAGTGTTGTTATACGGGGGGCAGGCTCTACGGGACATGCTGACACTCTGCCGCGATAAGGGAATCGCATCAGGCATCTACCACTTGCTCAAATGCCTCAAGGCTGGACACCTGGATCGCCGCACGGAGCAACTGCTTCAGACGTTGCAAATCGTCAATCGCGGCAATGCGAACAGATAGCGGGTGCGCTTCGCTCAGGTCAAATCGAATTTCCAACACGTCGAGAATATCTTCAATGGCGCGTTGCCTGCCCCCCTGCTCAATGCCTTGCTCAATACCCAGTTGTTTAATGTATTGTGCAAACGACGATTCGCGCATAATGGCATCCATAAGACCCTCCTGTAATAGAATACGATTGATCAGGCTCCGATCATACGCTAACCCACTCAATATCATCAACCTGCCCAAAAAGTCAACCTTTATTGATTCATCCACCGCCAGCGCATTCGTCGCGTCAACACAGTGACGCAACCACGCTTCCGAATCTATCCTATCAGGACGTTTCATCAACGGCACGAATGCAAACAAGCCCGAAGGTCCGCCATCTATAATCTCCTGTCCTTCTATCTCACTTAGTCGAATCACTGTGTAGTCCATCACAACGGGACGGCCAGATACTTCATGAGTAAAGCACCCTGGATCGCGCCGACCTGCACCGCGCCGCAAATAGATCACGCTGGAATAAATCGGCAGGCCATGCTGCTCAATCGCACGTATAATATAGCCCGCCATGCGGATCGGCATAGAGGGATCGTCAGTGGTTTGAAACTCGTGATGTATCAATGCCTCCTTGCCTGCAATGTGGACGCGGATAAGGCTATCGGTATGTCGTGTATCAACCGTGTTTTGCTCTGTGTCGAGTATGTCGAGGACTTCTACATCGTCCTGTCCAAATGTGAGTTGGATGAAGTCTTTGGGATAGGTCTGGATGAGATCTTTGGAGACAGAGTCATATTCGGCCATGTGGAATGCCCTATGTCTGATGGGTGAATTTTACACGCAACAGTCAGACACAAAGCAAATATCGCGCCAACGTTACAGAATTGAGCGATAAATTGTATGGACAGAAGTTCAAGTACCCGCATCATAG
>JAJDYX010000022.1 GCA_022824945.1 Candidatus Latescibacterota bacterium
GTGAGGGCTGACATTTTTTTGGGGAATACACAATGGCACGCTATCTATTTCTCGCAATATTGATGTTAATAACCGCTTGTGGACAACAGACCGGGCGCACGGTTGTATTTGGGCGCGGTGGTGATTCCGTAGGACTGGATCCCGCGCTGGAGACAGACGGCGAGTCGTTTAAAGTATGTGATAATATTTACGAAACACTCATCGCATTCGTGCCCGAACGCACCGACCTCGCACCCGGATTAGCCACATCCTGGCAAGCGTCAGAAGACGGTTTGACCTGGACATTTAAGTTGCGCGAAAATGTCGTCTTTCACGACGGCACACCCTTTAATGCCGATGCTGTAGTCTTTTCACTCGCGCGACAATTCAAACCCGATCATCCTTTCAACAAAGTAGAAGGCGCTTATCAATACTGGGCAGGCATGTCCATGAGCGACATCGTAAAAGATGTCCGCAAAATAGACGACATGACCGTATCCATTGACCTGAAACGCCCCAACGCGCCCTTCCTCGCAAATCTGACGATGAATTTTTGCGCCATCGTCAGCCCTGTTGCCGTCGAAAAATGGGGAGCTGATTTTGCACGGCATCCCGTGGGCACAGGTCCGTTTCGCTTTGTCGAATGGATCAAAGACGACCGCGTGGTATTAGAACGCAATCCCGATTATTGGGGACCAGCGCCCAAAATTGACCGCCTGATTTTTAGAAGCATTCCCGAAAACTCCGTCCGACTAATCGCGCTCACCCAGGGATCTATTGACGGCATGGACAACCTCGTGCCGGACTTCTTACCGACAATTGAATCGGATGAAAATCTCACATTGCTATCTCAGTCGGGAATGAACGTGGGCTATCTGGCGATGAACATGGACAAAGAACCATTCCAGAACCTCAATGTGCGGCGCGCCATAAACCACGCAATCAACAAACAGGCACTGATCGACAACCTGTATCAGGGCCTGGCCATTCCCGCGGTCAATCCAATTCCGCCAACGCTCTGGAGTTATCGGCAAGAAACACCCGGCTATGAATACGATCCTGAAAAAGCCAGAACACTCCTATCCGAAGCGGGATTCCCAAACGGATTCAAAACCACCCTCTGGGCAATGCCCGTACCTCGTCCCTATATGCCACAACCCCAAAAAATCGCCCAGGCGATCCAGGCCGATTTACAAATAGTCGGCATCGAAGCTGAAATCGTCACCTATGAATGGGGAACATATCTGGACAAAGTCCAGCGCGGGCAACACGACATGGCATTGCTGGGCTGGACTGGGGACAACGGCGACCCCGACAACTTTCTCTATATTCTGCTGGACAAAAGCGCGACCCAAATGCCAGCCAATAACATTGCCTTTTACCGCAGCGATCCCTTGCACGAAGTATTGGTAGCTGCCCAGAAAGAATCCGACAAAGTAAAACGCACGATCCTGTATCAACAGGCTCAAGAAATCGTCTTTCACGACGCCCCCTGGGTTCCCCTCGTACACGCAACCCAAACAGCGGCATTCCGCACCCGCGTCAAAGGATTTAAGCTACATCCAACAGGGAGCAAATGGTTTCACGATGTGATGATTGAGGAATGAGCGGTCAGTGTATCGGACATCTTTTTAACTGCGACTCTTGCTCCGATCCTGAGAATCCTGTATAATTGCGTACAACTGAACTTCTGTTAAACTTGTGCGCAGTCCGACAGGTTTATCCCGATCCAGAGAATTGATACCATGCCAGATACCAAATTGCATCCCGATCCCAAAGCCTGCGCTGTCGCCCGTGCGGTCTGTGACGTGGTCCATCCCAATACCGTTATCCTGTTCGGGTCCCGCGCCCGAGGCGACTTTACACCCGATTCCGATATTGACCTGCTCATCATCACTGACGCCCAGCAGATAGATCGGCAGGAATACATGCGCACGAGTGAGGCGGCTCGCCGCAAAGTCCAGGAAGTTTACGGCCACTCCATGGGCGTTGACCTTGTCCACCTGAGCGAGGACCTTTTCCACGACGGTCGCCGTGCCCGAAATCATGTCGCAGGGCAGGCTGTCCGCGATGGCGTCGATATACATGGCGCAAAAATAATCTATGACAACCCGGAACCGACCAACTGGCCCGACATACGACAGCGAATCGTCAATGCCGAACGGGAACTCCGCGTTCTGAATATCTTAGTTGAAGCAGATGCCGACCAGGAAGCCATTGGCTTTCACGCCCAACAGGCCCTTGAAAACGCGCTAAAAGGCTGGATTTCAGCGCTCGATACCGATTACAAAAACACCCACGACCTATCCGACCTATCCGCCATCATCCGGACCCATCTCGAAGAGAACGACACTCCCGCCGGTGAAAAGCTGACATGGCTAACCGACTATGCCGTAAGATATCGCTATCACGGCATAGAGGTCTGCGTGGAAGACCGCTTCGAGTTGCTCACTGCGGTAAAAGAAACCGTAGAGACCATCATCGCCCGCATTCGGACACTGAGCAAAATGACTGAGTAGGAAAGTGATATTTTGATAGCCTTCAAACAATGGTATAGATCTCCAACCCATCACAAAAGCCCAACGGCCTCCTACAGACCGTTGGGCTTTTCCTATTAGAGCCTCAATGGAACAGGTCAAAAGATTCCATTTCAGAAATTGCCTATCAGTGTAGGTTTGCGTCTTTATCAACTTTTAGCAAGGTTTTCAAGGCGGAGTATGAAAATAATCCAGCCCCATATTGAAAAAAATGGAAACTGGGACAAATTTTGAACGATAGAACAAATTTTTGGTCTTGATTTTGCAAAGGTTTGTGTCAATCTTTAGTAGATGTGTTAAAAAAATACCGGTCACAAAGATGAAGGTGTCTCAGATGTGATGCCAACATGCGCTATTTATCACCCCGGCAAATCTATTCACACTATTGTATCATTGAAGTCTTAAATGAAAAGAGAAACCAATGCGTAACCTGATTTTGTTCACACTATCCACACTCGCGCTTTTGACACATCCGCTGTCTCTCTCAGCGCAGAATAGCTTTTCCATTTCGCAGGGTGTAAACAGTGCTGCGAGCGATCAAGACGTTACCCCGGACTTTGATGGCGATGGTATGGTTGGCTTCTCTGACTTTTTAGCGCTTGCAGGTCTGTTTGGGTCACGTCAGGGCGATGGGAGGTATGAAGCGAAGTATGATCTGGACAGCGACGGCGCAATTGGATTTTCCGATTTTCTGATCTTTAGTGCCAGCTTTGGCAAAGAGGTATCTTCCCCAGGGGGTGATGCAACGCAGGTTGCCATTCCGGATGCGAACCTGCGTGCGGTCATTGCGGACAGCCTCGGCAAGGCGAGCGGTGCGCCAATCACGCAAGCAGAGATGGCGACCTTAATTCACCTTGCTGCACCAAACAAGAATATTCGCGATCTGACCGGGCTTGAATTTGCTATTAACCTGACAGAATTGGTCCTTGGCGTAGGGTCTATAGTGAACAGCAACGAGATATCCAACCTTTCGCCGATATCTAATTTGACCAGTCTGGAAGATCTGGGTCTTGGCAGCAGCAGCATATCAGATGTGACGCCACTATCTAATTTGACCAGCTTAAAATCGCTGTACCTTTCCTACAACACCATATCAGATGTGACACCACTATCTAACTTGACCAGCCTGGAACGGCTGTATCTCTCCGGCAATAGCATAGCGGATGTGACGCCACTATCTAACTTGACCAACCTGAGATCACTGAGTCTTTCCAGCAACAACATATCGGATGTGACACCACTATCCAACTTAACCAGCCTGGAAGTGCTGAGTCTTTCCAGCAACAACATATCGGATGTGGCACCGCTATCTAATTTGACCAGCCTCGAAGCGCTGTTTCTTGACAACAACAGCATATCGAATATAGCACCGCTGTCTAATTTGACCGGCCTGGAAGAGCTGGATCTTTCCAAAAACAGCATCTCAGACCTCGCGCCGCTGGTGGCAAACACGGGATTGGGTAGTGGGGATGAGGTGGTGGTGGAGAACAACCCCTTGAGTGCCACATCAATCAACACACATATTCCAGCCCTGCAAAGCAGAGGGGGTAGTGTACGCTACTCCCGTAGTGGCGGTAGTGGCGGCGGTGGCGGCAGTACAACGAACGTTGCCATTCCGGACGCGAACCTGCGTGCGGTCATTGCGGACAGTCTCGACAAGACAGGCGATGCGCCAATCACGCAGACAGAGATGGCGACCTTAACTCGCCTTGATGCACCGAACAAGAATATTCGCGATCTGACCGGGCTTGAGTTTGCTATTAACCTGACAGAGTTGGACCTTGGTGGAGACGCAGTGGGAGGGCAGTGGGTGAACAGCAACGAGATATCCAACCTTTCGCCACTATCTAATTTAACCCGTCTGGAACGGCTGGGGCTTGACTTCAACAGCATATCGGATGTGACACCACTATCTAACTTGACCAATCTGGAAGAGCTGTGGCTTTTCGCCAACAGCATATCGGATGTGACGCCGTTGAGGGGATTGACCAGTCTGGAATGGCTGGGGCTTTCCAGCAACAGCATATCGGATGTGACGCCACTATCTAACTTGACCAATCTGGAAGATCTGTCTCTTGCCTCCAACAGCATATCGGATGTGACGCCGTTGAGGGGATTGACCAGTCTGGAATGGCTGGGGCTTTCCAGCAACAGCATATCGAATATAGCACCGCTGTCTAATTTAACCAATCTGGAAATGCTGGAACTTGACAACAACAGCATCTCAGACCTCGCGCCGCTGGTGGCAAACACGGGATTGGGTGAAGGAGATGAGATTGATGTGAGCAACAATCCCTTGAGTGCCACGTCAATCAACACACACATTCCAGCCCTGCAGAGCAGAGAGGTTAGTGTACTCTACACTCGTAGTGGTGGCGTGTCCCCGCCCCCTCCGCCCCCTGGTGGTGGCAGTGCAACGGACGTTGTCATTCCGGATGCAAACCTGTATGAGGTCATTGCGAAAAGTCTCGGCAAGGCATTCGGTGCGCCAATCACTCAGGCAGAGATGGCGACCTTAACGCGCCTTTATGCACCGAATGAGAATATTCGCGATCTGACCGGGCTTGAGTTTGCAATTAACCTGACAGAATTGGTCCTCGGTAGAAACGAAGGGAGATTGTGGGGGGGAAACACCTATGAGCTATTCAACAACCTTTCGCTATACTTGACCAATCTAATAGAACAAAGGATTAACTTTTCCTTCAACGTTTCTGTCAACAGGATATCGGATGCGACACCGCTATCTAACTTGACCAGGCTGGAAAGGCTGGATCTTTCCGGCAACAGCATAGCGAATATGTCTGCACTGTCAGGATTAACGAGTCTGGAATGGCTGCTTCTTTCCGGCACAAGCATAGCGGATGTGACACCACTATCTAACTTGACCAGGCTAAGAGTCCTGGATCTTTCCGAAAACAACATATCAGATGTGACGCCGCTTGTGGCGCTTCTATCTAACTTGAATAACCTGATATTGCTGGATCTTTCCGAAAACAACATAACGGATGTGACGCCACTATCTAACTTGGCCAATCTAAGAGCTCTGATTCTTTACGAAAACAACATAACGGATGTGACGCCGCTATCTAACTTGACCAGGCTGGAATGGCTGGATCTTGAAGACAACAGCATAGCGAATGTGGCACCGATAGCTAATTTGACCCGTCTGGAATGGCTGGAACTTGACTATAACAACATATCGAATGTGACGCCGATATCCAACTTGACCAATCTAAGATGGCTGGAACTTTCCGACAACAGCATAGCGGATATGACGCCGATATCTAACTCGACCCGTCTGGAAGTGCTGTCTTTTTATGATAACAACATATCGAATGTGACGCCGATATCTAACTTAATCAACCTGAAATTGCTGTCTCTTTCCGACAATAGTATATCGAATGTGACGCCGATATCTAACTTAATCAACCTGAAAGGTTTGGAACTTAACGACAACAGCATCTCAGACCTCGCGCCGCTGGTGGCAAACACGGGATTGGGTGAGGGAGATTGGGTTGAAGTAAGGAACAACCCCTTGAGTGCCACATCAATCAACATACACATTCCAGCCCTTGAGAGCAGAGGGGTTGATGTAGATTTTAGTGCATCGAAGCCCGCGATGAAAAACAAAGAACTGAGGATGTCCCTCCGGATGATAGAACCGTTTGGAATAAAAAAATGGAAGGTGGGCGATAATTTGAGAAAAGGGCACTTGAATAATTTTTGACACTTCGGTTTTCGCACCACCGAGAAGCCACCTTTGGGGTAAAAAATAAAGAACGGCAGTGGGCTATAATACCCACTGCCGTTTCTTTTATACAGCGGATTAGATACAATGCCGATTATAAAAGTCTCGAACCTCAAATCTCGTATATTTAGATCTTTGCAACCCCGCAACAATACGGGCCAACACATCGTCAGACAGGTCTTCTCGTTTATCGCCACTTTTTAGCATATTTAACGCTTCAGATTTTGACACAATACGAGCATATTCATAAGCAATGATCGAATCGCGTGTGATAAACGGGTGGTCGCCTGGTTTAAGAATTGTTGTGGTGTCCTGGCGGGACTTCTTCCCCGACCGGTTTTTCAACGTCGTCAAATTGACAGCAATTGCAAAATGCTCTGTTTTATCACCTCGCACAACGGGAATAAAGTCGCTCACGAAAATAATCAGATGTTTACGTATCCCAATTTCATCTTGAGTAAGAACACACTGACCAGCTATTCCCATGCGTCTCCAACCATTTTCTCAAAACTTGCTCTGCTATCTAATTCTTCTCGAATATCCAATATTTCGTCATCATCCCACCCAACCGCACGCAACCAATTATTCCACTCAATAGGTCGAGACGTGTCACCTGTATCTTCATACTCTGCCAACTTGTGAGTATATTGAGATAGCTCCTGAAAAGACAGATGTCCAACTTCTTCTATCACCTTATCTATAAATTCCATATCCGCTTCAGATAACGCACCTGTACCAACTTCAACATCTCGCAACTTTATAAGACGTTTCGTATCGGGATCCCAAAATACCCTGTTCCAATACTTGCCATTGCCTTGTTCCATGAGTCTGTATGTATGGCTCAGTATCGGTCCAAATTTCATATTATAAGGACGATCAAAAGTTACAGGATAACCGCGATCTTCCAGAGACTTTCGATCTATCAAATAGATCATCTTGAGCAATTTACCCCTGTCTAACTTATTGTTAAATCTCTTTACCAATAAGGCAGCGACCTGTACTGTCTTTCTCTCGTCAAAATCAGGAATCTTCAAGTCGTCAACGTAACAGGTCTTTAATTCAGGGAGATTATGTTGACTCATCAGAAATACCTCTATTTGGAGTTTTATTACTTTCCCTTTGGCATAAATAATGCTTTATTGTCAATAACAATAAATAACACGATTGTCAAGGGGTTAGTTATATTTGAGTTCATACCTCTTTTAAAACTCTATTCTCATCGCCTTCTCGAAATAGTTCCTCATGCACATCTACATCCTCAAAAGATTACTGGCACTGATCCCTACCCTATTGGGCATCACAGTGCTGGTTTTTTTTATGGTACATCTCGTACCAGGAGACCCCGCACAGATCATGCTGGGCGAACGGGCAAGTGCCGAAAGTCTGGCAGCCCTGAGGCGCGACCTGGGCCTGGACCAGCCATTACATGTGCAATTTGGACGCTATTTATCCGACCTGCTACAAGGCGATCTGGGAAGGTCCATTAAATCGCACGAACGCGTATCTGTCGAACTAATGGCGCGTTTCCCTGCCACCATGGAACTCACATTCGCAAGCATGATCTTTGCCTGCATACTCGGCATTGGTGCAGGTGTAACGTCCGCGGTTCGACGCGGCACCTGGTGGGATTATATCGGCATGACAGCATCATTAGCAGGGGTCTCCGTGCCCATCTTCTGGCTGGGATTATTGCTCATCCTCGCCCTTGCAGTCTCCCTACCGTTATTCCCCGTCTCCGGACGACTCAGCTCTCATGTATTTATCCCCACATTTACCGGATTTTACCTCATAGACAGCCTGGTCGCAGGAGACCTCCCAGGTTTTGGCGACGCACTCTGGCATTTAATCTTGCCAGGTATAACACTGGGCACAGTACCCGCCGCCGTTATCGCGCGCATGACCCGGTCGAGTTTGCTGGAAGTCTTGCGCGAAGATTATGTACGCACTGCCTGGGCAAAAGGCTTATCCGAACGGGTTGTCATATTGCGCCACGCACTGAAAAACGCATTCATCCCCGTCTTAACCGTAATCAGTTTGCAGTTCGGTTATCTATTGGGCGGCGCCGTCTTAACCGAAAGTATCTTTGCCTGGCCCGGAGTCGGGCGCTGGTTGCTTCTCTCGGTTTACGCGCGCGACTTTCGAGCGATTCAAGGAGGCGTACTAATCGTCGCCACGACCTTTGTCCTCATCAATCTGATCGCAGATTTGTTATACGCCTGGTTGGATCCACGGATCAAATACGGTAAGGAATGACGACACACAATGTCACACATTCAAGACACCTTACAAACACCACCGCAAACCACCGCGCTATTGCTCTGGTATCGCTTGCGTAAAAACCGTCTCTCCATTGTGGGAAGTATATTGATCGGTATCTTTTTGCTACTCGCCTTCGCAGCACCGTTGATAGCCCCTGCCGATCCAATGGCGCAGGCACTCTACAATCGCTTATCGCCCCCAACACTCGAACATCCATTCGGCACAGATGATTTTGGCCGAGACATATTGAGCCGCGTCATCTATGGCGCGCGGATATCTCTGCGCGTCGGGGTATTCGCCGTACTGATCGCCCTCGTACTGGGCACCTGCATTGGGGTCGTCGCTGGCTACTGGGGGGGATGGATAGATCAAATATTGATGCGTATGATGGACCTGCTACTTGCCTTTCCGAGCATATTGCTCGCAATCGGCATCGTAGCTATTTTGGGACCCGGCCTGGAAAATGCGATGTTAGCCGTCGGCATTGTGGCCATGCCGCAATATGCGCGCCTGATTCGCGCATCCGTCTTAACCGTAAAAGAAACCGATTATGTCATGGCTGCACGCGCCCTGGGGGCATCGGATTGGCGCATACTATGTGTGGCTGTCCTGCCCAATTGCCTCGCCCCATTGATCGTCCAGGCGACATTGGGATTGGCAACAGCAATCCTCGACGCTGCTGGACTGAGCTTTCTCGGCCTGGGAGCACAACCCCCAACACCCGAATGGGGGGCAATGTTGAGCCAGGGACGCGAACTGATTGTGCGCGCACCCTGGGTACTCACCTTTCCCGGTGGGGCGATCTTTTTCACAGTACTGGCATTTAATCTGGTCGGCGATGGTCTGCGAGACGCGCTGGATCCAAAGGCTTAATTCAATTTTTCCATCGGACCGAGTGCGACAAGTGCGGGATCCGCATCGAGAGGATATTTTTCGAGATAATCGGCAATGCGTGCTGGCGTAACGGCATCGATCTCCGCGCGTTCTTCCTCGAGCGTCTTGAGCGGCGTATCAGTACTCAGACTACCCACAATTTGAGAAAAGCGAGAAAGACCGTTTTCCCCACTGCAAATAATACCCGTGGCCTGCTTGGTCTTGGCGCGCTGGAGCGCGTCGTTATCAATCCCATTTTTTAAATCCGCCATTTCGCGCCGCACAATATCGAGAACCTGAGACACATTTTGCGGATCCACAGACAGATAAACGTAAAAAAGCCCCGCATCGCTAAAATTGATATACTCCGCCGACGCTTCATCAGCCAGACCCTGTTGAATAACAGACCAGTAGAGCCGGCTATTGGTCGATGCGCCCAAATAAGTAGAAAGCAGATCTGCAGTAGGGGCATGATCATCGGAAGATGGCGGCGCGGGAAGCGCGAGCGCGATATGTTCGCGTGCCACGCCATCGCGTTGCACAACGCGGTTTGAAGCGTGAAAAGTCGGGATAGACTGCTCGCGACCATGATCAGACACCTGCCAGTCTCCGCAATGTTCTTCAACGGCTCGAATAATCTCATCGCGATCAAATGCACCCGTAATGACAAAAGTGAGATTATTGGGACCATAGCGCCGCTGGTGATATTCTGCCATCAGATCGCGGGTAATAGACTTCACCGTATCCTCTGTACCCAGCACACTCTGTCCCAGGGGATGATCGCCAAAAGCCTCTTGAATGAGATCGTCGATAATAAGCGCGTCGGGCTGGTCGTGATACATCGCAATCTCTTCGAGAATGACCTTCTTTTCCATATCAAACTCATCCGATGGCAAATTGGCGCGCATCATATCGCTGAGAATCTCGATAGAATCCGTCGCCCGATCACTTTGCACCCAGTGAAAATAGGCCGTACCCTCCCACCAAGTGTAGGCATTCCACATAGCGCCCAGATCATCGACATCGAGCGAAAGTTGCCGCCAGTCGCGCCTGGGCGTCCCCTTGAAACACATGTGTTCGAGAAAATGTGAAATCCCCAAAAGGTCTGAAGCTTCATCGCGCGATCCCGTCTGGGCAAAAAAACCCAGCGCAGCCGAGCGAATGCGAGGAATCGTTTCAAAAACAAGCGAGAGACCATTGTCGAGGGTATGCGTGGAGAAAGGTGAAGACATGAATTGCTCCTGGAAAAACAGTGAAACGTAAAACGCTGATAGCTTATAAACTCTTCGCCATTGCAATCGCTTCGTGCTCGGGCAAATAGGGCACATCCGTGCGATCCCAACTGCGTCTGCCTGCAACACAGTGAATACCCATCAGTTGTCGCTTTTGGGGCGTATCAGCCCAATCGACAACGCTTTGCGGCGGTGGACTCGCAATCCACTTTTTCACAAAAAAGGGCATATAGCCATAAATAACGATGCGCCGATCCATTGCACTGGTATTGGCACATCCCGTATGCCAGCAGACCACGTTCCACAGCACGGCATCGCCAGCATTGAGAGCCATCTTCTTCATATTGGGCATGGTTTCCAGAGCATCTCCCGAATATTCTTCTTTGGTCGGATAATCCGGATTTGTGTGTGTACCAGGTACCAGTGAAAAGCATCCCATGTCTTCAGTCTGATCGTCAATAAAATAAAAAACTTTAATCTTGAGCGTATATTGCGGGTGCGTCCAGGGCGGCCAGTCTCGGTGCCAGTTCGTGTGTGCAGCGGTGCCCGCATGGTGATTGTGATAGAGCATTTCCATCACCTGATAATCCGGACCGACAATATTTTTCACATAGGGAATAACACTGGGATTATTGGCCAAATCGAGAATGGTCTCATCTGTGTCAAAATCCGGGCGAATAGTATGCGCGTGCGGCCCATTGCCATAACCATTTCGGAACTTGCCGAGCCGGAGTTCTTCTTCCCGCTCTGCGAGCGTCTCTGACTCGCGGCGGTCAAACGCCCGTCGCACCCGATCCAGACCAATGGGTTCAATGGCATTTTTAATCACAATATACCCATTCTCATCGTAAAAAGCGCGCTCCTCATCGGTGGGGGACAAATATTGTATTGCCTCAATTGTTGCCATAAATTGCTCCTGTGAGAAATAGGTGGCGTTATGCGCTACATTATCTCTTTATTCTCCAGCGGTCGAGGCCCCAAAACCAGCAATGTACCAGGTCCTGGAGGAAAAGTCTCAATATATTGCGGAATCTGATCGAGGGTAACGGCATCAATGCCAGCGGCGATTTCGTCAATCGTTCGCACGCGGCCCTCGAGAAATAAATCTTCAATAATACCTCCAGCACGGCCCTCGGGCAAATCGCCAATGGTAAAAAGGCGCCCCTTGAGCACTGTCTTGGCCCGAATGAGTTCTTCGGCAGTGACATCGCGGCGCAATCGCGCAAGCTCCGATTGGCAGACATCCAGAGTCTCCTGGGCGCGGTCGGCAGTGGTACCTGCATAAACAGCCATCAGACCGCCACCGCGGTATGCCTGATAAAAAGCCGACACACTATACGCCAGGCCGCGTTTTTCGCGGACCTCTGTAAATAATCGGCTCGATCCACCGCCGGAAAGAATGGCGATGGCGAGTTGCCCCGCGTAATAGAGGTCGTGACCTCTTGGAACACCACAAGAAAGCAGGCAAATATGGGCTTGTTCCGATGGCTTTTCATGATGTACACTGCGGTCAGCAACAGAAATGGGATGGACCCCCTCGCTGTCCGCTGATTCACCTGTCCACCCACCAAAAACATCGCCAATAGTCTCGATCACACTCTCCGCAACCAGACCGCCTGCAACCCCAATGAGCAGATGGGCTGGCCTGCAATGTGCATCCCAATGGCGGCGAACACCCGCAGGTGTAATAGCCGACACTGTATCGGGTTCTCCAAGGGGAAGCCTGCCCATCGGTGAGCCAAGCCCCGCCTTATAAGCCATATACATGGCTTGTTGTATGGGGTTGTCCTCCAGGCGTTTGAGTTCCTCAAGAGTGATGGTCTTGGCGATCTCGATCTGGTCACTGGGAAAAGACGCACTGCGAAAAAGTTCGGCATAAAGTTCGAGTGCGGATTTAAATTTGTCGGGCAGAACTTGCGCGAGAAAAGAGGTATGTTCGACAGAGGTCGAAGAACTGCGCCTTATCCCAAGACCGTCAAAAGCATCAAATATAGCGCGTGCGTCATGCCTGGGCGTACCCTTAAAAAGAACATCTTCTGCAATGCGCGTAATGCCCAATCTGTCGTTGGGATCATCTTTCGCACCAAAAATAAAACGAAATGAAACAACAAGCGATTGCGCGCCAGGCATGGGTTCGACAACCGCGCGAATGCCGTTGTCGAGAGTATAAATTTGTGGTTCGGACATTGTGGTCCTCAGATAATAATGTAAGGGCAGTGCCCCCGTATAAGCATGTGCCGTAATGATTCTATACGGCAAGCACTACGGGCAAGCTCCTGTGACCGCCCAAAGGATGCAGGGGCGATATCTCTGCGCTCGCCCGATTGTTTTTTTATGTAATAACATGAACATATATTGTCAATAGATATTGTGACACTTATCCCCTTTCAGGAGGTCATCATCTTCATGAACGTCAAAGTCGAAAATTTGCGTGCGTTATGCCAATCTATTCTGACCGATCGCGGACTCGACGTGGCTGACGCGCATATTGTGACAGATATTTTGATCGAAGCCGAATTGCGCGGGCGCCCAACACACGGGATGATCCGCTTATCCGGCATAGCCGAGCGCGTATCTCAAGGCACTCAATCACCCGTGGTAGTGGAAAAAGACGCGCCGGCTTATGCCCTCATCGATGGACGGGATAATCTGGGCTATCTGGTGGCACATCGGTGTGCATGCACCGCGATAGACAAAGCCAGGCAAAGTGGAGTCGGCGTTGTAGGGACGCGCGATACGAGCCACAGCGGAATGCTGGGATATTACGCCTCGATGATTGCCGATACAGGACTGGTCGGACTGGTTATGTGCAACACAGGCCCGCGCATTGTCCCCTGGGGCGGGCAACAGCCCATACTTGGAACAAATCCCATAGCAGCGGGATTCCCCGCAGCAGAAGGCCAGGTACTGGTCGATTTTTCATGCGCGGCAATTACCAATGGCGAAATTTTGGTGGCACTCAAAGACGGCAAAGAAATTCCCGCAGGACGCGCACTGGGACCAGATGGCAAGCCTACAACCGACCCCGAGCAAGCGCGCGCGGGTGGGGCATTGCCCTTTGGCGAACACAAAGGATACGCTTTAAGTGTAATGATTCAAATCTTTTCTGGTGTGTTGCTCAATGCTGCACCTGTACCTGAAATGGGAAAAAATTACGGGATTTTCATGCTGGCCATTGATCCCTCAATTTTTTTGGGAATGGACATTTTTCAATCGGGCGTTAGCGAAGTCATCCACGCCATTAAAAATTCAATGTCCGCAGATGGCGTAACCGAAATCTTGATCCCGGGTGAGCGCGCCTTCAGAGAACGCGCGATGCGGATACAGTCGGGTGTGGATATCGACGATGAATTAATGGAAGAACTCCAGCAATTAGCGTAGAGATGTGTCCTGTCACCTCTTTACCCTTGACAGCCCGAATGTGGTTGGCTACCTTTCCGTTCCGCAAGGGTAGAGGCGCGAGCGATCATCAGTATGCGGCGCAGGAGGCGAAACGGAGTACTGCTCCACTGTGCCAACAAAAAGGGATCGTTCGCCGAAGTCCTGGCCTGTTTCGCCACAGGGCAGGGCTGGTTCAGTGGATAATATCTGCTGAACTGTCACGGGAAAAGTTTCCGTGGAGAGCTCTCTTGTTCGCGAGATTTTCTGCTGCGTTTAGCGTCTGGCGATCGATACCCTTGAGAAGCCGGCGCTTTTTTTATCGCAAAGTGCAGAAACTGGAGGTTTTTATGTTGCAAGGATGTCATACGGCCTTAATCACACCCCTGACTGCCAACCATGCCCTGGACCAGGATGGTCTGGAAAAACTGGTGGCATTTCAGATTTCTGAAGGGATTGATGGCCTTTTGGCCTGCGGCACGACGGCTGAGAGTCCAACCCTGAGCAATGATGAACAAAGCTTGATTACACGCGTAGTGTGCAGCCAGGCCCGAGAGCAGTGCCGCGCCATTGGAGGAGCTGGCAGCAACTCCACGGCAAAAACCTTAAAAGCAGCCGAATACGCCGCGCAAGTGGGTGCGGACGCCATCCTGCTCGTCGATCCCTATTACAACGGACCGAGTTCTCTGGAAATTCGCAAAGAATACGTCGAACCCGTGGCCCGTGCATTTCCCGAATTGGACATGATCCCCTATGTCATACCCGGTCGGTCCGGCACGAAATTGCTCCCCGAAGACCTCGGTATCTTGTTTTCCGAATACAAAAATGTGAACACTGTGAAAGAGGCCACAGGCGATCTGGGCAACATGGCGCGCACCCGCGAATGTTGCGGAGATGCGTTTTCGATCATGTCCGGTGACGACGACAAAACTTATGACATGATGACCAGTGACCAGATTGACGCCGCGGGTGTAATCAGTGTGATTTCCAATGTGGCACCTGGTCCTGTGACAAAAATGGTACATGCCCTTCAAAGCGGAGACATGGACGAAGCAGACCGCCTGCACGCTGCACTGAAACCCTTATTTGGTATGGTCGGCGTTGTGTCCGAAGAACAAACACCTTATGGCGCGACAGAAGTCAAGGCGCGCAACCCATTGCCGGTAAAAACCCTGATGAATATTTTGGGCATGCCGGCTGGGCCGTGTCGCCAGCCATTGGGAAAAATGAACCGCGCTGGACTGGATATCGTGCTGGAAATTGCCCGCGAAGTACAGGCCAATAACCCGGAGGTATTTGCACCCGTAGCATCATTCTTTGGTACAGACGTAGCGCAACGCTTGAACGATGATACGGTACTGGAAGGACTGGTGTATTGATCAGTAGGTGCGGGTTTGAAACCCGCACCTACTATTTTTTGGAGCACTTATGATTAAAGTAGGTATTTGTGGTATTGCCGGGCGGATGGGACAGCGTATTTCTCATCTGACCCTCGAAGCCGATGGTTTAGATTTGGGTGGTGGAATCGAGTTTCCAGGTCATCCCGTAATTGGAAAAGACATTGGTGAAGTCATAGGCGTTCCTCCCAAAGGTATATCAGTAGTGGATACTGTCGAGGCGATGGCGGATAATGTCGATGTAATCACGGCATTCACCGCGCCTCCTGACCCGACAGTTGTCGCAGCAGAAATAGCGGGACGCGCTGGCGTGCCGATGGTCATTGGCACAACGGGTTTGTCTCCCGATCAGGTAGAGACCATGACACATGCCTTAAAAAATGTCGCCTGTGTATTCGCGCCCAATTTTAGCGTAGGAGTAACGGTGCTGGTGCAACTCGTCGAAGAAGCCGCGCGCATTTTGGGCGGCGATTACGATGCAGAAATTGTCGAAGCGCACCACCGGTTTAAAACCGACGCGCCTTCGGGAACGGCTTATGCACTGGCCGAAGCCGCAGCAAGGGGATTGGATCGCAACTTGCAAGAAGTGGGCGTATATGGTCGCTATGGCGATACGGGCGCACGAACACGCGAAGAAATCGGCGTACACGCCATTCGCGCTGGCGATATTGTCGGCGAGCACACGATCATGTTTGGGGGCATTGGAGAAACCATCGAACTCGCCCACCGCGCTCAGAGTCGCGATACATTCGCCTCCGGCGTGATTCGGGCCATCCCCTTTGCCGTCGAAGCCGACCCTGGGATGTACGACATGCGCGATGTATTGGGGTTGAGATGAGAAAGGTAAGACGCAAAACTAAGATGTAAAACGCAAAAGAGGAGGAAATTCATGAATGTTGATGTGCAGGCGGCATTTGATGCCGGACAAACCCTTGCTGTGGCAGACCGGATTTTAATTTCACCGCAAGCGGGGTCTTTGCAAAGCCGCGTAGATAAACTCTTAGATGCAATTGAGAATAGCGGGGCCTCTGGCGATTTAATTTGCAAAACATTGATTCAGTTGGGTATGAATTTTGTTGGACGCGATGCCGAGATTGTTGGATATGACGCTGATGAAATAGATGTAGCACTCGACAGCGTGTTGGACACGCTCGATAATCTGGAAGGCGATCACGCGACAAGTGTTGTAAATGGCCTTTTGTCCGACATGAAATCCGTGAACCTATCCGATAGTCTTTCGGGATTATTAGCCGAGCGAATTGAGTCAAATCTGAATGAGGGCAATCCCGCCCGGTCATTTCTGGAATTGCTCAAAACCAATATGCGCGGCGGTGTGTACTGGCAGATGATCGGTGAAAATATCTGTAAATTTGGCAATGACTTTGCGCGCGGTCTGGAGTACTTGCGACACTACGGCTTTTGTCAGGTCTCCACAAATCCGGTATTGGCTGCCAAAGCATTTGACGAAGACCCCTCGCTGGACGATGAACTCAAAGCCGAAATCGCCAGGCACAACGAGTGGAAAGCCGATCCCGAAAAATATGCCGATGACATTGTAATGGCTGCCACACTGATTGCGCTGTGGCCCAATCTTTCAATCTTTCGGCCTCTGGCGATGCACACAGACCTGAAAGACTACATGGTGAGTTTTCAACTCAATCCCAATATCGCTGATCAGGCCGATGCCAGCATCGAAGATGCGCGCAACGCATATCGCATTGCCGATGACTATTTGAAGGGATATGACAAGTTATTGGGCGTCAGCGATATAACCCTGGATCCCAATATCGTATTCAAGGTCGGTGGTGGACACGAAGCAGCGCGAAAAATTACGACCGTGCTCAACAGTGAAGGCATTGGCACAAATAACACAGTCGTTTACACAGTGGCACAGGAAGTGCAACTCGTCATCGATGCCTTTGAAGGCAAAGCCAGAGCTGCACAAGCCGGCAAGCAAGTGGTGAGAACTTATGAAACGAATATGGGTGGACGGTTTGTAAGCCATTTGCGCGAGGTAGAAGCCGAAAAGTTATTCGGCGCATTATCAGAAGATCGCGCCTGTGAATTGCTCGCCGAACTCGCTTCTGATCTGGAAATCGATATACCCGAAGGGACATTGGCCGAACAAGTGGTAGAAATATGTTCTTATGCCCACCTGAAATCCCTGGATCATCCCGTAATCTTAAACGTTGCCGAAGCAGCCGGTCAGTCTTCAGAAGCAATAGTGCAACTCGAAGCCGATCTAAAAAAAGCGGGGACGGTTATTGCACGGCGCGTACATTGGATTTTCTACGCGCCTGAAAATCGGCCCAAATGGGCTACCTACTTGTCAGACACCTACGGTTTGTCAGAAGATCAGTCACAGTGGATTTTGGCTTCAATGGACGTGTTGCCCGCGTCCAAACGCGTCCCCGATGACACGCTTCACGCACTGGGCGCAAACATGTGCCATACAGAATTTCCCAACCATCAACGCGCCGTTCAACTCGTGTCAGAAGCACCCAATTTTGACCTGGGTGAACTCAGGGAATCAATCGGCCAAGAATACGAACCCGGTGTGACACAGCGACTTTACGAATTACCCGATTTTCAGAAGGGCTACGATCTGACGCCCTCTCTAAAGGATTTTCTCGAGAACGAAGTTCAAATTGATCTGAGCGGCTGGCAAACGCGGGGCATGGAACCCGGCGACTGGCCCGAATTCGGATCGGTTCAAAAAACCACCACTGAGTTTAAAGCCGCGTATGACGCATTTCTAGTGCGATGCATTGAACTGGCCAAAGAAGTTGCTGGATAAGCGGTTCACAATGCAGATATCAGCGGGGATGAGGTTGTTACCCAGAATACGCATCACTTATCCCCGCTTTTCATCTGCGCGTCTAAAACAGCGCTTCCCTCCCGATTCTCTCTCAGGCGTGCAAAATACGATGCTTCGTGCCCCTCTGCCGAGAGCACCATCACATCCCGCATATTTTCGCCGCTCTCATCCCCTTGTCGCTCCAATCGCCAAATCATCACATATTCTGTTCCCGGGTCGCGTTGCCAGGGCACCAGGGGATCTACATCAACCAGCTTTCGAGGTTCTGTCCCACTAAAATCCACACCTGTGGAAGTATGCACGGTAAACTTGATCTGCCCATTGCGCATATCGTAAACCACTTGCCCTTTTTCCACAAAATTTCTTTGAATATGGGGCTCCTGCACCGTCAGTGAATACGTACTGTCGCTGAGTACGAGAATGGTAATTTCTCGATCCAGATCATCTTCTCCACGTATCCCGGTCTCGCTCCCGGCATACATAAACCATGCGCCCATTGGCGTATCCGATTTTTGTCGCGTCGCAATCTGCTCTTTCTTTTTTTCCTCCCCAACACATGCCGCGATCAGACACAATAATACCATACCCAATACCTGTTTCATGAACCCTCCATATATAAAAGCGGCCCAAACAAAAATTTGGACCGCTCGCCTGTTTTCCGTGTGAAGTACACTATCCTCCAAATGCTTCTTTAAAGCGCTCAAAAAAACCTTTCCCACCCTCTGGGGGCTGTATGTTTTCCAATTTGGCAAGCCTGGCAAACAACTCCTCTTCTTCCCGGCTCAATTTTGCCGGCGTCCAGACCGCCACGCGCACGAGTTGATCGCCCGTGCGATATCCATCCAATTCGGGAATGCCCTTGCCGCGCAATCTAAAAATCCGCCCCGATTGTGTACCCGCAGGAATCTTCATACTCACGCGACCAGTCAGGGTCGGCACTTCTATATCTGCTCCCAGAGCTGCCTGGCTAAAACTGATGGGCAAATCGTACACAATATCGTTACCGTGTCTTTCAAAATATTCGTGTTCTTCTTCTTCGACAAAGACCATACAATCGCCCGCAGGCCCGCCATTTGGCCCGGCATTGCCCTGCCCCCGCAGCGGAATATAATTGCCTTCGGAAATACCTGCGGGGATATTGACCGAAAGGTCCTTCTGCTTCTTCACTCGTCCTTGTCCGTGGCAACTGTCACATTGCTCGCGCACCACGTTTCCATTGCCATTGCACTGCGGGCAAGTTGTGACATTGACAAACTGCCCAAACAAGGAGCGCGTCGCCTGCCGAATCTGTCCCACGCCACCACACATATCGCATGTTACGGGCGCACTTCCCGGTTTTGCCCCAGCACCTCCACACGTATCACAGGTTTCCAAACGCGATAGTCGAATGGTTTTTTGAGCGCCCTCAGCAATCTCCTCTAAGGTCAGACTGATCGAAATCCTCAAATCCTCACCGCGATTTGACCGCCGTGGGCTGCGCCGGCCAAACAAATCGCCAAAAATGCCTCCGCCAAAGATCTCATCCAGATTGGAAAAAATATCTTGAAAATCACCGGCATGCGAAAAGTCTGACCACTGAAAGCCACCGCCCCGGAAGGTACTGCTGACGCCTTCGTGCCCAAAGCGGTCATACGCCTGTCGCTTTTGTGCATCCATCAGCACTTCATAAGCCTCGGCACCTTCTTTGAACATTTCCTCTGCCTGGGGATTGTCCTTATTGCGATCCGGGTGATATTTCAGCGCGTGCTTGCGATAAGCCTTCTTAATCTCATCTTCTGAAGCCCCGCGGTCCACCCCCAATATTTCGTAATAATCTCTTTTGGCCATTGACCTTTCCCATCAACATGCAAAAAGAGCCGCGCTGTTGCGACCCTGTTCATTTTATCAGTCTAACTTTTATCTGTATCCGCGTCCTCTTTCGGGGCCTCCGGTGCGGGTGTGCCCTGGCTTACCACCACTTTCGCCGGACGCAGCACCTTATCCCCCAGGCTATATCCTTTCTCAATCTCTTCTGAGATAATACCGGCATCGTGGATTTCCGATGGCATTTGCATCAATGCCTCATGCACAGTAGGGTCAAATGGTTTTCCAACCGTCTCTATTTCTTTCAGATTGCGATTGTAGAGCACGCGCGGAAATTGCTCCATAATCATTTTTATGCCTTCTTGAAATCCCTCCGACTCTGTATCCCCATTTTCGCTGTGTGCCAATGCGCGACCAACCCCATCTAAAATGGGCAATAAATCGCGAATTACATCTTCGCTGGCAGATTCTATAAGGATCTCAAATTCTCGTGCCCTGCGTTTTTTGTAATTCTCAAACTCAGCGGCAAGACGCATCCATCGGTCCTTGTACATTTCGGCTTCTTCGCGAGCCAAAAATAAGGGAGTAACCTTTATCTTTTCCTTTGGCTCCTCCGATTGATCGGCCTCACCATTAACCCCATTTTTTGCCATCTCTACATCTTCAGCCTCCACCGCCGCCTCATTTTCCACCACTTTTTCTTCCAGCGGTGTTTCTTCTTTTTTTTCTTTCTTCTGCGCCATGATTTTTCAACAACTCCTTTACCTTACCTGCGGTCCAGCATCTCTTCAGTTAAATTTGCCATATACTGCACCAGGGGAACGAGCCGCCCATAGGGCAATCGCGTTGGCCCAATAATCCCGATAACACCCGACACATTGCCCACCGAATACGTAGAAGTCAGCAAACTGCAATCCTTGAGCGCGGGCGATTCGTGTTCATCGCCAATCGTGATGGAAATACCCGCATCGCGCGCGCGATCACTCAACAAATGCGCCACATATTCACGAGCTTCCAGCATGCCAATCAGACCGGCAAGGCGTTCACTGGAAAAATCGGGCTGACCAAAAAAGTTGCGCGTGCCATCCATATGCAGATCGGCACTGCTTGGAAATCTGAACAGATGATCGGCACTATTGGCAAGCAAACGCAACAGCTTGGGAGACCCGGACGATGCAGATGCAAGCCGTTCTTTCACAGACGCCATAATCTCGCCTATCGTAAGTCCAGAAAGCCGCTGGTTGACCACCCGCCGCGTTTCTTCTAACTCATCCCCCTCAATTTCTGAGTCGATTTCGACAACCATAGTCTTGACCAGTCCAGACCGAATAGTCATCACCATCAACAGCTTGGATTCGCTCAACTTGAGCATTTCTAAACGCTCAAAAATGCCCTGGGTGAATTGGGGACCAAGAGCAATGCCCAGATTGTGCGATACATCGGCCAAAACTTTGGACACTTGCACCAGTAAATCGTCGGCGTTGCCTTCTCGCAACCGCTCAACACTATCCCGAATAGACTGCTGCGCAGCCTCGGCGAGTTCCTCCCGATTCATCAGCATATCGACATAGTACCGATATCCCTTATCGCTCGGCACCCTACCCGCCGAAGTATGAGGCTGGTACAAATAGCCTTTTTCTTCGAGATCGGCCATCGAGTTTCGAATGGTTGCCGCGCTGAGTCCCAAATCCATCTTGGAAATTGTGCGCGACCCCACCGGCTCGCCTGTGGTGACATAAGTGCCAATTAAAATGTCGAGAATTGCTTTTTCCCGAAGTGTCAGTTCGGTCATTGCACATCCCTTTCCGCCTGGATGAAAGGGGAAAAAACGACCTATCCGCGTTGATACAGCTTAGTCTATGATATATAGTTGATACAGCTTAGTCTATGATATATATAGGAAGAGCCAGCGATTGTCAAGCCCCATCAAAAAACGGGCTGGCCGACTTACCTGACCAACCCGTTTCCGAGTTCAGACATGCTTATTTTTCACTTTCAACCCACCGGCTTGCCAAAGGCATTGGCAAAGATCAAAAAGTCTGAGAATGCGACCGTACCATCCCTGTCCAAATCAGCCGCAGCATTGTATCCCGCTCCTCCCTCGCTCGTGCCAAAAGCAGCGACAAAAAGCAGGAAATCGGAGAAATCGACATCTCCATCACTATCCAGATCAGCACTGCGCGTCTGAGACGGCGCCTGGCGTATCACGATTAACGCTTGAATTGCGGTCTCGGAAATAGGGAATCCGAGTAAGGAAACCGTATCACCCGGCATCAAGTCGGTAATGGGAAAAATAAGTTGGATGAGATCCTCAACATTGCCAGAAAAGAATATTGCGATAATATCCTCAGGATTCCTCTGATCGAGGGTAATCATCAGAGCTTGTGAGGCATCCACGCGCACCTGTTGACCATTGCGTTGAATGAAAAACGAATTGTTTTCAGCATCTACACTTTGAACACTGACCTCTCTAATGTCAACGGGCTCCGGATCCGTTTGCAGCATAATTTGCAAATCAGTTACACTGGCACCATTGACAACCTGAATCAGTGCCCCGGGATCAATTTCACCTGTGAAGGGATTGATGCCAGAAAAATGAGACATCGTCACAACATTTCCATCTCCATCAACCACATCTTGACTGAGATTGAGGGCATACGCCCCATCCGGCACATGTTGCAACGCAAACGCCAGTTGTTCCGGGAAGGATTCAGCAGGACTAAGGGGAGAAACGCGCACAATAGCGGATAAAGCCAGAGCAAAGAGATCCTCGTCATCACCAGCAGAAGCGAGCAACGCAGCCAATACGTCGGGCTTGTACAGGGCGGCCACCCCCGGTTCACTGATCTGCACACCTTGCGGCAGGACAGCGGTCCCGGAGACAACGGCATCTGGCAATGCCACCGTCCCGAAGAAATACTGCTGTATGTCATTCAACGTCACCATCGCGCCCGAACCACCAATGATCATCTGATAGGTCTCATCTGCGGACAAATTGAGGGTGGCTGTCACTTTCAGGCGATCTTCGCTGACGGCCAAATCCGTTGCCGTTGCGAGCAAAGCAATGGGAAATGTCAAAATCTCCACATTTTCAATCGCAATCCCTTCTACCGGGTCAAGAGTGACAATGAGTGGCTGATCAAATGTAATTTCAATCGGCTGCATCCCACTCGGCACGAGTGCCCCCATCATACTACCCATCATCGCTTCCGAGATTGTCACGCCGCCAATCACAACAGAAGTCGCCGAAGGCGCACCTCCGGACGGTGGCATCTGCATAAAACTATTGGGATCTCCAGGATTTGTCACCTGAATACCTGGATCTACCGTACCATCGCCATCCGGATCGCCCAATTCCTGACCATTGGACACGCCATCGCCATCAGAATCGAGCATTGCGAGCATGGCATTCCACACAACCTGACCACTGCGACCGGGCTGCGTTAGATAATTGCTGTTGATAGCACTACCAAAAGATGTAAGAGTACCACCGCCACCTGGATTCACATGGCACGAAGCACACCCGATCATACTGCCATTGGGTAGCTGACTTACGCGGAAAGGACGGGCATCGGCCTGTCCCCATCCAACAAAAACAATAACCAGAACAGCAAACAATCTGTGAGAATTCAACCGCGGCATAAAATCCTCCTGAAGAGGGTGATAATCAGAGACAACACGACGTAGCATCTCATTTCGGAAAATGTAGAACATGTCCCATTGAAAGGCAACCGCTTTCTCAATAAAAAAATTATCTTGCAACTTATAGAGAAATGTTTATAATTAAGCCTTGTTTTTTTCGCATTTTTCTATAATTGAATCTTGTTTTTGGGGCATCATCGCCCGACAGTGTAACACACATTTAATACATGAGAAATCACGCGGAAACAAACACCATCTATATTCCGTAGCCGATATATTGGGTCGGCAAAACTGTCGATCTTTTCATTTACAATACAGGCCACTTTTCTCAACAATGAAAGGAGCAAAATATGGCCCAAACGCCACAAGATGTTCTTGCAATGATCGCAGATCAGGGCATTAAAGTCGTCGATTTTCGCTTTACCGATTTTCCCGGACATTGGCAGCATTTTACTGTCATGGCCTCCGAGGTCGAAGAAGAAACCTTTGAAGACGGACTCGGCTTTGACGGATCCAGTATCCGCGGCTGGCAAGCCATCAACGAATCGGACATGCTCGTCATACCCGATCCCGCCACGGCGGATATCGATCCCTTCCTCGAGGAAAAAACGCTCGTAATGATTTGCAATATCGCCGACCCCATCACCAAAAGCGGCTATTCGCGCGATCCGCGTTCGGTCGCCCAAAAAGCCGAAGCCTATATGCAATCTACGGGCATTGGCGATACGGCATTCTTTGGTCCAGAAGCCGAATTTTTTGTCTTTGACGATGTGCGCTTTGGCGAAGGATCAAACCACGCCTTTCACAGCGTAGATTCAGTTGAGGGCTACTGGAACTCGGGCAGAGATGAAGGTCCCAACCTCGGTTACAAACCTCGCCACAAAGAAGGCTACTTCCCCGTGCCGCCTCACGACACGTTGCAAAATATACGCACGGAAATGGTACTGACCATGGAAGAGGTCGGCATTGATATCGAAGTTCACCACCACGAAGTGGCAACTGGCGGCCAAGGCGAAATCGACATTCGGTTCTGTCCGATGGTCACATGCGCCGACCGAATGACGTGGTACAAATACATCGTCAAAAACGTGGCGCACAAACACGGTAAAACCGCCACCTTTATGCCCAAGCCTCTGTTTGAAGACAATGGCACGGGCATGCACACACATCAAAGCATCTGGAAAGGCGATGACCCTCTCTTTGCCGGATCGGGATATGCGGGCCTGAGCGAAATGGCTCTGCACTATATCGGCGGCATTCTCAAACACGCCGATGCATTGATTGCATTGACCAATCCGACCACCAACTCGTTTAAGCGTCTGGTACCCGGATATGAAGCTCCGGTCAATCTCGCCTACTCGCAGCGCAATCGCAGTGCTGCAGTACGCATCCCGGTGTATTCTCAAAGTCCCAAAGCCAAGCGCGTCGAATTCCGGTGTCCGGATCCGAGTGCCAATCCCTACCTGGCTTTTGCGGCAATGTTGATGGCTGGTCTGGACGGCATTCAGAACAAAATTGATCCAGGGGAACCACTCGACAAAAACCTCTACGATCTCGAACCCGAAGAAGCGGCATCCATCCCGCAGACACCGGGCTCGCTGTCCGATGCCCTCGACGCTCTGGAAGCGGATCACGACTTCCTGCTCAAGGGAGATGTCTTTACTGACGACGTGATCGAAACCTGGATCGAATACAAGCGCGAAAACGAAGTTGACGCCATCAACCAGCGTCCTCATCCACACGAATTCGCTCTTTATTTCGATGTGTAATATTGTAAGTCGTTTTTAGAAGTACATAAAAGCAGGTGGTCATATCCCGACCACCTGCTTTTCTTTTCCCTCTCAATCCCTCAACTTCGTCTTCTCATCCCACCTCACCACATCCAGATGTTTTTGTGAAAAGCCAATCGCATCCCGAACATCGGCACCGCGCATATCGGCATTATCAAACTGGGCTTTGTAGAGATCGGCTTTCTGCATGCGGGCGCGCTGGAGATTGGCCTGGCGCAAATCCACTTTGACGAGATCGGCATCCTGAAGTCTGGCACTTTGCAGATTAGCTCCCCTCAAATTGGCGTCGGTCAAATCCGATTTTCGGATATCGGCTGTACGCAAGATGGCAGTTTCGAAATCCACTTTGACCAATATAGCCTCTGACAAATTGGCCTTGTAAAAATTCGCACTTTTGCATTTAGCTCCTCGCAAATTGCACCCCACCAATTTTGCCTCCTCAAAATTTGCGCCTTCCATATTTGCACCGCTGAGATCTGCCAATTCCAAATCAGACGGCGATACCTGTGCGCCTTTCATATTTGCTCTCGTGAGGGTCGCATTCTGCAAAAACGCCCCACACAGATCGGCACCTTCGAGATTTGCATCGCGCAAATTGGCCTGTAAAAGACGCGCGCGCTGTAAGTTCGCACCCGATAAATTAGCACCCCGTAACTGCGCGCCACTGAGAATGGCTTCGCGCATATCGGCACGTTGTAATGCGGCATTTTGCAATTCTGCGCGGTTTAGATTTGCACCCGCCAGATCAGCGCGCGCTCCTGCTGTTCCATTGGACGCTATCCAGGCTTGATGTTGTGCAAGAATCTCGCGCACCTGTGCAGGTGAAAGAATTATAGGCATGTGTCCTCCATTCGCTAAATTCTGATGACTTCGTTTTCGGTTATGATTAAATCCATCTTAACATCGTGTGGCTCGGCAGGCACGCGATCTATAATCTGAAAACCATAAGATAAACCGATCCGAACAGCTTCAGTCTGTGCCAAAAATCGGTCATAATATCCCCCCCCCGATCCAATCCGATGACCCAGGCGATCAAAAGCGATGCCCGGAATAAGGACGAGGTCAATGGTATGAGGCAATAGCACCATTTCGGGATTTGGAGCTGGTTCGCGCAAGCCATAACGCACAGGTCGCAGATCACTCAGGCCCAAAATCTCTTGAAAATCCATGCTCCCTTCTTCCCGTGTAACAGGTACTCCCACCTGCTTGCCGCTGCCAATTGTTTTTTGAATCACTGTTCTCGTATCCACTTCATTTTTTATGGACACATAACAGGCAATACGCCGTGCACGTTGGTATGCTGGCATATCGATCAACCGGCGATAAATACGCAAACTCTTCTCGTGAACAGCCCGTTCGAGCATTTGGATACGCTCGGCGCGAAGGCGACGTTTCAGATCTAACTTTGTCATAATAAGTAGTCAGCAGTCAGTAGTCAGTAGTCAGCCCGCCCAGCCCCTAACCCTTAATGAACAGGTCTGGACGCAGTTGTACACCGCTTCTCAATTCCCAATTCTCAATTCCCAATTCTCAATTCATCCGCTTCTCGCTTGACTTTAATAAATTAAACTGTTAAAATTTCACAACATTTTTAATGATATTTTATCTGCATTTGGGCGGGCAAGTTGAATTTTTCATTGTTAATAATATGAAAGACACACACATAAACGGTTCTCGCAGTTGTAATCAGCTTCAAGATAAGCTAAAAGCGCGAGGCAACCTGCCGTCGCACATTGCAATAATAATGGATGGCAATGGACGGTGGGCGCAACAACGAGATTTGCGCCGCACAGATGGGCATCGGTCTGCCCGCGAAACCGTGCGCGATATTGTGCGCGCCTGTGGCGAACTCGAAATAGATATTCTCACCCTGTTCACCTTTGGCACAGACAATTGGCGTCGGCCCTGGTCAGAAGTGTTGTCACTGATGCAATTGTTGCGCGACTGTTCACACGAAGAACTCAATGAGTTGCAGGAAAACAACGTACGCCTCATTGCAACCGGCGATACGGATCGACTGGTCAAGCACTCGCGTAAAGCACTTGAAAATGCCATTCGCGAAACAGCTAACAATACAGGACTAACGCTTAATCTCGCGTTGAGCTACGACGGCAAAAGCGATATTCTTCAAGCCGTACAAAGCATTGCTGTCGATGTCGCACAGGGGCGCATTTCACCAGATGCAATTGATGCCGATTTATTTTCCAAACGCCTTTATACGGGTAACTTGCCCGACCCCGATTTATTGATTCGCACCAGCGGTGAAGTTCGCTTGAGCAATTTTATGCTCTGGCAGTGTGCTTATACAGAATTCTGGTTTACAGATGTGCTGTGGCCCGATTTTAAGCGCGAGCACCTCTACAAAGCCATCCGCAGTTATCAAAAACGAGAACGGCGGTTTGGCAAAACAGGACTTCAATTGCGCAATGAAACGCTCGCAAGCAAAACCAATGGGTCTTCGGAGGACTTGTGGCAAAGTCCAATCTAATCCAGCGCGTATTGGCAGCCGCCGTTTTTGGTCCAGTTTTGGTGGTGTTATTCTGGTTGGGTGACTATTGGCTATTTATAATGTGGTGCGGTGTGGTCTCTATAGGCACCTGGGAATTTTATCGCATGCTATCTCAGAAAGGGCTACAACCCTGGACGGGGTTTGGCATTGTTATATCTCTCTCCTGGTGTGTTGTAGCATTTGCTATTGGGCCAAATGCTTTCGCATTTTTTTTTCTCGTATTATTGCTTTTAATGTTTAGCACAGCCCTGTTTCGAGACACTGCAGGCTATCGCCTGCTCAATGCGGGAGGCACGCTTTTAGGTGTACTTTACGTCGGTTTTTTGGGCAGTTTTGTTCTCATAGTGAGAAACTCATTGCCCTTTGGTGCGTCAGAACAGGGGCAAGTTGCTGTTCTCCTCTTACTGGGGATTTGGGCCAATGATACAATGGCCTATTTTTTTGGACGGTGGTTTGGTCGATGGCACCCCTTCCCTACCATCAGCGCGGCAAAGACCGAAGCAGGATTCATCGGAGGTCTTCTATCCGCGCTTCTCGTCATAGGACTTGGCGCGCAGATACTTGAATTATTTAATATAACCCAAAGCCTCATACTCGGCCTTCTCATTGGCATCGGGGCATCTTTGGGAGATCTCGTTGAATCCATGATTAAACGAGATATGGACGTCAAAGATACGTCGGAACTGATCCCTGGACACGGTGGTGTACTGGATCGCTTTGACAGTGTTTTTTTTGTTTTTCCGCTCATTTATCTTTATTTCCAACTTTTATGATAAAACGCGTTGCCCTTCTCGGATCCACAGGCTCTATCGGCACAAACACGCTGCGTGTTCTGAATAGCCTATCCGACCGATTTGAACTGGTGAGTTTATGTGCCGGACGCAATGCCGAGTTGTTGTGTGAACAAGCCGAGCACTGGCGCCCTAAGCGCGTTTGTATTGCCCAGGGGGCAAAAGAGGTCCAGGCGCGTCTTGCCCCACTGGACATTGAAGTGCTCGAAGGCAGCGCGGGCTTGCAGGACTTGTCTGTCGATCCCGATACCGACCTGATCATTAACGGCCTGGCGGCAGGCGTGGGGCTTCGACCTACGCTATCTGCTGTACGCGCGGGCAAAGATGTGGCAATTGCCAATAAAGAGACACTGGTTGTCGCGGGGCATCTGGTAACTGCATGGGCCAAACAGACCGGCGCCACATTATTGCCGATCGACAGTGAGACAACGCCGCTGTGGCAATCGTTGCAAGAGACGAACCGAGACGAGGTCAAACGCATTTTACTGCCCGCCTCGGGCGGTCCTTTTTTTAACTATACGCAAAAGCAAATGGCGCGTGTTTCACGCGACCAGGCACTCAATCATCCCACCTGGCAGATGGGACCAAAAATTACGATTGACTCCGCTACATTGATGAATAAAGGCTTTGAAGTGATCGAAGCGCAATGGTTTCTCGATTTGCCGATCTCGAAAATCGATGTGATTATTCATCGGCAGTCTATTGTGCATTGTCTTATCGAATACGTGGATGGCGGCATGATGGCGCACCTGAGTACACCCGATATGCAGTTGCCCATTCATCAGGCTCTGGTGCATCCCGAAAAGCTACCTTCACAGGTTGAACGTCTGGATCTGACAAAGGTCGGCACATTGAGTTTTTTCCAGCCCGATACCGACCGATTTCCCTGTCTTCAATTGGCATATCAGGCCGTAGAACAGGGCGGAACTGCGCCTGCTGCACTCAACGCTGCCAATGAAGTCGCCGTGTATGCTTTTCTCGATGGCCGCATCGAATTTCTCGATATCCCTCGTGTGATTGCACAAACCCTTGATGAACACGAGGCATCTGAAGATACCCTCGAGGCGATCTTTGACACAGACCGCTGGGGGCGAGTCCGTGCAAACGAACTGATTTGTTCACTTGAATCATAGAAACGAGGTTTCCCGTGATCGTCGATCTTCTCTACTTCTTTTTTGTCCTGGGCGTACTGGTTTTTGTTCACGAACTTGGGCATTTTTTGGTCGCCAAAAAATCGGGTATCAGAGTTGAAACATTTTCACTTGGCTTTCCGCCCAAAGCCGTGGGCATTAAAATTGGCGAGACCGAATACTGCCTCTCGTGGTTGCCATTAGGGGGATATGTCAAGATGGCTGGCATGGACGATTTTGCTCCCGAAGAGGGCAAGGGGAAACCCTGGGAATTTCAGTCGAAGCCGCGCTGGATTCAAATGGCAGTGCTCATCGCCGGTCCGGCAATGAACTTTTTTCTTGGCTTTTTGCTATTGTTCACTCTGTATATGGCAGCGGGTGAATACGCATTCATGGACGATTCGCGCGTGGGTGAAGTTAAGACAGACTCGCCCTTCTATACGGCAGGGCTAAGGCCAGGAGACCGCATTTTAACCGTTGGGAATACAGCGGTAAATGACTGGGAAGAAATGGCAGATGCGTTTCTCCTTCACGCCGGTGACGTAGTGCCCGTTGAAATTGAACGCATCCCTGCCTACCAAACAGACATGACTGAGCGATTGACGATTTCTGTCGATTTGACCTCCCCCCCCCGCGAAGGCCTGGGACTGGGATATTATATGACCACAGAAGTTGGAGCCGTGATGCCCGGAATGCCAGCCGCAGAAATCGGCCTGCAACCGGGCGACGTGATCACATCAGTCAATGGTGTCCCGGTGACGATGTGGTGGGAGATGAGCCGCGAGATTTCTTCACGACCCGGTGAGGAAATCTCATTGACCTGGCAGCGCAATGGTGAAGAGATGACAGAGCGGATTATTCCCGCTTCTCAAACTTTTAACGGTGAAACCGTGGGGCGCATTGGCATTGATTCGGCTTCAAAACGCAATCCCATTTCCTTTTTTAAGGCCGTGCGCCGCAGTGCAACAGAAACCATCAATTTATCAACAGCCATTTTTGGATTTGTCAAAGGCATCGTTATTGGGGAACAATCCAGCAAGAATTTGGCTGGCCCTGTGGGGATTTTCCAACTGGTGGGACAAAGTGCTGAGCGCGGCTTTTCATTTCTACTTTGGTTTATGGCCATGCTCAGCATTAATCTGGGCGTACTCAATCTGCTACCCATTCCCGTGCTCGATGGAGGCCATCTCACTATTCTCACAATAGAAGGCATTATTCGCCGGGATTTATCTGCGCGACACAAAGCCTGGCTCCAACAAGCCGGATTTGCATTTCTGCTCTTCCTGATTATTTACGTAACCTTCAACGATATCGGGCGCATTTCCGGATGGTTTGGAAACTAAAGCTCCAGCCCACCTGGTAAAAAATCCCCCACATTTTTTGCGGGGGATTTTTTTATCTACAACCAACCCTCCTCAATTCTCATCTTTCTTTTTTGTCTTTTGTAATGTCTTCATTTCACGCTCTGCAGCATCCCCAAATCGCTGTTGAATTAGAGCAATGAGCGCATCCCATTTTTCGGGGTGATCCCGACGGTCTTTGAGAAATTTCTCAACCTCTGCTTGTGTAATACCGTGGCGTTTGAACAGTTTTTTTCGTTCTACCAGCAGCGAGTCGGGCGCGAGCACATAACGGCGGTGAAGTTCCATAGCATCTGCAAACAACTCGATAAATTTCTGATCCGATAGTTCTGGCGAAGAAGTGATCGCGCATCCAACCGCACTGAGCAAGAGACACCAGAGAAACAGTCTTTTCATAACAGAGTCCCAAAGGAAAAATCGCACCGCGGCCCTTTTATAATTCCCTCAAAATACGTCACAATAACGCATACATATAAATAACTTATTTTTTATAGATAAAACAATTGACTTTTGAAACGCGAATTACTAATTTAAGCCAGGTGGTATATAGTGGTGGATTGTGGTGGATTTTATTTTTTTATATATTACTTTGTAAAATAATAACTTATCTCCCTCAGGCTTTTCAGATGTCCGATAATTGTCCAGAGTTTTATGGCGACTTTGAAAATATCCCCATCGATACCAAGGGTCGCTTAATCGTTCCGGCTGCGTTTCGGAACGCACTGCCCAGTGGCGTAAGTTCAATTATTGTCACACAGTGGTTTGATGGTTGTTTGGCCGCGTTTGACCCCGATGGATGGCGGCGGATCATTGATCAACTCCGCAACATGGGACACTCGCAAGTCCAGTCAAGACAATTAGTTAGAGCAATGGCAGGACGCGCATCTGAGGTAAAACTCGATCGCCAGGGGCGTGCATTGATCCCTCGAAAGCGTCTGGATTCGGTCGGTATTACAGATCGCGCAACGCTGGCAGGCGCCGTTGATTGTATTGAAATTTGGGATCCCGATAAGTATAACGAAGCTCAAAATGCCGTTAATATGGAAGAGATAGCTGAAGGATTAGAACGATAGCGAATATTCCAAAATTCAGAATAAATATTCAGAATAAATATTCGAACCATCGACAAAAAGATTAAAAACAACAAGTTATGCACTACAAGGCCCCAGAGTATCACATCCCGATTTTGGGGCCAGATGTGTCAAAATATCTCATAACTGACCCCAATGGTATTTATGTCGATGCGACTTTGGGGGGCGGTGGACACGCTGAAATAGTGCTCAAACGTCTGGGACCGAATGGCAAATTGATCGGCATAGACCGCGACCCCAAAGCCATTGAAGTCGCGTCAAAACGCCTGATCCCGTTTAAAGATCGCGTTTATACTGTGCAAGCACCGTTTTGGAATCTCCGACATATTTTGGCTGAACAGAGCCTCGCGACAATCACGGGCATTTTATTTGATCTGGGTCTTTCATCTCACCAGATTGACAATGCCGACCGGGGATTCAGTTTTCAGCAACGCGGTACACTCGATATGCGTATGGGGCCCGATGCAAAATGCACGGCACACGAGGTGGTCAATTCGTATTCGCAGGAAAATTTGACCCGCATCATCAAAACTTATGGTGAAGAACGCGCTGCTGCCCGCATTGCCCGAGCAATCTGTGAAAACAGACCTCTTAATTATACGGACGACCTGGTCGATGTAATTGCGCGACACAGCTATGGACCTCGAAAACAAAAGACACTTGCGCGGGTATTTCAGGCGCTTCGCATTGAAGTGAACGATGAATTGACACATCTTGAAGACACGCTCCAAATAGCTATTGATCTGCTCAAACCCGGTGGGCGCATTGGCGTTTTGTCTTATCATTCGCTGGAACACCGCGCTGTCAAACGGGTTTTTGAACTGGGCACGCGCGATTGTATCGGGCCTGTTGATATGCCCATATGTGCCTGTGATCGCCTGCCCGTATTGACCTTGCCGGGAAAGCGAGCCATTCGACCAAATCGGGCGGAAATCGCCCAAAATCCACGGGCACGCAGCGCAACACTTCGCGTGGCGCAACGCCTCGGTGTTTCCGCTCAGCCCTGGTTATGCCATCGAGGATCTCTGTCGTGACTTCAGAACCGCGCCCGCCCTGGGGAATTTATCGATCTGGTTTTTTATCGGTCATTCTCCTCGTTACGGGATTGCTGATTTATATGTGGGGACATGTACAAACCCAGAGTCAGGGGCGTGAAATTGATCGGCTGCGTGCAGAGAAAAAAAACCTTTTGCACCAGCAAGAGCGAATCCTGGCACGCACAGCGAGTTTGAAGCAGAGCAATCGCATTCGCGATATTGCCGTTCGAGAATTGGGCATGGTGTTTCCAAGTGATCCACCGAAAAATTTGTATTTGAGTCGGTAATGAATATTCGCTTAAGAATAATCGCGCTTTTCGGTATGGGATTCGCGCTACTTTTGGCGTTTCGGCTGGTTTCCCTACAAGTCTGGTCGGTAGAGGCATACACAGATCAGGCGCGCAGTCAGCATGTCAAGAAGCGGGTTTTGCTCGCAGAGAGAGGGCGCATTTTTGACCGACGCGGCCGGGTTCTGGCGACAAATCTCGAATCTCAATCGTTCTTTCTCAATCAAATATCTGACAGGGACAGCCTGCGCACGCTCGCCGTTCGATTTTCTCGACAGTCTGGGCACGATGAAGCAGCTCTCCTGAAAAAGGTCGATCAATCGCGCTCCTTCGTATGGCTCGCCCGTCAGGTCATCGATGCCCCCACTGGATTGCCAGAAAGTATCGGGCGCATTGTCGAGATGCGGCGCAATTATCCCATGGGGGCTCTGGCGGGGCAAGTATTGGGATATACCGATACAGATGGCCTGGGAATCGAAGGCATTGAACGCGCTTTTGATCCAATCTTGAGAGGTGAACCAGGTGAATTATCCGCACGCGTTGACGCGAGAGGTCAAATGCTCAGCACACTCGGCGCAGTTCGCCAGATGCCAAAAAATGGCGATGATATCACCCTCACCATCGATGCCGATTATCAGGCCATTGCAGAAGAAGAGTTGCTAAAAGGCATGCAGAAATTCAATGCTAAAAGCGGCATTGCCATTGTGATGGAACCCCATACGGGTGAAATTTTGGCACTGGCAAACGCGCCCTTTTACGATCCAAATGATTTTTCAAAATCAGAACTCTGGATACGGCGCAATCGGGCGGCCACCGATCAGTTCGAGCCGGGATCGACCTTTAAGGTTGTGGCATTTGCCGCTGCGCTCGAAGCCAGCCTGGTTAAGCCAGAAGATAAAATTTTCTGTGAAAATGGCAGAATGCGTATTGCTGGTGGCAAAATACTTCGAGACTCACATCCCAGTGGCTGGCTGACCGTACGGGAAGTAATGGAAGAATCGAGCAATATTGGCACGGCTAAAATCGCACGTAAAGTGGAAAAAGGTCCCTTATATCGCCAGATGCGCTTATTTGGCTTTGGCGCTAAAACAGGTGTGGATTTGCCGGGCGAAGTCAGCGGTCAACTTCGCCATCCAGATAAATGGTCAGCACGATCATTGGAAACCCTTTCCATTGGGCAAGAGATCGCCGTGACCGCCCTTCAGGTCGCCGCTGCTTATAGCGCGATCGCCAATGGAGGACGATTGATGACACCGCGTATTTTCTTGAGAGCTTCTCGTAAGGATTCCACAATGGTCGAAGGATCGCCCAGACCAATTCGACGGGTAATATCACCCGAAACAGCGCGCACTCTTACCAGTTTTCTCGAAGGCGTTGTCAGTCATGGTACCGGTAAAAATGCGCGCATACTCGGTTATCGGGTCGCCGGAAAAACCGGAACAGCTCAACAAGTGAAAGAAGGACAACGCGGATACGATCCCAATCGCTACATTCCGTCTTTTGTGGGTTTTTTGCCCGTCGAACGCCCCGAGTTGCTGTGTCTGGTAGCCATAGATAGTCCTGAAAGGATTCACTGGGCAAGTCTGGTTGCCGCGCCTGTTTTTAAACGTATTGTACAGCGAATTTTGAGCCTGCGGCAAGCTCCTCTGCGCCACAGCGCCCCCCTGCTCGATGAACAACCGCCTCCGCCTCCACGTGCCGACATTCACCTGGTGGGCCTTTCGAGGAAAGCTGCAACAGATGCTCTGAAACGCCTGGGAATGACCTATCAAATTGCGGGCGAAGGAGACCGCATTGTAGGACAGCATATCGACATTGAAGAAAATAATGTCTCGTTGTTTTTGGGTTCTGCGCCTATTTCTACTCCCGATTACCGCACAGAGGCCAAAGATTCAGACCCGCTTTACATGCCCGATGTGCGCGGAGCCCCCGTACGACAGGCGGTTGCACAGTTGACACAGTTGGGGTTTCAGATCAAAATTTCGGGTAGTGGGCGGGTAATCGCGCAGTCGCCCGAACCGGGTGTACCTGTAAAACCGGGAACAGTATGTACAGTCGAATGCAAACGAGAAAGCTGAGATATGCGCCTGAGAGAACTGATATCCGACGTGCCAGATGTCGTGAGGACGAGCGGAAATAATCCCGATATCGGGGGCATTGCAACCCATTCGGGACGCGTCAAAGAAGGCGATGTATTTGTCGCGCTCAGTGGCGATGGACACTTTCCAGATCGACATCCTTTTATTTCTCAGGCGGTTCAGGCAGGTGCTCGAGCTGTTGTTGCCGAACGCGATGTCAATGTGGAAAATACGGCTTTTGTTCAAACGGCCAACACGCACCGCGCACTTGCACACATTGCCCGTCGTTTTTACAACAGACCGTGCGAACAGTTGAAAATGATCGGTGTTACGGGCACCAATGGCAAAACATCGACTGTTTATCTCATTCGCGCAGTGCTCGATGCGGCTGGTCTTGCGCCGGGTTTGATTGGAACTATTGAGCACGACCTCGGCACAACACGCGAAATATCGCATAATTCTACGCCACAGGCACACGACTTACACCGCATGTTTCGCGCAATGGTCGATGCGGGATGCCGGTCAGCTGCGATGGAAGTGACCTCACACGGGCTCGCACAAAACCGCGTGTTGGGCATTGATTACGAAGTTGCGGTATTTACCAATCTGACGCGCGATCATCTGGATTATCACAATACGCCTGGCGCCTATTTGGCTGCCAAGGCACGGCTCTTTGACAATCTCAGATCGGATGCTTATGCAGTCGTCAATACAGACGACGCGGCATCGGAAATATTATTGCAAAAATGTTCGGCACACTTATTGAGCTATGGACGATCAGAAAATGCGACAGTGCGCATTTTAGAGGGTAGCACATCGCTGGATGGTACGCGACTTTACTTGCAAACGCCGCACGGACAGATGGACCTGGAACTGGCACTTCGGGGCGATTTCCAGTTGTACAATGCCACTGCAGCAGTCACTGCTGGTCTCGCATTGGAAATCGAACCTGACATCATCGCAGATGCTTTGCGTGAGATTCGAATTCCAGGTCGTTTTGAAGGCATTGATTGCGGACAAAATTTTGGGGTATTTGTCGATTATGCACACGCCCCAGATGGACTGAAAAATGTGCTTCAAACCGCACGCGCATTTGCCCGCGGGCAATTGATTTGCGTATTTGGTTGCGGTGGGGATCGCGATAAGGGCAAGCGACCTGTGATGGGCGACCTGTCTGCAAAGTTGGCCGATCTATCTGTGGTGACATCAGATAATCCACGCACCGAAGACCCCGATGCCATCATTGCCGATATTTTGCCCGGTCTGGGCGATGCTCCACACATCGTTGAACCCAATCGCTGGCGAGCAATTGAAAAAGCCATTGTAAAAGCGCGGGCGGGCGATCTCGTGCTCATTGCGGGTAAGGGGCACGAAAATTATCAGGAAATCAATGGGATTAAAACCCCTTTTGATGATCGGGAAGTTGCACGGGAAATACTCAAGTGCAAAGTGGGGTGATGGGTTATATGGAAGGATTAACACTATCAGATGTAATTGAATCGACCCGTGGTCACTGGATTGGACAGAATGATCCTTCCGCTATTGTGCCAACAGGGGTCAGTATTGACACACGGACGCTCAAACCGGGCGAAATTTTCTTTGCATTGTCCGGCGAAAAGGTCGATGGTCACCAATTTTTGGACGCTGCATTTGCCAGAGGAGCCTGTGCTGCAGTAGTCACGAGGTCTGGTGCTCAGGAATCGCGGCAATCAGAACTGTTGATCGTCGTCGATGCTCCCGATTTGGCCCTGGGCGATCTGGCCCGATTTTATCGCAGGCGTTTCGACATTCCCGTTATTGGTATTACGGGTAGCAGTGGCAAAACCACGACTAAAGATATGGTCGCTGCTGTTTTGAGCACGCGATATCGGGTTTTGGCGACAAAGGGAAATCTCAATAACAGACTGGGGGTACCGCTCACCTTATTCAACCTATCGACACATTGCGATGTCGCAGTTATTGAAATGGGCATTAGCGAACGCGATGGCATGCATTATCTGTGCAAAATTGCACAACCGACCATCGGCATGATAACCAATATCGGACCAGCACATCTCGAGTTTTTCGGCTCTGTAGAGGGTGTGGCAAAAGCCAAAGGGGAACTTCTGGAATATCTAGACGAGTCTTCTATGACTATCTTGAATCTCGATGACCTGTTTTTGTCCAAGGAGATAGCAAAAGTTAAGGGGAGACTCCTGGGCATTGGCATCGAACGGATATGTCAATTTCGTGGGGAGGGACTCAAACTAGATCAGAAGGGTTTTGGTCATTTCTCTCTACAGGGCCATTCTTTTCACCTGTCAATTCCGGGCAAGCACAATGTGTATAACGCGCTGATGGCCGCAACAGCAGGTTGGGCACTCGATGTGCCCTTACAAGATGCGGCAAAAGCACTTGAAAATTTCACGCTGACCAAACTGAGAAGTCAGGTGCTGGAACACAATGGGATTCGCATGATCAACGACACTTACAACGCCAATCCCGCATCGATGCGGGCGGCGCTTGAGACCTTATCGCAAATCGAGGTGGATGGTCGGAAGATCGCAGTAGTGGGTGATATGCGCGAATTAGGAGCAATGACCCACGACGCACATCGGGCATTGGGGCGCGAAGCGGGCAATCGGCAAATTGACGCACTCTTCGCGCTGGGCGACCTGGCAAAGGTGGTCGTTGAAGGAGGGCGCGAAGCAGGTATAGATCAGGCGTGGGCTTATGCAGACCGGGATGCGTTAACCAGAGCATTGCAGGCTTATTTGAAGCCTGGAGACTTAATGCTCATCAAGGGATCACGCGGCATTGCAATGGAAAGAATAGTTACAGCACTGGGATTTGAAATGTAATTAAGGCACGAGGGTGGGGTGGTCTGCTCATCTCTTATCTCTTACCTTTTTTATGACACTGACAAACGAACAAAGAGATGATCGAACCTGGATTTTGCTACTACTCATTGTGGTTATGCTGGTGGGCTTTGGCACAGTAATGGTGTATAGTGCCAGTTCTGGATTGGCACAACTGCGATTTGACAACAGCAATTTTTTTCTCAACCGCTGGGCTATTCGCATGGCCGTCAGTCTGGTTGTGATGGCTCTACTAATTCACATAGACTATCGCGTCTGGCGCAGACAGGCGCGTTTGATGCTGGTGATAGCTTTTGGTTTTTTGCTCGTGGTACTAATCCTCAAGCTACTTGGCATTGGCGGAGTGCGAGGTGCATATCGCTGGATACCATTACCTGGTGGGCAATTCCAACCTGCCGACATGATGCGCGTGGTGCTTGTGCTCTACCTGGCCGATTCTCTGACGCGCCGTCAGGATGTAATTGAAAATTTCAAATCGGGCTTTTTACCGCATGCCGTGATAATCGGCACAGCAATAGTGATGATCTTGATGCAACCCGATTTGGGGACGGCGATGGCGATTGGGCTAACCTGCGCATTGATGCTCTTTGTCGGCGGTGTGCGGTTGCGACACCTCCTGGCGACGTTCGTGGGTCTTTTGCCCATTCTGTATGTGATTGTTTTTGTTTTTGGGTATCGCCGCGAGCGCGTGATGACATTTATATTTCCCAGCGACGATGTTCAAAATACGGGCTATCAGATCGCGCAATCCCTTCTCGCCCTGGGCAGTGGTGGATTTTGGGGCACTGGCCTGGGACAAGGCCAGCAAAAATATTTCTTTTTACCTGAGCCTCATACCGATTTTGTATTTAGCATTGTGGGTGAAGAACTCGGGTTGTGGGGCACCATGCTCGTTCTGATTTTGTTTTTAATTTTTGGGCAGTACGGATTTCGCATTGCCCGCACAGCCCCCGACACCTTTGGTTTTTTATTCGCTTCTGGCATTACCATTACGATTCTGATCTATGCTCTGATCAACATGGGTGTGGCTACCGGATTGCTGCCCGTCACGGGACTTCCCCTTCCCTTTATCAGCTATGGTGGTTCATCCTTGATGTTTACACTCTCCGCGACAGGTGTGCTCATTGGCATTGGACGGGCGAGTAATCGAAACAAAACCCGTCACTCACCTGCTGCATCGCAAACCAGTCCCCGGCACGCGATGTACAGACGACATCACCTCATCACTCCCCGACGTTGAACGATTTCAAAATGGTCTCATTCGACGCTGGAACCCGGGTGCATTTTATCGGCATTGGCGGCATAAGCATGAGTGCGTTGGCCGAATTGCTCGCCGTACGAGGATGCCTCATTTCGGGTTCTGACCGGCAGGATTCGCCGCTCATCCGGCGTTTGGAACAACTCGGTATTCCCGTGCGCATTGGACATGCGCGCAGTGCCATCGCCGGGGCCGACTGTGTCGTTTATACATCGGCGATAGATTCTGAGAATCCCGAAAGAAAAGCAGCGCGAGAAAACGGCATCCCCCTGTTGCGCCGTGCAGAATTACTCGGCCAACTTGTGAATCCACATCCCGCGATATGCGTGGCGGGTACGCATGGCAAGACCACCACAACGGCAATGATCTCGACCATGCTCATCACCGCAAACCAGGACCCAACTACTCTTGTAGGGGGTGTGATTTGCGGCTGGGAAACCGCGTTGCACATTGGTAATGGCGCGCTTTGGGTAGTAGAAGCTGACGAATACGATCGCTCTTTTTTAACATTAAAACCCAAAATTGCCGTAGTGACAGCACTGGAAGCCGATCACCTCGACTGCTATGTAGATATGAATGATATTCGCGCGACTTTTGAACAATTTGTCAATACTCTGCCCGACGATGGCTGCGCTGTGTTGTGTGCTGACTCTCCCGAGATACGCATGCTCAATCTCGATGGGCCATATAAAAAAATAACCTGTGGCTTGACAGGCGGCGATCTTCGCGCAACGAATATTGAACAAGACGGTTTTGGGGTGGCCTTTGACGTATTTGAAAAAAATAAGCGGTTGGGGCGCACACGCCTTCAAGTGCCGGGCAAACACAATGTGACCAATGCCCTATCAGCACTTGGGGTTGGCAAGTACGTCGGCCTCAATTGGGAAGAAATTTGTAGTGGTATGGAAGCATTTCGAGGTGTTCATCGTCGGTTTGAAATACTCGGCAAAGCACAGGGTATCGCGGTGGTTGACGATTACGCCCATCACCCCACAGAAATTGCCGCCACAATTCAGGCTGCGCGGGCGGGATGGTCTGGCCGCCTTGTGGTCGCTTTTCAACCGCATTTGTACACCCGCACGCGAGATTTTGCACCCGATTTTGCCCAAGTGCTACAACGGGCCGACCGCGTGTGGATCACCGATATTTATCCCGCGCGAGAAGAACCCATTGCGGGTGTTGATGGAAAGTGGCTTGCCGATCTGATTCCCGGCGCAAATTACGCACCTGCGTTAAACGATCTAAAAACGGCATTGTTAAACGACTTACACGCTGACGATTTGCTACTGGTTATGGGTGCTGGAGATATTGAAACAGTTGCCCGCGATATTTACCAAATCCTTAGAGAAATATAAAGCAATGTACGATGCACGACGCGATTTGCTCGCGAGAGAAATCCAACGCCAATGCCGGGGAAAGCTCAAGCGCGATGAACCCCTCGCCAAACACACAACATTTGGGTTGGGCGGTACAGCGGACCTCTTTTTTTCACCAGCCAATCTCAGTGATCTGGCCATTGCTGTCCCCCTGATCAAAGACGCCGGGCTTCCAATTTTTCCACTAGGTGGAGGAACAAATACGCTCGTGCGCGACAGCGGATTCCGCGGGCTGGTCATTTCACTTACAACGGGCGCGCGACGCATTGAGATTGGGAATGACGAAGGTGTCATACAGGCGGGTGCGAGCACTCAGGTGGTATCTCGGCAATGCCAGCGGGCAGGCAAAACGGGATTGGAATTTGGATGCGGAATTCCCGGCACCATCGGCGGCGCAATATGGGGCAATGCCGGTGCCTGGGGCGGCGAAACGATGGATTGTGTAAACTGGTTGCGCGGTATTGATCTCAGAACAGGTCGAGAAATTTACCTCGAGCAATCCGACATTTTTTTTGGATATCGACACACTGACTTGTCAGATGATCTGCTCATTGTCGAAGCTGGATTTCGACTTGCAGAAGACGATCCCAAAACCATTGCCGCCGAGATGGATCGCATGCTGTTAGAGCGCAAGAGTACACAACCGCTGTCAAACCGCAGTTCGGGGTGTATTTTTAAGAATCCATCGGGGCATTCTGCGGGAGCACTCATCGACAGTGCCGGATGCAAAGGGATGACGATAGGGGCAGTGAAAGTTTCGGATGTACACGCCAATTTTATGGTTAATCTCGGCGGACATTCCACCGAAGATGTGCTCGCGCTGATCGCACGGGTTCAAAAGCGCGTTTTTCAGGTTCACAAAATTGAATTGGAGACAGAAGTCAGGATATTGGGTGAATAATGAACTTTTCCCAGGAGGATTTTATGTCGGAATATAAACCAATCTACATATCTCACAGGTCTGAAAATATACCGGACGCGGTGAACACGACTCTGGACACAACCCCTACACCGCATAAGCCCCCGCGAAAACTCGCGCGCTGGGTAATTGTTATGACGCTGATGAGCCTGCTGGTTGTGGGCATCCAAAATGCCTATTCATCTCTGGCAGATTCAGATTTCTTTCTCATGACACATATCCGAGTCCACGGCAACTCCATAGTGTCTGAAGCTGCAATCGTGACTCTTTCACAATTGCAGGTGGGCACAAATCTTTTTGCCTGTGATATAACATCTGCAACGGAACGCGTGGCACAACACCCGGTGGTCAAAAAAGTGTTGCTACATAGAGAACCACCGGAAACACTGGTCATTAGCATCGAGGAACGCCACCCTGTGGGGCTGTTGAACACGCCCAATGGTTTGATGGGACTGGATGATTCCGGCAATATTTTTCCCCTGTCTCCTGCTGCGCAGGTGGATTTGCCCATTCTGACGGGTGTTGATTTGCAAAGGGATAAGGATGGCTCCTGGGCAATTGCTCTGGCAAAATTTGTGACGGAATTGCAAATCCGCACGCCAGCGTTTTGGCGCGAAATCTCAGAAATTTGCACGGACAATCCCCATTCTGCTACGGTTTATCTGGTGGCCGATGATCTGGCCCTCAAAATGCGTTTTGAAAACCCAGAAAAGCAGATTAAGAACTTCCGGGCCTACACCCAGGCCTCATCTGGACTTGGCACAGACCTCGCGTATATAGACCTGCGCTATCGGGATCAAGTAATCGTGGGAAGGCGGTAGTAGTTCATTAGTGAAAGGGACCCACACGATGGATCGTATTGTTGGACTCGATATTGGCTCCACCAAGACCTGTGTTGTTGTAGCTGAAGTAGACGATGATGGCACGCTCAAAATTACGGGATTGGGCAGCAGTCCCTCCCATGGCCTCAAGCGCGGTGTGGTGATCAATGTGGAAAAGACCGTGCAATCTATCCGCGCAGCTATAGAAGAAGCTCAGGAAATGTCGGGGACGCGCATCGGTGCTGTTTATGCGGGCATTGCCGGCGATCATATTCGCAGCGTGAATACGCGGGCGGTTGTGGCCGTGTCGGGACCGGACAACGAGATTACGGCCAATGATGAAGAACGCGCAATTGAAGCGGCCAAAGCGGTATCTATTCCCATGGATAGGGAAATTGTTCATGTGCTGCCGCAATCTTTTGTCGTTGACGATCAGCCCGGTATTAAAGATCCCATTGGCATGTCGGGCGTAAGGCTCGAAGTCGATGTACACATTGTAACTGGCGCTGTGACTTCAGCACAGAATATCTGCAAAAGTATCCGCCGCGCAGGTGTAGAGGTGGTGGATCTGGTACTCGAACCCATTGCTTCGAGCTACGCGGTATTGACGCCTGACGAAGAGGAAATGGGCGTGGCATTGGTCGATGTAGGAGGTGGCACGACCGACCTCGCGGTGTTCTACGACAGTGCTATTCGCCATACAGCCGTTGTGGGATTGGGGGGAACAAATGTGACAAACGATATGGCTATTGGTTTGCGAACGCCCTGGAAACAAGCCGAAGCCATGAAGCGAGAAAACGGCTGTGCATTACAGTCACTGGTCAGGCCCAACGATATGGTCGATGTGCCGGGTGTTGCCGGACGACCTTCTCGCGAGGTCTCTCGGGCGAAAATGGCTGCGATTATTGAGGCGCGTATGGAAGAAATTTTTGGACATATAAATCAGGAGATTCGCCGCACCGAGTATGCCGATCTGCTGGGGGCGGGCATCGTGCTCACAGGTGGTGGTTCAATGCTCCAGGGTTGTGCAGAACTGGCCAAAGAAATTTTTGACTTGCCCGTGACTATTGGCAAACCCCGAGGGATAACAGGGCGGGCCAATGCCGTGAGCGAACCGCTCTATGCCACCGCTGTTGGACTCGTGCAATTTGGTCTATTTCACCAGAATCGCGATTTTATATCCGATGATGGCGATTTTTTTGATTCAATTTTTGGTCGTATGAAAAACTGGGTTCGAAATTTTTTTTAAAGAGTTTCTATCTTTACTAATGTAGTGCTCTGCGCCCAACCCTACAGTCCTCCGGTTGGGAGATTGAGCAAACTGACAGTTGATAGCCAATCATTTTCTACCTGTTGTTTAAAGAGGGGGTTCTCATGGTTACTTTTTCGATTGTTGATGCCGATAGCCAGGCCAAAATCCGAGTCGTAGGCGTCGGAGGGTCAGGTGGCAATGCAATCAATCGCATGATTGAGTCGGGGTTGCAGGGCGTTGAGTTTATTGCCATAAACACCGACGAACAAGATCTCGAACTTTCACAGGCGCCTAATTGCATTCAAATTGGGCGCGATGTAACAAAAGGGTTGGGCGCGGGTGCCAATCCCGAAATTGGCGCAGAGGCCATTGAAGAAAATCGCGACGAGGTCGCCGAAGCATTGGCCGGATCCGATATGGTTTTTGTAACTGCTGGTATGGGGGGCGGCACGGGCACGGGTGCAGCACCTACCGTCGCCGAAATTGCTCGCGATGCAGGCGCGCTCACTGTGGGTATTGTGAGCCTACCTTTCAGAATGGAAGGCATGCCGCGCATGCGCAATGCCCAAGCGGGTATTGATTCCTTGAAAAGATCTTCGGATACGGTGATTATTATTCCCAATCAGCGTCTTTTAGAAATCAGTTCAGAAGATACAACACTGACAGAGGCGTTTCTCATTGCCGATGATATTTTGTTGCAGGCCACGCGGGGTATTTCCGATTTGATCACCATACCCGGCGAGGTAAATCTCGACTTTAATGACGTGCGTACGGTAATGCAAGCCGGTGGCGATGCGCTGATGGGTACAGCCGAGGCTTCGGGCGAAGATCGAGCGATTACAGCAGCTGAAAAAGCATTGAATAGCCCATTGCTTGACAATGTATCTGTTGCAGGTGCTCAGGGGGTGCTGGTAAATATTTCGGCCAGTAGTGAACTGAAGCTGTTTGAAATGGATAAAGCTGTGAATCTCATAACCGATGCCGTGGGTCACGAAGCCAATATTATATGGGGCACAGTGCTCAATGATAACCTCGGGGACGAATTGCGCGTCACAGTTATAGCCACGGGCTTTAATACCGGTTCCCCACCAAAGCCCAATGCGAACATTTCTTACTCGAAATTCACACCCGAACCTCCTGTTAGCACAGATATCCCCGCCTTTATACGCAAAATTGAATCTGAGGATATTGAGCCTACAGATACAGAGGCAGAAATCGAGGAAAAAGTCGAGAGAAAACCCGAGAAAACATTCGAGGAAAAATCCGAAAAAAAATCCAAAATCGACACCATATCCCTAAACGATCTGCAATACCCCACATTTCTTCGCAGACAAAGGCAGCAAGAAGGGTGAAATAAGACGTGAGACGTAAGACGCAAGATGACGTAAGCTCCCCCTTGCGTCTTATGCCCCCCCAAAAACAGGCATATATCTACGCAATTTCTGCCGTCTTTCTGTGGTCAACGGCGGCCACGGCATTTAAGTTATCTCTGCGCGTTTTAGATCCTATTCAACTTTTGTTTTACGCTGTACTTGCGTCGTCCATTGTTCTGGGCATAATTATAGTGGCTCAGGGTAAATGGTCGGCGATTTTTTTGTGTACGCGACAGCAGTATTTGCAATCCCTCGGATTGGGGTTGCTCAATCCGTGTGCCTACTATCTGGTGTTGCTGCGCGCTTATGACCTGCTGCCCGCGCAGGAAGCGCAACCTCTGAATTACACCTGGGCAATAGCACTGGCACTATTATCCATTCCCCTTTTGAAACAGAAATTGACTCTGTGGGATGTGATTGGCGGGATGGTGAGTTATGCGGGAGTATTTGTGATTTCTACCCGGGGCGATATAATGGGATTTAGATTTTCCAATCCCCTGGGAGTGGGACTGGCCCTTTTCAGCAGCTTTTTATGGGCGCTATACTGGATTTTCAATACCCGGGATACGCGAGACCCGGTTGTGGGAATGTTTTTGAATTTTGTTTTTGCATTGCCTTTTGTGCTAACAATCTGCATCGTATTTTCAGATATTCAGATCAATATACAGGGGTTATTCGGCGCTATTTATGTCGGATTATTTGAAATGGGCATCACATTTGTCCTGTGGTTATCGGCGATGAAGCTGACTAATCACACCGCACGAATCGGGAATTTAATTTTTTTATCCCCATTCTTATCTCTCGTCTTTATCCACTTTTTGGTGGGAGAAGATATATTTCCCTCCACTTATATCGGATTGATGTTGATCATCGCGGGCTTGATAGTGCAGCAAAAAAAGCCCCAGAGCGTTGCCTGAACCGCTTTACACACTACACATTTGACATTAGTTTAATCCGATTCCACAACCGATTGATCAAGGAGGGTTTATGTCTCAACGTCCGAATATTCTGATCTTACACAGTGACGAACACAGTTTTCGTTTTTTGTCGGCACGCAGCCGCGAGCGGGGTGGTGAACCCTGTCACACCCCTACATTGGACGGTTTGATCGCACAAGGCGTCAATTTTGACGCGGCCTATTGTCAGATGCCTCTGTGTACACCAAGCCGTATTTCGATGCTTACTGGGCGACATGCACATCGGTGTGGTGCGTGGACCAATGGGTCGATTTTAGATCCCAATTTGCCCACATTTGGCAGTCATTTTCAGGCCAATGGATATAAAACAGCAGTCGTGGGCAAGACACATTTGGGCGGATCTTTGCAACACGCTGGATTTGGCGCGCGTCCCTATGGCGATTTTGGTGGTCCCTGTTCCCATCAGCCCGACCCATTAAACAAAACAGGAGATGGTTTGCGGACGCGCACAGTCGATGCGGGAATCAGCGAGGTACCCGAATCACTCCTACAAGAAAATATGATTGCGCGCGAGTCGCTCGCGTGGCTGCGCGGACATCGCCATGCCAATCCCGACAAGCCGTGGCTGGTCTATACGTCATTTAGCCGCCCGCACTTCCCGCTAACCGCGCCAAAGCGATTTTTTGACCGCTATTATCCCGAAGGGGTGACACCACCCTGGGTGCGCCGCACCGGCGATAGTGCCGACCATCCAATGACAGTGGGCGCGATCAGGGGATTTCGGACCGAAGAGATTGCCGAAGATGAAATGATGAAAGCGCGTGCCGCTTATTTTGCAGCGGTCGATTTTTTGGACGAAATTTTGGGCGATTTTCTCGCCTTACTCGACCGCGATGGATTTTTGGACAACACGGTCATTGTATATACATCCGATCACGGAGAACTGGTGGGCGAACACGGGATATGGTGGAAAAATACCTGGCACGAAGCCGCCGCTCATGTGCCTTTTATCTTTTCGCTTCCCGAACACCGCAACGGTAGCCTGAACGCGCGAGAAATACGCACACCCGTAAGCCTCGCCGATCTCTTCCCCACACTGTGCGGATTGACGGACCTGAATTGCCCAGATGGTATAGACGGGATAGATTTGACGGATATACTAAAAGGAGAAACGAGTTCCGCACTCGATAACCGTGCAGGTGTGATTACCGAATCGACAAATCCGCGCTGGGGCAAAGGCACAGAGTTCCGAATGATTCGCTCCAGGCGGTACAAGTATATCGCATTTCGGGATTGTGAAGACCTCGCCTTCGATATGGAAACCGATCCCGACGAGCAACGCAATTTGCTAAAACATGATCCCGACAATGCCGACTTAAAAGCATTGCGAGAAGCGGTACTGGATGGATTTGACTTCGGCGAAGTAGAAGCCCTGCGCGAAAAGCAAACCGCTGAATTGCGCGCCAAATATCCAGCGCGAGTAAAAATGCAAACCCCCAACCAAATTCTGCGGGGCGATGGCAAGTTGGTCGAAGTCGATACACCTCTGTACGCGTCCAAAGTAATCAGCGATGATCTCGCACGAGACTTTGACGATTATCCCGGTCAGTAGAATGCATTCAATTTTTTTGGAGGTTGCAATGGCAGATTTTTCTCGCGTTTGCGAAACACCACCTGCTTCGCCTGATAAGATACAAGAATACTTCTCTTATAAGTTGCGATGTGAGACCGACCCGTTTGATGTGAATGCGGATCTGGAAAATGGGATCGATAGTTTTGAATTTATTGATGTCCGGGGGAAAGAAGACTATCTCAACGGTCACGCTGCTGGGGCCATTCACATTGATCACAATGATATGACCGAGGCGCGAATGGCTGAGTTCCCCAAAGACCGATTGCTCGTGGTGTACTGCTGGGGACCGGGGTGCAATGGCGCGACAAAAGCCGCTGTAAAATTGAGTGCCCTGGGATTTTCAGTAAAAGAAATGATCGGCGGGATTACCTATTGGAAAGAGGAGGGATATCCAATAATATCAGGTGGTTAGGACCTGGCCTGAGCTTGTGTAAGCAAGTGATCAAAGATGCGATCGCAGATCGTATTGGGCATTTTTTCGGGATGAAATTGCACACCGATAATGCGTCCATCTGGCGTTTCAATGCCCTCTATGACACGATCTTCACTGCGGGCACTTATATTGAGTTCTCCTCCAACCGTCTCGAGTCCTTGCAGGTGAAAGCTATTGGTCGTACATTCGGTCTTGCCCAGAATGGACGAGAGATGGGAATTGGGATCGAGCGAAACCGTGTGATAAACGGGATCTTCGGTGCGATTGGGTGAATGCGGATCGACATCGCATTGTATTTGAATATCGGCATAGATCGTGCCGCCAAATTGAGCGTTGATAAATTGCATGCCATAGCAGATGCCCAAAACGGGCATCTGTTTTTTTTCTGCGTATTCAAAAGCGCGAATATCATTTTCATAGCGCGTGGGCGCAACCGCGGGCAGGTCTTTGGGCAACTTGCCAACCAGACCTTGCGTAATGCCGGGACCGCCTGTAATAATCAGGCCATTGAGCAGGGCAAACAGTGGTGCGAGCGTTTCCTGCTCCTCTGTCATAGGCAGAATAAGGGGACAACCACCTGCGCGTTCCACCGCAACCACGTACTCGTGATCTAGCGATTGCTGTTTACTTTTCGAAAGAAAGCTGGTCGTAATACCGATTATCGGACGTGACATTTTAAAAATTGGGTAGAATTGACAACGCTTTTTACTTGATGAATACACAAATATGTGACATCATGCAAAGAAGAACAAGGTGAAAAAAGAACCTAAAACAGGAGGCGGAAATGGACGCGGGAGATAGAGCGGCTGTTGAAGCCGCATGGAAGAACGGCGTAGGCGTCTTGCACAACTTGCTCTCGCAAGATGAGCTGGATACAATCCGCCGAGAATTAGAACAAGCATACCTGGATATGGATATGGGCCCGGGAGAACCCGGCAGTCGGGACAGTCTGCGAAATGAACCGCTGTTAAATTACCCTGCTCTGGGCAGATTATTTTATCATTCTCGCATCCTGGGAATCGTCTCGGCAATTCTGGATGAGCCATGCCCTTTTCTATTGCAAATGAAAACCAACCGGTACACACCCGAACACAAAGGCGTGGGACGGCACTCAGATGGCAGCCCGACGGAACTCGCCGCGCCCTTTCAGTGGGTGTCAACAATGATTTATCTGGACGATATCGATATCCACTCCGGGGCATTGACCTATGTGCCGGGCACGCATCTGTACCATTTTGCATCTGCGTGCGACCCGGGCCGAATGCTCCCGACAAAGGAAGATATCCAATCGGGCGACTACATTCCAATCGGACTGAAAGCGGGCAGCGTCGTCTTTCGCGTACCTGAGGTCTGGCACGGCGTAGTACCCATCCACCGGTTGCGGCGATATATCACGGGACTGTACACATCTCGGACAAAGGGAAATGCGCCAATCAAAGAGCGGATACAGGGAGTTCGAAAAAGCCGAAAACAAATCTCGGAGACATCCATACCCGAACCCGCCAGGAAATACTGGCAGTATTGATCCGCATCTGCTGTTCAACTCAAAAAGCGATCCAGCACATTCTTTGTAATCGCCGAAATCGACTCATCCACCGGTAGAGAACTCGGATAATTGATCGACCCCACCGAAAACACCTCTCCCCCGCTCCCGGTGCGGTGACATACGATCTCTGCGCCTCCCTCATCGGGGTTTAAGCCCTTGGCCAGCAGTTGTGCGTTTTTTGGCGAACTCTCTGTCATCTTATCCGTTTCGTGTCCCGATGCACCGCCCGGACACCGCATATGCAGACACTTCTCGCCAAAAATATCTCCCGTCTTCAGCCCTGTCCCTTCAAAGAACTCGTGTGCCCCATCCACCACCCGATAAGGCGCGCCAGTCATAATACCCGTCTCCGAACAGGTAACACCAAGCAGTTTTGCCTCTGACTCGTGAAACAAATGGAATCGACTCTCCAATCCCAACTTCTGTAGATGGCTGAACCCCCCGCCTTTATCTCCATTTCGCACCACCATCGTATATTCATCAGCAAATACCACCTCGCAATTCAGGCCATTTCCACCCAGATACATCAGCTTGCCGCCCCGCTCAAACACCCAAGACTTCAGCTTGTAGTACATATCAGCAGACCAATACTCCGGATGTGTACTGATGATCAATACCCGGTAATCGTCCAGATTTAATACCCCGGAATGGAACTGCGTCTCCGCATAAAAATCGTATCCATATCCCTCCCGCTCCAGCCACCCCAGCAACCGCCACTCCGCCGGGGCCACATGGCAGTTCGACCTTCCCTCAATCGGATCGGTAATCCGCTCCTCCTCTGCAATAAAATTGATCGGCTCAGGCCGGTCGAACGACAACGGTGCATATTCCTTTGAAGTAAAAAGCAAATGCCTGGGATCCGTATATCGCTTGAGATCAAATCGCGCATTCACGGTGGGCCTGGGCGGAAATTTCTCCGCGTGGATATAATTGCTGCGCCCTCCAAAATTATTATACGCATTCCAGTTTATATTCGACGCCAGCACTGCGACATCGGCACCTGGCTTTGCCGGTGCGACAATCCACGGAAACGAAAAAAACACGCCTGATTCCGTTTTGGCGTGTAGATAATACAATCCCGACCGTTCGGGTGCTGTTATATATTGCTTGTGTGTCGGGCTGGTATAACCCTGTGCATTCCATTGAATGCCGGTCTGCGTATAATCCCCATCTGGCGTAATTTGCATCGTCGCCCGGGGACCGTGCTCATCGTACCATCCAATCGGACGCACCAACTCTTTCTGCCACCCATATCGCCACAGCGACAGCTTGTACGCCTCCACCGCGTGTACTCTGAACTCTGACAACTGTCCAGACTGTACCCACTTTGGCCACATATATCCCAGCAATCCATCGGTCAACAGCCGGAACTGAAAGGGAGCCTTAGTCGGTATCTCAAGCGGTACTGTTTTGAAGCCATAACCCGGCTTGTAAAGTGTCACCCTATACTTGCCGGAAGGCAAATCCGCATAAATCGCACCAGTCGCTCGCGAACGCGCCTCAAATGATCCCGCCTCGCCTTCAAACTCCAGCAGCACCTCCGGCACTGCCACATATCGCTCATCGCTCACATATCCAATCAGCATATTGTCCCCTTCTGTTCAGCGATCTATCCGGGCGCGTGACCCGCTGAACAAAGTGTATTCGCCCTTCAGATCAGATCCTGCACGTGCTCAAAATAGAAAATCCGCCCATCGTACGTCCCTACAAACAAGCCCCCGTCCACCACACAGGGAGGTACTGTAATTGGCGACCCGAACACCACGCGGTCCCTGCATTCACCGGAAGCGGCATCTAAGGCGTACAAACACCCATCACATCCGCAAATTAGAAGACAATCCTCGAAATGGACCGGCGCAGCTAAAATGCTCCGCACGCCTCTGCGATAGGGAACCATATCCAACAAGCTGTCTTCCGTCTGGAATCGCCACAGCAAATCCCCGGAATTAAAATCAAAACAAAGGGCCTCTCCCTCCGGTGTGGTAGCGTAGATCAGGCCATCCCGCACGAACAGTCCAGTCGGATACCCGGCCGGGAGAATCGGCTTGTCCCAGACGACCTCCCCCGAAATCGCCCGCAATGCAGTTAAATGCGACGAGTCTCCCCCACTTACCAGCAGGTCTCCAGTCACAACCGGCGTTGGATATGGATACTCAACCCCTATCTGCCGTTCCCACACCACATTCCCGCTTTGCCAGTCCAGTGCCATCAGTCCCCGCCGCTGCACGAGCAAGACAAGCAGATCCGCATAAACCTGAGGACTTGCGTAGCACGACAAGTTATCGCTGTCTTCAACAGGTACATACCACTGCTGCTCTCCCGTCTTCAGATCAAAAGCCGCGTAACCGGCCTTTGCCCCTGTGTACAACGTCCCATCTGCAATAACCGGAGACGTGTAAACCCAGCGGTCGGGATACCCGGGCAGATTCGCATGCCACAGCAGGCGGCCCGACGCCTCCTCCAGCGCATGCACCCGGCCTGTAACCGACACCGCCGCGCAGATGCCATCAGCCACAGCGACGCTATTTTTCACCGTTGCATCCGTGCGTGCATGCCACACCAGATCCCCACTATCTACCTCAATACAACAGATCCCGCTGCGTGCGGGATAACCCTCATCTCGCAGGCTCAACAGCAGGCGATCGCCCGCCTGCACGGGTGCTGCGCGGTGCAAGCCTCCCGGAAGTTGTTGCTCCCAGCGCAGGCATAGCTCCATCTCGCCAAACGCAATCTCCTCTTGTGTATCCTCGGGAGGCAGCGAGACGCCTGCGGATTTGATCTCCACCTCCGCACCTTCCTCTCCAAACCGCACGACGCGGTAGCTCCTCGGCGACGTATCGATCCCACCAAAACAGAACGGCGGGGTTGCGGCCACAACCAACTCTCTGTAAGAGAACACCTTGCTGGAATGCCAGTGCCCGTGCAGTACCAGGCGGACATTATACCGGCTCAACGCCTCCAAAAATGAAATCGGCGGAGGCGTGTGAACCACCACTACGATCTCCCGGTCCGCAGGCTGTAGTTCCAAATCCGCCCAAAACCACACCTCCTTTCGCTCCTGATCCGCAGGCGAAAAAAACGACTGCTCATTGGGATAAAACACAAAATGGCGTCCCCCCCAATCAAAGCTGTAATACGAGGGACCGAGCACCGCTTCAAAATGCCGGGTAAACGTATAGCCCCCCTGTGAGATCCCCTCGTGGCGTTCCTCATTCCCGTCGTGCCCGCCGAACAGCGGGAATACCGGAGTCGACGAAACCGTCTCAATTGCATCTCGAAAACGGGACAACTCTGCAAGCTCCCCCCTGTTCGTGAGATCTCCGCTCACCACAATCACATCCGGACCGGCTTCCCGGACAAGTTGCTGTAGTGATTCGGCAAGAATCTCTCCGGACGTCAGCATATCCCCTTCCGTCACAACGTGTGTATCGGTAATCTGCACAAGCGTAAACTGCCGTCCAGCCCGCTCAGGCGCAGGCGCAAGCCCAAAATCCACCTCATCTTGCGTGCCCATCCAGTTCCGTGTAGAAGAGTAAAACCCCGATGGGGCCTGAAAACCATCTGGAACGGTCACAAAGACAAACCGGTGCGCCTCCGGTTCCACCGCAAGCGCGTACCGGCCCTCCTCATCCGTCTGCACAATCTGCTCCCCATTGGAGACCAAAACACCGCCCAGACCGCGTCCAGATGATTCATCCATCACCCTTCCTCGAACGTCAATCGCCATAGCATACTCCTTTGTTCGCAGTTATAGGCAAAATACAATATTCGCACCACGAGGCAAAATAAACAATGATTGCCTACCACATAAAGATTGTGCATAATAGAATCAGAATCCAATATGTAACCCTCACAAAGGATGGGAAATGAGTGATAGACCGAATATCCTATGGTTATCCTTAGAAGACACAAGCCCGCGATTTGGGTGTTATGGCGATGAAGTAGCGCGCACGCCAAATCTCGACAAACTGGCATCGGAAGGATGCCGGTATCCCAATGCATTTTCAACGGCGGGCGTATGCGCACCGAGTCGCTCGGCGATTATTACAGGCATGTATCAAACGGCAATTGGCTCGCAGCACATGCGCACGCGCCACACCAATGCGCACGCGCCACAAATGCCCACGCCCTATGATGCAGTACCGCCGCATTATGTGAAATGTTTTCCAGAATATTTGCGGATAGCCGGGTATTACTGCACGAACAACACAAAAACCGATTATCAATTTACCCCTCCGATTACTGCCTGGGATGAATTGAGCGCACAAGCCCACTGGCGCAACCGTCCCGATGGCGCGCCCTTTTTTGCGGTATTTAATCGCACCGTAACGCACGAAAGCGGCATGTGGCCGGAAAAACGCCCAGAAGTAGAGACCGATCCAGATTTGGTCACACTACCACCCTATATACCCAACACACCCAAAGCGCGACTATCATTGGCGCGACATTACGACAACATCGCCGACAACGATGTGTGGGTTGGCGAAATGTTGCAACAATTAGAAGACGATGGATTGGCAGACAACACCATTGTATTTATCTGGAGCGATCACGGCGAAGGACTGCCCCGGGCAAAACGCTGGCCTTATGATGCGGGCATTCGCATACCGTGCATCGTACGCTGGCCGGGCAAATTGGAACCCGGCAGCGTCAATGATCGATTGGTGAGCATGATCGACCTGGGTCCAACCGTACTATCACTCGCCAATGTACAAATCCCGGCCCATATCCAGGGCCAACCCTTTGTGGGACCACAGGAAAAAGATCGGGATTACATATTTGCAACGCGAGACCGTTACGACGAATCTTATGACATGATGCGCGCCGTGCGGGATAAGCGATTCAAATACATACGAAACTACATGACGGAAAACCCGTACTTATTGTGGATCCCCTATCGCAATCGGCATCCCGCATTGCAGGAAATGTGGCGGCTCCATCTCGCGGGCGAATTGGAAGGTGTGCAAAATGTAATGTTTCAAAAACGCCCCGTAGAAGAATTATACGACACGGAAAACGATCCGTTTGAAGTGAACAATCTGGCGGATAACCCCGCACACGCCGAAACTTTGAACCGCTTGCGCGGGGCATTGGACGACTGGCGCGAAAAATACGACGTATGGGGCGATGTGCCCGAAGATCAGATGGTATTTCGCATGTGGCAGGGCCCAGAGCAACCGCAGACCGAATTACCGGTTTTTGTGCCGATATGTGAAGAAAGCCCTGGCCGTGAAGCCGCGCCCGAAGGCGGAACCTTTAAGGGGCCGATGATCGTACAATTTTACTGCGGCACACAGGGCGCATCAATGGCGTATCAACTCGCGGGCGATAAACACTGGCGATTGTACACCGAACCCATTCCCCTGCCAGAAGGCGAGACCACCATTCGCGCAAAAGCTATTCGAATAGGATACAAAGAGAGTGAGGAAGTGGAAGCGACTTTTGTCGTAACCTGACCGCGAGGGCTGGTTTCTCTAAAACGCTGATACAGGAGGTACATAGTGCGCAGGATGCAAATACTGAATAAGATCATTTCAGCACATGCTTTACTGCTCTTATTGGTAGGTGTGGCGGTGATCTCTACATCGCATGCACAAGACCTCATGGAGCGATTGCGAGAACGTATGGTAAGGACACAGATAGAAAACCGAGGAATTAAAGACCCCGCTGTCCTAAAAGCGATGCGAAAAGTGGAGCGCCACCGGTTTGTACCCGACTCTTATGCTTCACGAGCTTATGGTGATCATCCATTACCCATCGGCGAGGGACAGACCATTTCTCAACCGTATATTGTCGCACTAATGACCGAAGTGTTGAATTTGCAGAAATCGGATAAAGTGCTGGAAATCGGAACGGGTTCGGGATATCAGGCGGCGATCCTGGGCGAGTTGTGTGACAGCATCTACACCATAGAAATTGTAGAAGTGCTGGGCAAGCGCGCCGCAAACTTGCTCGACACATTGGAATATGACAATATCGAAGTGAAAGTTGGCGATGGGTACAAAGGATGGCCAGAACACGCGCCTTTTGATGCGATTATCGTGACGTGTTCACCAACGCAGGTACCCCAACCCCTTCAAGACCAACTCGCCGAAGGTGGACGCATGGTAATCCCGGTTGGAAGACGCGACGCACAAGAACTCGTGCTATTGACCAAACAGGAAGGCAAATTGCAACAAAATCACATTATACCTGTCAGATTCGTGCCAATGGTGGATTCCACCGGAGCGACGTATTAGACTCACCTCTCAATCCACTTATACGCGGCCTTTGAATTCTTCCAGAAGAATTTCTCCATCTCTTCTGGCCCCTTGTTCTCAATATAATGAGTGACTATATTGAGCACGGTCTCATAGGGTGCTGCGCGTTCGCACACGAGCCAATTGCTACCATAGACCAGGCGATCTTCACCAAAAGCATGCCATAACACATCGAGCGTGGGCACATAATAAGCCGGATCATCGGGGGCGGGTTGTTGTGCTGCGCGTTCAACCATGCCAGACACCTTGCAATACACATTGGGGTATTTCGCAATGGTCTGGATACCCTGTACCCATTCGGGATCGGGTGCTTCACCTGTCACTTCCACATGCGCCACATGGTCGATAACAATGCGCAGACTGGGAATTCGCTCAGCAATAACCGCGTTAATCGGCAACTGTCTGCCATTGGTCATCAGATCGAGTTGCAAATCGCGGTCAGCCAATTTTTGGAGTTGTGGCATAAGAGCCTCTTGATCTTCCAAACTGCCCCGCTGAAGACCCAGGCGAATCCCGCGATAGAGTGGATTGGCTGAAAAGCGGTCGAGATTCTTCTCAAAATCTTCGGACTTGGGATCCAGGCTCCCCACAAACCCGACAATACAGGGATTATCTGCTGCGAGATCCAGGATCCACTGATTGTCTTCCACGAGCTTGCTGGCTTCAACCACAACCGTCCCTGTCACACCCATCTTTTCGGTGCGCTCAACAAAGTGGGGCGGCAAAATGGGGCGATAGAGCAATTCATTGTCTTCGGGCGGCCAGGGAACGCCGCCGGGTCGGGTCGTATCGTAAAAATGAACATGCGTATCAATAATCATGGACATATCCTTTCCGATCAAGATTATTTAATTCCCGCCATCTTCCTCAACACTTCGACAATAGCAGAATTGTCCTGTTCAGCAAGACCAAGCGCAACGCCCGTGCGCAAAAGTTGGGCGTGCAGCCCGGTTACGGGCAAAGGCGTTTCCGTGCGCGCGCCGAGGTCGAGAATGAGTTCCACATCTTTTAAATGCTGATCCAATGCGGCCTGAGTGGTAAAATCTCCGGTGATCATTTTTTCGCCTTTAATATCCATTACGCGAGAATACGCGCCACCCATCTTAAAAACATCGAGCAAAACATCGATATCCACCCCGGTTTTTTGCGCGAGGACGAGACCCTCGGCCAATACCAGACGGTTGAGACCAAGTACGAGATTGACAATGAGTTTGGCTTCCGCACCTTTGCCCGAAGGCCCCATGTGAAAAGTCTTGAGAGAAAAAGCTTCAAAAATATCCGTACACAGTTCAAAAACGGGTAACGTGCCGCCAACCATCACGAGAACATCTGACTCGCGCACCTGCTTGCTGGATCCGAGAATAGTAGCATCGAGAAAGCGAATGCTTCTGCTTTCAAGATGCCTGGCAAGAGCAGTTGACATCTGCGGATCGCCTGTGGTCGTATCTACGATAATTGCGCCGGGAGATGCCGCAGACAAAATGCCCCTTGCGCCTGTAACCACATCGTTGACAACATAAGAGTCGGGAAGCGAAAGAACAATTCGACGCGCTTTATCGGCGACATCGGCTGGCGACTTGCAGGACGTAAAACCGTCGCCTTCATGGGCTTTTATTCTTTCGGGGTCAATATCATACCCCGCAATTTCTAAACCTTTGTCGCGAAAGCGCTCAACAAGTGCGGACCCGACGAGTCCAAGTCCGATAAGACCGAGCATAGGACCTCCTATAAAAAATAATGAGCCGTATCGCACACGGCTTAAGAATATGTCAAATTTTAAAACAAACAGAACCAGTACTTACAAAAATACTGTACAATCAGATTCTTGCCAAATAAGAAAATAGTATTGAATCCCTGCGGACATTGTTTATCTTAAAACCACAACAACATGCCCGAACACACTCAAAACAGGAGTTATCGATGAGTCTGGAACCCATTCAAACACCGGATATAGAACGTCCATCAAAAGCATTGATCGACGCGTTATCACATATTGGCAGCGCCACAGCCAGTGGGGAATTATTCAAGCTGGGCATCCGCAATGCCCAAATTTTGGGACCCCTTCCCCGAACGCCAGGCAAATCAATTTGTGGCCCGGCACTGACGCTACAATTTATGCCCAAACGAGAAGATCTGCATTCATCGGGCGAATATCAAGGACCGGAAAGACAATTGCATCGTCATGTGCTATATCACACACAACCGGGCGATGTGGTCGTAGTCGATGCTCGGGGCGACTTGAGTAGTGGCGTTTTTGGCGAGATGATGTTAACCTATTTTTGCGGTCAGGGGGGGCAAGGTGCGATTGTCGATGGCTGTATTCGCGATTTTCCCCACGCCAGGGAATTGAACCTCGGCTTATGGCTCAAGGGAACAACGCCCAATTTTCACGCACAAACCAACATCTTCCCCCACGCCGTGAATATCCCTATAGCGTGTGGTGACACACTTGTAATGCCCGGCGATATTATTATCGCCGACGACGACGGCGCCGTGGTAGTGCCAATTAATCTCGCGCCTGAATTGGCAGAAAAAGCGACCGAACACGCCGAATGGGAAGTCTTCAGCCGAATGAAACTCGCCGAAGGCGGCGACCTGCGGAAATATTATCCACTCACAGATGAAGCGCGTGTAGAATATGAAGCATGGCAAAAGGAACAAGATGAAAAGTAAAAGGTAAGACGTAAAACGTCAGCGGCCAGTCCTCGCTTCTTGCCTTTATCCATGCGCGTGTCTGGCCGCGCCTAAAATCCCCGCGTCATCGCCCAGTTCAGCAGAAACAATCTGCACATGTTCTTTTACACCAACAGTACCGCGATCCCAAAAAGTTCGCATTGCCGGTTCAAAAATCCAATCGCCCGCCTGTGCCAATCCACCTGTTAGCGCAACGCGATCTACATTCAATACATTCACCAGACTCACCAGCCCCACGCCGAGGAAAAACCCCGTCTCCTCAAACATCTGCATCGCAAAATTGTCACCCGCCTCTGCCGCCTCAAAAATAACCTGTGTGGTCAAACCCTCGGCTTTCAGAGACGTCTCCGGTTTTTCCCCTTCGAGTCTTTCCAGCGTGCGGCGCACCATGGCCGTAGCCGATGCATACATCTCCAAACATCCAAAATTGCCACACGGACAGCGCGGCCCATTGTGATCCACTGTAATATGCCCCACCTCGGCCGCATTGCCATTAAACCCGTGCATAACCTTCCCCTCGCTGATCCACCCACCGCCAACTCCTGTACCCAGGGTCACGCACAAAAAGTGATCAACACCTCGACCGGCTCCCAGCCATTGCTCGCCATAAGCCGCCAAATTGGCATCATTATCCACCACCACGCCCATACCGAGCAACGCCTCCAGGCGATCCTTTAACCGCACACCGTGCATACACTGCAAATTCTCGGGCGATATAATCACACCTTCAAACGGATCTAATGGACCTGGCGCACCAACTCCTACACCCTGTACTTCTGCCAGTGAAATTCCGCCATTCCGCGCAGCCGCACGCGCACATTCGGCAATGCCATTTACCACACCCTCAGCACCCAGATGCAATCGCGTCGGTCCCCGCGCCCTGCCCACAATCTCACCCGACGCTGTCACAAGCCCCGCGCGCGTATTGGTGCCCCCTAAATCTATGCCAATCGTCAAACTCATTTTTCCGCTCGCGCCAGCGCCACAGCATCTACAAACGACTTTGCTGTCGCTGCCAAAGATGCCCAGTCTTTATTATCCACAGCCGTCTTATCGACCATCGCGCTGCCAGCCCCCACAGCCACCGCGCCATTCTTGATAAACTCGGGCGTTGTATTGGCATCCACCCCACCCGTGGGCATAAGCTTCACCTGCGGCAAAGGACCCAGAATATCTTTAAAATAAGACGGTCCCCCCACACCGGCGGGAAACACCTTGACCACATCGGCTCCTGCTTGCCACGCCGTCAAAATTTCCGTGGGCGTAAACCCGGCGGGCATCACGGCCTTGCCATACCGCTTGCTCATCTCAATCACCGCCGTATTCAAAATGGGACTCACCACATATTCTGCGCCGGATAGAATCGCAGCCCGCGCCGTCTCCGGATCGAGCACAGACCCCACTCCAATAATCGTATCCTCCATCTTTGCCGACGCTTCTTCAATCACCTTCAGCGCACCCGGCACCGTCATCGTCACCTCAATCGCCACCACACCACCTTCGCGCAACGCTTTTGACACATCCATCAACTGCGACGGATTATCTGCACGCAACACAGCGACCACGCCGCAATCAATAATGCGATCTACAGTACTTGACATTTTTCCTCCCTGCAAAATTAAACCTCTCTCCAAAATAGAGAGAGGCATTATGTATTATTAGCGCATTCATATCGGGCTCTACCGTCTAATCCGCGCACTCTCGCCCTTCATTGCACTCTCGGCTTCCGATCGCGTAGCCCAGTTCACATCCCCGGGGAATGTATGTGCCAGAGCCGAATAAGCCCCTGCAAAATCCACGATATCCTGAGCTGGCTCGCCCTCGAGCATACCGGCAATAATACCCGCTGAAAAATTATCGCCACCACCCACGCGATCCACCATCTCTAAATCTTCATAAATGCGCGAAAAATAAAACTCACTGCCATCGTAAAGCAGCGTACGCCAGTCATTTAGCAACCCGGTCTTCGCAACGCGCAGAGTTGTGCCCACAAGCGTCACATTGGGATATTGCGATACGGCTTTGCGCGCGACATCTTTATAGCTCTCCGGATCCAGCGCGTCGTAATCGCCCGACGTGCCTTCGGCTTTAAGCCCCATCGTCTTTTCAAAATCCTCTTCATTGCCGATAAGCACCTGCACGTGCGGAATACACTTTGCAATCGTCTCCTGCGCTTGTTCTGCACGCCACAATTTGGATCTGAAATTGAGATCAAAACTCGTAGTCACACCTGCATCGCGGGCAGCTACCAGCGCTTCTACTGTAGCCTCTGCCGCGCCTTCGGACAACGCGGGCGTAATCCCACTGACGTGAAACCACTTGCTCCCCTCAAAAACAGATGTCCAATCCACCATGCCGGGTTTGATATTCATAATCGCGGTATGCCCCCTGTCATACGTCACGGCACTCGCACGCGGCCCCACGCCCACTTCCATATGATAAAACCCATTGCGCTCGAGACCCACACCATCAAAATCCGTCCACAAAATATTGGACATATCCACCCCGTGCTCGCGCCCCTTGTTGCGAATAATCCAACCCGTCCAATTATCGACCAACCGGGACACCCACGCCGCCTTCAATCCCAAATGCGCGCAACCGACCGCGACATTGTATTCCCCTCCACCGATCTCGACATCAAGTTTACTCGCATTCTCCAATCGGCGGTATTCTGGCGAAGACAACCGAATCATCGCCTCGCCAAAAGTCACGACATCGTACATACATCCCTCCAGAAAATTAGCATTTATCTACTCATCCGATCCGCCCAGAAAACCCGCCATCCACAACAAGCGCAACAACTCCAAAATTGCCACCAGTGCTGATGCGACATAAGTCAGCGCAGCAGCATTCAAAACCTTGCGCGAAGCAGGGATCTCCTCAGGCGTCAAATATCCCCCATCGGCCAAAATTTGAATGGCCCGACTACTCGCATTAAACTCAACCGGCAGAGTAACAATACTGAAGATCACAGCCGCAGAAAAGAACACAATGCCAAAAAAAATCAGTTCCAACCAACCGAAAATAAACCCGGCAATAAGAAAAATCCACGCCATCTTCGATCCAATATTTGCAACTGGAACCAGGCTTGTTCGAAGAGACAAAGGCACATAGCCCTGCGCGTGTTGAAATGCATGCCCGGCTTCGTGAGCAGCCACACCAATCGCGGCTAAGGAACGATTCCCGTACACACTTTCGGACAGACGCAACATGCGATCTCTCGGATCGTAGTGATCTGTCAAATGTCCATGCACAGGCTCCACGCCCACGGGCAAACCACCTCGACGCAAAATATCTCGCGCAACCTGATCGGCAGTCGCACCGCTTTGCGCAACAAATTCATCGTATTTGCGAAACGTGCGCTTCACCTTAAATTGCGCCCACAGCGTAATAGCTATTCCCACAAACATCACCATCAGACCTTCCAGCATGACATCTCCTCCTGAAACAGTTGTCAGTTATCAGTTATCGGTTGCCAGCCCTTCGCGTCTCGTCGTTAACCAAATTTTTCGCCAACTTCAATGCGATATCCCCGCACAAAATCAGCACCAGACATCCGCTTTTTACCTGCCGGTTGCACCTCGTCCAGCGCGAGAACCCCTTCACCCGTCCCCACAATAAGTCCGCGTTTCCCATCTGCACCAATAACGGTACCCGCTTCTCCCTGCCCTGTGTCAACTGTTGCCCTGTGAACCTTCAACAGTTTAGCGCGCCAGAGTGTAAACGCCCCCGGAAAAGGATTGGTTCCCCGAATGAGATTGCGAATATCCTCAGCACCTTTTGACCAATCAATCTCCCCATCTTCCTTCTCTAATTTTGGAGCGCGACTCACCCCTTCATCCGTCTGCGGCACGGAAATAACAGAACCATCTGACATGCCATCAATAGCTCGAATAAGCAACTCGGCACCCATCACCGTCAACCGCTCATAAAGTTCGCCCGCCGTCTCATCGTCCCCAATCGCCACCTTTTGCTGAATTAAAATATCGCCGGCATCCACGCGCGGCGACAGTTGAAAAATGGTCACACCCGTCTCGGTCTCACCATTGATAATTGCCCATTGAATCGGTGCTGCCCCGCGGTATTTAGGCAACAGAGATGGGTGGACATTCACAGAACCCAATTTTGGAATCGCCAGCACAGAACGCGGCAAAATCAGAAAAGCCACCACCGCAAGTAAATCTGGTTCCAGAGCCTGCAACTGCGCGTAAAAATTTTTATCTCTGAGCGACTCGGGCTGCAAAACCGGCACATCCAACCCCAGCGACACAACCGCAGCCTTCACATCGGTTGGTTGCATCTGCTGACCCCGACCACGTGGTCTATCTGGTCGTGTCACCACGCCCACAAGATCATGACCGCTTTGAGCCACGCTCACAAGCGACGGCACCGAAAAATCGGGCGTGCCCATAAACACTACCCTCATCGCCAAATTTCACCTTTCTACTATTTCTTCGCCTTGCGCTCATCTACTCTCGAAATAGACCCCCGCGACACCTCAATCTGCACCTCTTTGGCGACCTGGACAACCAAAACGCCCTCTTGCTCTTTAATCCCCGTAATAGTGCCATGTACCCCACCCGAAGTCACAACGCGGTCACCTTTTTTCAAATCATCAACCATCCTTTGATGATCTCTTTGTTTTTTCTGTTGCGGGCGAATAATCAAAAGATACAGAATCACAAACATCAAAATGAACGGAAACATCGTCACCAGCATATTGGGAGCTTCGGCACCTTCTTGCGCAGGTTGCCCACCACCAAATGCAAAGACTTTACCCGTAAACAACAAAACACCAAACACCCCTAAAAGAAGTCCTACTCCCCACTCACGCTTGATTTTCTCCATCTTCATTTCCTTTGTAAAAATTTGTGAAGGTCCTCTGCCATTGTGCAAATTCACCCTCGATAATTGCCTTTCGCATCTGCCGCATCAAATTCAAATAAAAATGCACATTGTGAATTGTAGATAACCGCAACCCCAACATCTCTCGCGTATGATGCAAATGCCGAATGTACGCCCGCGTGTAATTTCGACACGTATAACACGCACATTCCGAATCGAGCGGTTCAAACTCGCGGGCATGGCGCGCCGCGCGAATGGATAATTTCCCGCGTTGTGTAAACACCGTCCCATTGCGCGCATTGCGCGTTGGCATCACGCAATCAAACATATCAATACCGCGCATCACGCCCTGAATCAAATCTTCGGGCGTTCCACTGCCCATCATATAGTGAGGACGGTCCGCAGGCAAAATAGATACCACAGTCGAGATCGCTTCCCAGGTATCTTCCTTTGGCTCGCCCACACACGTACCTCCTATCGCGTAGCCCGGAAAATTGAGCGAGACCGTTTCCTCGGTAAAACGCTCGCGCAAATCGCGGTACGTACTCCCCTGCACAATGCCAAACAACGCCTGTGCGTGTCCCGCCAAACTCTTTCGCCCATATCTTTCATAAGCATCCAAACACTGCTTTGCCCAGCGCACCGTGCGCTCTCCTGCTACCCGTGCGTAATCCCGCGAACTTGGATACGGCGTACACTCATCAAACATCATTGCAATATCTGCGCCGAGCACATGCTCTATTTCAATCACCTTCTCGGGCGTAAATAGATGCGTTGACCCGTCAATATGCGACCGAAACACCACCCCTTCTTCGGTAATTTTATTCAAATCGGCCAAACTATGCACTTGAAATCCGCCACTATCCGTCAAAATCGCCCGATCCCAGTTCATAAATTCGTGCAAACCACCTGCCTCAGCCATCAGATCCATACCCGGCCGCAAATAAAGATGATATGTATTGCCCAGAATAATACGCGCATCCAAATCTCGCAACTCTTGTTGCGAAAGCGTCTTAACCGTGCCCAGTGTACCCACTGACATAAAAACTGGGGTTTCCACAATCCCATGCGGCGTGTGGAGAACCCCTGCTCGCGCGTGTGTTCCGACATCGGTGGCAATCACCTCAAACCGGAAGCCGTCAACATCAATAATTCACCTCCAAAACGCTAAAAAGAATCGCTAAAAAGAATTGCTAAAAAGAATCGCGGTTCAATATAACATCCCATCTCTCATGCGTCAAGGATCAGAAGGGTGAACTGCTTCTTCAGCCAGCACAAATACAAACCCCTGTTCTGCCAACTCGGGTAACATGCGTTGCAATGCCCGTAGCATATTGGGTTTTGCATGCCCAATGCCAATCGCCGTACCTTCATGCCGTGCGTGTGCAGCGAGTCTATACAGTCGCTTGACCACCGCGTCCTCATCTTCATCGATATCCAAAAACAACGCATTGCGATCACTGGGGATACCCATATCCCGCGCGACTGCATAAGCCACTGATTGGGGTGACGTGACACTATCTATAAAAAAGAAATTCCATCGTTTCACGACCCGCAACACCGCTTTCATCGCTTCAAAATTTTGTGTTACGCGAGACCCCATGTGATTGTTTATCCCCTTCGCATAGGGCACGGACGCAAGGGCATCTTGGGTCAACTCAGCAATCTTTTCCGGCGCGTAATCCGAAAAAATCGCATTGGGACCTGGATCGCGCGCTGGATAGTCTATCGGTTCCATAGGCAAATGAACCATCACGCCGTGATTTTTCTCAATAGCCTGTTGCGCTATCCAGGCCGTATGCTTCTCGCCGGGAAAAATCGAAAATGTAATCGGCTGCGACAACTCACAAAAAGACAGAATTAAATTCTGATCCTGGTATCCAAAATCATCGATCACAATGGCAATACGCCCCGCGAGCCGCTCGAGTTCTTCACTCTGCTCGAGCCTGAACAAATTGGTCTGTTTATCATTCAAACCCACGCGAAGCCACAACTCATTGCCCTGTCGATCCTCGTTACCTTCAATTACCACCCCACCCAATTGATGCGCCAGATGGGTCAAAGACAAATTGCAAACAGCCAGCGGCAAAGCATCGGGCACTTTCGACTGCACTTCCCAACGCAAATGGGGATCCTCGCCTTTGGACAAACGCACCTCTTTAATCACTTCAGGAGGAACCCCCAGCCCGATCAACACATCTTTAGCCTGCACGACCATCGTATCGGCAAATGCGACAATATCTTCTGGACCGGCTTTCCATCCTGGTGTCTCTTCTGAGAGAAGTGGATATTCGACCAACTGTGGTCGCAAAAAATGTGACCGCATTCGCCAAAAATGTGATCGCGGTAGCCAAAAATAGGCAGCCAATCCACCGACAATCAGAATGATTATAACACAGGGCACAACCCATAACCGAAGAGACCGCCGCTTGCGAGCCATTTCCAATGATCTTTTTTCGGACAAACGTTTCGCCATTTTGCAGACTCAATAAATCTGAACCGGATCGGGAATAAAACACAATACAAAAATAGCCAGCGACGCGTACCCAAGCCACCGCCGTGCGGGATCCAATTCAACATCGGGATTTACAGGCGGCGGATGATGCCGTCCCACCAGCGCAGCCAACCCCAACCACACCAGCCAACCGATCCAGCGGGAATCATACCAGGCCCTGAACATAGATTGTGCATCCCACCAGTGGTAAGGCGGTGCTAATAACCACATCAATGCCAACCCCACCATTGTCGCCCGAGAAATTAACCGGTGTTTCCCACCAAAAATCGCATAGACAATATGCCCACCATCAAATTGTCCCATCGGCAACAAATTCAACACCGTCACAAACAACCCCAACCAGCCCGCAAAAGCCACCGGATGCAGCATCACATCATAACCCTCGGGCAGATCACCGATAACGCTTATGCCCAACCAGCCCGACAACAGAGAATCACCCAGAGTAAGTGCGCCTTCCGGTATATCTCGTACCTCAATTACTTCCGACATGTGCAGACCAGCAATCAACGCGATCACAGACATCACAAACCCGGCAATCGGCCCAGATGCGCCAATATCGATGAGTGCCCGTCGATTCGGGATCGGAGATCGCAATTTGATCACCGCGCCCAGGGTGCCAATAAATGAAGGGAAGGGTATAAAATAGGGCAATGACGCGCGCACACCCCAGCGGCGCGAAGTCACATAATGCCCCATCTCGTGTATGCCCAAAATGATCAACAATGTCGCAGAAAACGGCAAGCCATACACCAGATAACGCGGATCAATCAAAATATGCCAGTTATCGGGCATTGATACCCATTTGGAAGACATGGGCATCCCCGCCACAGTCGTCGTGTACACAGTTGCCAAAAACAGCCCCACATGCAATCTCAAATTCTCCCGCGTCCTGGACAAAGCCGTCTGCGTAGAAAAATACCGATTATTATTCAAATCGTCTGACACAATCACTCCCTATAAAGCAAGTAAGAAGTCCACTCAACACCATCCCTGGGCGGGTGTTTCTTCACCCTTCACACTTCCTCCTTCACACTTTTTTCACCTTATCCCCACAGCAATGCGATGCGAATCGCCCAAACCATGCGATGCAGGCACAAAAGCGTAATCCACTCGCCAGTTGCGCTGCGTGATCCCCAATCCAAACGACAACATACGCGTATCGTGACCGGTTTGAATCCCACCGCGCAAAAATAACCTGCCCATCACCCCGTATTCCAAACCAAAATTCGCACCTCTATTGCCCGCTGCTGGCAGGCGAAAATCGGCTGTTGCTATCCATGTATGCCAGGACCACGCCGCCCCCAGGCGAAACACCCGGGGCAATAGGGTGCGCTCTCGGTCTAACTGCGCCATCCGTCCCAAATTTCGATACGCCGCCCCCAGCATCACGTTCTCAGACAAACGATACAATACCCCTCCATCTGCACTCATCCCCCACGCACTCTCTGGCCCAATATTTTCATGCAATGCCCGAACCGAAAACCCCACATAAATGCGCTGCCCTATCTTCTGCGCATAGGACAACCCCGCATTGAGATCGTAAACGCTAAACGTACCCGCAGGCGTCGCGGTCGGTTCTCGCCGCGCTTCCAATCCCCCAGTCCCATAAACGCCCAAACTCAGCGCAAGGCCGCGTCTATCATTGCCATAAGCCCAGCCGCCATACCCCTGCTTGATCCCCTGGAATGATCGGTGGTGCGCCATGATAAAATGTTTGCCCTGCATAGCCGCCACACCTGCCGGATTCCAAAACGCCGCAGTCTGCTCACCCACCACTGCGGTCTGCGCCTCCCCCATCGCAGCAGCACGCGCCCCAACTCCCTCGCGCAGCAGCACAAAACCGGCCTTCCGCGCCGAAGCATTGGCCTCAGCAGAAAATAAGCAACATGTTACAATCAAAATACCGAAAACAACGTGCTTCACAAAAACCTCCTGCATGTAAATGCTCAAAAATCTAACCGCATTGTACAAGAGTAAGCAAACGGGCAAAATGTGTCAACCGCCCATTAGTAAAATGGACCATCCCAAGCGCGTAATTGACAGGACCTTATTTCCTAACTACATTTGTTATGGCAATTTTTCTCGCACCACAAAAGGAGCTTATCAAACGGCTTGATTCTCAGATAGTGGAGAAAAAATAGAGGATAATGTGACGCTAAACGAAAATCAGTATCTCGAGACCTTTTTGGCACCAGTCAGACAAAGCAAAAGCTACCGACCCAAATTTGGTTTTGGACAACGGTCAGACTACACCTTCAAATACAATAAACAACTCGGCAGACATGGATGGCTGCGTTTGACACCTGCCTATTCGGTCAAGCTGGTAAAGGAGATTATTGATAGCGTTCCAAAAGACTCCTTCATTCTCGATCCGTTTTCTGGTACAGCGACAAGCGGTTTGGTTGCTGCTGAACATGGATTATCTGCACATTGTCTCGATATAAATCCATTTCTCATTTGGCTTGGAAACGCCAAATGCCGGAACTATTCAAGAGTTGAACTGGATAGACTAAAAACCGAAAATGATAAAGTCCTTGTGAATTGCAGGGATATTGCGAACAAAGATAACTGGATACCCGAAATACACAATATTACGCGGTGGTGGTGCCAACATACTTTGAAAGTACTTGCGGCACTCCGCAAAGCTCTTGTGAATCAGTTTGGAGAACCCAGAGCAGACTGCGCTGCGAACCTTGCCTGGATAGCGTTTTGTCGTCTGGTCATCGAAACGTCTTCGGCAGCATTCAATCATGTATCCATGTCATTCCACGACAAAGTAACAACTTATGAAATTGAACAGATTGAGGTCTTGTACAAAAAAATCTTAAATGCAATAGTCGAAAGTGCCAGCAAAGACCTTACTGGTGCAGCATCGGTGCATTTCGAGGATTCAAGAAAACCCATTTCCATCAATGATGTGAAGTATTCTTATGTCATCACTTCTCCGCCTTATCCAAACCGCATCAGTTATATTCGCGAACTTCGTCCTTACATGTACTGGACAAAATTTCTCGATTCGGCTCGAGAAGCTGGTGAATTGGATTGGAAAGCGATTGGTGGAACATGGGGGGTTGCAACCAGTAGGCTTCAAGACTGGAAATCGAATGGACTTGAACTTCCAAAATCATTGAAACCCGTTGTGTTGCAAATTTTGGAAACAGAGGAAAAGAATGCCTTACTGATGGCGAACTATGTCTGGAAATATTTCCATGACATGCACCTTCACCTTCAAAATTTGCGAAAAAGCCTGAAGAAAGGCGCAGTACTTTCATATATTGTTGGCAATTCCAGCTTCTACGGGGTACCTGTTCACACAGAAAAGCTGCTTGAAGACTCCCTGAAAAATCTTGGATTCACCAACATAGGAAGTAGAATAGTCAGAAAACGCAACAGTAAAAAAGAACTTTTTGAATACTGCGTTTATGCCACCTATAAGGAAAATAGAAATTACGAACCACAATATTTTTCTGACACCAGGCATTTAGGTCAGCAACTCGCACTTTTTTAGTGATTTACAGGAGTCATCATGGCACAAGCAGAAATTGGCGACCGCGTCCAGATTTATTACAAGGGCATCCTGGAAGACGGAACCATAGCCGAAGGTACACCTGAGAACGAACCATTTGAATTTACAATGGGGGACGAATCTGTAAAAGACATATTCACGCGCCTTGTAAACGGCCTGGAAGAAGGCGATTCTCGCACGGTGATCCTATCTCCAGAAGAAGCGTTTGGTCCCTATAATCCGGACTTTGTAATCGAAGTTGCGCGATCGAAATTTCCTCCTGATGCACTTCTCGAAATGGGAATGCGTATGGAAGTACAGTCCGACCCCAATGGTACACCCGTCGAAGTGTCTGTCAAAGAAATAACATCCCAAACCGTGACATTAGACGGCAATCATCCCTTTGCGGGAGAAGAAATCACTATGACGATTCAGTTGTTAGAGATTGTGGTTTAGTTGTACGAACGCATTGCCAAAATTTAAAAGAAGACTATCCGCGAACCTTCTGGAGATATCAAAACATGTCCTATATCCGCTGTCAGGAGGCGATTGATGCAATCGCCGGGCTTGATTACAAAGAAGACTATATCCATAAGAGGGAACAGGATAGGTTGATGGAACTGATTGATGAACAGCCATGGCTCGACGACCTGAAACGGCGGGTTCAGCATTACGGGTTTAAGTACGACTACAAAGCGCGGAGGGTAGCCCGTGATATGCGTATTGGTAAATTGCCTGAGTGGTTGGAAGAGTTAGCTGAGAAATTATGTGAAGATGGACACATGCCAGAAGTCGCTGATCAGGTGATTGTGAATGAATATGAACCAGGGAAAGGGATCTCAAGGCATATTGATTGTGAACCTTGTTTTGATGATACAATTGTTTCTTTGAGTTTGGGATCGGGCTGTTTTATGGATTTCACAAACAAAGATAAGACAAAAAAAATTCCGATTTGGCTTGCGCCAAGAAGTATTGTCGTCCTGAAGGATAAAGCGAGATATGAATGGTTGCACGGTATTGCCGCCAGAAAATCGGATAAGTGGGATGGGCACAAGGTCAAGGTAGCGCGAGAACGACGGGTATCGCTAACTTTTAGAAAGGTGATTATAGATTGATGTTTGGCAAATTGCTGGATGAAACTGAGTCTGTTGCGACAGTTCGCTCCCACCCGCGATTTAGTTCGCATGGCGGTGCTGAAATTCAAGAGAAGACTGCCCAGAAATTTTTATTTTAACGTCTCATTTACTCCAAGCTAATCATACAATCCAAAATATTTGAAAGGAGACCAACCCTGCAAACTCCAACAAGAGAATGGATACACAAAACGGTGGATGGGCTTCCTGATCGAGAAACGGAACAATTAAAAGACTACCTCGAATTTCTAACATGGAAGGCCAAAGAGAAGAAATCATCTTCAGAACAGATAGGAAAAAACTTGACTGCTCAACGCATTATCAAGGCAATGGAGAAACCGCCCTATGTCACGTCTGAGGACATCGAATCACTTCTACAGGTAATTAAAGAAGCAAAGCAACCGACACAATTTGAGTCACCCTTTGAGCCAGATGGACAAGAAGATTAATATGAAGACGAAGAAGACATTTGATTGCGTTGAGATGAAACGCCGTGGCGCAGAACGAATCTACAATCAAGTAGCAAACATGACACTCAAAGAACAACTATCGTTCTGGCGAGAACGTACCGAGTTGCTACGAAAGCATCAGCAAACGATAAAAATGAAAAGCAAGAGCCGATGCGAACACTGAAAAAATAAGGGCCGATATTCTGGCTCTGGATCGGAAAACGGAGGGACTGTTGGGGAAAATTCTCGGAGGGTAATGCAAGGTGGTGCCGTTATTGAACGCAGTGTTTTACAAGGACGGAATTTTTCTCCATATTAAAGGTAGCCTTTAATAAAGATACAATCATGCGCCATGGTCAACGTAGCCTTTACTATGGCCCCAGCAACCGCATATCGGCTCCTTATCACCTTATCTACTCTGTGAGCAGACGGTGCTTCAAAAGCCCGTACTCTACCTATCCTACTTCTTTAAACAGAATCGGCAACAATATTACGAGGAACTTCAATCTATACGAGATGCCGGGACCTGGGAGCAATGGCTTATGTTCTTCCTGCGTGGCATTGTGGAGGTAAGCAAGCAACCGACACAATTTGAGTCTCCCTCCGAACTATCTTCAAAAATCAGGTAAAAACATGTGGCGTCAATTGGGACTTATCGCGATTGGTATCGCATTATTTGCATGCAGACCCGATGTTCAATTGGTAAAAGATGGACACGAAGAATACTATGTGTATTGGGATGACGGTCACAAACGGTATTTCAGACATGGGTTGTATCAGTCATTTTACGAAAGTGGTCGTCAGCGTTCGGTTGGCAAATACGAACACGACATAAAAGTGGGCGTTTGGACACACTGGTATGAAAACGGACAAAAACAGGGAGAAATGGACTGGGTAGATGGCAAGCCCGAAGGCATAGTAACAGAATGGTACAAAAATGGACAACAAAAAAACACGGGAACGTGGGAAAATGGTGGGCGACATGGTCTCTCGACCTGGTGGTATGCAAACGGACAAAAGGAAAAAGAAGTGACCTACATAGAGGGAGAACCCGACGGAATCTGGACGTATTGGGACTCGACGGGTGTGATAACAAAAAAGCAGTATTGGGATCGCGGTGCATTTTTGCGGGTTGAAGAAGAAACGATTCGCTGAAAGGATCAAAAATGGCAGACAAAACCCTGTATTTATTAGACGGCATGGCACTGGTCTATCGCGGGCATTTTGCAATGATACGCAATCCGCGGATGACGTCAAAAGGACTGAACACCTCGTCGTTATTCGTCTTTGCCAATACACTATTGGATATTTTGGGCAACACACAGCCCTCGCATTTGGCCGTGGTCTTCGACACGCCAGAGCCGACGTTTCGGGACGAGATATACAAAGAATACAAGGCACAACGGGAAAAAATGCCCGAAGACATAAGTAGCGCCCTCCCCTACATCGATCAAATGTGTGAAGCGTTCAATGTACCTGTCATCCGCAAACCAGGCTATGAAGCCGACGACGTAATTGGCACACTGGCAAAAATAGCCGAACAGGACGGCTTCACAACGTATATGGTAACCCCCGATAAAGACTACGCGCAACTCGTCTCAAGCAAAACATTCATTAGCAAACCCGGACGCACGGGCGATGGCGCTGAGATTTTAGGTGTGCCAGAAGTGCTAAAACAATGGGAAATTGAGCGCGTGGATCAAGTCATCGACATGCTGGGACTAATGGGTGATTCGAGTGATAATGTACCGGGCATACCGGGCATTGGACCAAAAACCGCACAAAAATTGATCGCCCAATACGACAGTGTGGAGGGGCTACTCAATCACGTCGATGACTTGAAAGGCAAACAAAAAGAAAATGTGGAGACATATCGAGAACAGGCATTGTTATCAAAAGAATTGGTCACCATCCATCTCAACGTACCGTTGGACTTTGGATTGGATGATCTCGCCGCAAAAAAACGAGACGAACAAAAATTGAAAGGCCTGTTCGCAGAATTGGAATTCAGCACACTGGGCAAGCGAATATTTGGAAATGATTTTAATATAGATCAGCAACAGATCTCGCTCTTTGGCGATGAGACAACACTGGCGGACGTATCAAAACACAAAACCATTGCGGATGTCGAACACACATATCACCTCGTGGATACACCGGAAAAGCGCGCAGCATTAATCGAAAAATTGGCACAGCAAAAGGCATTTTGTTTCGATACAGAAACAACAGGGCTAAACCCGAGAACATGTGAATTGCTCGGCCTCGCCTTTTCATTTCAACCGCACACGGGATATTACGCACCAATGCCAGAAGACCCGGATAAAAATAAGGCCGTATTGGAAGAATTCCGCGGAATTTTGGAAAATCCGGACACAAAAAAAATCGGACACAATCTCAAATTTGACCTCTCCGTATTATTGTGGCAAGGCATCAGGGTTCTGGGACCGGTTTTTGACACCATGCTCGCCGCTTATGTAACCGCACCTGAAATGCGTCGCGGAATGGATGCCCTATCGCTGGCACTATTGGGTTATGAACCCATAAAAATAGAGTCTTTAATCGGCGAAAAAGAAAAGGGCAAAAAACAAAAAACCCTGCGCGAAGTCCCCCTGGACAAAGTAGCAGAATACGCAGCCGAAGATGCGGACATCACCTTGCAACTCGCCGAAGCTCTGCGTCCCAAAATCAAAGAAATGGGACAAACGCGCGTATTTGAAGACATAGAATGCCCGCTGGTATCTGTACTGGCCCAAATGGAATACGAAGGCATTCGCATGGAAGCATCTGTAATCGAGGCACTTTCGGAAGACCTGCAAGATGAATTAGTCGCCATTCGAGAACGCATTTACGATCTCGCGGGTGAAACATTTAACTTAAACTCACCCAAACAATTGGGCGATATCCTGTTTGAAAAATTAAAACTCGATCCCAATGCGCGGCGCACAGCTAAGACAAAGCAATATCAGACAGGCGAATCAATTTTGCAGCGGTTGGCTTATAAACACGAAATAGTAGAACAAATTTTGGAATATCGCACTTATGCAAAACTGAAATCCACCTATCTGGATATGTTGCCGGGCGCGGTATTTAAGGGTACCGGGCACATCCACACGCACTACGAGCAGGCCGTCACTGCCACCGGGCGGTTGCAATCGCACGGGCCGAATCTGCAAAATATTCCCATTCGCACGGAAAAGGGACGCGAAATTCGCAAAGCCTTTGTGCCCCGCAATGAAAATTACACGCTCTTGTCAGCAGACTATTCGCAAATTGAATTGCGCGTAGCGGCCGAACTCAGTCGCGATGAAGAGATGCACAGGGCATTTCGGGAAGGACTGGATATCCACGCAGCAACCGCAATGAAAATTTACGGGCTGGAAGAACGCGATGTAACCGACGACATGCGTCGGCAGGCAAAAACCGTGAATTTTGGCATTATTTATGGGATTTCGGCCTTTGGCCTGGCGCAACGCCTGAATATTCCGAGATTTGAAGCCGGTAATTTAATCGAGCAATATTTTGAGCAATTTCCCGGCGCCCAAAAGTATATGGATGACACCATTGATTTTGCGCGCGAACACGGGTACGTGGAAACCATGACAGGACGCAGGCGATATTTGCGGGATATACACTCGCGCAATGCCACCACGCGCAAGGGTGCCGAGCGCAACGCAATTAACTCGCGGATTCAAGGTTCAGCTGCTGACATGATAAAAATTGCCATGCGCCGCGTTCAGGATGCCCTGTTTGAACGGGACTTAAAAACGCGCATGTTGCTGCAAGTACACGACGAACTCGTCTTTGACATGCACAAAGATGAAGCCGATATCGTGATGCCACTAATCGAAGACGCGATGAAAAATGCCCTGCCAATGTCCGTGCCAATTGTGGTAGAAATGGGCATGGGAAATACCTGGCTGGAAGCGCATTGAAAAGCAAAAAGCAACCACAGATGAACACAGATGAACACGGATGAAAGATACAAGACGTGAGACGACTGCCCCACTCACCAGCCCCCAGCCTCCAGTCCCAAAAATGGAAAACACATGTTCAACTGGCTGAAAAAAATATTCGCCCCACCTGTCGAACGCCTGCCGCAACTCGAAATGTTTCGCGATCACCTCGACAACCTGCCCGAAATTCGGCAAATTACTGGTTATGCCACACGCACCTATCGTTCGAGTGACGAAGCCGCCTGGTGTCGCATCATGGAAGGCAATGTGGGTAACAACTGGACAATGGAGAAATGCCGGGCACAATTGATCAACGACCCCCGTTTCCAGGCCGAAAACCTCTTTTTCATCACCCACAACGACGACCCCATAGCCAGCGCGTGTGCCTGGAAAACACCCGCCCAATCGCCGGAAACAGGCGAAGTCCACATGGTCGCCGCACATGCAGACCACCGCGGCAAAGGACTCGGACACCTGCTCAATGCCCTCGTCCTCCATCGCTTAAAAGATCTGGGCTATCAAAAAGCACATCTCAAAACCGATGACTGGCGCCTACCTGCCATCAAATCCTATCTCGACGCGGGCTTCCAACCCCTCAACACCCACGAAAGCCACCCCGAACGCTGGGAAGCCATCTTCGCCCAACTCAAAATAAAAAAATAAACTCTCTCACCCCATCAACGCCTTATATCCCATCCCCATCACCTCCTTGACGTGCTCCAGCGTGCGTTGCCCTTCAATACGCGCCCTCGAACCGCCCAAATTCAAAATATCGCGCACCAGATCGGGCTGTTCTTCAAACCCCTTGCGGCGTACCCGAAACGGCATCATAAAATCATTCAACACATCTGCCAGCGCGCCTTTACATGTCGTACAGCCAACCGATCCACTGCGACATGCCCTCGCCACCTGCTCGGCATTCTCTTCATCAAACACCTCTCGATAGTGAAATGCCGAACACACATCGGGATTTCCCGGATCAGTTGCCCGCACCCGCCCCGGATCGGTAACCATATTCATCACTTTTGCCCGCACAGACGCTTTTTTATCCGACAAATCAATGGCATTGTCATAGCTCTTCCCCATCTTACTCTGACCATCCGTACCCTTCAAGCGCGTACCATAAACGCCATCGGGAAGGGGAAACACCTCGCCATAAATCCGATTAAATCGCGCAGCCACTTCCTGCGCCAGTTCAATATGGGGTCTTTGATCTGGCCCCACCGGCACATATCGCGGACGAAAAAGCAAAATATCCGCCGCCTGAGACACCGGATACCCCACAAAACCGTAAGGCACCCGATTCCCCAGCCCCATCTTACCCATCTCCTCCTTAACGGTTGGATTCCGCAACAAACGCGGCAACGTCACCAAATTGGAAAAAATCATGGTTAACTCTGCCAGTTGCGGCACCTGTGATTGCAAAAAACAAACACTTTTTTTGGGATCAAAACCCGCCGCCAGATAATCCAGCACCATTTCCCTGACGTGACGCTCCAGATCCTCTGTCCGATCCCGGTGCGTCGTCAGCGCCTGATAATCGGCAATCATAAAAAAACACTGAAACTCATCCTGCATCTCAAACCGATTCTTCAACGACCCGACATAATGCCCCAAATGCATTCTACCCGTCGGGCGATCACCTGTTAAAACAATTGTGCGACTCATCTCTATTCCTTTCTTTGAACGATTAAAAATCCATGATTTCCAAAAAAAAGCGCGCCACCTTCCGGTAGCGCGCGATGCAAGCAAAGATCGCCAGATATCCGGTGGTGGACATACATCTCCCATTGCGCCTACCGACCACCAGCGTCCGCCAACATTAAACAGTTCTGTCATCGCACTCAAAAACATCACATATCTCAAAAAAGGTTGTTTCGGGTGGCTGGGAAGGGTTCCGCGAAATCCGCGAAATCCGCACCATCCGCGATAAAAAAAACCGCCGTCAAAAAGCCGACGGCGGTCAATTCAGAATTTTAAAATAAAAACAATCCGTCAGCAAACTCACAAAGCACCACACCACCACCAACTGCGGACAGTCTCAGACACACGGGGAGCCAGCACCCTATTGGGCGTCGCATCAGTCAAAATGTGATCGTGCATAATCATAACAAACTCCCCTAATATATCGCCGACAAAAATAACGACTTCAACAACTTGTGTCAAGCCGTTTGATCTTCTTCGCGCACAAACCGGAACGAGTAGAGCTTTGCCGACCGCATCACGACGCGAAGCCGCAGCGGCCCCCGATCCGTGGGGATCCGGCGGCCAGCCCCCTGCCACGACACGCCTGCCTTGATTGCATTGGCGACAATCGTCTCACACGTCTTCAGCGTATAGCCTTCCACGGGACGCCCCTCCTCGTCCTGCAGCTCGACCAGCAGCCACCCGCCACCACCACAATCTACATTCAACTCGAGCGCCTGGCCGTCGAACACCAGCGGCGGTGTCACAAACTCTCCGCCAGAGAGAGACGCATCCGCCGAGACAAAACCGTCCCGCCTCAGGATCGCCCGGAACAGTCCGGTGTTCCAACCGTCGCGCACCTCATCATTGTGCCGACTACCCCTCCCCGAATAGTAGATCCACATCTCGGTCTCGGTAAGCACGGGCCAGACATTGGCCATCACCATGCCACCCGATGGCCCTCCATCCAACCCCCGACGGATAAACGGCTCCCGGTCTCCCTGATACGACCATATAACCCCGTCACGGCTCGTGAGGAGTCGGACATCCATCGTGGCCGGGAAATCGGACGCTTCCCAGTGGTAGTAAGCTGCAGGCATCATGAAGTACGCATCATCCGCCTCGGGATGCTTATACACCGCATTCGTGTAGTAATCAACCTGCGGCCTGTCCATCGACCGGGGAGGCAGAGGGGCCTCCAGGTCCAGCGCATCCCCTTCCAGGACAATCAGCGTGGGCTGCGACCAGGTCTTGAAGTCGGGCGACGTAATCCGGCCAACAGACCGGTACCGCTTTCCGAGCTTCATTTCCGCCGCCTCGTCCCGACGCTGGGTTTCATGCACCCGCGTATAGCCGACGTAGAGGTCCAGACTGTCATCCCAAAAGAAAACATTCTGGGTGTCGCACATCTGGTTGGGCGGATTCGGCTGGCCCTCATCATACGTCCAATGGATCCCGTCGGGTGAATGCATGGCCCAAAGCCCCGGCAGAACACCGGCCTCGATCTCATCATCCCTGGGATAGTACTTCGACCAGAGCCGGTAGCGCGAATCAGCGGGCGCGCGTTCGTCTATATAGACCGTCGCGCCCTGCATGCTCTGACGCTCATCCAGCGGAGCGACAATGTTGTTAGCAGTGCTGCCCTGGAACGTAACGAGGTGCATCTCCGGCTTATGCCAGGAGACCCCATCTTCGGACTCCGCATAGCAGAGACGGACCGCTCCTTCCTGCGGACCTCCCGATTTCATCTGTGCGCCGTACCAGAGCCGGAAGTGCCGCTCCCCTTCCCGGATCACCGTGTTGTACCCCCCAATCCCGAGCTTCTCCCACGGCTTGTCCGCCCGGAGCACCGGCTCGGGGGACTGCAAGGGCGGATTCATACGGAGGTTGACGCCGGAGGCCCGATCAAAGAAGCGCGCGTCAATAAAAAGCTGCTTCCGGCTCCCGACATGGACTGTATTAGACATAGAGCTACCCCCCTTCTGGATGGCGACCACCCAGCAATTGAAGCAGGCGATCGCTGGCTGACACCCGTGCATCTTCGGGAATGGGCACCCGGTTCATCCATCCGAACCGCCGGAATGCCCAGTCAACCGCGTACTGCGACTGCATCAGGTACCGCGTGCGATCAGACCTGTTCGGCGCCCCCCGGTGCCAGCACTGCGGATCCTGCACGTAGATATCCCCCGCCTTGCAGAAAACAGATACGGGACCTTGCCCCTCGAACTCCGGACTCTCCTGACTGTTCGGATCCTTGCCCGAAAGGTGGCTTCCGGGGACGTACTGCGTGGGACCGTGTTCGATCCGCTCGATATCGCTCAGCGCCATTTGCACGGTAATCCAGAGCACCGGTGGTCGAATCCGGGGGTCATGGCGGGGCACGCTCTCCGGGACGGGAAAGTGAACCGCGCCATCCACGTGCCACCTTTCGATCGCCACGCCGGACTGGTTTCGCAGCACGTTCTGCCCACAGAACCGGCAATTGGGTCCAACGATCGCCTCGGCAAGACTCAGGATCGGTTCCCGAAGGAGCATCTCCCTGAAGATCCCGTCCAGCGCAATCGTATTCCGCAGGATAAACGGTCGATCTCCCTCGCCGTGCATTTGCACGTACCGGCGATCGTGCAAGCCGAGGTCTTCCTCTTCCGCAAGCAAAGGATCGTCGAGAAGCGCATCCGTTCGGTCTCTCAGTGCCTGCATTTCACTTGCTTCGAGCACACCGGGAATATGCACAAAACCGTCCCTGTGGAAGCGGTCAATGATCTCCCGGGTGGTCTCTTCTCCAAATGGCTCGCCGGATTGGATTGGACTCGACAATAGAATCCTCCTTGAGATGTACGTCCAACGTCGTCCAAACGGAACCGAAACGTATCATCGATGAAAATAACGACCTCAACACCTCAAGTCAAACCGTTTGATTTTCTTTTGCCTCTGCACGCTCCCCATAAGACAATTCACACGTCCCCGTATCGCACGCCACGCGACCTGAAAGGTGGCGATATCGCGCAATCAACGCGTATCCCGCCCGAAAAACGAGATTCAAAATCGGCACGCGGTACAACCAGGCAAACAGATGGAAGGGCGGCAACCTGCGATAGATTTGATACACGGCATCTGCACCCACATAAATATCCTCTTTGCCCACCACCAGTCGCATACCCGTATTAAAATCCGACGACGCCAGCTTTGGAAAATGGTCTTCAATCCCCTGCGTCTGCCTGGGCAAATAATCAAACTGACTGCGTTTGTCTTTCTTTTTTATACGGCGAACACTCCAGATACAAAATCGACATTCGCCATCATATACAACAATCGGTTTTGCCATCACGCCTCCGCGAAAACGCCTAACTCCTCGGATAAAACACATCCACCAGAGTCTCCACATCATCCCATGCGCACGAAAAACGCTCTTCAAATCCACGATGGATATTGTGCTCGACCTCTGTCTCGTCGGGCAGCGGGAACACAATCGTCTCTCGATTGGCCTCAATTGACGCATTCACCGCCAGACTCATCTCCTGATCCAACCGCCCCATCGCAGCACCGTAATCCGGCTCGCGATCTTCTCGAACAGCATTGGCGATACTCAACAACTCATCTGCCACGGCCACTTGCCCTTCACTCAGCGCATAATTTGCAAATGGATTCTCCCACGCAATCGCACCGCCGGGCAACTCATAGCGAATCTCGCGCAACACATTTACTCCATTTACCGTTTCCGTCACGCGCACGGGTTCATAAGCCACGCCCTGTGCGCCGGTTTCCAATTCGTCCTTTGGCACAACATACACATTGCCATCCACAATGCTACCCGCTGTTCCATCAATCTCATCCATACCCGCTTGCTTGCGCCCGAGTGAACGCGCGTGAATCACATTGGAATACACCATCAGCGCGGCCACATCATTGTCAAATTCCAAAAAACTCAAACTCCATCTTTCCAACTCGTGATGCCGTTTCATGCGATCTATATGTGGAATCACGGGCGTTGTATGGCTCAACCCAATCACCTGTTTGGGATTGCCACCGGCCAGCACGCGCAACAAACTCATCCCGTGATACCCACCCTCGTGACATATTCGATAGATCCGTCCAATCTCCCCAATAACATCTGATACGAGCACCTTCTTCTTCAACCGCTCAATCGGCGCGCGATAATAATTCTCGGCGATCTCCAGATAAACGCCCGCATCTCGCGCCGCTCGAATCATCATATCTGATGCCGGTCGGGTCATTGCAATAGGTGTCTCCACAACCTGATGCACACCCGCTTGCGCCAAAAAACAACAAATCGCATGATGCGCCACGCCTGGCACCACCACATCGGCAACATCGATATCTTCATTATCGACCAGATCCCGCACACTCGTATAAGCCTTTACCCCGTGTTCTGCTGCCAAACTCTGGGCTGTTTCCTCATCCTTATCGCAAATGGCGACAAAGTCAAAAACATCTGCCAACTGCACAATTACGGGCAAATGCGCTCCTGCGCCGCGCCGCCCGGCACCCACAAGTGCAATTTTGAGACGATCCATAACATCCCTCCAATAGAAATGGCGTTTTCGCTATTCTGCCAATGATCCAACATCAATCTGCTTGCGGAATTTTTATACTAACCTATCTTTGCAATAATTCAAACAATAATCAACACAAAAAAGGAGCAGTTCATGTCGCAAAACAAAACCATTGGGGGTGGGGGCTTTCACCATGTTGCAATTCGCGCCCACGACTTTGAAGCATCAATAAAATTTTATACTGAAGCTCTGGGATTTCAAAAAAAAATCTCCTGGGGTGAAGGCAAAAGGCGCGCCATCATGCTCGACACTGGGGATGGAAATTACCTCGAAATTTTCGCCAATGGCACAGATGAACCCAAACCGGAAGGGTCCATTATTCACTTTGCACTGCGTACCAGCGATTGCGACGCCGCCATCGAACGCGCCAGAGCAGCCGGTGCCCAAATTACCGTAGAACCCAAAGACGTCGAAATTCCCAGCGAACCTCACAAAACTCCTGTACGCATCGCCTTTTGCAAAGGCCCCGATGGCGAAATCATCGAATTTTTTCAAAACGAACTAACGTGATCAACTTACATTTGCCGGGGAAAAGGAAAAATCATGAGCAAAATTATACCTGTTTTGTGTCTGATATTCGCAATCGCCGCATGCGGTGATGACAATCCCGCTGATTCGGGTCAACCCGTTGTCAATCAAACATTTGATCTGCCGGGCGGATCAAGTGAAAACTTTAGCTTTACCGTTGACACAGATGTACAGCAAAACGTCATTCTTCAAGGCGAATTTAGCGTTGAAAACGGCAGTATTCAGATGGCTATTGTGAGCGAATCCGAGTATCAAACCTGGTTAGCAGGGGGCACGCCCCGCCCACTCTACAGCACGGAACCACAAACATCTGAGAACACCTTTCGCTTAGACATTTATGAAAGTGACATCTACTACATCGTTTTTCTCAACACGGGGTCAAATACAGTAACAGTCAAAGCCGAAATTTTCCTGCTCAGTGCCGCTGAACAAGAAATTTAGACTACCCGGAAAAATGCCTGCCTGTGCTTATCAGATATGCGGTACCTGAAACGCAGCATCATCCCGGTTTTAGCCCAATTTTCCGATTGACGAGACAAGAAGAACAAGTTATAATTATCCTTGTTCATTATCAATCACAGTTAAATGAGGTATTTATGAACATCCCCAAGCACGACGTGCTCTTAGTAGGTGGAGGGGGTGCGGGTCTGCGTGCTGCAATCGCCGCATCTGAAACGTATCGTGGCGCAGATATTGGCGTAGTCTCCAAAGTCTATCCCATGCGAAGTCATACCGTCTCTGCCGAAGGTGGCACGGCAGCAGTCATGCGCGAAGACGACAATATGGATCTGCATGCTTATGACACCATCAAAGGCAGCGACTACCTCGGCGATCAGGATGTGGTCGAAGCCTTTGTCAAAGAAGCCGTTGATGAAGTCATCCAGTTAGAACATTGGGGGTGCCCCTGGAGCCGCGACGAAGACGGCCGCGTAAGCGTCCGCGCATTTGGTGGCATGAGTGTCAAACGCACGCTCTATGCCGCCGACAAAACCGGCTTCCACATGCTGCACGCCCTCTTCCAAACATCTCTCAAATACGACGCCATCACCCGATACGACGAATGGTTTGTCACCTCTTTACTCGTCGAAGATGGCAGGGCCTGCGGCGTCACGGCTCTCAACATCCGATCTGGGAACATTCACGCTATAGGCGCAAAATCCGTCATTATATGCACGGGTGGTGCCGGCAAAATTTTTCCATTTACCACCAATGCCGCTATCAAAAACGGTGACGGAATGGCTCTTGCCTACCGCATTGGCTGTCCTCTAAAAGACCTCGAATTTGTACAATATCACCCCACGGGCCTGCCCGGCACGGGCATCTTAATGACCGAAGCCTCGCGGGGAGAAGGCGGTCACCTCGTCAACAGCAAAGGCGAACGCTACCTCAGCGAATACGTGCCCGGCAAAATGGAACTCGGTCCGCGCGACATCTTATCTCGCTCCTTTATTCACGAACAGCGCCAGGGTAATGTCTTTGAAGGTCCCGATGGCAGCTACGTTCACCTCGACCTTCGGCACCTGGGTGAAAAAGTCATCGACGAAAAACTGCCCTTTGTGCGCGAACTCACCCGCAATTACGTCGGTATTGACCCCGTTCACGAACCCATTCCCGTGCGTCCGGTCGTCCACTACTGCATGGGCGGCGTACATACCGACATCAATGGCGCAACGCCCATCTCCGGTCTTTATGCCGCAGGCGAAGCAGCTTGTGTCAGCCTCAATGGGGCCAATCGCCTGGGGTCCAACTCACTGACAGAATGCCTCGTCTTTGGCGCGCGTGCAGGTCAGGTAGCCGCGCAACACGCTGCCGATACAGATTTTGCAGATTCGGCCTCGATGGCCAGGATGGCGCAAGATGAGCAAAAACGCATTGAAACCCAATTCTTTGGCAACAAAGGCAAAGAGCGCGTGGCCAATATCCGCGATGATCTCCGCAAAACCATGGAAGAAGGCGCGGGCATCTTCCGAACCGAAGACGCGCTCAAAACTACATGTGACACCATTCGCACCCTCAAAGAACGCTATGAAAATATCGGCATAGACGACCACTCGCGCGTCTTCAATACCGATCTTGTCAATGCCCTCGAACTGGGTTACATGCTCGATGTCGCCGAAGGACTCGCACACTCGGCCCTCTTGCGACGCGAATCTCGAGGCTCTCACGCGCGGTCGGACTATGAAGAGCGCGACGACGAAAACTTCCTCAAACACTCTCTGGCCTATCAAACCGATGGCGACCCCCGCATCGAGTACCTGCCCGTAACACTCACGCGCTGGGAACCCGAAGAACGAACCTATTAAAGGAAAATCTATGAGCGAGCTCAGAACCATAAAAATCACGGTATTGCGCTATCGTCCCGAAGAAGAGGATGCGCCAACCGAACAGACTTACGAGGTTGAATTTCGCGACGACTGGGTCGTTCTCGACGCGCTCAACCACATCAAAGACCACATTGACGGCACGCTTTCATTCCGCTGGTCTTGCCGGATGGGCGTATGCGGCAGTTGCGGCATGATGGTCAATGGCGAACCCAAACTCACCTGTGCCGCAATGTTGCGCGACTACTATCCCAAAGAAGTGCACGTGGAACCCCTGGTCAACTTCCCCATTGTGCGCGATCTCGTCACCGACATGACCGACTTTATGGACAAACTCAAAGCGGTCAAACCCTGGATCATTCGAGAAGAAGAAAAACCCGTATCCGAAGGGGAATACCTCCAGACACCGGATCAGCTCAAAGATTACAAGCAATTCAGCCAGTGCATCAACTGCATGCTCTGTTACGCGGCCTGTCCAGTCTATGGTCTCGAACACGACTTCGTCGGCCCGGCCGCAATTGCCCTGGGCCACCGCTACAACCTCGATTCCCGAGATGAAGGCAATCAGCAGCGACAACACGTCATTGCCAGCAAAGAAGGCATCTGGGAATGCACGTATGTCGGTGAATGCTCCGTCGTTTGTCCCAAGCACGTCGATCCCGCAGAAGCCATACAACAGACCAAAGTGGCAACCACGACCAACCGCTTAAAATCGCTTGTCATGCCCTGGGGAAACAAAACATGATGCTCGAATCCGAAACGACCAAAACCTATACGCGCCCCATATCCAAAGCCTGGTGGCTGCGCGACCGCGGACATTTTAATCGCAGATATTTTATGTTCTTGCTCCGCGAACTCACAAGCGTATTCGTCGCCCTGTACGTCGTGCTCTTTATCTACGAAATTTTTCTCCTGACAAAAGGGCCAGACGCACACGCAGCCTTCCGCGAATCCCTGAACTCAGGTCCCTGGATCGCATTTCACATCATCGCCCTGCTCTTCGCCCTGTACCATAGCTGGACCTGGTTGGGGCTAACGACCAAAATGCAGGCCGCTGGCCGTGGCCTCGTAAAAATTGGCACAAAGACCCTGCCACCCATTTTTATCGCACTGGGGTCTTACGGCGCGTGGATTGTTGCGACCTGTGTCATCGCCTACCTATTCCTAACTCTATAGACCGAGGATATCGCTGTGAATTACAAAGAACACAAAAGCGAACCCTTCTGGTGGGGCATGTTCTCGCAAGGCGGTGTTATTGCCGCACTCCTCATACCCATCCACATTTTCCTGGGCGGCATCGCCGTACATTTGGGACTTATAGACGCCGAACTCATGTCGCATGAACGCCTGATCGGACTGCTCCAAAATCCGATAGTCAAACTCTACCTCTGTGTTCTGCTCATCTTCCCCCTCTACCACGCGGCTCACCGAATCCGCTTCACCCTCGCCGAAATTGGATTGCACAGCCTCGCCAAAGTCCTGCCCGTGCTCTGTTATGGCGGCGCACTGGTGGGCACAGCGGTAGTCCTCTACATCTTGTGGATATTGCTCTAAGCCATCTCAACCAAAAAAATAAAGCTCGGATGAATTCTGAAGAAGTTCATCCGAGCTTGTGTTTTGAGGCAAAAAACCGATTTCTATTTTGTTTTCTTTATCTTTCTAATCTTTCTAACCCTTCTAACGGTCTCACCCCCCGCATCCCCATCCAGCAGAGACTTCAACCTCCCCGCAACGCGCTCTCCCATCTCGATCATCCCGTGGTCCCCCGGATGAATCAAATCCACTGTCAACCCACCGATATTGCTCAACATTTCTGTCCCCTCAATCAAATGTGCATTCTCATGGGGGCAACTATCCACCGCATCTCGCAATGCCTGCCTGAAAGCCGCCGTCCTTTCGCGCTCTTCGGCATCGCCACAAAATTCTCTAAAATGCGGATAAATCGTAATACACCCCACGGGACGATCGGGATTCGCACCCGCAACCGCATTTACCATATACGTCACGCGCTCGGAAAATTCTGACAGAGAAAATCCCGCCCCCATCATATTGACCGACAAAGCCAGCGTCGCCACATCCCAATCGTCGCGCGCGGCAATATAATCAGCCAATTCGCGCTCGCAATAAGCCGATCCACCCACGCCCAAATTGATCAAATCCGCTCCCAAACGCCACGCCACCTGACTCACATAGGTCAAATGCATAGCCGTAGCCGATGCGCCGTGTGTAATCGACGTGCCATAGCTCAAATACCGCCGTTTTGGCAACTCATCAACCGTGGGAGGGCGAAGCCCCTCACCCTCAATACTGTGATAGTGCAAACTGGTATTTCTCAGGACTAACCGCCATACATCGCGTGAAAAAGGCAAATCCCGCACCGCCTCAGATTCAAGCGTCTTCAGTCTTGCGGGATAGGTCAATTCCAGCGTCCTTGGCTCTCTCCCAATTTGAAAACGCTCTTTCTCTTGAAAAGGGCCAAAAAACGGAATCACTTCAGCCGACCCACCCGGGCTGGACAGCGTCACATTGACCTTATTACCCGCGCTCACAAAACGGATCTCCGACCCCGCCGGACTCAACATGCGTTCCTGGGCACCCGCATTCAAATACAACCGCACATCTTCGGGCACGCGCTGCACTCGAAGCCCATCTCTCCCTTCAACTTCTCGCAATTCAGCCACATTGTGAAATTCGACATTATCGTGAATCATAAAAAAACTCCTATTTTGTGTTAATACACCCATGCCTCACCTGAAGATAGATCTCGACCAAGCGTCCAGGTTTTCTCAAATGCCTCAACGGTCAATTCAACGCGATCATCCCCAGCGCGAAATACCCTGGACAATTCGGCTGAAACGCCGGGAACATCTGTCCCGCGATAGGGCATAACCACAGTCAAAAACGCTGTGGGTGCCTGCTCGCTCAGCGCGAAACAAAATGCTTTGCGCGGCATGCGCGAACCATACGTCCACGCAAACCAGCCCTCTTCTTCTGCCATCGTAGCCACACAATTTGTCGCAGCCTGCACCAGCACATTAGCATCGTCAAATTGCGTAAAAGCGCGCTTTCCCCCCTCGTCAAACACCACATCGCCCGGCGCAAATTGGAAATGTAAATCCAGTTGACCGGGAACATTGCCAATCGCCTCGTCCAAAAACGCGAAAAACTGCCGATTGACAAACCACACTGAACGGCGGTGAACCAATCCCGGATACGATCCATTTTCCACGACCAGCACATCGCTATCAGCCCCTTCCGACACCCACAACAAATACCGCCCATCATCGGACGTATCACCGCCATCCAGCGTCAGAGTCTGATGCACCGTCGTCTGCCGATGCCACGCGCGGCCTTCTGCATCGTGACCATAAGTATAAAAACCCGTATCAGGCATCAACCAGCGCCCGTAAGCGTACAATTCAAACGTCCCATTATCCGGTTGATCATGACTGGAAATAGCAGGCGGCGAACAATGCAGCGCCATGTGAATCTGATCGGGTCCCCAATCGTCGCGCATCACATACAAACCTGCCTCTTGAAATGCACGACTCTTTTGCTCGGGCAAAAACTCCCGATCCAGAGTCGCCCGCGCAGCGTATTTGGGATCACCCAGCAATTCTGTAGCTTCGATAAGCGCATCGTAAAGTCCCCACTTTGAGCGATCATCCGTCTCCTGCAACGCACGCGACCCATCCCCAAACATCGGCGGACCCAGATCGGGCGACGCAATCCAAAAAATATAGTCGTGCATCAACCGCACACGCTCTCGAAACGCTTCTGAAATCTCAATGTCGAAGGTATCCATACGTCCAAAAATTTCCACAGCATCCCGCAATACACCTTGATGATATCCATAAGACCACTCTCGCTGAACGCCATCGGTTGTTGTCTGCGCCATAAAATTCTCTTCGACGCGCTCCAATGCCAATTCCATCCATTCACGCGATTCCACAAACTCCCGAAACGTATAGGCAATATTGATAAATCCCCGCTGTTCAAACACCGCTTTATTGTGAATCAACCCCATCGGAATCAGCTTTGTCTTAACCTGATGATCGTACAGACTGGCCAGCAACAGACCGAGAAACTCAGGCGTAAATGCCTCGGCGTGCACCAAACTGCGAAAAGCCGAACAGATATTCGTCGCCCGAATACCCGTCTGAATATCCAGCCAGACAAAACCCTTCCAATACGTATAAACGAGATGGGTTTTGGTGTGATTCTCCAGCGGATGTTTTGAAATCCAATCCGTCGTCATCTCCACAAATGTTCGGGCGTATTTTTCATCGCGCGTCGCAGCATAAGCCTGTGCGAGCGGTGCAGCCCAATAAAAACGGTACACAGCCGCAACCCATTCAATATCGCCGCGGGGATCCCATTCCCAGTCAAAATCCTCGCCATAACGCGCCTCTTCATAAGGTCCCCACTGAATAATGCGCTGGCATATTTTGTCGGCTGTTTCAAAATCGCCTTCCCCAGACGCCTCACCTATTGGATATTTCGCCCGATAATAATCGCGCAATGCTGCAAGCGCGCCACTTCGGTCCCCAGCATCCGCAACTCGTTTTGCCGCCTCTAAACCCGTCAGATCTAATTTTTCCAGAATCCGCTCAGGTTCAAACGACTCCAAAGGCATCTCGTGATCAATCTGATCCGCCCCTTTGGGGTACTCCACTACTGAACTCATAGCCATGCCTCCCAATTACTTTTGAATTACAACTACTTTTTGATATCTCTTTCGTGCGACAAAATCAGGTTAAATTGATCTTCAAGCCCTTTGATTTCAAGTGAAGGACTCCGGTCGCCTAACTCCTGGATATCACCATAACACGCTTTCAGTTCATTCAGAGTAGTTCTTACATTCTGCATATTTCCTGTAAGCAAATTGAAGTCAACCAACCCTCGAAGTGCTACGAACCCTATTTCGTTGTCCATATTCGATGCTGCTATATTTCTTAAATACACACTCAACCCGACAGGATCGCGCTGTAATTCTTCCCAGATACGAACAACATTGTGAACGGCACCTGAAGCAAGGTCATCCTTCAATTTTCCGTGCCCAACCCCCTTGAAACCAACCAAACGCTGATACATGTCCAGAGCAAGATTTTTTTCTTTTAACCCATCATAGCACTCAGCAAGACCAAAGTAGCCTCTGACCAGATAGGGCTTGAATTTGGAAGAATCCGTACGTGCAAGTTCAATCACAGTCTTGTTGAAGTCAACCGCCTTTTGGTACCATCTACGGCGTATATCAGCATCCGATTTCTCATAAGCTATAAATCGACACATTTGCCCTATTGTAAAGTTTAGTGTTAATAGAGATTCTGTATCGTGAATCTCCTCATTTAAAAATTCTTCCATCCTTGATACGTACGCCTCATGGTTTTCTGATTTTATATATTCGGCAAGTTCCGCACCAAGGCCCCCCATTTTCTGTATCAAACTTTGAGGCCAGGGAATGTCGGGAAGCATACGATCTTCTGGTATTTGAGAAGGTTCTGTAATCTGCATTTTCTCCACAGCAGATAGATAACCAACCAGTCCCAAAGATAGGCAAAAGAACACCCAAAATATTCGTTTCACAACAATTCCTTTCTTTTTTAATATTACTTAAAGGCTACTTTCTAATTACTGTCTTCACCAACATGGTAAATGGTCGATGAATACATTGCGCGACTTGCTCACAAGGTAGATGAATAGGGTCATCGTCTGGTGGTCAAAATAGGTATCATTCTACCCGACAAGTCACCACTCCGGTGGTACTTGGGAAAATGGACGCAGGTGGAGATATTGGTGCGTGAATTACGTAATTATATCAGATTTATTCTCAAAAAAGGATGGGGGCACAAATGCATATTCTAAGGCTTTTCGGTCTGAGTATTTTGTCAGCTTTGTTTGGTGCACTAAATCCTGCTCAAGGTAAAGAGACTGTTAAAGAGACTATAGATAAAACATATATCCAGGTACGACTTATCGATACCAATAGAAGCGACAGTTTATCTGTCATGGAATTGATATATTCGGAGAAGCAATTCGCACTTAAGCCTGAGGTTCTTTTGAGCCTTTCAGATATTAAACGTGCAACCATTTCACAAACATCTAACGCGAGTCCTTATACAACTCTTTTATTGCACTGTAATCCAGAAGGTAGTGAAAAATTCCGGACCATAAGCCGCACCTATCTCAAAAAGCGTATTGGTATAATCATCGATGAAAAGCTGGTTGGAGTACCGATTATAGTCTCAGAAATTCGTAATGGCATTATTCCAATTCCGATCAAGCGACCTCAAGAATCTGTGGATCAGATGGCAAAAGAGATAAATAGATTAATATCAAAACTCCTCAAACAGTAGTTACCCAGTCAAGTAAGTTCCTTTTATACATAATCCCCGCGGGATCAGATGATGATGAGGTACCCACTAAAACGATGCTGTTGCCGAATTCCAAATTATGTCTCCGAGCAACTAATTATGAGGAATTACATAGCCTGAATTCAGGCTACAAACAGCCGTTTTTCCAACCACAGACTCCCTCTCGACCAATTCGGTAACAGCGTCTAAAACGGGTCAAGTCCGATTCATATCTAAATTCTCTTGCTGCCTGGTCACTTTTTGTATTTTTGTTCTGTATATCGGACTTTCATAACAAGCCCCTCTGTTTGCATTCCTGCTTTTACCTCTGCTTCAACCCAGTTAATACCTTCAAAATGCGTGCCCAAAGCTCTCAGAGAGAAGTGGCCAGGTGGCAATATGGTCCTGAATTGCCCACGAGAATCAGTGAAAACACTGGCCTTGCATTCCTTGCTGTCAACTAAAAAAACAAGACTCCGAATGAGGGGTTTACCCGAGGCGGCATCAATTACACAGCCACTAATCCAGCCGACTTGTGGCTCTATGGACAACATTCCGAAATTAAAGGAGTTGCGCCATCCCTTCACAGTTGCCAGAGGTGTCCAAGATATCCAATTAAAGGAATTATCTGTGTCAGCATCTTTAACCGCAAGCTCAAAACCCATTACTTTTTGCGGTGAGAAAATCGTTTGCTTTTTTGGGTATATGTCATAGACGGGAATTGCCCATTCATACGTACTAATCCGATTGCTATTAAAGTAAACACCTTTTAAGTCACTGGGCTGCTTGTCTCGTCTGGTGAGTGCTGGATTTGTTTCTGATCCCGAGTAAAAGCCTTTACCCGGTACCATAACATAACGTTGTGCGTCCTTTACTTTTTGGTAATCGGCTTTCTTTTTTAGATCTGCATCTAAAAAAATAGCCATACCATCATGTCGTCCGATAAAACTGTGAGAGACAGCTTGAGGATGCACGATTCTCGATTCATCAACAACCGTCACACCGACATACAATAATCCAGCTTTTGCATTATATCCAACGCGATAAGTACCGAGAAAGTCCATTTCACTTAACGGTGGTGCGCCCGTATCTTCGTCGAAGCTAATGGTTTGACTTAGATTTTTACGCGTTTTTGCGCTATGGGGAGGGATACCTACAACCAGAGTGGAGATTGGATATTCAGCCATAGGGTATGGCCAATCGTTAAGTTGTCCATCAATGGTAATGCCTTCAAGTGGTATTGCGTATGCATAGATTTTACGCAGATTAACCGGTTTCACTATAAATTCCTGAAGTTCATATATGATAGGGTCAAGTACGATTGTGATATTACGAGTTTTGTGAGTGATTACAGCTTCCTGCTCCACATAGCCAATATGACTGACGGTAATTGTGACATTTGGGGCTGATAGGTATAAAACGAAAACGCCATCACTATCAGTGATTGTTCCAACAAGTGATTCTTTTATTATAATATTTGCCCCCGGAATGATTGCTTGTGTATCTGACGCTTTTACAATTCCGTGGACTGCGATTTCTTCTGAGCAGACACTTTTTGAAAATAAAAGTAAAAAGACAAAAAATATAAACGGCGTATTCATCTATTTCTCCCAAAAAATAAACTGGAGTTACTCCGCTTTAAGTGGATATTGTAGAAGTTCCAGACCAATCATCTTGAGCCATCAGCCTTTCAGTGGAAGATGTCTATGGCTAAAACGTATCCTTAGCTTCTAAAAACCAGCTTTATCACCACACTCTGAAGGGGTTGCAATTTCATCGACACACCTTCATCCGTCAACGCGATACCGGAGCGATTAGAATCCGAGCCATAAAAAAATTCATACGTATCGTACGCGGGGACCCGGTCTATACGCAATAGCAAAACATCTGACAAGAGATGAATTGGACAGACAACCTCTCTAACAAAACGCGCATCCAGATTGTGCGCCACCAACAATCCCGAATGCCGGGTATAGCGCGTATAGGCAAAAACGCGGTCTTCAGAGTCGGTATTGCGGTGAAAATAAACATGCCCGGTCTGCAACTCAGACCGCTGGCTCACAAACTTGTGCAAAGCCTCATAAGCGGCAACGAGTTGTGAATGTGGTTCTCGCTCTGCCCATTCGGGATGCAACAATGTAGATGCTTCAAAATCAGTACGCGTCTCCTCACCCCATTCTGAACCCCACTCCAGAGCATACGCCAAATTCACATAATGCGCCGTACCCGCCGTCGCATTGATCAGCGAACACTGGATATTGCGCAGCAGTGCCATTGTCCGGGAACGATAGCGATCTCGCCAAATTTTTGTCGCGCGCGGGCTATCGTGATTCTCAAAATAAGCCATCGCCACAGTGCGAGGGGCAAACGCGCCCGAGGTGCGCTCTAAAAAATCGGCATACTGATTCCCGTACTCCGCATCCCGATGAAAATCCACCAGCAATGCGTAAATCATATCCACCGGAATATCCACCGCCTCGCTTAACTCGCACAGGGTCTCGCCCAAAACGAGCGCATCGGGTTTAACCGCATTGATGCGGTTTTTAATCTGCTTCAAAAATGGCCGATCCACAGTTTGGCTCGCATCAATACGCACCCCATCCAGATCACAATTACGCATCCAAAAAGGCGCAATCCCCGACAGATAATTTTGCAAAGATCTGTTAAAAGGCAAATTGAGCAACGCCACATCTGAATAAACCAGCCATGCAATCTGATGAATTTTTGGCTGTCCGTGCTCATCCATCACATACCAGTCGGGATATTGTTCAATCAACGGACAATCGCGGCTGGTCTGCATCAACACCAGATCGAAAATCACCAGCTTGTCCAGCGCGTGTGCCCGCCGCGTTAGCGCGCGCAATTCCGCACGCCCAATCAACTGTATCAGCGCATCGCGCCCGACCCAATCAATCAGCTCTTTAAACGTGCGAAAATTGTTAAAATCACCGACCTTACGCAACCGCGACAACTGTCGCTCGTGCAATAACGTCTGCAAATCCAAATCGACAATCAGCTCCTCCGACACCAGCGAAAGAAAATCCACCTCTTCTGGCGGCGTGACCAGAGCGGGATCGATCCGATAAAAATCCCGCACGGCATAAACACTGCCCAACGCGCCTTTGCGCACATCCTGTCCCGTGTGCAAATCTCCAAAACCAGATTCAAAAAACGGGAGCATATACACCACATCTGTCTGCATCTCCTCAAGCCGCGATGTCACATCGCAAAATGTTCCACTCACAAATTGCCCATCTGCATCCAGACGCGCGCCAACCTTTCGCACACAAACTTCAGTAATTGAAAGACAACTGCGAACCCGTTCCGGGCTAATTACAATTACTCCATCTCGATTCAGTGCAATATCATTGACCGATATCCACGCCTTTGAAGCATCTGACACTGCCTTATTATCAGCCGAAAACTCGACCGTATAGTGAAAAACACCCGTCTGATCAATCTGAATCTCATCCGATTCGAAAACCAGATTATTCCCCGAAAGAACAGGTTGCCCTCCCCCATCTACAACGATATGCATAGAAACATAAAAACCTGCACCCGTGCAAAACTCACCCCGCTCATCTACAAAGCCGCGATCATTCACATCGGTCCACAAACGCGCTTCTATATCGCCCGTGCGACAGGTAGCCAAATCGATATCCGCAACAAATAGCTCAGTTCGAACACGCGCTTCTACTGCACTATCAGGCACCAAAAATGCCCGAGCCATCACTGAATCATATCGAATACCATCCAGCTCAATCGTCAGATTACCAGCCCAAACATCCGCATTGTCATACGCCTGCACAGCATATCGCTCGTGCAATTTGTATTTAAATTCCAAACGCTTATCCATATACCCTCTCAGTAAAACAACCGTGTTCTCCCATCTCGGACAATATACGAAAGTTTATGGGGTAAATCTCAATAAAACAGGGCTGGAGACTGGGGGCTGGTGGGTTGGGTGGTTTCTCACTTCACACTTCTTTTGTAATACACATTTAACAGATAAGAAACGGTAAAGAAATATACGTCTAATATATTCAACCGTCAGTTTACGCCACCCCAACTATCTCAGGGAGGAATTCAGTATGAAACTCATCACAGCAGTCATCCAGCCCCACAAGCTGGACGATGTGCGCGCAGCACTCGGCGACATCGGCATCCAGGGCATGACCGTCACTGAAGCGCGCGGCTTTGGACGCCAAAAAGGACACCGAGAAGTCTATCGCGGTGCCGAATACGTCGTCGATTTTCTGCCCAAAGTCAAGCTGGAGATCGCCATCAATGAAGACGTAGTTGATCGCGCCATTGATGCGATAGAGAACGCTGCCAAAACGGGCAACGTAGGTGATGGAAAGATATTCGTTGCGGATTTGGGACAAGCTGTTCGCATTCGAACAGGCGAAACCGGGCCCGATGCGCTGTAACACAATCATATATCAGGAGAATACAATGATTAAACGCCATAACATCTTTACCCTGCTCATCGGCCTGGCATTGTTGCTCGCCTTGCCCAACATCGCTCTTGCCGACGCACACGAACCCAACTCAGGCGACACAGCCTGGATGCTTACCTCAACAGCACTGGTGCTATTTATGACCATACCCGGCCTCGCCCTCTTTTACGGCGGCCTAGTACGCACCAAAAATGTCTTGTCTGTTCTCATGCAGTGTTTCGCCCTCACCGCCATCATGACCCTGGTCTGGGTCATCATCGGCTATAGTCTCGCCTTCAACACCGATGGCATGGAAGCTGGCTCGACTAACATAAACTCCTTTGTCGGCGGTTTAGGCACCATGTTCTTATCCGGTGTGACCGCCAGCAGCCTGTCGGGCACCATTCCCGAAACAGTTTTCATCACCTTCCAGATGACCTTTGCCATTATCACCCCAGCCCTCATCGTGGGTGCTTTTGCAGAGCGCATGAAATTCTCGGCCATGATCCTGTTCTCGATCCTCTGGTCTATCGTCGTCTATGCACCTATCTGCCACATGGCCTGGAGTGGTGACGGTTCTTTCTTTGGCGACATGGGCGTGCTCGACTTTGCAGGTGGCACGGTTGTACACATCAACGCGGGCATCGCAGCACTTGTAGCCTGCATTGTCATCGGCAAACGCCAGGGCTACCCCGACACGCTCATGGCCCCTCACAGCCTGACAATCACCGTTATAGGCGCATCTATGCTGTGGGTCGGCTGGTTCGGCTTTAATGCCGGAAGTGCCGTCGCTGCCGATGGAGCCGCGGGTATGGCCATGCTCGTCACGCAGGTTGCCACCGCATCTGCAACACTGGGCTGGATAGCCGCCGAATGGATCAGACTCGGCAAACCCAGTATCCTCGGTGCAGTCACAGGTGCTGTAGCTGGTCTCGTCGCCATCACCCCTGCTTCGGGCAGCGTAGGCCCCATGGGCGCAATTGTCGTTGGCCTGGCTTCTGGCGTCATCTGCTTCTGGGCCGCCACCAGCCTCAAGCGCGCATTGGGCTATGACGACTCCCTCGATGCCTTTGGTGTTCACGGCATAGGCGGTATTGTAGGTGCGCTCCTCACGGGCATCTTCGCCGCTGAAAGCCTCGGTGGACAAGGACTCAGTGCCGATACTATCGGCGGACAATTCGTCGTACAGCTCATCGGCGTCGTCTTCACCATTGTCTATTGCGGTGTCTTATCCTTCATCTTGCTCAAAATCGTCGATGCCATTGTTGGCCTGCGCGTCTCGCAAGACGAAGAAACCGAAGGACTCGATATCTCGCTCCACGACGAGCGCGGCTACAATTATTAAAAACTGTCAGCCAAATCAAAAGAGCGGGCACTCTGTGTCCGCTCTTTTTTTTTATAAACCCAGACAAAAGATTTTAAGGACAATCTTTGTTCTTGACAACGGCTGCTAATGTCATAATTCTATAGGCGCACTGTCTTCTAAATGGAGAAAAAAATGTATAAGCACTTAACACTTATCGCACTCATTGGACTCTTTTTCGCAGGTCAAGTCTCTGCTAATTCTCATGTAGATCCAGACTTTAACGACGATGGGATCGTCAATTTAGCAGACTATAGTCTGTTTCGGCTTCAGTGGAACACGAAAGCAGGTGGCCCAAATTGGGACGCGAAGTTCGATCTAAACGGTGATGGGGTCATCAGCTTGGGAGACTACGCTATATTTAGGGACAATTGGAACAAGACATTTCCAGTCCCACTGAGCGAGCGCGATGTATTGGTGGCACTATACAATGCGACAGATGGTGCCAATTGGACAAATAACACCAATTGGCTCACTGACAACGACATTTCCACCTGGCATGGTGTCAGCGTTACTAACGGATTGGTTACAGGCTTGGTGCTTGCAGGTAATCAGTTGAGTGGTTCGATCCCCGCAGAATTGGGCGACTTGACCAACCTTGAGGAACTGAATCTTAGCTTCAATCAGTTGAGTGGCGAAATTCCAGCAGCATTGGGCAACCTGTCCAACCTTAAGAAGTTGTGGCTTGTAGGTAATCCTGTAGGTAATCCTGCAGGTAATCAGTTAAGCGGTGCGCTTCCAGAAGAATTGGGCAACCTGATCAATCTTGAAGTCCTGATTCTTAACTATAATAAGCTAAGTGGTCCGCTTCCTCAGAGCCTGACCGGCCTGACAAAACTAATGAATTTTTCCTTTGGAGAGGGCACGGACCTATGTGCGCCATCTGATGCGGCCTTTCAGACATGGCTACAGGGCATTGCAGACACCGATGGCCCAACTTGCTCGGAATAGGCGTCGCTCGGACAGATTAGGCCCTTGACAGTTCTTTCCCGACTGGCCTGACGGGCATACTCATCGCCGTGATCAAGCTCTGAGACCTATCCATACCAGAGTTCTTCTCATTCGGCAAATTTTTTTAGCGCACTTCTTCAAGAAGTGCGTTTTTTTCTTTCTATTTCAAAAATCGGGTTTTATAATACTCATCCCCAGAAATGGATCGAAAAGCGATCCCGACAAACACCTTACGAAGGAGGAGTACAGTATGAAACTCATCACAGCAGTCATCCAGCCCCACAAGCTGGACGATGTGCGCGCAGCACTCGGCGACATCGGCATCCAGGGCATGACCGTCACCGAAGCACGCGGCTTTGGACGCCAAAGAGGACACCGAGAAGTCTATCGCGGTGCCGAATACATCGTCGATTTTCTACCCAAAGTCAAGCTGGAAATCGCCATCGATGACGATATGGTTGATCGCGCCATTGATGCGATAGAGCATTCTGCCAAAACAGGCAATGTAGGTGATGGGAAAATTTTTGTCACAGATTTGGGACAAGCTGTTCGGATACGAACAGGCGAAACCGGACCCGACGCACTTTAGAACCACAAAATGAAAACTTTGGAGGGAATACAAATATGAAACGCCACACTTACATCTTAGCAAGCCTCATGCTCATCTTAGGACTCCCAGACCTCGCACTTGCCGATGGGCACGAACTCAACGGCAGCGACACAGCCTGGCTACTCACATCGACTGCCCTGGTGCTATTTATGACCATAACCGGCCTCGCCCTCTTTTACGGTGGTCTCGTACGCACCAAAAATGTACTATCCGTCCTTATGCAGTGCTTTGCACTCACCGCAATATTGAGCGTCGTCTGGGTCATCATCGGCTATAGCCTCGCCTTCAACTCCAATGGCATGGAAGCTGGCCTGACCAACCTCAACTCCTTTATCGGTGGTCTGGGCACCGCGTTCTTGTCCGGTGTGACAGCCGATAGCCTCTCCGGTACAATTCCCGAAACGGTATTCATCACCTTTCAAATGACCTTCTTCATCATCACACCTGCGCTCATCGTCGGGGCTTTTGCCGAACGCATGAAATTTTCAGCCGTACTCTTATTCTCCGTGCTCTGGGGCATCCTGGTTTACGCGCCTATCTGCCACATGACATGGGGAGGTGACGGTTCCTTCTTTGGCGACATGGGCGTGCTCGACTTTGCAGGTGGACTTGTCGTACACATCAACGCGGGTATCGCAGCACTCGTCGCGTGTATTGTCATTGGCAAGCGCCAGGGCTATCCCGACGCACAAATTTTGCCTCACAGCCTCAGCCTTACAGTCGTTGGCGCGTCCATGCTGTGGGTCGGTTGGTTCGGCTTTAATGCCGGAAGTGCCGTCGCTGCCGACGGAGCCGCAGGCATGGCCATGCTCGTCACGCAGATATCTGCCGCAGTCGCCACCTCCACCTGGATGTTTATCGAATGGATCAAGAACGGCAAACCCAGTATCCTCGGTGCGGTCACAGGCACCATTGCCGGATTGGGCGCCATCACACCCGCGTCGGGCAGCGTAGGTCCCCTGGGTGCAATCGTCATCGGCCTTGCTGCTGGTGCGATTTGCTTTTGGGCATCCACCACACTCAAACGCAAATTGGGCTATGACGACTCCCTCGACGTCTTTGGCGTCCACGGCGTGGGCGGCATTATTGGCACCCTGCTATGTGGTATTTTTGTCGTCAAAAGTTTGGGCGGTCAGGGATTGGCCGAAGGTATGACCATGGGCAGTCAATTCACCGCTCAACTGATAGCGGTCATTATCACCATCGTCTATTGCGGCGTGGTATCCTTCATCCTGCTCAAAATCGTTGACGCCGCCGTTGGCCTGCGCGTCTCGCAAGAAGAAGAAACCGGAGGACTCGATATTGCCCTCCACGACGAGCGCGGCTACAATTATTAACCCGCTTAACAAAGCGGACAAAAAAAGCGGGTATTGTGTACCCGCTTTTTTTATTGTTGCAATTATTTATCAGACACCTTTATTTCTCACCGATAACCGTCACAATCCACTACAGAAAGGAACAAAGATGAAAATTGTTTTACACCCCCCTGTCGATGAAGACCTTTGCCAACAAGTTCGAGACACGGCCCCCAACGCCGAAGTTGTCATGGCAGATGGCCAAAATATTATTGAAGCTGTCGCAGATGCCGAAATTATATTTGGAAATTTTTCGTCTGAAATTGTCAGTGCAGCCCCCAATCTCAAATGGATTCAATCCACGAGTGCCGGCATGGACAAAGCACTGATCCCCGAAGTCGCCAACAGCGACATCACGATATGCAATGCCAGCGGCGTCCATGCCGTTCAGGTCGCCGAACACGCCTGGGCACTCACCACTGCCCTCACGCGCGGGCTACACGTTTCTTTTCGCCATCAACTCGACCATGCCTGGACGCGACCACCACTCGCCGACTTATTGGAAGCCACCATTCTCATCGTCGGATTTGGCGGCATTGGTCAATACTATGCACAACTCGCCCAGGGCTATGACGCGCGTCTGATTGCGCTGGATATCCAGGGCGGAAACAAACCCGATTACGTCGAAGCGATCTGGGACATGGATCGTCTGGATGAAGGTCTGCAAATAGCCGATGTCGTATTTATCGCCGTGCCGTACACACCCGAAACCGAAAAACTCATCAATGCCCGCACCTTGAGCCTGATGAAAAACACAGCCTTTCTGGTCAACACCGCACGCGGTCCCATCGTCGATGAAGCCGCTTTGGCAGAGGGCCTCAAAAACGGCGAAATCGCTGGCGCTGGCCTGGATGTGTTTGAAAAAGAACCCCTGTCTCCCGACAGTCCGCTCTGGGACATGGAAAATGTTATCATCACCCCACACGCAGCCGGTGGGTCTCCCAATCGACACAATCGAACCGTTGGATTCTTCTGCCAAAATCTGAAACGCTATCAGGCAGGCGAGCCACTCTTTAACGAAGTCGATAAATCCCTCGGATATCCTAAACGGGAACGGCGCGTCACATGAGAAGGAAATTGAATGCGCCTATCGTGGAATGAAATTCGCATCCGTGCGGCCCAGTTTGCTCAAGACTGGAAAGATGCTGGCTACGAGAAGGGTGAGACACAGAGCTTTTACAACGAATTTTTCGACATCTTCGACGTAAAGCGGCGTACGGTTGCCCGCTACGAGGAGCATGTCCAGCGATTGGATAACTCTCGCGGCTTTATCGACCTGTTTTGGCCGGGGGTGTTGCTCGTTGAGCAGAAGAGCGCGGGGGTCAATCTGGCGGCGGCTCGCAAGCAGGCGGGCACCTATTTCGACGCTCTGCCAGAGCGTGACCGTCCGCGCTATCAGTTGCTCTGCGACTTTCAGACATTTAAGTTGCTCGATCGAGACGAGCGCGAGGAAGTCTCCTTCGCCCTCGCCGAATTGCCCCAACACGTCGAAAAGTTCGGTTTTATCCTCGGCGTTCAAAAGCGCACCTTCCGCGACCAGGATCCGGTCAACATCGAAGCATCCGAGCGCGTCGGTCAACTTCACGACGCGCTGGCCGCTTCCGGCTATACGGGCCATGATCTCGAGCAGTTCCTCGTCCGCATTGTTTTCTGTCTGTTCGCCGATGATACCGGCATCTTTGAGCCACGCGACATTTTCTTCGACTTTTTAGAGAACCGCACGCAAAAAGATGGATCGGACCTCGGCGGCTGGCTCGCGCAATTATTCCAGGGACTCAACACGCCTGAAGACCATCGCTCGACCACTCTGGACGAAGACCTCAACCGTTTTCCCTACATCAATGGCGACCTGTTCCGCGACCCCCTGCTCATTCCGTCGTTTAATTCCGAGATGCGACAGCGTTTGATTGATGCCTGCACCTCTGATTGGTCAAGTATTTCGCCAGCGATCTTCGGTTCGCTCTTTCAATCCGTCATGGACAAGGACGAGCGCAGGGCACAGGGAGCGCATTACACCACCGAGAAGAACATCCTCAAGGTCATTGAACCGCTGTTTCTCGATGCTTTGCGTGCTGAGTTCCACCACCTCAAAGCTCGTCGTGACAGTCGGCGCATTCCCGAAATGATTGCCTTTCAGCGACGGCTTGGTGAGTTGCGCTTTTTCGATCCGGCTTGCGGCTGCGGCAATTTTCTCATCATTGCCTACCGCGAGTTGCGGGCGTTGGAAATTGAGGTGCTCAAGGAGATTCGTCCACGCGGACAACTCGATGCTCTGGCAGAATTGCTTTCAGTCGTGGATGTGGATCAGTTCTACGGGATTGAGTTAGGAGAATTTCCAGCGCACATTGCCGAAGTCGCACTGTGGATGATGGATCACCTGATGAACAATCGCCTGAGCCTGGAGTTCGGCCAGACTTATGCACGTATTCCACTGGAAAAGTCGCCGCATATTTGGCACGGAGACGCGCTGGAGACCGATTGGAACGCCCTTCTTTCGTCCGACGAATGTTCTTATGTGCTGGGTAATCCGCCATTTGTGGGTGCAAAATTCCAATCCCCAGCGCAACGCGAACAGGTACGCCACATCGCCGCGTTGGGCAAAAGCGGGGGCACCCTCGATTACGTTACCGCTTGGCTTATCAAGGCCGGTGAATACGTGCAACAGGGCATGGCACAGATCGGTTTTGTAGCGACCAATTCCATTACGCAAGGCGAACAAGTGGCGCAACTCTGGCCAATCCTATTTGACCGCTACAAGCTGGACATCGCCTTCGCGCACCGCACCTTTGCCTGGGGATCGGACGCCCGTGGTATGGCGCATGTTCACGTCGTCATTATTGGACTGGCCACACAGGGTGATGCGCCACGAGAGAAGCGTTTATTTTCTTACGACCATCTCAAAGGCGAGCCGCACGAGAGCCGCCACACAGCCCTTTCTCCCTACTTGTTCGACGCGAGTGGACTCGCCAATCCGCGCATTGTGATAAAATCAGAACACAGGCCGATTAATGGATTTCGACGTCTAAAGACCGGTGTTCAGATGATCGACAACGGGATTCTGACCTTCAATGAGGAGGAAAAAGAAGCGTTTATCAATTCTGAGCCAATGGCATCTAAATTTTTTCGTCGCTATATAGGCGGTGACGAGTTCATTAACGGTTTTCACCGCTGGATTCTTTACCTGCGAGAAGCTACCCCAACGGAACTGAGGCAACTGCCGATGGTCGCCAAGAGGATTGCGGAGGTTCGCGCGTACCGAGCAGCGAGTAAGCGTGTGAGTACGCAGAAAATGGCTGAATATCCTACTTTAGTCGGCGTTGATGAGCGGCTAAATGCGGATTACTTAGTCATTCCCAATACCAGTTCGGAACGCCGCACTTATGTCCCCATTGGTTGGCTCAGCACAGATGTCATTGCAAACCAAAAGCTACGCATTCTTCCAGAGGCAACCCTTTGTGATTTCGCCCTGCTCACCTCTGCTATGCACATGGCTTGGATGCGGATGGTCACCGGGCGGATGAAGAGCGACTACATGTATTCCGTGGGCGTTGTGTATAATACCTTCCCTCTACCTCCTGTCCCCGTAGAAAGACTGCAACGCCTCGCGCCCTATGCCGACGCTATCCTCGCCGCTCGTGCCGCCCATCCCAACGCAACTCTTGCAGACCTCTACGACCCCGACCTCATGCCGGTCAATCTCCGCAAGGCACACCAGGCCCTTGACCGTGCGGTTGATCACCTGTACCGCCGTTCTCCATTTCCCTCTGACCGTGAACGTGTCGAACACTTGCTCGTCTTATACGAAAAAATGATCACCCCCCTCTCCGCACCAAAACCAAAGCGAAGACGAAGGCGATCATAGAAAGCACACCGATTTGCCCTACAAAAATATTATGGATGCTGTAATCTTCTCAGCCGAACTTCAATTTCCCGAGCGGGCAGAAATACCGCTTGATCATTAAGCCAGAGTTCGAGTACTGAAATCAAGGTGGCATTGGCGCAAGCACCGACGCTTTTTAGTTCGTCAATAACCCACAGTACTCCGTGGACAGAAAAACCTTCGCTGGCCGCCACTTGACGTAGCAACTTATCCCCTGTAAGCAAAATTGCAGTCTCATGACACCGCGTCAAAGCCAAACACAAGCAATCGTTTGCCGAGAGTTTGGGATATGCCTTCTTGATATTCAGTGCATCCTCAACCTGTTCAGGCGAAAGATCAAACGTTTTCAACCCGCCATGATCCAAAATCTGCCATTCCCGATCCGTAAGATAAAGAACTTCCGAATGGCGGATTGGGAAAGGCACGATCAAACGATACGGCAGTTCCGTCACAAAGTGCAACAAATTTCCCTTATGCAGATCAATGAGACAGGACGCATCAAGGACAATAGTGCCCCTCATTTCTCCGTCCATCGTCCGCCTCTGATTGATATTTCCACCTCATTTAGAGGGCGTTTGAGCAGTTGTGCGGCCCTCACTGGAGCGATCAGTTCGTCCCCAACAGCACGCCATACTAAGCGTTCAAATCGCAAAGGCTTTTCAAAAGCACCTAATCCTTCATCTTTCGCTATCGGCTCCGGTTCGTTGGTGCGCCAAGGTCGTGCATAGGTGCGAAAGGCATAGCCAACGGTCCCTTCCGACAAGATGCCAACATCGCGCAGACGAATCAGCATTCCCGCCGCCGAAATTCCATAGAACCGCTTCAGCCGGATCAACTCACAATAAGAAATTTTTTGGCAGACTCCTCCCACCTCTTCGCGCAGGCCTTCCGCAGGCACGAGAAATGCGCTGGCGAATCGGTGCATCGCCTTCTCAATCTTGATGTCCCGATTGTCCGTGCCCCGGATTACGCGACGCGCCAGATCGTACGCGAGGTTGAACCGTTTGTGCTCAATATTGGTTCGTCCAGAAATGAGGATGGCTTCGGTATCGGGCTTTCCTCCGGTGCGTTTCACACTACAGGCTAAGCCATCGCAATGTTCCGGAAAATCCGCCTCAATCACCTTGATGCCCTTGCGTTCTAGTAGGCCAGCCATGCTGGGAATTGGGACATAACCGAGATGCCAATCGTCTCTTAGTGCTTGTGCCTGTATATCGACTTCCTCAAAACTTGTAACTTGGTCACATCGCAATTCGCCAAATAGATCTGAAGGCGATGCAATTTCGAGGATGTCCTCAATCGTCAAATAGTCTTCGAGTTGCTCGGTCACCATCGCTTCGACAAGGGCGAGGTCCTTCGCCGAGGTGCGGGAATGCTTGCGAAATTCAATGCAGTGCAGAGCTTCAACCTGCCCCCCCATCAGGAAATCTAAAGACACTCCGAGAGTTTTGCCGAGACCCATCAGGACTGCGGACCTCGGCATCATCATTCCCGATTCGTACTTGCTGATCGCCTGTACAGAAACCGATGGCGACAGGTGATCGGCAAGTTGTTGCATCGAAAGCCCTGCTTTCTTACGTGCCAATCTGAGCCTTTGTCCTAACATAGATCCTCCCTTGACGCAATATCAACTTTAAGTTGAAATATATCAAAAAAATGTAGAACGTCAACTTTATAGATCAAAGATTATTTGAGGTAAAATGGAGTATCTTGACAATAAATCGCTGTTGCGCCATATTTCTCTATATTTTTTATTTATAGCGCACAATGCCTTCGTGTAACCAACGTGTTGACGCATCCCACCCATTGGAGAAAACACCGTGACAAAACCCAATATCATTGTCATTCTCGTAGATGACATGGGCTATTCGGATCTCGGTTCTTATGGTGGCGAGATCCGAACGCCCAACCTGGATCGCCTATCGGCAAATGGCTTGCGATTCACGCAAAGTTACAACTCTGCCCGCTGTTGTCCCTCGCGGGCTTCGCTACTCACAGGACTGTATTCTCACCAGGCTGGCATCGCCAATTTTACGGGACCTGACCGAACCGCTGAATGGGGGCCAGCCTATTTGGGACGACTAAACAACAACTGCGTGACATTGGCCGAAGTCCTCAAAACCGCGGGCTACAGCACCTATGGCGTCGGCAAATGGCATGTTGGAGATCAAGTTAACCCAACAGACCGGGGATTTGACGAATTCTACGGATTCATCAAAGGCCACAGTGCCCCGCAATGGGATCCGTCTTATTATCATCGCTATCCCGAAACTCGAACACCCGAACTCTTTTTTGATGACGATGCGTACTACGCAACAGAAGCGTTCAACGATTACGCCGTAGAATTTATCGAGCAGGCGCAACAAAAAGACAATCCCTATTTCCTCTACCTCGCCCACTCGGCTCCGCATTTCCCCTTACATGCCCCGGCAGAAACCCGCGATTCATATCTCGACATTTACCGTCGCGGTTGGGATGTCTTGCGCCGTGAACGCTACGCACGCCAGCAAGAATCCGGTCTGGCAACAGAAAATTGGCAATTCACACCGCGCTCAATAGTCCCCATCGAAGAAAATGATGCCATAGCAAACGGGTATAGCGGCAAACAGAATCCCGCCTGGGAAGATCTCCCCCAAGACCGACGAGAGGACCTCGCCTACCGCATGGCGGTCTTCGCGGCCATGATCGAGCATATTGATCGCGGCATAGGCAGAATCATTGACCGCCTGAAAGAAACAGGAGAACTGGACAACACCCTCATTCTATTTACAAGCGACAACGGCGCGTGTTACGAATGGGGACCTTTTGGATTTGACGAGCGCAGCCGATTGGGCGTTACCCATCTCCACACAGGTGAAGAACTGAAAAAAATAGGAGGACCGGACACGTATCACTCTGTGGGCAGCGCGTGGTCCTGCCTGAGCAACACACCGCTGCGCATGTACAAGCACTACAACCACGAAGGCGGAAATTGTAGCCCATTCATCGCCCATTGGCCCGAAGGAATTGCACAACCCGACCGCTGGGTTCGCACCCCCATGCATCTGTTTGACATCATGCCGACCATAAGCGAAATTACCGAAGCCAAATATCCCGAAACACACAATGGAGAGCGCATTCACCCGCAAGAAGGGACGAGCCTCGTACCCCTATTCAACGCCCAAAGCCTGCCCGAACGCAGCTTGTGTTTCGATCACTTTGAAGCCAGCGCCATACGCAGGGGCAAGTGGAAATTGCTGAAGGGCAATACCCGATATCCCAACAGAGACTGGGAACTCTACGACATGGTAAAAGACCGCTGTGAAACCAGCGATCTATCAGCAGAACATCCCGAATTGGTCAAATCGCTCGAGCGAGAATGGACCGAATGGGCCGTGCGGGTCAAGGTACATCCCTACCATCAGGAAGTGGCAAAATAAGCATCATCCGTCATCTCACTCTCTCAACAAACGGCCACATAAGATCGCTGTAGAAGCGGTGGCCTGCAGGGCCGTAGTGATGTTCGACATGATTGGGTACGCCAGCGACCTCGTAGAGACGCGCGATACCTTTGACCGCGCGATCCACTTCAGGCACGGGAAATAGCGTATCCTGTTTCCCATTGACAATACAGAGATGGCGCGGGGCAATAAGACCTGTAACATCCCAGATCTCGCCAAAGCGCAAAATGCCGGGCACTGCATTGCAATCGCAATGGTGAATCAAACCGCTGGTACCCACAAGCGTACAAAAAGAGCAACTCGGCACAGCAATAGTAATGCGGGGATCAACCGCGGCGGCATAACAGGTGATAACCCCACCCCCCGAGTTACCCATAACCAGAATCGTAGAAGTATCGATCTCGGGAACATCCTGCGCCCAGTCAATAAGCCGCATCACATCCCACACGCGCTCACCCGTCGCAGTGCGCCCGGCGAGCAAAGCGTGCATAAACTGGCTTCGGCAATCGCGGCCGCCGTGACGCTTGTTAATATCGGGAATAGCCGTAGTACTCGTACCGCGGGCAGCGGGCGCAATAGCGGCAAAACCGCGCTTGACCGCCTGAACAGCAACATCGCGGTCTTCCGCCTCGATCTTTTTTCGGTGATCCTCATCACTCGCTTTTCCAATATACGTATCCATGCCATATTTATCGTGTCCATGAGGCAAAACAGCGAGCGGAAAGGGACCATCACCCTTCGGTTGGAGATACCAGAACGGCAAGCCAAAACGCGGCTCGGTAGTAATCACACCGGGTTGCAACGTATAATCGCCCATATCTTGCGCTGCACCGAGTTGCACCTGGATCGTGTGATCGCCCAGAGACGCGCCAATACTTTCGAGACCCAGCATATGCTGAAGCACCGGACGCGCCTCATCTTGCCACTGCTGAAATGATTCGCGATCAGTTGCTCGACACGCGACATAGCGCAGTTTATCGGCATAGAGAGAGTCGAGATAGGTGCGAACAGCACCGCTGTGTTCGGGATGTTCCATATTGAATACCTTTCAAGGAAAAAAAATGGCAGACACACTGCGCGAAGTACTGGATTTTGCAACAGATGCCGCCTGGCAAGCCGGACGGATCACGCTGCAGTATTTTCAGACCGGAGTCGAAGTAGAGGAAAAGGCGGATGAATCACCCGTAACAGCCGCAGACAAAGGCGCCGAAACAAAACTGAGAGAATTAATTGAAGCGCGCTTTCCCAACGACGGCATTGTGGGAGAAGAGCACGGAGACAAAAAAGGAACAACCGGGCGACGATGGATCTTAGACCCCATTGACGGCACAAAATCATTCGTACAAGGCGTGCCCCTCTACGGGGTAATGGTCGGCGTAGAGGTCGAGGACAAACCCGCTGTCGGCGTCGTCCATTTTCCAGCACTAAATGAAATGATTTGCGCCGCTAAGGGATTGGGATGCACATGGAATGGTCGCCCCGCGCGGGTATCTGATATATCGGATATACGAGACGCGACCGTGATCATGACCGATTTTGTGAATGGGCATAGTCGGGACGAAGCCATAAACCGGATATGCTCACGCGCCAAACTCGTGCGCGGCTGGGGCGATTGCTATGGCCACATGCTCGTCGCAACCGGGCGTGCAGAAATCATGCTCGATCCCATTATGAGCGTATGGGATTGCGCCGCCCTCGCGCCCATCTTAAAAGAAGCGGGCGGCACATTCACAACGTGGAGCGGCGAAGCCACCATCTGGGGCAACGAAGCCGTGGGCACAAACGGAGCGTTATTTGAAGAAGTGATGCAATTGATAAAAGGGTGAGCTTTTATCCCGCAAATATCGAACGATTTGATATGCCGCAAATATAATCTTCGCCCATAAAACCGGGCACAAATTGAGCCGTTCGGCCAGAAGGCGCCACGCCTGTATAGTAGCCCGAAAATTGTTCATTGAAAGTAGTCAAACGGTCGCGCGAAGCCTCACTACTCTCCGCAGCGACAATGTACGCATTGTTAAAAACCCCATTTTCTTTTAGCCCCGCGCCGCCTGCTGCCACGATATGTCTGTCAATCGCATTGAGAATGACGTCCGCATCGTCGCCACCAACGCCACTCACAAGCACCTCGGATACCCCCTGCCGCCGAATGGCCGTCCAGGTACTGAACCCATCGACAATCTCCCCCGATCGATCAATAGTGACATCGCCGGTAACACAGCGCGGTTGGGGTTCAACAATGCCATCGAGATTGGGAATGCGCGAAACCGGATAAATTCTACCTGCGGGGCGGTAGTCGCCAAAATAATCGGCAATTACTTCACGCACGGTTTCAATACGCGTCCAGGTAGCCGAAGGATTGTCGTCAATCGCGACGAGCACCTCGAGATGCGCGGTTTGCGTCTTGAAATCCACATTATCAGCCGCGAGCTTTTTTTCGTACTGCTCTACGAGCACAAATTCCATCTCTTGCTTGAGGTCATCGCCGAGTGTCGTAACAGTATTGCCCCCAGCATCGGTATGCATCACCGACGCGCCACTGGGCTGGTGATCGGTCCATGCACCGTATTCGATCTTCCCATCGCCAAAGGAAATATCCTCGCCCTTAACAGCTTTAATTTCCACCTCAAAAAGCGCTATGGGATCTGGAAACCCTTCCCCATGGGTAAAACGCGCCATGCGATTGGATTTGAGTTCGCAACCCGTCACAGCATCAATCATAGGTCCATATACGGCATTGAACGCATCTCGATAAACCTCACAGTCGTCACGGCTATCAGATGGCGTCGTCCACAGGACATCGGTTTTATACACATCGCCCCAGTTCGCGCCCCCGCGCGCAAGGCCCAGACTCAGATTCTCAATGGTGCCAAACCACTCTGACCCGAGTTCATTGGGATACTGCGTACCCACATTGCCGCTGGGTTCAACAAGGCGCACAATCTGATCGTCGTTGTATGTCATAACGACTTCGGCTGTACTACAAAAAATGGGAATAGGCTTGTGACGGATGATATTGACGCTTGCCATAATGGGAAATCCTTTGTGTTGGGGTTACCAAAAATTCGGTTTTCTACAAGATAGAGACTGAAATACGCAATGTCAATGCACGCGAAAGATCAGCCACCTTTGGATTGAAAAAACGCCCGCGCTTCGGCCAGAGACTCGTGGTTGCCAATATCGAGAACACCGCCATCAATATCGTACGCATAAACGGTTTCGCATGTGTGCAACCACGCCACAAAATGCCCGGGCGCATCGGGATTGCCTCCATTGGCGATATATTCTTTAAAACGGGGCAGTATCGACGCAGGATAAATATAAACCGGCGATGCCGACCATTCGGATATGGGTCTATCGGGTTTTTCAATAAATTGCATCACCCGATTATCTCCGTCTAACCGGACATTGCCCCTGCGCTTGCGGTCGTCGTAATCGGGATTGCGGCGCACGGCAACATGAGATGCGGGATTGGAATTGAATGTATTGACCAATTCCTGGAGAGAAAACAACAGAATATTATCCGCAGCGAGAACGAGAACATCGTCGGCAATATCGCGTGCATCAATAGCGAACTGGATATCGCCCACAGCCCCCAAACGATTATCGTTGGAAGTCGTGCCATCGTTGAGAATTTCTGTTTCCAAACCAGCCTGTATCGCTTTATTTTTACAGGCCCAATCGACAAACTGCCCGTAAAATCGGCAATTGGTTACCACATATACACCATCGATATCTGTAATTGTTTTAATCTGTTCAATCAGGTGATCGAGAATCGTCTTGCCCCCTACTTCAAGCAGAGGCTTGGGAAAATTTTTCGTAAGAGGATACAGCCGTGTGGCGTATCCCGCCGCGAGAATAATAGCTTTCACAGAATCATAGCTCCATTATCGGGTTGACAAATAAAAACTGGGGCATTTTTTGATAAATCGGGATGTTTGGCTCGATAAGCCGCCTGAATCTGTTCAATCGCTGCACTGGATTTTTGGGGACTGACCAGCGCAACACAACAGCCTCGGAACCCGGCGCCACTAAACCGGGCACCGTAAACCCCATCGGTATCAATGAGAATATGATAGAGATCAATCAGAGGTTTGCTGCCACATTCGTAATTCTCAATAGAACTGCGCCCCGATTCGGCGATCAGCCTGCCAAAAGTTTTGAGATCACCAGCGCGCCACGCATCAATACCCAGACGCACGCGTTCAGATTCCGTAAAAAAGTGTCTGGCGCGTTTGGCAGGCGCACCCCTCAACAAGTGTTTGTGCGTCTTGTATTCTTCAAAGGCAATATTGCCGAGCAGTGGTTCTCGATCGGAACGCCCCACGGCATTGAGCAATATTCGCGCTGCACGGGCACATTCATCTACCCGCGTGTTATACCCCGTCGAAACCAGAGCCTCGCGCAAACCCGATTGGGCAATCAGAATATCAAAGTCTGGCATAGCGCTGGACCGGGGGATCAATTCATGCGAGGCAGACGCGCAATCGATCACCGTGAGAAATCCCTTTTGCGATAACAGAATCGCCGATTGATCCAGAATACCATTTTTAAGACCGAGGTAGCCATTTTCAATCGCCTGATCGAGCCGAATATTATCCGCGGGCGACAGGGACAAATCATTGGCATATTCATAAGCGAGCAAATACGCCACGCCAATAGCGGCCGATGAACTCAAACCCCCTTCGTTCATCCTGCCCGCCGTAAGCCCCGTAATCCCTCGCGTGAGATTATGGCCCTGTTGCTGCAAAGCGCGCACAGCACCGCGCGGGAAATTGCCCCAATCTCCACCTATTTTGTCGGGCACATCGCTCAGTGCAAACGAGACCTCGCCCTCAAAAGTAAGACTCTGAAGATGCGTATTTCCATCGCCCGATGGCGCAAAAGCCAGATACACAGCCTGATCAATAGCCATAGCCGTAACTTGCCCGAGCTGGTGATCAATATGCGCGCCGAGCGGACATATCCGATAAGGCGATTGCACAACGCGCACATCGGCAGGTGCAACACCAAACCGACGATTCATTTCGGTTTTGAGATGATCTATCATGAGCAGTCAATTATCAGTTATCAGCAGTCAGCGATCAACAACATTACTAAAAAAGGGGAACAACCGCAATGCCACAAATCAAAATAGGCAAAGGTATTGGCGATATTTCAGAACAAACATTGCGATTTTATCGACAAATTGGGGTCGATGCAGTAGTGATGCCAACGCGATGGCGTACAGAACCGGGAACGGGCGAACGCAAACTGGTACCGCCCGCACAGACGGGACCAAAAGGCGCGCAAAGCGGGATATGGGATGAGCGGGAATTGCAACGCATCAAAGCGAGAATCGAATCGTATGATCTCATACCTCTAATCACAGGACTGGGTATTTCAGGGCGCGTATTAATGGGCCAACCCGGCCGAGAGGACGATCTACAAATTATAAAAGCCAATATCGAAATCGCAGGACGACTGGGACTTCGGGCATTGAACTACAGCTTCACAGCCCTCAGAGCCTCAGAAGGATATGCGGCACAACGAGGTGCGGGACGCGGCGGCGCCGATCTGCGAGATTTTGACAACGAGCGGATAGCCAATCTCCCCCCTCTCAATTCAATCGGGCGAATTGGGATGGATGAAATGTGGGACAACCTGACCTATTTTTTGGAAAACGCGATCCCAACGGCAGAAAAAGCGGGTGTACAATTGGCCGCGCATCCCAATGACCCACCGGTTCCAGAATATCGCGGCGTTGCCCAACCCCTGGGCGACATCGCGGGCATGCAACGGTTGATCGAAGTGATAGACAGCCCATCAAATTGCATCTTTTACGACACGGGCGTAATGACGGAAAAAGGCGCGGACGCCGTCGAGATGATTCGCTATTTTGGATCGCGGAATCGCATTGGAACCGTGCATTTCCGAAATGTGAAAGTGGAAATACCTCGATTTAAGTATATCGAGACCTTTCACGATGACGGCGAATGCGATATGTTTGCCTGCGTTCAGGCATTTCACGAAGTGGGTTACAACGGCATGATCGACCCCGACCACACGCCGGGCATCTTGGGCGACACACCAGATACGCGTATAGGCTGGGCGTATGCCATTGGTCAAATGGTGGCGATGCGAAATGCCGTGGAAAAAAACAAATAAAAAAAGCCCCAACGCGGAAAAGCGTTGGGGCTGCATGTGATATTGTGCGTCAGAAATTGAGAACGCCATAAACCAGAGTAACCGCAAAAATTACGCCGATAATTCCCATGGCGACTTTGAATTGCAAGCTGATTCTATCCTCTTCCCGGTCGCGCAAATCGTTGAAAGTCTGCATGGCTCTCCCCCTTTGAGTAGTGCGGACGGATATGTTCTATATAAATAATACTAATTTTTTATATTAAGTCAACAGACAAAATACGACTCTTGACAATTTTTACAGATAAATCTATCGTTTGCGATAGATTTTATATGGATGTCATACTCGGAGAAATATGCAAATGAAGTGGGTGGTCGTGACTGTAACTGTTATAGTAGCGCTCGTAATTATGGGTGCGCTGGGCGTTGCCTACCATCTGAAGACCAATTTTCCCAAAGCAGATCCGCCTTATAATATTCGCGTGTCGGGAACACCCGAACAGATCGCGCGAGGACGTTATTTAGCCAATCACGTCACGGTATGTCTCGAATGCCATTCAACGCGGGATTGGGCGCATTATTCTGCGCCACCGCTGCCGGGCACCGAGGGCAAAGGCGGCGAGATATTTCCCGAAACAGCGGGATTTCCAGGCACCTTGATCGCACCCAATATCACACCGGCAGCTCTGGGAGATTGGACAGATGGCGAAATCATTCGGGCTTTTACCAGCGGCGTAAATAAAAACGGCGATCCGCTTTTTCCACTGATGCCCTATCGCGCATATCGAAATCTCATGCCGGCAGATATTGACGCTATTGTCGCCTATGTACGCACCCTATCTCCCATTGACCATATCCCACCGAGGTCCAAATTGAATTTTCCCATGAACCTGATAGTACGCACAATGCCAGAACCCTATAAACTCCCCAAACCGGTTGATCGTTCAGACCCCATTGCTTATGGCAAGTATTTGGCGACCATTGCCGGATGTGCCACTTGCCATACGCCCCATGATCAAGCACAAAGACAGCCTGTTGAAAACATGCAATTCGCTGGAGGATTTCAATTTCAATTGCCCAGTGGAAAAACCGTACAATCGGCCAATATTACACCCGACGTAGAAACGGGAATTGGGCATTGGAAAAAAGAGTACTTCATCGGGCGTTTCAGGCAATTTGCCGGAGAAAACGCGAAGCACATTCTATTGCAAGACGGTATGAACAGCGTGATGCCCTGGACAATGTACGCGGGCATGACAGACGAAGACCTCAGCGCCATCTACGACTATCTGCAAACCGTTGCGCCAATCCGAAATGCCGTTGAACGGTTTGCAGAACAATAGAGAGGAAAAAATGGAATCAGGTTCCGGAGCATTTAATTTTGATCGCGTCAAAGTATGGTATCATTGCCCGCAAGACCATCTTGCTGACCTGCCAGTGGTATTTGCCCTGCACGGAGCCTCACGCAATGCCAGCACCTATCGCGACACCTGGGCTGGCCATGCCGATAGACATGGCTTTTTATTATTGGCTCCGGAATTTTCACAGGCAAATTACCCCGATGAAACAACATTTAACCTCGGCAATGTATTTGCCGAAGATGGCACGCGAAATGCCATGGCCGATTGGTCCTTTCAAATAATTGAAGGCATTTTTAATCACGTCAAAAAACAAGTGGGACTCCGGGCATCGTCCTACGGATTCTATGGGCATTCAGCCGGCAGTCAGTTTGTACACCGATTTTTGTACTTCATGCCTGATTCACATGCACATATCTTTATAGCGGCTAACGCAGGATGGTACACCATGCCCACATTCGAACAGACCTATCCCTATGGACTGTCCGGATCGGGTCTGACTGTTGCGGACTTGAAACGGTCGCTAAACCAGCGAGTTGTGGTACTCCTGGGTACTGATGATATAGATGTGAACCACCCCAAATTGAGACGCACACCGCAAGCGATGATGCAGGGCGCACACCGCTTTGCGCGCGGCCACACATTTTTTGAAACGGCAAAACGCGAAGCCGAAGCACTAAACGTGCCATTCAACTGGCAGTTGGACACAGTGCCCAACGTGGGACACAACAATGCGGGAATGGCAAAAGTGGGCGTTGCGTATTTGGTGTGATCCGCAGATGGACGCAGATGGACGCAGATGAATGCAGATGAATGCAGATGAATGCAGATAAAAAAGGGGGCTGGAGGCTGGACAGGCTGACCAAAAAAAAGAATGGCCGCGATCCCTGTTATCGCGGCCATTTATGTACTACAAGTCATAGAACCTCCTATGTCAGCCGATCGGGTGAGAGGCCCTAACACCCGACCGCTGGATACAGATTGGTGGCATAGTAACCTCCTCTTGTGAGTGTTGCGGCCCGTCACACCCACTCGCGGTCCGATGAACTCTCTATGCCCTGTGTGTTTGCTCAAAGGTCTAAAGAACGGTATCTAAGCCGGGTCACCGAATGGCGGTAACAAGTCCGACACCCAAAAAGACCTGATGTAAAACACGCGGGCGTGAACCCTCTCGAGCGGAATGCCGCCTGACGATTCATATCGCCTTTTGTTAGAATATAACCCGATAAATTGTGGGATGTCAAGACCTAATTTGACATATTTTTATAAGCATCTTTAGGTAAAATTATGTACTATATATCAGTGCCCAATCCGTGCTAATCATTTTCGCCATAGAACAGGAGAACGCTGATATGGGATATGGCAAACGAGAAGATCCGAAATTGTTTCACGACGAGCAAATGCGTCAATATATCGCAGACGGATACGTGGTTTTTAAGCCAAATGTGCCCGATGACCTGCACGAGACAATTCGGCAAAAACTGCAACTAATGGTGGATGAAGAGTTTAATTACGGCAACAACGTGCTACCCCGCGTACCCGAGATGGATCGCATCCTGAACAGCCCCGAAGTGCGGGGCGCGCTCATCAGCGTACTCGGCCCGGGATATATCGAACACCCCCATCGATTTTGTCACTACATCTCGCCCGACGCAACACACAGAACACTCGCCCAAAATTGTCATCAAGATTCTTACACTCCCCTGGGACGCCCGCGCCAACACTACCCGCGCTTTGCGCGCATCATGTACTATCCACAGGACTCGCCCGTTGAAATCGGTCCCACGCACGCGATACCCGGCACGCATTATCACAGGCGATTGACAGATGAAGACCGCCAAAACGCCATTCCAATAACCGGTAAAGCCGGCACAGTATCCATCACGCATTTTGATATAGGACACGCCGCGGGCATCAACGCGCTTCGCCAACCCCGGCATATGATAAAATTCATTTACGTGCGTGCAAAAGAACCGACCGAACCCTCGTGGGATTGCCAGGATCATATCTGGCGAAATCCCGAAACATACAAAACACCGCATGATCTGCACCTGGTCTGGTCGCATATATGGGATTGGCTCTGTGGCAAAAAGGATCAATACGAAAGTTTTCGCACATCAGCCCCCACAACTGATGGATTGGAAGACCTGCATCACGACAACCTGGACAAACAACTCGCAGCCATGCATTCCATAGCCGCAACAAAAAATACCGATGCAATTCCCGCGCTGATTCACAAGCTCAATACCGACGACCAGTGGACGCGCCTCGCAGCTATATATACCCTGGGCGCAATAGGTTCATCCGCAGTACAGCCTTTAATAGAAGCACTCTTAGACGCCGCTATGCATCAAGACGAGGCCCCCGTACCCACATCGTGGAATGAAGGCGCCATATCGATGGAAGATGCTACCCATGCACTTGTCGCTATAGGCACACCTTCACTAAATGCGCTAATTGGACTACTGGACAACCCGAGTGAATGGGCACGCATCAACGCGGCTTTCGCGCTCGGTGAAATGGATACTCTGGCGACACAAGCCGTACCTGCACTCACGCGCTGTCTGGACGATACCTCTCACTGCGTCGTGCGAACAGCCACAGATTCACTGGGCAGTATTCGGCAAAACAGCGAAGAATATATACCCGTACTCGAGCGGCTGCTCAAAGTCGGACGTCCCCAATGGCAAATGCCCGACCGACGCAACTGGACGCCCTACGATCAGGTCCGCATCAACGCCGCAATGGTATTTACGCGCCTGGGCAAAGAAGCTGCATCTGCCGAAGCCCTTCTACTCGACACATTATCCGACCCCAACGGTCACGTCGCCGCATTTGCCCTGGAAGCATTGCGACGAATAGGTACACCCTCGGCAATGGATGGCGTCATGGAATACCTGATGACGCGGCGGTGGGATGAAAGCATTGAGAAAGGAAGACTGTTTTGACTACACGACACCTGATTTCAACGCAGGGATCGGACCGCGGAACGGGATATAACATGAGCGGAAAACTGATTCGGCGCGATGGCAAATTATTCATCGGATGGTTGGATGCCCCACCAGAAAAAGGCACACAGGCGAGGATCATGATAGGCGTATGCGACGAAGTATCTGGCGAGATGCACCGGGCATTTCAAATTGGCGAAGGCATTGACAACCACTGTGGGCCCGCCCTCGTACTGGACGGCAACGGGCGATTGCACGCCCTCGTCGGAGCGCATCACGGACCGTTTTTTTATCGGTGGTCAGACAACCCTGAAGACCCGAATACCTGGAGTGAGCCAGAGGCATTGGGCAAATTGGGCACATATCCCAGTTTTGCAGTAGATCAGCAGGGAACACTTCACCTATCGCATCGCGAGAGCGGGGACAGATGGGCTATGTGGTACCGGCGAAAAAAAGCAAATCAGAATTGGGAATCACCGCGCGAGATTGCAGTAAGCCCGGTCGCGGGATACAATCATTTCATGCAATCTCTGACCACAGGACCTGACGGAACCCTGCATCTAATATTTCAATTTCACTTTGCGGAATCTGGACATGCAGCAGACTGCCGGGGACGCGCAGCGGTACATGCGTATTCAGAAGACAGCGGCGATACGTGGTTCAATGAAGGCACACGCTTTGACGACCCATTGACAATGGAAACCACGCGAGCCGTTTGCCACGATCCGCAAGGGGGAGATGGTCAGCACAGCGTGCGCGTGGGCAATCACGTCGTAGATGCAAACAATCAACCGTGGTTCTTCTGCTCATATCCCGGGTATCAAAGCGGCGTATTGTGGCATCGCAGCGACGCGGGATGGGAGCCTGTAGATCTATCTCCAGTCCTCGATGGTCTGAACATGGAAGGCGGACGCGCGACATCGCTCTCACGAGATCACAAAGGCAGATTGCACTTTGCATTTGCAACACATCCGCACAAAAAGCGGTGTGAATGGTTCAGCCCCGAACTGGAATTATTTTATGCAATACTCGACGAAAAAGGCGGGTTGATTTCCTTAGATCAACTCACGGAAACCGACAACGCGGCGGCGAACTGGCTACCCGCACTGGAGCAATGGGACTGGACGCGACCCGATCAAAATTTTGACAATGGTCACTGGATGATGTACACACGCGGATTAAATGCCGGTGGCATTGGCGGCGACAATAAAAGCGCGTTGAAGACAGAAATTTATTTGACTCGATAATCTGGTCCGTCAAAAAAATCAGCTAATATACTTTTCTGATTGACTGGATTGCGGCTCAACATCATGCCGCAATGACACCTGCTGTCGTCACGCCTGCATGTTTTAAGCAGGCGTCCAGTGGCTTTACGCAATAAACTTATTTGGCAGAGCAATCTGTCAGGCAAAAAAAGTTGACAAGCGAGATCATTTACTTTATTTTCTTGAGTAACTCTAAAAAATAGAGAACTCTAAAACTTGTCAAAGGAGGAATCAAATGCAACCCACGCAAAAATTTGAAGAGGACGTGGCCTTCGTCCGCGAGGCTGTTGAAAAGCGCGATAGGAGGCAATACAACTCCATTGCCATAGTCTTGCTCTGGGCCATCATCCTCACCGCCGGTTATATAGTCAACGATTTTCGTCCCCAAGTGAGCCACCTCTATTGGCCCATCGCGGCCTCCGTCGGATTTCTGATCAGTATCTGGATCGGCGTGCGGGCGAAGTGGGCGGAGGGCATCGCAAAACGCAGCGATAGAACTAAGCATGTCCTGCACTGGGGCAGTTTGTTTTTTACGACTTACGCTGTTGCGTTCATTGCCCTGCGACACGGCCTGGATGGCTGGGTGATGGGCCAGTTCATGACTCTAATCGTTGGTGTCACCTGGTACCTGGGCGGTCTGTATCTGGACCGTCGCTTTCTTCTGCCCGGCGTCGTATCTATCGTGAGTGCCCCTGCTGTTGACTATCTCGCGCCTTACCCCTGGACCATGGCTGGCCTGGCCATCGCCGCCAGCCTCATCATCAGCGCCTTATGGATGAAACCTCATGAAAAAAGCACCATCTAACACCTCTGATAGTCTTGCCCAACTGGACAAACTGCTGGAACACCGGTCTCGGCTCGGCGCCTGTGTACTCCTCGCCGACACCGACGCCATGACCTTTAGCAGTTTGAAGCAACTGCTAAAAGAAACCGACGGCAACATGGGCGCGCACATGCGAAAACTGGAAGATATGGGCTACGTCGATATTGACAAGCGATTCGAAAACCGAAAACCCGTCACCTGGTACAGCCTCACGAAAAAAGGCCGCAGGTCTTTAACCACACACTTAAAAGCCCTGCAAACCGTAATCCAGAGTGCTGGTATCGACTAACAGGCGTAAAGAACATGAAACACATCTCCCGATCCACAACACAATGGGCAAAGATCCTTCTTCTTCTATCTTTCGCTATGCCCGCCCTTGCACAGAATCACGCCTTTATTCAGGGCCAAGTAATCGACGAAACAGATCGCCCAGTAGCCTATGTCAACGTACAAATCACGGGCACGCTCGACGGCGCAATCACCGATCGCGACGGCCGCTTTGCCTTCTCCACGCAGCACATGGGCAAATGCAAACTGTACGCCTCCTTCATCGGTTTTGAACCCGCTCAACAGACCCTGTATCTAACGCCCGGCGACACCACAACCGTTCGCCTCATCCTGCGCCTCGCCCTCATCCAACTCGACGAAACCATCGTCACAGGAAGCACCTATACCACTGGGGAAGACGAAACCGTAACCCTCTCTCCCCTGGACGTCGTGACAACACCTGGCACTTCTGCCGATATATTCCGCGCATTCAAAACCTTCCCCGGCGTCGCAACTGTCGATGACGGCGCTGGCCTATTTGTGCGCGGAGGCGACGTAAGCGAAACCGTCATATTGCTCGGACAAGCCACAGTCGCACATCCCTACAAATACGAATCGCCCACCGGCGGCGTCTTCGGCACCATCTCTCCCTTTATGGTACAGGGCACGGTCTTTTCAACAGGCGGATTTCCCGCGCGCTATGGCAACGCGCTTTCCTCCGTACTATCCATGGAAACCCAGAACATGCCCATGCAGAAAAGCTACACGCTCAACCTGGGCCTCGCCGCTGGCTCTCTCGGCCTCGACCTGCCCCTTATATCCGACAAATTGGGCGTGCGCGTCACCGGCAACCTCAGCTTTACCGATCTCTTATTTCGCGTCAACCGCCACAGCAGCGCATTCACCACCACGCCGCGCGGACACGATGGCAACCTCAATCTGATCTACCAGTACTCGCCGACCGGACGCCTCAAATTCTTCAGCTTCAACGCGAGTGACCGACTGGGCGTGCGCGTCACAGAACCATCCTTTGACGACATTTACAAAGGCAGCACCAACAGCGCGTTACACAACCTCGAGTGGACAGACATATTTGCCAATTGGATCATGCAGACCAGTGCCTCGCTCAACCACCACACAGCGCGAAAACAATTGGGCAATCTGGACTTCTCGCCCCGCGACCTGACCCTCAAACTCCGCACAGACATAGAACGCGCCCTCACTACATCCGCATTCTTGCGTCTCGGCGGCGAAATCGAGCACACGGACAACCGACTCGTAGGCAGCATTCCTCAAGGCGATATATTCGATCCCCAGGCAGAGATCTTTGAACTCGATACATCCTATGGTGCCCGGCGTGCGGGTGCCTACTTTGAAATCGACTTTGAACCTGCCCACCGCATCGTCGTCAATCTCGGCACACGCGCCGACCATCACAACCTGGGCGACCAGTTTGCCATAGACCCGCGCATATCCGCGCGCTACCAGATCACCAAACACACAGATGCACGCCTCGCCTGGGGCATCTACCACCAATTTCCCAACCCATCCAAATACAACGCCACCAGCGGCAATCCCAGGCTAAGACCTCAACGCGCACAACACAGAATCATAGGCCTGCACCACGAACGCGGCCAATTCATGATACGTCTGGAAGCATACCACAAACCCTATTACAACCTCGTACTGGACCATCCCGACCTGAACCTCTCCAATGACGGCAAAGGCCATGCCTCTGGCTTAGACCTCTTTCTCAAACGCGGCGATTTTCTCAGCACGCGCTTCAGCGGGTGGATGGCCTACAGCCTGCTGAGATCGCGCCGCTTACAGGTGCGTCACATTGGATCAGAGATACAATACGAAGAAGCACCATCGCCTTATGACATCACGCACAACCTGACACTCGTCGCAAAAATGCGGCTCATAGACGACCTCAGCGGCGGCCTGACCGTGAAATATGCCACGGGTCGCCCCATCACCCCAATCGTAGGCGCAATTCCCGTAGCAGACCAGAACTACTACCTGCCCATTGAAGGGCGCGTAGGCTCAGAACGGCTGCCATCCTTTCGGCAAGTAGATGGGCAACTGAGCTATTTGCTGCCCTTTGGCGCAAATCACCAGGTCATCTTCTATTTGGCGATCAACAACCTGCTCAATCGCGCCAATGTGCTTGACTACGATTACTCTATAGACTATAGCCAGCGCCAGCCCCGCACCACCACCTTTAGCAGATCCATTTACTTCGGAGCCACCGTTACCTTAAACCCGTAAACTCAGGAGAACAGCCATGCAATACATTTTACTCGCACTCATTGCCTTCCTCATCATCTTCACCAAACTCGGATGTGCGGCTGCGCGGCAATCAGCCTATGAGCAAAATTCCGGTCCGCCGACTGTCAAATCGGACGAACCCGCACAACCCGCCGCCGATCTCCTTACCAACGGCAAAAATATCCTGCAACAGGGTATAAACGAGAACAATCTCGACGCCATGTACGCCGCCCGGGCGACATTTGAACGCGCCCTTGCCGATAAAAGCCTCTCGGCCTGGAGCCATTACTACATCGCCCTCACCGACTACCGCATCGCCAACTATCTCCTGGCTCAAGGCAAAAAGGACAAAAACCGGGCCTCTGACCACCTCAAAAAAGCGGCTGAACATTTGGAAGATGTCACCCGACAAGACATCACTCGCGAAGATGCCAAAACGATCGCTGCCGAAGTCTATGCACTGCTCTCAAGCGTGTACGGACGGCAAATCAGCCTTAGTGGAATCAAAGGCATGTTCCTCGGACCCAAATCCGGCAACCTCTTAAAAAAAGCCGAGCAACTCGCGCCCGACAACCCGCGCGTGGTCATGAGCGCGGCCATCGGTGCTTTTAACACACCCAAAATGTGGGGTGGAAGCAAAGAACGGGCGATAGAAGGATTCCAACGCGCAGCAGAACTCTTTGCTCAAGAAAAACCGACCGATCCCATCCACCCCGTCTGGGGACACAGCGAAGCTTATGCCTGGCTGGGCATCGCGTATATGGACCGCGATGAGGAAAATTCAGCGCGAGAGGCTTTTGAAAAAGCGCTCGAGATTGATCCAGATAACGGCTGGGTCAAATACGAACTGTTGCCGAAAGTGACGGAATAGCGTACATAACGCATTATAGAAAAGACCGCGAGTCGAAATATCTCGCGGTCTTTTTTATTAGAGAAATCGGTTGACAGTATCTTCAATCGCCTATTACATTTGATCTCTTCCAAACAAAAATGCTGAAAACTCAACTCATAAAGGAACGCACATGTCCAACGACAACATCATTCGCGTCGCCATCGGCGGTCAGGGTCGCAGTGGATACAACATCCACGCCAAACAATTGAACCAGATGCCCGACAAATTCAAAATTGTAGCCGTAGCCGATCAACTGCCCGAGCGCAGAAGCGATGCTCGCGAACAATTTGGAGCCGAAGCTTATGAAGACTGGCAAGACATGATTAAAGCAGGAGGATTTGATCTCTTTGTCAATGCCCTGCACCAGCCCCTGCACCCCGTCGCCAGCATTGCCGCGCTCCAGGAGGGTAGCCATGTCGTGTGCGAAAAACCCACCTGCAAAACCGTGTCACAATTCGACGACATCGTTCAGACAGCCAGAGACAACAACCGCGTCTTTGCCCCCTTTCAGAACAACCGGTTGCAGCCCTACTTCGACAAAATGCAGGAAATCATCAACTCGGGCGTCCTGGGCAAAATTGTGTACATCCGATCCTCCTGGGGCGGTTTTTCGCGGCGCTGGGACTGGCAAACCCGTCAGGAAAACTGGGGCGGTGGCCTGCTCAACACAGGACCCCATCCCGTTGATCAAGCCCTCTGCCTCTTTGGCTTTGACCGCACCCCCAGCGTCTTTGCCCGAATGGACTGCAACAACCCCTTTGACGGCGATGCCGACGATCATTGCACCGTCACATTGTACGACCCCGAACGACAAGCACCCCAAATCGACATCGTCGTGAGCAACTACCTGCACTATCCGCAAAACGACACCTACACCATTAATGGCACCTATGGCGGTCTCGCAGGGGGATCATCAGCACTCAAATGGCGTTATTTTGACCCCGAAAAAGCACCCAAACACGACATGTGGACCTGGTCGGTAAACCGACAGTACACCCGCGAAGAACTCGACTGGACCGAAGAAACGTGGACACTCGAAGAAGAAAAGAAAAACAACACCCCCTCCGTCTCACTCGAAAGCGGCCCCGAACGCTTCTACAACAACATCTACGACGTCCTCAAAAACAACGGCGAACTCCTCATCACACCCGCGCAGGTACGCAAACAAATCGCCGTGATAGAAGAATCCCATCGGCAAAATCCACTCCCGAAAAAATAAAGCACAGCAAAGGACAACCCATGAGCATCCCCATCTTAGACACCCATCAACACCTCATCTACCCGAACAAATACCCCTATTCGTGGACCAATGACCTCGCGCCACTCAAAGGCAATCCCTTCCACATCGAAGATTATCTGACCCTCACAAAAGGCAGCGGCATCACGCGTACCATATTCATGGAAGCCTCGCCCGATGACCCCCATTGGAGGGACGAAACGCAATTTGTCTATGAATTATCCGAACAACCCAATGCCATAATCGAAGGCGTCATCGCCAACTGCCGTCCCGAATCTCCCTCTGACTTTGAAGCCTACATCGAATCTGTTCAGCACCCCAAACTCGTCGGCTTTCGCCGCATCCTGCACACCATGCCCGACGACCTCTCCCAATCGGATCACTTCACGGATAACATCCGCCTGCTCGAAAAATACAACCTCACCTTCGACCTCTGCTACCGCGCCGACCAGCTACCCATCGCCCGCAACCTCGCGCAAAAATGTCCAGAGGTCCAATTCATCCTCGACCACTGCGGCGTGCCAGACATCGCAAACAACGAAACAGATCCCTGGCGTGACCACATCGCGCAAATAGCCACTCTCCCCAATGTCGCATGCAAAATCTCGGGCGTCATCGCCTATTGCGCCGAGGGAAATGCCACCACCGAAGCAGTTCGCCCTTATGTTGAACACTGCATCGCCAGCTTTGGTTGGAATCGCGTAGTCTGGGGCAGCGACTGGCCCGTATGCAACACGCGGTCCAATATTCAAACCTGGGTCCAAGCCTCGCGCGAAATCGTTGCCGATGCCGACGTAGCAGATCAGGAAAAACTCTTTCACAGAAACGCAGAACGCATCTATCTGAAAAAATCATGAACAAACGGCCACCTGCAAAACAAGTGGCCGTTTAATCGCGAAACGTCTCAATTCTGTCTCTAATTCTCCTCACCCTCGTCTGTGCGATCTACCTCAACCTTCTGAACAGCGGATATTCCGTCCTTTTTACCCAGCTTATAGGCGTGTTGTGTTGCGTGTTGTAATGCAAATATCCCTATCGCGCACATTATGCCTACAACAATAGAAAATGGCAGATCAAACCCGAAAATAAATCGAACTGCAGCTATACCCACCAGACCAGACGCGACATGACCGAATCCCACCCAGAAAGACTTATTCATAATTCCTCCGATTTCTCGTCTGTGCGATCTTGCTCAACCTGCTGAGCAGCGGACATCCCGTCCTTTTTACCCAGCTTATAGGCGTGATGTGATGCGAGTATCACCATCGCAGCCATAACCCCTGCCACAACACCAGCCACAACACCAGCCGATATATCCATTCTCAAAATAAATCCAACTACGGCTATAGCCACCAGACCAGATGCGATATATCTGATTCCCACTCCGGTAGGCTTATTCATAATTCCTCCTATTTAACCCACACGCGCACTCAATCCTCCATCAACCGGGAGTAAAATACCCGTAATATACTTCGCTTCATCCGACGCAAGAAATACCGCGGCTGCTGCCACATCCCACGCCGACCCCATCTTTTGTTCGAGAGGTACCTGTGCAGCGCGCTCTTGGCGAAGCGCATCCCGGTTGACACCCTGATCTTGAACTCGGGATTCAATCGCCATCGGCGTATCCATCAGACCAGGCAAAATCGCATTTACGCGCACGCCATAAGGCGCGTTTTCAAGCGCGAGATTCTGTGTAAGCGCATTGATCCCGGCCTTGGCAATCTTGTACGCAAGCGTCCTGGGACGAAAGCACACAGCCGCCGTTGAAGAAATATTGACGACAACGCCACTTCTCTGCGCGCGCATAACGGGAAGCACAAATTTACAGGTCAGGAACAGCCCCTTGAGATTGATATCCATAAGTCGCTGCCAGTCTTCGCTACTCAGATCAACAGAACCACCATCGCCCCTCAGTGTACCGACATTATTGTGCAAAACATCGATACGCCCGTAGCGCTGGACGCAAGTCTCGGCAATAGCCCGACAATCACCTTCAATTGTAATATCCGCGCCGAGCACCGACGCACTTCCCTTCTCCTGTGCAATCATCCGTGCAGTCTCTTCAGCAGACGCGACGTCTTTATCCACCAGAAGCACCTGCGCACCCGCTCTGGCAAAGCGAATAGCCGTCGCCCGCCCATTCCCAATGGTCTCGCCCGCCGACTGCCCCGCCCCAACGACAATCGCTATTTTATCTTTAAGCTGCATATACTCCTATCCTGCCGCGCACGCCTGCACAACATCCGACTTCATATTGACAAACGTATTCCCCTCAATCACCGTTCCGCGCGCTTCGCGCTCGATCGCAATCCCCACCTTCTGCTTTTCTCCCCCCGAATCCTCAATCCGATTATCTCGAATCTCCACATCATACGTCGTGCCGCGAATCTCAATTCCATATCCATTCTCGGCAAAACCATTATCGCGGATCACACACGAATAAATCTCATTTCTGTGCGCCCCTCGAAACTCGGATAACGGTGTCCGAAACAAAATGCCCACCTTGTGATTGCCCGCAATCTCGCAATTGACAATGCGGTTATCCGTATCCCTGTGCCCAATTGAAATACCAAAATCCCGATTGTCCAAACACGCGCAATTCTTCGCCACACCATCCGATACACCCCAGCAAAAGAAAATACCCTGACTATTGCCCGTTGACCGGCAATTGAGAAACCGCGGTCGCTGCGAACCACTCCCCGGATGAAATCCCAAATTGGCATTATTCTCTGACACGCAATTTTCAAAAACAAAATCATCGCAAACCTGAAAACTGAACCCATCGCCATTATAATTGCGCGCCGTCACATTCCGAAACATATAGCGGTGGCAACGCTGCAAAAACACCGCACCTGAATAATTTCCATTAATCTCTTCATTCTCCTCTTTGTTGCCATCCAGAACTATATTCTCAACAGTCACATCACAAACCCCTTCTTCCGCCGTCAAAATGGGAAAAATCGTCGCCAGTGTCGCCCGTTCATCCAGCCACATATTCTTGTACACGCGCTTACTAAGCGAAATCACCCGCCCATCAATCGCCGTCACTGTATCTTTCACCACCGTCATCCCGGACTTGCCATAAGACCGCAACATCACCCCGCATCCCACACCAAAACCACGCGCATCCTCCACCTCGACCCGCGCCTCATACCAATCGGAATCCCGGACCAAAAGGGTAACAACCCCCTCGGCCTTCTTCAGCACCGTCGCACTACCCGATCCGCGCACAGTTAAATTTGGATGCAGATAAAGCGCGTTACGCATCGTATATATCCCCGGCAAAATCTGCAAAATACCACCACCCAGGCGATGCAAATAATCCGCACCAGCTTGCAAAACCCGATCATCACTCCCCTGCAAATCCCCCTCATCCTGCCCCACCGTCAACACCATCTCCCGCCGCTCTGTCATCGGTCGATTAGCAGAAAAATCCGACATGTTGAAGCTCCTTAAATTCATAAGTTGTCTCGCATGTACAAGCCCAAAGATACGAATGGATCGCCACGCATCCAAAGACAAAAAAATACCCGGCGAGAACCGGGTATTTTATCTATAATTGATACTGAGACCGTATGCCCTAATCGCTATAACTGAGGCCATAACCATACGGGAAAAGCGGCTGGTAGGTTTCATCCCCCCTATTGGTATTTTCATCTTCAGACTTTGGCCAGGAAAATGACAACTTGCCTTGAAAATCGCAATCACCAAAAAGAACATCGGCGACCCCTTGCCCTTCTGAACCGGGCAACCATGCCGCCACAAAAGCAGACGCCGCGTTTAATTCCCTGTTAATAACCAGAGGCCGTCCCGATACCAGAACAACAACTAAGGGAATCCCTTTTGCCCTGATATCTTCAATCGTCTGCAAATCCTCTGGATGCAACTCTGCCAATTCCAGACTCTCTCCGTAGGCCTCCTGTAATTTCATCAGACCGCTTATCTGAGATCCCACTTCTACTACAACATCATCTCCGCTTCGAATATCGCCTAAACCTTCGGCATAAGGCTTCTCGCCGATCGCGACAACGGCAACATCATATGCACCAGCATCGACATCTGCGCCCCCCGTATGCAACACGGCCTGAGGTGCCAAATTAGCTATCCCCTCCCAAATTGAGGTACCACCTTCGATCAAATCATTGCCACACACGCCCTGCCATTCGACCGTCCAACCACCGCACTGATATCCGCGATTGTGGGCACTCTTACCGGCGACCAGAATCCGCGCATCCCTGTCCAGCGGTAGCAAACCATCTGTATTCTTGAGTAACACCAGAGATTTTCGCACCGCATCGCGCGCAACCTCCCTGTGCTCCTGTGAGCCAAAACACCTGTGACCTGCCCAATAACTCTGTGAGGGCTTCGGCCTGTCAAATAAACCATAAGCAGATTTAACCGACAAAATCCGCCGCACCGCATCGTCAATCCTATCCATAGAAACGGTTTGTCGCTCAACGTGTTGCCTGACATGACCGATAAATTTTCTCCACGTTTCTGGCAACATAAACATATCAATGCCGGCATTCACTGATAGAGCGACCGCATCCCCATAATCGGACGATAGTTGACTTATACCCTCCCAATCGGAAACGATAAATCCCCCGAAACCCATCTCGCCCTTGAGGAGATGCGTAAGCAAATACTCGTGTCCGTGGCACTTATCCCCATTCCAACAATTGTAGGACGCCATAATAGTGAGCACACCCGCTTCAATAGCCGGGTAATAAGGCGCGATATGGATATTTTCCAATTCGGCTTTTGTCACTTCGGTATTTCCCTGATCGATCCCGTATGTGGTCCCCCCGTCGCCCACCCAGTGTTTGGCACACGCAATCACACTATCTTCGCCGAGATCATCCTGCAAGGCACCGACGAATCTGCCGGCATACGAAACAACAATCTCGGGATCTTCTGAATAGCTCTCGCAGCAACGCCCCCAGCGATTATCGCGTGCCACCGCCAGACTCGGCGCAAAAACCCATTGCACACCGCACGCGAGTACCTCGCGCACAGTAACCTGCGCAATACGCGCCATAAGATCGGGATCATTGGCACATCCCAGGCCGATATTATGCGGAAATACGGTCGCACCCCTCACGTTATTATTGCCATGCACGGCATCTATACCGTAGAGAATGGGAATCCCCAGCGGCGTGTCAAGGGATGCATCCCAATAGGCATCGATCATATCGAGCCAGTCTTCCGGGCGATTATCGCCCGGATATGAACCGCCGCCGCTCAAAACCGAACCTATATGATGGGCTTTGACCTCATCGGGACTGATCGTACTGCGCTCTGCCTGAACCATCTGACCGATTTTCTGGTCCAGACTCATCTCTGCAATCAGCGCTTCGACTCTCTCTACATCAACTATTAGCTCACGCATCACGCATCTCCGACTGCCACACTGCCGCGCCTGCGTTCAAGTTCCTCACGCACCTGATGGGCTTTTTCCTCAGTGAGCGTATATGTCGCAATCGCCCAAATTGCAATACCAGAGAAGATCATGGGAACGACAACATCAAAAAACCTCAGCAGAAAGAGGGTGTGCTCGGACTGAGCCTCTCCCAAAGCCACATCAAATCCAGTCAAATTGAGCAGAGGGCCGCCTACCGCCAATGCCATGGACTGGCCGAGTTTCACCATCCACCAATATACCGAGCCAAATATCCCCTCCCTGCGCTCATTGGTCTCCAACTCGTCAAGGTCGCAAACATCCGCGACCATAGACGGCATCAAGGTAAACAACCCGCCCAGGCCAAAGGCGATCAATGGCATAGGCAACACCACCAACAAGGGAATATCGGGATTGTAGCAAAACCACTTTAGCCCATACCCAATAATAGAAATCCCCGTAGAAAGAAAAAATGCCCGCCTCTTGCCGATCTTCGTACCCACATAGGTGATGAGAATGACCACCAAAAATGCGGATACGGTCGCTGTCGTACCCGCATAACCAAGATACTTCGATCCTATATTTTGATCGCCGCCAGAAACGTAGTAGATAATCACATAAGCCTGAAAAGAAGCGATCATGATAAAGCCATTGAACACGAGAAATGTCGCCGCGCACAGCTTGAGAAACGGACGAAATTTCAGCGTGGTGACAAACCCCTTAAAAAAGCTGATCATGCTTCGCCTAAATTCCGCGAAAAAGGGCTTCTTCTCTTTGGGCGTCGCATCATCGGTTTTAAATCGCTCCTTGAGAAAAATTGCGGGCAATATACCAATGACAATTGTCGCAATCCCAATGGCGATGCCCAATCCCGCAGCTCCATCAACCATATCATCGAACATCTCGTACTGCATAATCCACAAAAACCACGGCGACAACAAATAGGCGAGTTGACCGATAAAATTTTGCACCCCCATCAGGCGCGTGCGCTCGTGATAATCCGGCGTCAACTCATAGCCGAGTGCCACCCACGGCGTTGCAAAAACCGTATAAGCGAGAAAAAAGAGGATTGAACCGGCGAGAAAAAAATAAAAATAGAACATCTCGCTCTGACCGCGCGGCAATTGCCACAGCAGCGCGAAAATAAGCCCCGCAGCAATCGCACCGCAGAAAATGTAAGGCCGCCGCCGTCCCCATTTCGACCGCGTATTATCGGAGAGATACCCCATCAGCGGATCGGTAATCGCGTCGGTCACGCGAGGCAATGCCCCCAGCAATCCCACAAGTGCGGGATTCATCCCCAGACCGAGGTTCAACACGATCACCATGCCACCAATCGCGCCTGCGAGCAAATTATTGACAAATGCACCCAACCCATAAATTAACTTTTGACCAAATGAAATTCGATCTTCCGGCGCGGTTTCGTAATGCATTGTATCGTTCATGAGAATCCTTTGTTGAACCTACCTCGCGGCGATGAACTTCAGCTATTTACCCTCATCGGTAAAATAGACATTGTCGAGAAGCATTACATCCCCCGCGCTGCCGCCCGGTCCCGTCAGATTGAAAGGCGAAGAAACCGCTGACAGATTCAAACCATCCCCAGCAAAGTCAGCCAGTGGAATCACCAGCGTGTGCCACATTCCGTCATTGACATATCCATATGCACTCGCCTTGACAATATGGCGGTCATTATTAGCACCCGTCATCCCAATCTCAATATTTGTAAAAGTCGCCGATTTCAAGCTGATGTATAACGTGCCAAATGCACTCAGATCCCGCGTGCTATCCCAATGAATCCCAAACCCCCACCAGGCATTGCCCCCGTGAACAATCCCATCCGAAATCATACCCTCGAGACGATCTTCCGAAGCCTCTAACGCCACGGTATTTTCATACAGATAAAGGTGCGTGTTCTCACCGTTAATCTCAACACTATCAGACTTACCACCTTCGTAAAAACGACCAACACTAAGCCGCTTTTCGCCTGCCTGAAATGGATCGACCATTGGATCACCGCTCGGGACACCAACCCCGGCATTCTCAGTAGTGAAATACACATTGTCCAGGAGCGCAAAATCTCCCGCATTGCCGCCCGGCCCCGTCAGATTCAAAGGCGAAGAAACTGCTGACAGATTCAAGCCATCCTTGACAAAATCCGCCAGTGGAATCGCCAGCGTGTGCCACATTCCGTCATTGACATATCCATATGCACTCGCCTTGACAATGTGGCGGTCATTATTCGCACCCGTCATACCGATCTCGATATCGGCAAAAGTAGTTGATTGAAAACTGATATACAGCGTACCCCACGCACTCAGATCCCGAGTGTCATTCCAATGCACCCCCATCCCCCACCAACCACCCCCACCATGTACGAGGCGATCTGAACTGAGACCTTCAATGCGATCATTGGAAACCTCTATCGCCACGGTATTTTCATACAAATAGAGATGCGTATTCTCCTGGTTAATCTCAATATTTTCAGAACTTCCACCTTCGTAAAAACCGCCAATACTGAGCCGTTGTTCGCCCTCCTGATAGGGGTATGGGCCGGGCAACGGAGGACCAATAGCAGCTGCTTCATTCGCCTCTACATTCTCAGTCGTAAAATACACATTGTCCAAAATCGCATAATCTCCCGCATTGCCACCCGGTCCCGTCAGATTCAAAGGCGAAGAAACTGCTGACAAGTTCAAACCATCCCGGATAAAATCCGCCAGTGGAATCGCCAGCGTGTGCCACATCCCGTCATTGACATATCCATACGCACTCGCCAAAACAACATGACGATCATCATTCGCACCTGTCATACCGATCTCGATATCGGCAAAAGTCGTCGATTGAAAGCTAATATACATCGTGCCCCACGCGCTCAAATCCCTAGGGCTATCCCAATGCACCCCCATCCCCCACCAGGCACCTCCTGCATGTACGAGACGATCCGCCTCAAGTCCTTCGAGACGGTCGCCCGAAAAACTCAGAGTCACGGTATTTTCATACAGATAGAGATGCGTATTATCCTGATTAATCTCAATATTTTCAGAACTCCCGCCTTCGTAAAAGCCACCAATACTGAGCCTCGGCTCACCCTCTACGTAAGGATCGGGACCAACAATGGGGCTTAAACCGGAATCGAACGGCACCTGATCTTCGTAGTTGGGATCGCTAATTCCCGAGCGGCACCCGGCCAGAACCACCAGGAGCAACAAGCCTGTAATTGTCCTTATATTCATTGTCTCACCGCTTTCAAATTGCCGTCGGGTCCCTGCACCAGAACCCAGCCGCCAGTGGGCGTGCCACCGAGTTCGATAATCCCATTGAACGCCGCTGTCACCAATTCAAAAAAGGTCTTACTGTTCGCGTCATAACTAGATGCATCGGGGAAATTGTCGAGCACCGACTGGTACGCGCCAATAGCCATCTCGCGCACCGTGTCCAAATCTTCTGGCCTCGCCTTGCCCTGTGACCATATCTGATGCAGACTGATAGCAACATAATACTGATGTTCGCCCGTGGGCTGTACGACCAGCCAGGTTGCCCAACTGTAAAAGGCAGCCACATGATTGCCGCTGTTGTGAATATCCCACTTGGTCGTCTCACCTGAAGATGCGCGGGCAAACGGATTGTTGGGATCGTCGAGAACCGCTTTGCTCGGATGGATGCCCGCTTCTTTGTCGAACACCACAAACGGCGCATCGCTAAATGAACTGCCATAGACAAAATCGCCCGGCTCCGAACACGCACTCAGGACGAGAAGCACCAGCAGACCAGTGATATTTTGTGCTAATTTCATGTCATCCCTCACAGGCCAACGTTGACGTAAATACCAATCTCCAACTCTCGACCGCGCCTGGTTGAGCGAGTGGGATCGGGTACGAACTCCGAAGAATTTTCGTCGAGTGTGCGGAACTGTGCACGCACGCCAAACCGCGTTCCAAGCCCTTCCAGACCAGCCGGTGCCAGACCATAGGAAGCATCCAGGTACCACTGTATTGGATAGGTCAAATTAAAATCGCGATGGAAGTCATAAGGCCCCCAATCGTCAAAGTGCAGTTTTGTTCTGGCGTGAAAAGTCCGCCACCACATACTCATATCAATGCCATAACGCCTGATCAGACGCGGATCTTCGCCGCGCGATTGCCCCTCACCTACCAAAAGCGTAGTCACCACACGTGTATCGCGACTCGGGTTGTGGACCGTGTGCAGCTTGACTTCCCATACATCCTCTGCCGGTGGTGCCGCGCCAAAAGCGGCGATACTCCCATCTCCGAGCGTGAAGGTATTCGCATCGCGCTGTTCCGGCTGATGGCGATACCAGATGTCCAGGGCAGCCACAAAACCGGCGTCTTCCTTAATATCGCGATCCCATGTATGGAACCACGTACCGGGCGTGGGATCATAAACGAGGAGTAGTTCTCCGGCAATGGTCTCACGGTTATCACCCACCACAAAGGGGTCATCAATAATACTACGCGGGCGCACAGCCGGATAATAAATCCCCGTAATGCGGTTGTAAAAATCGTCAATTTTCGGATTGGCCGGTATGATGGGTTTCTGATACAGAAATTGTGGCGCAATCTCAAAAAGTCCGGCTCTCGTGGAAAACCCGGTTGAAAGTGCCCAGTGATTGCCCCGCCCACTCTCCTTAATTGACCAACCAGTCAAAAGGGTCGCGTAATCATAGCCTCCATCCGCAACAGGTCCCATCAAACTGCTCTGTGCATACCAACGCAGGGGTGTGCCGTTATAAATAATACGCGCCCTGCCGCCAAACGTATCGCCCAGGCGAACCTCGTCGTCAATGATCGCATATCCAGAATCCAGATAGCTGCTACCATCGGTCTTTTCAGCCCAGGTGAACAGATCGCCAACCTTGGGCGACCCTGAGAAGATCCCACCAAATTCGAGCGTAAAAGATCCGGTATCGTAGCCAAAGTAGAACGACGACCGCCGATTCAATGGTTCGGGAACCGCAAAACTCGTCTGCGCGCCAGACGCTTCAACAATATCTTCGTGGTGGATGAAGGCATAACGCCATTTGCCAGAGGTGCGGTAATACTTGACGAGCACAGCGGCATTTGCGCCCCACCACAACTCGGGACCGATAGCCACTTTCAAGCCATTCATTTCGCCTTTGCCTGTAAACTCAAAACCGATGGGCGCTTGCCCATTGTAAATATCGAGATTGGGACCGTAATTGGCTTCGGGATAAAGACCGAAAAAATCTCCCTCGTACCCCCAGTGGAAGTGACCTGTACGGAAAAATCCATTGAGCGTAAATCCGGGCTGTTCGATGGTAAGATCGGCGGCATAGATGGCAAAGCGATCGGCAACTTTTCGCGCCGCGCGCGAAGGTGCTTCCCCCGGTTCGGGCACAACGACCTCTAAAGCTCGCGTTTCGTAAAAAATATTGTCGAGTCGGTTCTGCGCCACGGCACCCACGCCGTGCAAAGACAACCTCGCACTCACGCCAGGCCCCGGATTGATCTCAAAATCCGTCCAGAACGACTCGGTGTGCCCGAGCAGTTGTTCTTCTCCACGCTCAGTCTGTGCATTTCCACTGCTCACACTCGACTCATACCGCAGGCGGATATCGCTCACGCGAACAACGCCCAGCCTCTCGACTTCGGACAGCGCGCGCCCCGTAGCGTAATGATGGATGTGGTCGGCTATGCGAATGCTGCCGAAGTGCTGTGCGACGCGCTCAGCCGTTGTCGTCGGTGCATAAGGGTCAAGTGCAAATGCCTCTCGCAAAACATAGTAAGCCGTTCTCGGTGTTACCGTGGCAAATTTGTTTTCATCGGGCCAGTTTTTAGCAGCAATCCCCCACCACTCTTCGTTCATATTGTTGCGCCCCTCCACATAGTCGTGTGGATAGGCCGCCGTAACCCAGCTCGCATTGGTATCGTGAACATCGAGGTTTTCTTCCTGACGAAATTTCCACCACCCATCCGCCCACTGAAAAATAAAACCGCCGATAGACGTGCCGGCCTTACCCTTGCCATACGATTGCTCGTAAATTTCTCGCCACTGCCCGAGCAGGTACCAGGCTTGAGATACGTCATCCTCCTTCTCGAGGCGTGCATCGTAGGCATCGGCCCCAAACTCTGTGTAGATAAAGGGGACATTGAGTTCCTTGCGAACGCGCTCAAAAAGGTCCCCGCTCGATACACCGCGATAAACATTGCCCCCCATCGCGTCAATATCTTTGCAGGTTCGGGCGATAATATCGAGGTAGTGAATATCGCCATTGGCAAGCGCGACAGGGCGCTTGTCATCGAGACTTTTGATCAGAGTTGCGGCCTCGCCCATGAGAGAATAAAGGTGTTCGGCACGCGGGTCGGAGGCACCTTCGGGCAAGTCCTGAATCTCAAAACCCGTCCACGCCAACCCGTAGTTATTCTCGTTGCCGAGTAAATAGATGAGCACGCCCCGTGTATCCACATAGCGCTCAACTGTCGTGCGCAAATCGTCCAGAATAGCCTTGCGCGTATCCGGATCGCCGTAGTCGGTATTCGGCACAAAAACCCCATTGATTTCAAAGCCATAGCGCCCCATCAAGTGATTGACCGCAGACATGATGCCGTATTTTTCATAGATATATTCCACCCAGCGCGGCGGAATATCTGAAAACAAACGAATGGCATTGACGCCCATATCGCGCATCATCGCCATCTCGTTGTCCAGCACTTGCATAATAAACGCATCGGACTGATCCCACAGTGAATAGCTATAGTTTTCGCCGATGGGGATATAGCCCCAGTTCATACCAAATACCATAAAATCTTTGCCATCGACCTGGAGCTTCCAGCCGCGGTCATCGTGAAAAACGACCACTTCGTTTGGTTGTGCCCACACAACCTCGAACGAAGAGACACTCACGAGCAATAGCACAGTCAAAAGATATCGGTTCATCATATTGAAAACCCAATATAAAGAGTTGGAATTCAAGCCCGGATTGATTTTTTTCATGCAAAAACTCTGCAACATGCGTGCCACATAAATTGTTTCAAGCAATATATATCCATAAAGCATTATTTTTATTACATATAATTTATAGAACCAATAAAAAAAGCCAACCTGTATTTTTGTCAAAGGGTCCATATATGGCCCCAAAAACAATCAGGATGGCTCTTATATTGTTTATTAACAGATATTTAAAACTAAAAGGCCATATTTAACCTTAAAAGACCAAATATAACCCTCATTGAGGACGTCTAATACCCAGCTTTCTCATTTTGCCATACAGAGTAGAAGACGGTAGTTTCAGCAGAGCCGCTGCACCTCTGGCCCCTTTTATCTGCCAGTTAGTGACTTTGAGCACTTCGAGGATATAGCGGCGTTCAAATTCATCCCAGGGCATGATTTCGCGGTCTTGATCTAACTTGTGATCGGGAGTCTCGTCTTCGATTCGGGAACCATACAGTCCCAGATCACCCACTTCGATTTGAGTACCCTGACACGCAATTACAGCCCGCTGCATAGTATGCTCCAATTCCCGCACATTGCCCGGCCAATGAAAGTTTTGCAACACCTCTATGACCTCAGAACTCAGGCGATCAATTTGCTTGCCCAGATGTGCCACCAGGCGACTCTTGAAAAACTCAGCAAGGTCCGGAATATCCTCCGTGCGCTCGCGTAGAGGCGGCAAATACATCGGAAAAGCATTGAGGCGGTAATAGAGATCCTCGCGGAAATTACCTGCGCTGACCATCTCCTTGAGGTTGCGATTCGTCGCCGCCACAATACGCGTCTGTGACTTCAGCGTCTCGCTGCCCCCAACGCGCTCAAACGTACCCTCTTCCAGCAATTGCAGCAGCCTGGCCTGCGTTTCCAGAGCCATATCGCCGATCTCATCTAAGAAGAGCGTACCGCCTCTGGCCAGTTCCACCTTGCCCAGCCGGCGGGATATAGCGCTGGTAAAAGCCCCTTTCTCGTGACCAAAAAGCTCGCTATCGATCAGCGATTCAGGCAACGCACCGCAGTTGACCTGTATAAAGGGACCATCGCTATGGGCACTCAGTGCGTGTAACACCCGGGCAGCCACCCCTTTGCCCACACCCGTCTCGCCCAGAATCAGTACAGTCAGGTCTGCGGATGCCACCTCTATGAGTTTGATTTGAAACTCGCGCAAAGCCGCGCTATGACCGATAAACTCGTTGCTTCCTTGACTGTTGAGTACAGCAGTCAGTTCTTTAATACGCGGATCAGGCTCTACCGAGATTTGTACCTGCGCCATCTGCGAGTAATTGAGATCGCGATCTACAGCTTTAACCTGAAAGGTGTAATCTCCCGGTGGCAAGTCTCGATAATAGACCCTCATCTCTCGAGTCGCGGGCTGCCAATCAGAATCGTAGCCCTCCAGGCGATAAACATAGAGCATATCGCTGGGATGGGTCGAAAAACTCAGCCCCTTGTACTCGAAAATCACCTGTTGATCCGTCGTAGATAGGATGACTTCCTCCAGGTTCTCATAGACCTGATCAACGACAACTTGAATCAGGCGAACTATAGGCGGAATTTGCCGCAGGCGGTAGCGCACCAGAGACCCCAGAGCCGTGCCAAACCAAAAAGTCCCATCGCGATCTTCGAGTATCTGAAGAACGGGCCCTATATGTGGTGACTTGATGGTCTGAAAAAGCAGTCCATCGTAGTGAACCACACCTCCATCCGTGCCGAGCCAGAGGTGTCCACGCGAATCCTCGAACAGACAGCGGATGCGGTTGCTCGGCAAACCGTCTTCAGTGGTAAAGTTGCGAAAAACAATACCATCAAAGCAACTGAGCCCCCTTTGGGTGGCAATCCACAGGTTTCCAGTGCGGTCTTCCAGCAGATCGGCGACCCGGTTATCTAACAACCCATCCGAAACAGTATAAAGAGAAATGCCTTCTTCTGGATGCCACCGCCCAATACCCTTGCCACTGCCGAAGGGATTATGGGTGCCCACACTAAACCAGAACTCTCGGTTGCGTCTGACGATCAAAGCACCGATGTGGTTGAAAGGATCTTCTTTCTCCTCCTCCTCAAAAACGAGTTGGAACTGCCCGCCCCGGTGATAAATAATCTGCAGCGGACTGGCAAAAAGCTCTTCTCTTTTTTTAGTCGTGCCATTTTCCCACTGCCCCAGAATAAGCTGCCCCTCCTGGTCCTCGGCGATTGCGCTGACCCCCACCTCGCCAAAATCCGCGGTGGAGTGAAAACCCCGCCCGTCATAGCGGAACAGACCATTGCCACCGCCAAACCATACATGACCGTCGCGGTCTTCGTAAATGGCGAAACAACTGTTGAGATCGAGATCCTGTTCGGCTCCGACAAATTCAAAGTACTCGCCATCGAAACGCGCGAGACTTTTGGTTGTGAGGCTCAAAAAAGGAGAGGAAAACCCGATCCATATATCCCCTCGTCGATCCTGCAACATCTGCGAGATCTCGCTATCGCCTTCGGGAGAATTTTTGCCGGGGTCGAAAAGCCCGATACTATATGCATCGTAGAGCACCACACCGCCGCCCCATGTGGCGAACCAAAACTGATGCTCGCGGTCCTGAAACACAGCGTTGACAACGGGATAAGGAAGACCATCGGCAGGAGTAAAACCGCTAAATCCATCGGGATTCTTATAGAGCACCCCTTCCGAAGTGCAGAACCACATCCGCCCTTCGCTGTCACACTGAATTTTGCGCAGATTACCACCGAGGTCCACGCGAACTTGATGGAAGGTGCCATCGGCATAGTGCCAGAGTCCATCCCGCTGCCCGTATCGACCAATCCACACCTGGCCTGTGCGGTCTCGACCCACTGCATAGTTACTCTGATCAGGAGGAAAACCCTCTTCCTCTTTGTAGCGATAAAAGGATGCGCCATCGAAGCGGATAAGGTAGTCAAAACCAAACCACAGGTGGCCTTCCGTATCCTGAGTAATACCCCAACACTGATTGGTCCACTGAGGAGAAGGCGGCTGCTCGTAGTGCTGGAGATAGAGCGGAATCAAATCGCGGAAAGCAGTACCCTCGCAATACCCCAGGGTATTCGTGCCACCGCACCATATACGCCCCTCACGGTCTTCGTAGATGAACTGCACAGATCGGCCTGCGATCCCATCGTCTTCCAAATAGTGGAAATTTGCGCCATCGTACCAGCAGACGCCACTCATTGTACCAAACCACAATCTTCCCCGGCTATCCTTCTGGATAGCAAAAACTCGATCGCCACAAAGACCATCCTGTCGAGTAAATGTCTGAAACGCACCCCCGTCAAAACGGCTGACACCGTTGTCCCAGGTAGCGAACCATAGATATCCCTCGTTGTCTTCTGCAATATGTTCGGTACGCACCCCAGCCAGACCATCGGCAAGGGAATACGTTCGCCAGGTACCCGTGCGGTCGAGTGGCTTGATCATGGGAAAAGAGCCTTGTGACATACGTTAAAAAACTGGTCTATAAATTTATCTCACACTTGCAAAGATAAGAATGGATTGCTATGTATCCAAAGACAAAAAAATACCCGGCGAGAACCGGGTATTTTAGCACGTAAAAATAGTCTGTGAGCCTTTATACTTAAGCACTGACCTCATGCACCTTTAAATTCGCATATTCGCCAATCAAAGGCGCCATTTGCCGAAAACCGATCTTGCCACCACCCAGCAAAGGCCCATACGTCTGACCATCATCAACCCAGTGAAAAATTTTTAAATCGCGGATATAAAAAACAACCTCTGCACCGCATTTGATCAGCGTAATCGGATATGGCGGTCTGGCATCGACAACAGAAGGCAGGGGATCAGCCCCCTGACAGACCATGTGAAAACCATAACTCTTGCGCAAATTGCAAACCTGAAAAGCGCGTTCTTTGAGTGCCTTTCGCCGAAAGTAAGACACATGCAACGCATTGATATCGCTGCTGTGATACTGCTTGTACTCGCCAGCCCGCGACGCCAATGACGGATCAAATATATCTTCACCCCCTCGCCCCAAAGCAGAAAAAAACAGAATGCACAACCCTGGCTCGCGCACTGGCCAAAAATCCCACGTCACAGCAATATCCGCTGGAAAATCTTCGGGACACCAAAAAACAAAATTTGCCGCCTGTCCCTCCCCTGGGTCGCGGCGGTTCTCCATTCGCATGCGACCATTCGGAAAAGTGATCGCAGCATCTCCCTCCAGCCGAAACCCTTCAATATCTGACGCGGAAGACAGCGGATTATCATAAATCAATTCGCCAAATTCAAAATTATCCATAACACCTCTCCTGATGCGTTGACGTATCGGATTCTTCGCCGCATGGACAGCGTGCCTCAAAAACAGCGGCACACTACCAAAAGAGACTGAAAACAATACCATCTTGCTGCATTTTATAAACGCCCTGCGCGTCCATTCCATCATTTTAGTCTCCCTTTAGTCTCCCTCTCCCTCTCTAAAAAACAAAAAGCTCTGGCAAAACACCAGAGCTTTTTCTATTTCAATTGTGCAGAAATCGCGACTATTGGTCAAAAATGGCTCACGCGCCGCAACCAACATCACCAGATCCTTTTCACTACATTCCGGATCAAGGACGTTTAATACCCAATCTTTTCATTCGGCTGTACAGGGTAGAAGGCGGCAATTCCAGCCGAGCCGCTGCGCCTTTTGTTCCCTTTACCTTCCAGTTGGTGATTTCGAGCACCTCGAGAATATAGAGACGTTCAAATTCTTCCATAGACACGATTTCGCGGTCTTGAAAATCCGATAAGGAGGTCCACACCAGGTCGAGAGTAGCACTTTTGATTCGCGAACGGTACGACCCGAGGTCCTCTAATTCGATCCGAGCCCCCTGGCATACGGTTACGGCTCGCTGTATGGTATGCTCCAGTTCTCGCACATTCCCAGGCCAATCATAGGCTCGCAACTCCTCGATAACCTCTGTCGTCAAGGGAGCTATATCCTTGCCTATATGCGCCGCCAGGCGATCCTTGAAAAACTCCGCCAGGTGTGGTATATCCTCTTTGCGATCACGTAGAGGCGGCAAATAAAGCGGAAAAACATAGATGCGATAATAGAGGTCCTCGCGAAAAGCACCTGTATTGACCATCTCCTCAATATTGCGATTCGTCGATACCACAATGCGCGTCTGCCCCTTCAGTATCTCGCTGCCCCCAACACGCTCAAACGTACCTTCTTCCAGCAAGCGCAATAGTTTGGCCTGCGTTTCCAGAGTCATATCGCCGATCTCGTCCAAAAAGAGCGTGCCATCTTTGGCCAATTCCACCTTGCCCAGCCTGCGAGAAACTGCATTGGCAAAAGCCCCTTTTTCGTGACCAAAAAGTTCACTATCGATCAATGTCTGGGATAGGGCACCGCAGTTGACCTGGATAAAGGGACCATCGCTATGGACACTCTGTTCGTGTAATACCCGCGCAGCCAATCCCTTGCCTACACCTGTCTCACCCAGAATCAGCACGGACAGATCGGTGGATGCGACCTCCATCAATCTGGTCTGAAACTGGTTCAGAGCCTCGCTCTGACCGATAAACTCATTGCCCTCCTGGTTGTTGAGTGCAGCAGTCAGAGCTTCAATACGCAAGTCCGGTTCTACTGAGATTTGAACCTGTGCCATCTCTGAGTAATTGAGGTCGCGATCTACAGCCCTGACTTGAAAGGTGTAATCGCCAGGCGGCAAGTCCCGGTAATGCGCTCGCATTTCTCGGGTTGCTGGCTGCCAGTCGGGGTCGTGTCCCTTCAGGCGATAAATGTAAAGCATGTCGCGGGGACGCGTGGAAAAACTCAGACCCTTGTACTCAAAAATCACATTCTGCTCTGTGGTAGATAGGATGCCTTCTTCTATGTTCTCATGGACCTTATCGGCAATCACCTGAAGCAGGCAAATCTGGGGCGGAGTTTTTTGTTGCCTATAGCGCACCAGAGAATTTTGGACTGTACCGAACCAAAAGGCTCCATCACGATCTTCGAGTATTTGAAGAACAGATCCTATATGCGGTGAGTTGATGGTCTGGAAAAGTTGACCATCGTAGTGAGCCACGCCCCCGTCTGTGCCAATCCAGATGTGGCCTCGCTGATCTTCTAACAAGCAGCGGATGCGATCACTCGGCAAACCGTCTGCTGTTGTGAAGGTGTGGAAGGTGCTACCATCAAAGCGACTGAGACCGCTTTGGGTAGCAATCCATACGTTTCCATGCAGGTCTTCCAGCAGGTCCTCGACTTTGTCATCTATCAGCCCATCTTCAATCCCATAAAATTTAAGCCCATCTTCGGAATGCCAGCGCGCAAAACCCTTATCTTTGTCGAAAAAATTTGGGTAAGAAATAAAAAAATAAAACTCGCCATTACGCCCGGCAATCACCGTGCCGATGCGGCTGAAAGGATCTCTCTTTTCATTATCCTCAAAAATAGTTTGTAACTGATCGTCTCGCTGGTAAATGAGCCTCACTGGGCTGCCCCAAAAGGCTCTTCTTCTTATTTTTTCGTTTCCCCAATGGCCAAAAAGAAATTTCCCTTGCGAATCCTGGGCAATTGCACTGATACCACTTTCGCCTAAACCTGCAGTTGTTTGCATTTTTTTGAGCTTATCTCCATCATAGCAGAACAAGCCATTGCCACCTCCAAACCACAGGTCCCCGTCGCAGTCCTCGTAGATGGCGAAACAGTTGTTGATATCAAAACCATCCTCAGTGCCTACGAATTCAAAGTGCTCGCCATCAAAGCGAAAAACACTTTTATTCACATGGTTGAGAAAGGGAGCTACATACCCAACCCATATATCTCCTCGTCTGTCTTGCACGATCTGTGAGATCTCAATCATATTTTTGTTTTCAACTACCGCATTGGGATCAAAAACACTGATACTATGTGCATCGTAAAGCCCGACGCCACCCCAGGTAGCAAACCAGAACTGATGCTCGTGGCCCTGGAACACAGCTTTAACTGCGGGATGGGGCAAGCCATCGGCAACGGTAAACCTGCTAAACCCATCTCCATCCTGATAGAATACCCCATCTGAAGTGCAAAACCACATCCGCCCATCCCGATCGCACTGAATTTTGCGCAGGCTATCACCCAAATCTATCTCAGCAGATTGGAAGGTACCATCGGCATAGTAACAGAGTTTATCCTGGTGTCTGCGATGACCGATCCAAACATGGCCGGTAGAGTCCTGCGCCACAGCATAGCTCGTGTTGCCTTGCGGAAAACCATCTTTCTTTTCATAGCGAAGGAAGGATGTGCCGTCGAAACGGATGAGGTAGTTAAATCCAAACCACATCTGGCCTTCAGGATCCTGAGCAATACCCCGACACTGATTGGGCCAGCGAGGAGAAGGTGGCTCCTCGTAGTGCTGGAGGTAGAGCGGAATCAGGTCGTGGAACACAGTGCCATCGTAATACCCCAGAGTCCTGTGACCGCCACACCATATACGCCCCTCACTGTCTTCGTAGATGAACTGCACAGCACGCCCTGCGATCCCTTCGTCCTCCAAATGGTGGAAATCTGCTCCGTCGTACCAGCAGACCCCATTTAATGTACCGAACCACAACCTGTTTTGACTGTCCTGTTTAATAAAATAAACACGGTCGTTAACAAGACCGTCGCGTCGCGTAAAATTCTGGAACGCGTCCCCATCGAAGCGGCTGACGCCATTGTCCCATGTGGCGAACCAGAGATAGCCTTCACTGTCCTCGACGATGTGTTCAACGCGCATCCCGGCCAGGCCGTCGGCCATGGAATAAGTCCGCCAGGTACCTGTGCGATCAAGTGGCTTGATCATGGGGTAGAATCCTCGTGATAGGAAAAAAAGCAATTTTATCTCATATTTACAAACGATCGCAAAAAAGATAAAAATAAATTACAGATATCCAAAGACAAATTATTCCTGAAAAAATACCCGGCGAGAACCGGGTATTTTAGCGCTTAAATTTTTGTTTTAACGAATAGAATATTTGGACGCTGTTCCACATCTCCCTTCATACCCCCTTTGCCACATCGGCAACCGCTTCAATCGTCGCATCGATCACATCAACTGTATGCGCTGTCGATAAAAACCACGCGCCTCGCTCCAGCGCGCGCACGCCTTTGTAATGAAGTGCCTCTGTAAATTTGATATACCGCTCGCGATCTGCACAAAGTGAACTCCGATAATCGACAACCGGGTCATCAACACCAAAGCCCACATGAAAAATCTGTGGAAAACCCGCAATCCTTGCTTGAATATCGGCCTCTTTCAGTGCGCGCGCAATACCTTCCATAAGCCGATTGCCCCGCGCATTGAGCGCGTCAAACGTCTCTTTTTTGCTTAACTCGGTCAGCGTAGCGATAACCGCGGCCATAGAAGCGGGTTGCGCATTATAAGTGCCTCCGTGCATCACACCCGCGACGAGCATATCCATCAAATCGCCTCGCCCTGCCAAACACGAAACCGGAAACCCATTGGCTATCGCCTTGCCAAACGTCGCCAGATCGGGCGTCACTCCAAAGTATTGCTGCGCGCCGCCAGGCGCCACGCGAAACCCCGTAATCACCTCGTCAAAAATGAGCACCGTTCCCGTATCGGTACACACCTCTCGAACCCCTTCCAAATAGCCCTCAGCGGGAAAAATCGCGCTGGTATTGCACATCGCAGGCTCCATAATAACCGCAGCGACATCCCCGCGTTTCAGGCGCGAACTCAGAAGTGCCAGATTATTCCAGGGAAGCACCTCAGTATGCCGACCTGCCACCAGATCTTGCCCTGTACTCGCCGGAATGGGAATGGGCGCATCAACCGGACCATACTGATCGGACGGGGGCGCAACAGACCACAGCACATTGTCAAACCAGCCGTGATAATGTCCCTCAAATTTGATCACACAAAGCCGTTCCGTAGCCGCGCGAGCCAGGCGCAAAGCCGCCTGCACCACTTCGCTACCCGTGCAGTTAAAGCGCACCCGCTCCGCGCATGGCACCATATCGCAAACCATCCTGGCTGCCTCTTGCTCAATCGCTGTCTGCCCGGCAAAAAGAATGCCCGACTCGAGTTGTTCCCGCACAGCAGACAGCACGGGTTCTGGATTGTGCCCCAAAATCATCGGTCCCATACCCAAATAATAATCGATCAAACGATTGCCATCCACATCGTAGAGATACGGTCCCTCGCCCCGTTCAAAAACCAGAGGCGTGGGAACCATCCCCAGCCGAAAATTGCTGTTCACACCACCCGGCAAATAGCGCGAGGCTTCGGCGATCAAACGCTTGGATTTTTCAAAACTTTTCATGTAATCTCCGAACCTTTATAGCGATCAGCTTATCCTATTCATCCTTTTATCCTGTACAGCCCGATCCGCTTTCATCCTGTTCATCCTTCAATCCTGTAAATCCTGATCCGAGTTCCATAAATCGCACACGTGAGGAAACATCTTCGAGAAGGGCGCGGTTGGTGGCGATAAGGTCGGCGACAATACCGGTGAGAAACATCTGAAATCCGGCGAGCAGAAGGATAGCGGCGAGGATAAGCGATTGAATGTGGAGTTCGCCTTCGTCGGTAAAAAAGAAAAAATAGAGGAATCGGAGACCAATTAACATGCCAAAAGCGAAAACAACAGCACCAAAAACTGAAAAGATGCGGAGTGCTTTGTAGCGTGCGTAAGTCCGCAGACTAATCATGCCCGACTTAAAAACAAATACACCTGGATTTTTGAAAAGGCGCGATTCGCGCGTTTTGGGATTCGTGCGAATGGGCACAGTTTCAACAGCGAGACGGTCTTGCCCTGCTTGCACAACATGCTCCGCGGTGTGATCAAAATCCGTAAACATCGACAGATGCAGGGCCGCATCTTGTGAAAAGGCGCGAAAACCACTGGCGACATCGGGCACCTCAATATGCGCGAGGCGACTGATGACGCGACTGCCCAAACCCTGTAGCCATCGCTTAAAAAAAGAAAAGTGGCCGATGCCACCTGTCTGTCGATCTCCAATCACAATATGGGCACGCCTTTCCAGAATAGGCTGAACGAGTGCGACAATATCGGCACCGCAGTACTGGTTATCCCCATCGGTATTGACAATAATATCGGCACCGAGTTTGAGGCAAGTGTCAAAACCCGCTTTGAATGCATGGCCCAGACCGCGATTTTTGGGGAATCTGACAATATGATCCACGCCGAGGTTGCGCGCGACCTCAGACGTGCGATCCGTAGAACCGTCGTCAATGACCAGAATCTCGACTTTATCAATACCGGGAACTTTGCGCGGAATATCGTTAACCGTAGCGGGCAGGGTTTCTTCTTCGTTGAGACAGGGGATTTGGACAATCAGTTTCATTTTCAGTCGCCAAAAATAGCAGCCGATGCGGCTTCGGCCTTTTCCATTTTTTCTTCATCGGATAAATCGCCCATTGCTTTATAAAAAATTTCATCGTAATCGCGCGTTTTGATAACCACGGGCATAGGTACCGCATGCCCAAATACAAGGGCTTGCTGTTTGGAATCGAGACTCGCCAGAACACTTCGCAAGCCACTGGCATTAGATACCCCTGTAAGCACTCCCTGGATGTCTTTTTCGTCATTGAGCAAAGCCGTGATTTTTGTGCCGAGTTGTGAAAGCACTTCTTCGTCAATACCCGAGGGACGCTGGTCAACCACGAGAAGCGAAACGTAGTATTTACGCATTTCCCTGGCAATCGTACCAAAAATGGTTTGTTTTGCAGTCGCGGGATTGAGAAACTTATGGGCTTCTTCAATGGTGATAACCAGATGCCGCGGCTGATCTTCGGGATTTTGCGAGGCGTAAAACTTTTCGCTTTTTGTGACGTATTGTTCGTGAATGCGGCGGGAGAGAATATTCGCCACGAGCAAATACGCGAGCATGCCGGTCTGCCGACCAAACTCGAGCACAATGTGAATGCCGCGGTCAATGTAGTCCATCATCGTATCGACGGCATCTGCACCGTTGAGACTATTGACCATAAAAGGAAAGGTTTCAAGGCGTTTGAGTTTGCGATGCAGCGCGGAAAGCGAGCTCTTATTTGCCCCAATATCGTCGGCAAATTGCTCGACATCGGGACCGTCAATAGAAAGCAATTGGCGCAGCCAGCGGTCTTTGTACATCGCGTAAACGAGATAGGCAGATTCAGAGGCCGTGGGATTGAGTTGCAGTTCGTCTTGCAACGCGATAACATCTTCAACCGCAACCTGGTCGTAGGTAATATACACCTCGTGGTCAGGTTGAATCCCGCGCTGACGAGACGATTCGGGATCGAGAGAAAAAAGGGCGACCTGATTGCCAAAAAGTTGTTTGAGGCCTTTGACAAAGCTATTGCCCTGCCCGCCCTCTTTCATAGCGCGAAAACCGTATTCGTTGTGCATATCAAAAATGAGATTGACGGCTTTCTTGTTTTTGATCAAGCCACACAATACCAGACGCGTGAGAAAGGACTTACCCGTACCCGTTTTGCCAAAAATGCCATTGCTGCGCTCGACAAAGCGATTGAGATTGATACACACCGGCGTATCCATATCCAATGGCGTGCCCATGTTGAAAAACCGGTCGTCTTTTTCCTCGCTGCCAAAAACGCGCGATACATCCTCTTCTTCAGCTTCAACAACTTTGGAAAAATGACTGGGAATAGTTTTCACCGGACGCGGTTCATCGACGATTTCTTCGCCCTGTTCCAGCATGAGCATGGGGCGCAATGCAACGGTGACATAGGTGCTGGAACCATTGAGAACACTGTGCAACAACTGATCGCCCTCGCGCGGCGGATAAAGCAAAATTTCGGGATTGGTCGCATCCAAACTCAGGTCGGTGATCATGGAGAAGAACTGATTTTTGTAGCCATCAATAACCACAAATTTGCCAGCTTTGACGTCCTCCACGCTGCGGTCGGGGTTGAGCTTCATCTCAACGCCCTCGGTCAAAGACCCTTGCGTGACAACGCCGATTTCGCCGCCATCCTGAATATTGGGCGAACCATTTAGATTATTCCAGAGATCGTTCATAAAAGTCAGTGGTTAGTAGTTAGTAGTCAGTCCACCCAGTCCCCAGCCCCCAGTCCCTTCTATTGCGAAATCCGCCGCATAATAGAACTCAGACGGTCGTAGTCGTCTCGGATCAGGCGACACAGGTCTTTGCCAATGCCCACCAAATAGGGCATATCTAAAGCGCGAGCTGCCCATGCATTTCTCACTGAGGCGATAATCAGATCGTCGGCAGGCAGGCGGTTGCCACATAAAATGCTGCGGAGAAAATCCCCGCTATTGGTCAGGGCTTTGATTTCGGATTCGGTGCAGGGACAAACAAAGCTGTGAATGCCGGGCGGTTGCGGAGGCAAGACCTGTTGCGGACCCTGGTCGTCGCCATATCCGATAATAACAGCTTCAAATTCAGTCTTGAGAAGTTCAAAAATTTGCGGTTGCTCTTCGCGCAATTCTTGTTCGGTAAGCCCATAAGCCGTGGCGCGTCGATTGGGTTCAATAGAATGCGTACACACATTGAAAACCAGACCATATACAGGCAATGCACCAAGCGTCTTGACAAAGGACCCAAATGGCGGTGCGCCATTTAGCTCTCGGCTTTCAGAAGTAAATTGCGAAGTAGAACTTTCGACAATTTCGCCAATATATTCAGTGCTGATATCGATAGAAGAAAGAGCCATAAAAAAACCTCGCTATACTGCTGCAGCTATTTTTTTAAGTTGTTTGAGCGACTGTTCGGTTTTGATATTGTTTTTGACAAAAGCGTCTTTTAAGAACTTAAAAAATATGTCTCGGTCAGCCCCACGCACAATGGCGCGTTCGTGGGATTCGGATAAGACGACGGGATATCCGCGTCCCTTATCGACCTGATCGACAACCGTAGCGTGTACGAGATCGAGCAACTCTCGGTCTTTGGCAACCCATTCGGGAATTTCGACGCGCCCAATTTCCCAACCCGTATGTACGTAAAAAAAGCAGATGCGGTGGGGACCGTAGTCCTCGAGAATTTTAGACGCGCTGCGATAAACGCCACTGCGCTCGCCGCGTTTGAGTTTGCGGGCATACAGCATATCATCGGTAACGCCGGCAATGGGTTCACAGGGAATGGGTGCAGGCGGTTCGGAATCGCCATCAAAATCGAGAAGATGCTGCGCCTCGGCTGCTTTCCACGGGCACTTGTCGCAGTTGGTAGGCTGTTCGGGACAGAGGCCCACGCGCAAGGCATTGAGCACATCGGCGCTACCGGGATCTGAAATATACCCGGCAATGGGAACGCGAAGTTCGCGCAGACGCTCCAAACCGGCGAGCGTGGTCTGGAGAGTTTCGCGGCGGAAATCATAGGGTTTGCCTTCGAGCATCCACAAAATCAGGGTTCCATCGGTCAGCCCGACACAGGTTCGGCCTTCTGCATGCGCCAGAGCAGAGAGGGTGACAACCTTTTCGAGTTCCATAGCATTTCGGCGCACGCCAACGACTTCGCGGGTGATTGGACTGCGCTTGCCCGCCCATTCCTGATAGAGGTCGTCTTCATCGTAAAAAAGCGTTGGTTCGCTGTTTAACACAGGGCGTTCTCCCGTGCCGTAATGAATGACGACATAGCCAATATTAATCAAAAAACAATTGGCGACTTCGTGCCGGTCGGGAAAAATCTGAGATCCATCGGCGGCAATAACGGTGAGTTCTTTGGGGCGGTCAGGTCTTGGGCACGCCTCGGTAACAGGCCCGCCGAGTTGGGCAACCAGCCAGGAAGTGCGGCTGCGCGCAATTTTAATACCCAGGGTTTTCCAGGCATCTTCCCAGCGGTCCATCTCGGAACACGCCAGATCAATGCGAGCAAAAAAGTCGTCTTGCAAAGTACTGGCATCAACCGCCATCTGATCAACCTGGCGTTTGAGCAAACCGTAATCGAGCATAAGAGACTCCAGTGAGGTGGCTCTTGACTATACAATTGACTCATAAAAGAATTGCCGACCACCGCCGGGGACACTGCCATCGCGCACGCGGCACACGAGACCCATTTTTTGAAGGGCATTGAGACGATTGCAGGCAATATTAATATTTTTGTGCAGCGCGTGGGCAAACTCGGAAGACGTGCCTTTTTTTCGGATCAGTACAACGTCAAGGGCTTCTCGAATGGGCGTTTTGAGCACACCGAGCACGTGAATATCACCTTCGTCATCTTTGAAGAGCGCGGCCAAGTCGCGCAATTTGAGCACGGCCTCGAAGGTCTCGCGCACGGAATCATTGGCATTTTGAATAAAGGTAAAGCGATTGCCAAGCTCCCCGCTGCCAATACGCATAAGGAGTTTGCAGAGCAGCTCGTCGGCGCATGAGATATCGATAAACGAGACATTGGCAAAATCGAGAGGTGTAACCGCATCGTCATCGGCTGTTTGCATAAATGCCATAAGCTGATTGAGCAGGACTTCACCTCGATCGCGCCCACTCAGAATACCCGTAGGCGTCTCAAAAACGAAAGGGAGGGTTTGTTCAGGCATCTCATCGTCCCTTAAAATTCGGTTGAAATTCTATTTGTGGGGATTGGGGGGAACGATGGGGAAGAAAACTTAATTGAATTCAGTTAAGTTGCTGAGAAATTAGGTGTTCTGAAATGATATGTCAAGTATTTTCTTTTATTTCTTGCAATGCTTGCAAATACGACGCGCGTGAGATATATTTCTTTAAGAGCACGCGAAAACACACAGAGCTATTCATAAAGGCTTGAATGTGACCCCTCCAGCATCCAAAGATCAAATGCCCGTTTGGCGCGACGAAGGCGCAATATTGCAAGTCAATGAAATTTTCTATTCCATAGAAGGCGAGGGCCTGCGCGTGGGACAACCCACAACATTTGTCAGGCTTGCGCGTTGTAATTTGCGCTGCTTTTTTTGCGATACGGAATTTGATTCTTTTGAGGAAATGACCATTGCTCAAATTGTCGATGAGGTCGTGCGTCACCCGGCAAAGTGGGTGTGTTTGACCGGGGGAGAGCCACTGGGGCAAAATATCACGCCATTGTGCAGGGAACTCGTCAGCGCGGGTTTTCGGTTGCATATCGAGACAAATGGAACGATTGACCCAGATCCAATTTTATGCGACCTGATTGAACACTGGACCGTATCGCCCAAACGGCAAAAAATTGCCGATGGCCTCACGCATATCACCGAACTCAAATACGTGGTGGGCAAAGCATTTTGCGAAACTATCGTTGATGAAAACCGAGCAAAATATATTTATTTACAACCCGAATCGAGCAAATCCCAATACATTCACAAAGCATTGGAAATTTTGTCGCGACATCCCAATTGGCGCTTGTCGTGTCGCATCCACAAAATGTTGCAATTGCCTTAGGGAGACAGATACATGATTAAACTGGGTATGATAGGATGTGGCGGCATGGGGGGTGCCCACATGCGGCGGTTTCACACGCTGAGCGATCGGGTCACATTAGCCGCTGCTGTCGATGTTGTGCCAGAACGCGCAGAAGCAGTTGCCCAGCAATTTTCAGGAGCCTGTGTGGCAACAGATTATCGCGAGATTTTAGACTCAGTAGATGCTGTATTGCTCGCACTCCCCCACCATTTGCACTTCTCGGTAGGACAGGCGTGTCTCAATGCTGGCGTTCATGTCTTGCTCGAAAAACCCATGGCCAATTACGAAGTCGCCTGCAAAGAACTGATTGAAGCATCTGAAACCTCGGGCAAAGTGCTGATGATTGCGTATTGCATGCGCTTTCACCCAATTGTACAGCGTTTAAAAGCATTGCTGGATGAAGGTGCGTACGGCGATGTATTTCAAGTGTCGATCTGGACCGAGCAACTCACCCGGTATCCCCCCGATCACTGGGCTTCGAGCAAAGAGCGATTGGGCGGCGGGCAGTTGTTTAGCCACGGCTGTCATTATATCGATTTATTGCTCTGGTTTTTGGGACGACCCGTCAAGGGCATGCACATGGGCACGAATTTTGGTACGCCGTGGATGGAGCGAGAAGGCACGAGCAATGTGACGATGGAATTTGAAAAGGGCCGACTGGGATATCACTTTGGCACCTGGGGCGCGCGAGGCACCCGGTTGCGGTATTCAATCCACGCGCATTGCACAGAAGGTTTGCTCGACGCCAATCTCTCAGGTGGCAAGCTCGCGCACATCATACGCGGTCATGAAAAAATTTTGTTCGAAGCAGAGCCGGGCAAACACACGGAAAACGAGATGGCCCATTTTCTCGATTGCATTGAAACCGGACAAACACCGCTGACAGATGGTAAAAGCAGCTTGCAGGGATTGCGCGTAATCTGGCGGCTATATGAAGCCGAACAAGCAGGGAATATTGCAGATTTGACGGGTTTGGGTTTAGATGAAGTCTAATAAGTTTCGAAAATTCAATAAATTGAGATAGTGATTCTACCTCCACAATTGGGTAATTTCCGCTTGACACTCCGATAGTCTTATTATAGATTTATCAGACTTTGGCAGGTTTCTATCTTTTAATCTCATTGCTGAGGGATATCTGCGGGCGAAACTGCTCACCGAACGGTATCACGATTTCACATTTCGCGCGCTGGCAATTCCCGAGCGCGATTTTTTTATGTCCGAAAACCATTTCATAACCATTACGCTTCCCGACGGTTCAACCAAAGAAATTGAGCGCGGCACAACTGTGCTACAAGTGGCCGAATCCATTGGCGCAGGCCTTGCCCGGGCAGCACTCGCCGGACGGGTTGACGGTCAAGCAGTGGATTTGAGTTACCCGGTTGCTTCAGATGCTGCGGTTGAGATTTTGACTTTTTCCAACGATGGAGGCAAAGAGGTTTACTGGCATAGCACCGCACATGTGATGGCACAGGCCGTGCAGGATTTGTTTCCCGATGCCAAAGTAACCATTGGTCCGCCCATTGAAAACGGATTCTACTACGATTTTGATGTTCCTCGACCGTTTACACCCGATGAACTAAAAAAAATTGAAACGCGAATGCTGGAAATTGTCAAAGAAGACCAGCCCTTTTCCCGCGAGGAAGTGACGCGCGATGAGGCTTCCGCGCGTTTTCAAAATTTGGATGAAACCTACAAACTCGAGCTTTTAGATGCCATTGCGCCCGATGAGACCGTAAGTATCTACAAAAATGCCAGGTGGTTTGATCTGTGCCGGGGACCACACCTGCCGTCAACAGGGCGCATTAAGGCTATCAAGTTGTTAAACGCATCCGGGGCTTATTGGCGGGGCGATGAAAACAACAAAATGCTACAACGCATCTACGGTATCTCATTTCCCGGCAAAAAAGAATTGCAGGCATATCTCGATAAACTCGAAGAGGCCAAAAGCCGAGACCACCGCACTCTGGGCGTACAGTTAGACCTGTATTCTATAAATGACAATGTAGGTCCAGGTCTGGTGCTCTGGCATCCTAAGGGAATGCGGATTCGGCACGAGATTGAATCATTCTGGCACAGTGCTCATTTCGACGGTGGATATGAACTGGTTGGCTCCCCTCATATTGGGCGGTCCAGCCTGTGGGAAACGAGCGGGCATCTGGATTTTTTTCGCGAAAATATGTACGCGCCGATGGATGTCGATGGACAGGAATATTTCGCCAAACCCATGAATTGTCCATTTCACAGCATGATTTACAAAAGCCGTCGTCGAAGTTATCGCGAGCTGCCATTGCGCTGGGCAGAAATGGGGACGGTTTATCGCTATGAACAGGCGGGTGCGCTGCACGGACTGTTGCGGGTGCGCGGATTTACACAGGATGACGCGCATATCTTCTGCCGCCCTGACCAGGTCGAAAGTGAAATTAAGCGGGCCATAGATTTTACGCTGTTTATTCTGCGGTCATTTGGTCTTGAAGATTTTAAGATCGATATTTCCACGCGACCCGAAAAAGCCGTAGGTGATCCTCGAGATTGGGATATGGCGACAAATGCCCTAAAGGCCGCGATAGATGCACAGGGTTTAAAATACGGCATGGACGAAGGCGGCGGCGCATTTTACGGACCCAAAATTGACGTGCAAATTAGAGATGCACTCGGGCGTGAATGGCAGTGTTCGACAATACAGTTTGACTTCAACCTGCCCGAGCGATTCGATTTGAGTTTTGCCGGGCAAGATGGCAAGCTGCACCGCCCCTATATGGTACATCGCGCACTTTTGGGATCAATGGAACGATTTTTTGGCGCACTCATCGAGCACTATGCCGGCAATTTCCCCGTGTGGTTGGCTCCCGTACAAGCTGTTATTCTACCTGTATCGGACCGTTTCATCGACTATGCACAGCAAGTTGCCAGACTGCTTCGAAATGACCATGTGCGCGTCGAAGTGGATGATCAAGATGCCAAATTGGGATACAAAATTCGAGAAGCAGAAGTTCAAAAAGTGCCCTATATGCTCATTGTTGGCGCGCGAGAAGTTGAGAATAGCACGGTGTCGGTTCGCCGTCATGGACAGGGGGATTTGGGTGCACTAAGCCTGGAAAATTTAATCGCGCGTATTCAGCAAGAGGTCGAATCCAAACAGTTTTCGTAAAGCACCATGCGTTTGTGAGATTCCTATATCCAACCTGGAGGTGATCGCAATCAATAGAGGCTCAAGAAGTCGAGATACCAGACGAGAAATCGGGCCACGCGTGAATCGGCAGATTCGCATTCCACAAGTTCGCTTGATCGGTGAATCAGGTGCTCAAGTGGGAATTGTAGAAACGAGCAAAGCCCTGACAATGGCTCAGGGCGCCGGACTTGACCTGGTCGAAGTCGCGCCAAATGCACGCCCACCTGTTTGCCGGATTATGGATTACGGTAAATACCGGTATGAGCGAGGGAAAAAAGCCAGGAAAAATCGTCAGAGTACCTCGCAATTAAAAGAAATTCGGATGCGTGTTCGTATCAGCGATCACGATTATCAATTTAAGCTCAGGCATGCTGAGAGATTTTTGACCCAGCGCCATAAAGTGCGGATGGTTATTGAGTTTTTTGGACGAGAAAATGTACATCGCGATATGGGCCGCGACTTATTGCAGCGCATTGAAGACGATTTACAACATATTGGACAGATCGAAACTCATCCCCGCGACGAAGGGCGAAAGCTCGTGATGATTGTCGCTCCCAAATCTCAGTCGTAGTCCGCTTCAGCTGATCTGTGAGGCTGTTCTCAAAGGAGTTTGTCGTGCCTAAAATGAAAACTCATAGTGGTGCCAAAAAGCGTTTCAAAAAGCGCAGTTCTGGCAAAATCAGCCGCCGCCAGGCCACCGCAGCGCACAATTTGACTAAAAAGACGAGCAAGCGCAAAAGAGGCCTCCGTCAAACTGCGCATGTTCACGACACTGACCAGAGCCGCGTCAATCGCCTGCTGGCGTCTTGACAGGGGTTGGTGATCACTGTTCATTGGAGATTAAAATGCCAAGAGTAACCAACAGTCCTGCATCAAGACGCAGGCGAAAAAAAATTTTGAAACAAGCCAAGGGCTATCGGGGGGGGCGCAGCAAACTGCTTCGCACAGCCAGCAATGCCGTGGATCGCGCATTGCAATACGCCTATCGCGACCGCCGACAAAAGAAAAGAAACTTTAGAGCATTATGGATTGCGCGAATCAACGCCGCGGCCAGACAACACGGATTGACTTACAGCCGATTTATGGCGGGTTTAAAGCGCGATGGTATCGATATCAACCGCAAAGTATTGGCAAATCTAGCCGTAACCGACGCCAATGCATTTGCCGCATTGGCCAAAAGGGTTAAACAAAACGCCTGAGTATCTCATTGATTCCAAAAAGCGAAATCCGGCACAGTGTGGATTTCGCTTTTTGCATGAGGGTCAAATCTCCATGGGGCGAGCTTGACTTTCGGATAAGATGATGTTAAATTGCCTCTATATTCAATAGCTTTCGTTTTTTTAAGGAGCAGACATGGATATTAACCCCTGGACAGTGAGAAACGCGAAAGAAGAGGAAGTAGAAGAAATGGATGGCAACGCCGAGGTAGCCGAAGACGCCGAAGCAGCAGAGGAAGTAGAAGAAATAGAGGAAGTGGATGGCAACGCCGAGACTGTGGAAGACACCGAAGAACCAGATCTGATGGATACTAACGCCGGGGCAGTGGCAGAGGGAGTGGACCGGCTCGTTGAAGCAATCAACAGCGCCGTTGCAACCATTGAAGATTTGCGTCGTGAAAATGCCGAATTGAAGCAACAGGGTCAGGCATTGCAGTCAGATATATCGCGCCTCGAAGAAGAGCGAGTGGCTCTGCGTAGCGAGCGAGATCAACTGCAAGACATTTACAACGACAATGTGCTTCTGATAGACAATAAGGCGGAAATCCTGGATAAGGTCGAGGCGATGTTGCAGCGCCTCAATTCCTTAAACCCCGAAAAAAATGAGTGATGTCTGTTTTGTCCGACGTGCGCGTTCAGATATTTGGCTCAGAATATCGCATTGCCAGTGAAACTGATCCCGAACACATCCGCAAAGTGGCGAGTTATATCGATCAGAAAATGCGAGAAATAGCCAGTGCCCTTGCACTCCGCACCAGATCAACAGTAGCTGTATTGACGGCTGTGAATTTGGCTGATGAGCTTTTTAAGATTGAGGAAGAAGGTCGCCGAATAGATCGGATTTCACGCGAGAAAGCCGATCAACTCGCAGACTCGATCAACCTTTAGCTCACGAGCGGAAGCGAGTAAATCGCACAATGCGAGTGTGAGACAAGCTATCTCACGGGATTGTGAACCCCGCCGCGTTTGTCCTTAATAGTGAGCACAAGCGCAGTGGGGATTTCTTTTACATACAATGGAGAAAGTCATGGAAATCGTATCTGTGATTGCCCTATCTACCGGGCTGTTGGTGCTGGGATTTGTTGTGGGATGGCTGATCAGCAGTAAAATTGCTCACAAGAGATTTTATCGCACCGACGCCACAATCGAACAAATTTTGGAAGATGCTCGAAGAGAGGCAGAAACTGAAAAACGCACCGCGCTTTTAGAAGCTAAAGATCAGATTTATCACGAGCGCGTACAAGCCGAAAAAACACTGAAAGATCGCAACAGTGAAGTGGAACGCAAAGAAGAAGAGTTAGATCACATGTCAAACGAGTTGAATCGGCGTGCAGATCTGCTCAACCACAAAGCTGGACAGATGGAAGAACTGGAACAAAAATTGGTACAACAGCAGGACGAACTATCCGTCAAAGAACTGGAATTAGAAGCAATTTTAGAAGCTCAAAATGCGCGATTAGAACGCATTGCGGCCCTGACGCGCCAGCAGGCCAAACGCGAATTGATGGAAAATTTGGAGGCCGAAGCCCAGCGCGAAGTCGCCTGGCGCTTAAAAGAAATTCGGGAAGACGCACAAGCGCGGGCCAATGATGAAGCGAGAGAAATTATCGCAAGCGCGATTCAGAGACTGGCAGTCGATTACACGGTAGAATCAACGGTAACAGTTGTCGAGTTGCCTGCCGATGAAATGAAAGGCCGAATAATCGGGCGCGAAGGGCGCAATATTCGATCTTTTGAGATGTGTACTGGCGTAGATGTGATTGTTGACGATACCCCCAAAGCCGTGGTGCTGTCCGGGTTTGATCCCATTCGCCGCGCAATTGCCAAGACAGCTTTGGAGGACCTTGTAATGGATGGACGCATTCATCCGGGTCGAATCGAAGAAGTGGTTAAAAAATCGCGGAAAAATATGCGCGAATTGATTCGACAAGCGGGTGAAGAGGCTATCTTTGACATGGGCGTGCCCGGCCTGCACGACCGCCTGATTGAATGTCTTGGGCGATTAAAATTCCGGACGAGCTATGGACAAAATATGTTAAACCACAGCAAAGAAGTCGCTTTTTTAGCCGGGATGATGGCCACTCATTTGGGGCTGGATGCACAACTTGCCAAACGCGCCGGTTTGCTGCACGATATCGGTCAGGGAATTAGCCACGAATTTGAAGGCACGCCTGGACAAAATGGTGCTGATATGGCAAAAAAATACAACGAAGATGATGAGGTGATCAACGCTATTGAAGCCCATCACGGCGAGGTAGATCCGATCTCGCCAATTGCAGTGCTGGTCGATGCCGCAGATGCCATTTCGAGGGTTCGTCCAGGCGCGAGGCGCGAGGTGCTGGAAAACTATGTGCGCCGATTGGAACATCTGGAGCAAACCGCTCGAGAAATAGAGGGAGTAGATGCGGTTTACGCTATTCAAGCAGGTCAGGAGATTCGGGTAGTCGCCAACTATGGGTTAATCAGCGATGAAGACACCGAGCGACTATCTGCACAAATTGCCGAACGGCTCGAAAAAACGATGACGTATCCGGGGCATATAAAAGTGACCGTGATTCGCGAGGTGCGCTCCGTTAATTTTGCGCGATAAAAATAGCGAATGAAAATTTTATTTGTAGGCGATGTTTATGGCAAGCCCGGGCGACGGGCCGCCGCACATTTGATTCCTCAACTGATCGCACAGCACGCTATTGATTTCTGCGTTGTCAATGGCGAAAATTCTGCTGGCGGTTTTGGTATTACCGCAAAAATTGGACAAAAATTTCACGCTTACGGTGCCGATGTAATTACCATGGGCGATCACGTTTGGGATCAGAAAGATTCGGTTGACTATATTCAAACGGGCGACCGGATTTTGCGTGCAGCCAACTTCCCCAAAGAGGTTGGAGGTGTTGGTGCAGCGGTTTTTTCAGCGCGCAATGGAGCATCGGTTGCAGTGCTCAGTCTGCTTGGGCGAACATATATGAAAATGGCGCTGGACTGTCCCTTTAGAACAGGGCAATGCGTCGTGGAGCAACTGCAGAAGAAAACGCCTGTTATTCTCGTCGATTTCCACGCCGAAGCGACCTCCGAAAAAATTGCTTTTGGACACTATATGGACGGCAAAGTCAGCGCAGTTTTGGGCACGCATACCCATGTTCAAACAGCCGATAATGAGATTTTGCCCGGCGGAACCGCGTATATGACAGATGTCGGCATGACAGGGCCTCACGATTCGGTTATTGGCGCAAAAAAAGACCCTGCGATTCACCGATTTATAAACCAGATGCCCGTGCGTTTTGAGCCAGCTAAAGGCGATGTAAAACTCTGCGGTGCGCTCATCGACGTGGATGAATACTCTGGGCGTGCACAACACATCGAGCGACTACGCCTTGATTTAGAGGAGGGATAAGGTGGAACACCCGCTTTCGGTATCGGACGTCACGCAGGCGGTCAAGCAAACCCTTGAAATGCAATTTCCGCCCATGTGGGTCGTCGGTGAGTTGACCTCCTTTTCTCAGCCTTCATCCGGACACCGGTATTTCACGCTCTCAGACCCGCACAGCCAATTGCGCTGTGTGATGTGGCGCTCGCGTTCCATAACCGGATTTCGTCCCACAGCGGGGATGGCAGTGTTGGCCCAGGGGCAGTTGACGGTATATGAACGGCGGGGCGAATATCAGTTTAACGTGTCACAACTATTTCCCGCGGGAGTGGGACAACAGCTAATCGCCTATGAAAAACTGAAAAAAAAATTATCAGAAGAGGGCCTTTTTGACGAAGACCGAAAACGCCCTTTGCCTGAATACCCGAGGACCATTGGGGTTGTGACTTCGCAGACAGGTGCAGCTTTTCGAGATATTTTGGACGTGTTGAAGCGGCGGTTTCCCTCTGTTCACATTGTTTTGCGCCCCGCGCAGGTGCAGGGATTAGACGCGCCAGAAGATATTGCACAAGGCATTGCCGATTTCAATGACTTTGGCAAAGTAGATGTATTGATTGTTGGACGCGGCGGCGGCTCCGCTGAGGATTTGGCTGCATTTAACGATGAGGAGGTCGTGCGGGCAATTGCGGATTCTGAGATTCCAGTTATCTCAGCCGTAGGACACGAGATCGACACTTCCCTATCGGATATAGCGGCTGACGTGCGCGCACCAACCCCTTCTGCTGCTGCAGAAATTGCCGTACGCGATGTTTTAGAGGTGCGAGAACAAGTCGGGCGGCTTACACTTCGCACACGGGAGGCCATGCAGCGGTTGTTAGACAAGAGTGAAGACCGACTCAAAGCGTACGAAGGCAGTTATGGCATGCGACGGTTGTCCGATTTGATCTTTCAGAACGCGCAACACGTCGATGAATTACACCGCGATTTATACGCGCTCATTCGGCGGCTATTTGAAAGCCGATTAGCCGACTATCACCGTATGACCGGCAAATTGGGATCGCTCAGTCCTCTATCCGTGCTCGAGCGGGGATTTGGCCTCGTACAACGCGAAGACGGTTCGGTCGTATCTGACGCAGGGATTTTGACACCCCTTGAACATCTACACATTCGGTTTGCAAAAGGCGAGGCAACCTGTCGGGTAGAAAAGATAAAAAGGTAAAATCCAATGCCAAAAAATAAAACAGAAACACCTGCATTTGAAACAGCTTTGAAGCAATTGGAGATGGCTGTGGATCGTTTAGAAGAAGGTGCACTGCCCTTGTCAGAGGCACTAAAAGTGTTTGAAGAAGGTCTAAAAGCATCCAATCAATGCCGCAGTTTATTAGAAGATGCGCGGCAACAGGTTGAAGTGTTGATACGCGATAGCGATGGTGAATTTGAATTGGTATCCATAGATTCCAAAGGGTTTGCAGACGAATGAAGTCCATCGGTTTGTTTTCGAACCCGACCCAACCGGGCATGGGCGTTGCAGTCGATCAATTGGCCCAACGCATCCATCAAAGAGGCATTGGGGTGCTAATCGCCGATAACTTGCGGCAAATTTGCACATCTGATTCCAAATGGTTTTGTCCGGTCAATCAGTTGCCCATACGCGCTGACATCATTGTGGCAATGGGGGGCGATGGTACCTTATTGCGCGCGGCCGATGTGGTTTATCCGCACAGCACGCCAATTTTGGGCGTAAACCTGGGGCGATTGGGATTTTTGTCGGGCGCAGAACCCCGCGAACTGGACGATGGGCTGGATCGGTTGTTATGTGGCGATTATACCATCGAAGAGCGCATTGCTCTACACGCACAAACCCGCACACAAAAAGCGTTCGCGCTCAATGAGGTCGTAATTGAACGCAGTGTCAAAGCGCGTCTGGTGCAGGTCGTAATGCTGGTTGAAAGTCGGCCCGTAAGCTCCTTTTACGGCAATGGATTAATTCTGGCAACGCCGACGGGATCCACGGGTTACAGCCTGTCTTCTGGCGGCCCAATAGTACATCCAAATTTATCCGTGCTCGTCGCCACGCCTATATGTCCGCATTCGCTATCTCAACGTCCAATGGTAATGCCGGGCGATCAGTCGGTAACGGTTAAGGTAATCGCTGATCAGTCCGATGAAATTATGTTATCCACAGATGGACGCACTGTGTGTTCGCTTTCTCCTGAAGAACCCGTTACAGTACAACGAGCCTCCGAGCCAGTGCGCTTTATCAATATGCAGGGGTTGACTTTTTACGATTTGTTGCAGCGCAAATTAGACTGGAGTCTGGATCGACGAGACGAGTAAAGGAGTTGCGCCTTGTTGTCTCAATTACATGTGATAAATTACGCCCTGATCGACGACATGGAAGTCGAGTTTGGTAAAGGGTTAAATATCATTACGGGTGAAACCGGTGCTGGTAAGTCCATTCTGGTCGGGGCATTGGGCCTGATACTGGGTATGCGAGGAAGCCCCGATGTGATCCGCACAGGCGCAAAAAAATGCACGGTAGAAACCATTTTTGAACTCTATCTTCAACACCCGGCGCTCAAACTCCTGAATGACATGGGCATTGATACAGAAGACGGCGAGCTGATTTTGAGGCGAGATGTACTATTAGAAGGGCGCAGTCGGTGCTACGCCAATGGCCTGTCCATTCCCGTGCGTACACTTCGAGAATTGGGCCGCGCGCTGGTCGATTTGCACGGTCAACACGACCATCAATCGCTTCTAAATATCGATCAGCACCTGGATTTTTTGGACGGCTTTGGCGGCTTGCACACAGCGCGCACACAGGTCGAAAAATCATATCATCAGGTGGTGCAGTTACAAAATCGGCTGATCGAAAAAACTGCCGTTGCCCAGCGCCAGCGAGAAAGGCGCGAACTGTTGGACTTTCAGATCAAAGAAATTCAGGCGGCAAAACCAGATCCCGGCGAAGACGAACGCCTACAACGCGAACAGTCCGTGCTTTTGCATGCAGAACGGCTACTCGAGATTGCCTATCAGATCGAACAGGTGCTTTATGAAGGTGAACAATCCGTGGCCGATCAACTCGGCGAAGGCGCGCACCTCCTGAATGAAGCCGCGCAAATGGACAGCTATTTGGAGCCGATAGCCGAAGAACTCAATGGTCTGAGATACGGTGCAGAAGAACTGGCCCGCGCCTTTGGCGATTATGCCAATCGCGTAGAGCACAATCCCCAACGTCTATCAGAAGTAACAGAGCGATTGGAAACGCTGAACGCGTTGAAAAAAAAATACGGCGGCGACCTGGAAAGGGTCCTGTCCTATGAAAAAAAAGCCCAACAAGAATTGGAATTGACCGACGAACTCGAAGCATCTATAAAAAAAATTAAAATTAAAATTGACGATACGATGCAGAAGTTCGCACATTGTTGTGAGAAATTGTCAAAAGGAAGACACAAAGCCGCTGGCAAATTGTCAAAAGCGATATGCCGCGCATTGCGCGAACTGGGCATGCCCGATGTGCAGTTTGACGTCCAATTGGATCGGCGGCCAGATCCCGAAGGCCTGATTGAATGCGATGGTCAGCGATTTGAAGCGGGACCACAAGGCATAGAGCGCGGCGAATTTTTTATTTCGACCAACCCGGGCGAAGCCATCCGTCCGCTGGTAAAAGTAGCGTCGGGCGGTGAAATCTCGCGTATTATGCTGGCGATGAAAACCGTGCTGGCGCATACCGATTCGGTGCAGGTGTTAATTTTTGACGAAATCGACATCGGAATTTCCGGGCGCATTGCAGAGGTTGTAGGCAAGAAATTGCGCGACCTATCAGAAACGTATCAAACCATTTCAATTACGCATTTGCCACAAATTGCAAAAATGGCTGATCGGCATTTTTCAGTCAGAAAAGAAGTGGTTGATCAACGTGCAGTAACCCGGGTAATCCCGCTGGATGAAGAGGCACGCGCCAGCGAACTCGCTTTGATGATGGGCGGCGAAGAGATTTCAGAATTGACCATGCAACACGCCCGCGAGATGCTGGCTGAAAAGCCATAGAAAGGTATAAGGAGCATAGTGTGAGACCGATAATTCCCGACGATCTCCGAGACATTGAAGAAAAAGTAAACCTGGGGCACCGTCTTTCTGCCGAAGATGGCATGCGGCTTTACGAGACACCCGACCTCAATGCCGTGGGATATTTAGCCAATATCTCCCGTGAACGCATGTGTGGCAATGTGGCGTGGTACGTGCGGAACCAGCACATCAACTATACCAACGTCTGCAACAAACTGTGCCGATTTTGCTCCTTTTATGTAAAGCCAAAAGACGAGCGGGGCTATGTGTTATCGCCCGAAGATATTCAAAAGCGCGTATTGGAATACATCGACCTGCCCATTTCTGAAATCCACATGGTCGCGGGCATCAATCCCAAACTGCCCTATTCGTACTATCTCGATATCGTGCGCGCGGTCAAAGACGTGCGTCCCGATGTGGCGGTAAAAGCGTTTACCGCAATCGAATGGGTGCAGATTGCGCGCATTGCAAAAAAACCATTGAAAGATGTCATGATCGAATTAAAAGCAGCCGGCGTATCGTCCATTCCCGGCGGGGGTGCAGAAGTATTTAGCGATCGCGTCCAGGAAGATTTATTCTGGACCAAAGCGGATTCCGAAGAATGGCTCGAAGTGGCGCGCACAGCGCATGAAGTCGGACTCCCTACCAATGCGACAATGCTATATGGGCATATCGAAAACCCAAAAGAACGCATTGATCATCTCGTGCGATTGCGCGAATTACAGGACGAGACCGGTGGTTTTTTGACGTATATCCCCCTGTCATTTCATCCCGAACGCACAGAATTAGAGCATCTGCCCGGCCCGACAGGTATCGCGGATTTAAGAGAAATTGCCGTGGGGCGCTTGATGCTGGACAATTTCTACCACATCAAAACGTTCTGGATTATGAACACCATTGAAATTTCACAAGTAGCTTTGTGGTATGGCGCAGACGATATCGACGGCACAATACAGGAATACGAAATTACGCGCCGTTCATATTCAGAGACGCGCCAAGTGCTCGCCCGCAAGCAACTGGTCGAGCGCGTTATAGAAGCCGGACGCGATCCCGTCGAACGGGATAATCTATACAATATTTTATCGAGCGAGCGAGAAATTGTCGAAGAAACACCCATCGGAATCCCAGGTGAAATACCAGTGATTTCGTAAAACGCCCTCTCTCTCAGGACTCAAATGGAAAACAACATGATCGACGACATTGTTGAAAAAGTATATAACGACGAGCGCATTTCCGCAGATGATGCCAGGCGCTTGTTTGCACATCCCAATGTGACCGAATTGGGCTTGTTGGCCGATGCGGTACGACGACGCAAATGGCCCAAAGACCAGGTGACTTACAATATCGGGCGAAATATAAATTACACGAATGTGTGCTGGGTAAGATGCGACTTTTGTGCATTTTATCGCCCGCCGGGATCCGACGAAGGCTACATATTGCCCAGAGAGCAGATCTTTGAAAAAATTGACGAACTCATAGCCGTGGGCGGTGACGTGTCAAAAGGCAGCGAAATTTTGATGCAAGGGGGCCTGAACCCAAAACTGCGCGTAGATTACTACGAAGACCTCTTTTCCTCAATACGCAATCGCTACCCGCAAATCCATCAGCATTGTTTATCTGCCACAGAAATTATCTATATCGCGCATATCTCGCGTATGTCACTCGAAAATTGCATTCGCCGCTTGCGCGATGCCGGTCTGGATTCCATCCCGGGAGCTGGCGCGGAAATTTTGTCGGACGAGGTGCGCGACATCATCGGCTTTCGCAAAGACCGCGTCCACGAATGGCTTGCGGTGCATCGCATTGCACACGAATTGGACATGCACACATCGGCGACCATGATGTATGGACATGTCGAAACCATTGAACAGCGAATAGAGCATCTGGAACACATTCGCAATTTGCAGGATGAGACGGGCGGATTCACCGCATTTATCGCGTGGAATTTTCAGCCAGATTACACGGCCCTTGCCAACGACCAGGGACGATGGAATGGCGTGAAAGCGACCGGATTTGATTATTTGCGAACCATCGCCATCGCACGCCTGTATTTGGACAACATCAAAAGTTTTCAAGCATCGTGGGTAACGCAGGGAGCCAAGGTCGCACAGGTCAGCTTAAAATACGGCGTGAACGATTTTGGCAGCACAATGATGGAAGAAAACGTAGTCAGTGCAGCGGGCACGAGCCATACGGATACCATGACACTCCAGGAGATGCAACGGCTCATTCGGGATGCGGGATACGAGCCTGTGAGGCGAAATACGCGGTATGAGATTTTGAATTAGAGGTAAGTAGCAATGCGTGTGCGTTTGGGCGTAGTGTCATACTTAAACACGCGACCACTGGTTGAAGTACTGCACATGGGCGCGATTGATCGCGATTTTGAACTGATCTACGACGTGCCCTCGCGATGCGCCGAACGATTGCACATGGGTGAAACCGACGTGGCATTGATCCCCGCTGTAGAAATTGGACGCGGACGAGACCCCTATCGGATTGTACCCAATGTCGGTATTATTTCAAACGGACCAGTTGGCAGCGTATTTATCGCACTAAACAAAGAACCCGAAGAAATTCAAACGCTGGCTCTGGATCGCGGATCGCGCACATCAGTCGTGCTGGCGCAGATTGTGCTGGCGCGGCAATTTGGCTGCCGACCACAGGTATTTTTTCATCCCCCAGATATAGACGCAATGCTCAAATGCGCCGATGCCGCCTTACTGATAGGCGATCCCGCCTTGACATTGCCCCGCAAACACTATCGGATTCTGGATCTGGGCGAAATTTGGACGCAAATGACCGGGTTGCCTTTTGTCTATGCCTGCTGGACCGGGCGCCCCGATGCATTGACGCCCTATCACATTGCCAAACTGATTGAAGCCAAAAAAAAAGGCAAGCTGCTTATTCCCAAAATCGCAAAGGACCATGCCGCTGAAACCCGCACCCTATCGCCCGCGTTTTATGCAGAATATCTCACGCGAAATATCCTCTACGATTTGGGCGATACCGAACTGGAAGGCTTAAAGCGATTCTATGCTTATGGTGTAGAACTGGGATTGCTGGACACAGTGCCAGATATCCGCTTCTATGTTTAAATTTGAAAAAAATCGGCAATAGGCCGGTTTTTTTTATCGAAAACTGGAGAACTTGTGATGCCCGAAAAAAACAAACCAATTCGCGTAGGCGTCGTCGGTGTGGGACGCGGGCGATCATTTATGCGAGCAGCAGAACCGACGGGAATGGAACTGGTTGCAATTTGCGATACCTGGGAAGAGCGACTAAGACCCGAAGGCAAAGCACTCGGTGTATCGACTTATGTAGATTACCAGGCATTTTTGGAACACGATATGGATGCCGTGGTACTCGCCAATTATTTTCACGAACACGCGCCCTTTGCCGTTGAAGCACTGAACGCCGGAAAACACGTCATGAGCGAAACCGCTGCCTGCCATACATTGGGCGAAGGCGTCGCACTTGCGCGGGCGGTAGAGCGCAGCGGTAAAATTTATATGTTTGCCGAAAATTATCCCTATACGGCGTACAATCAGGAAATGAAGCGACTCTACCAAAAAGGACACGTAGGAGAATTTAAATACGGAGAAGGCGAATACGTGCATCCCGACCCGCCAGAAGTAAAATTGGGGCGCAGTTGCGGGCGTAACCACTGGCGCAACTGGATTCCCTCAACCTATTACTGCACGCATTCGATTGCCCCGGTAATGTACATCACAGATACGCGTCCCGTGAAAGTGAACGGATTTGTCATACCTTACGATTTTGGCGACATGACCAAAACCCTGCACATGAATCGCGCGGATACGGCAGGCGTAATTATATGTCGGATGGACAATGACGCCGTAATGAAATCCCTGCACGGCGCGTTGCGCGGGCACGGCAATTACGTCAGAATCCATGGCAACAAGGGCGTAATGGAAAACTGTCGCAACGGCGATAAATATCGGCTACGCGTGTGGAAAGAACCGTGGGAAAAGCAAAAAGGAGAACCGGTAGAAACCGTTTACAGACCGGATTTCCCGGTACATCACGACCGCGCAATACAAGCCGGGCATGGCGGCGGCGATTTTTTCACCAGTTACCATTTCGCCGAAGCGATTCGCACGGGCGAGCACCCCTACCTCGATGTATATCGCGGCATCGACATGAGTATTGCTGGCATTCAAGCGTGGCGATCAGCACTCAGTGATTCGGCACCGATGGAAGTGCCTGATTTTCGCGATGAATCCATAAGAAAAAAATACGAACGAGACGATTGGTCACCCGATCCCACGCGCAAAAAACCGGGACAACCACCGAGCAGTATTCTCGGCGAAATCGAACCATCCGATGGCGCCAAAGCACTGGCAAAAACAGTTTGGGCAAGCCGGGGATACTTTGGAGAGTGAGGATCTAACCATGATTGAAATAGCACAAGTAGCACTGGCGATTTACGGCATATTGTTAATTGTGGGAGGTACCATAGGAAAGATGAAATCCGGAAGTTCTGCATCCCTATTTGCAGGCGCGATCTGTGGTATTGCCGCACTCATTGGATACTGGCAAAGCCTGAGCGATCCCGCCGTTGGGTTTTTGACCGGCGGATTGGTCAGCTTATTGCTCACGGGCATTTTTATGAGCCGATTTGTCCGCACGCGAAAATTTATGCCCGCGGGATTGGTCCTGCTGCTCAGTCTTCTGGTGGGTATTCTGACGATGATGGCGAGACAGGAATACCTGTTAAATCGCGATAAACCAGTGGAGGAACTGACAAAAAAGGGCCAGGAACAATATCCCTGGCCCAACGTCTGAAGGGTCACAGCCTGAAAATCAGGCGTTCACCTCCGAAGTTAAAGTTTTCATCTTAAACCTCCTTTCGATATGCGCGACTCCGCTTCCGGAAGGCGTTTTGCGCGGTGGATGCCAATATATCGGCAAACCGCACCAACCTGTTGGCCCGGTTACATAAACACCAGCGTGGATGCAGTTTTATGCAGATTGCACCCTAAAAAATAAAGACGCCTGAGCTATAACACTCAGGCGTCTTTTTAGTTTGTGATTGCAATACCGTGTTTGCGGCAGAGCTTGCGAAGTTTTTTCACAGCACCACCTACGGACTTTCCATTTCGCGTAATACCGAACAAATGCTGGCTGACCACTCTGCGCGAAATACCCATAATTTCTGAAATTTCCCGCTGGGTCTTGCCGTATTTGAAATACAATACAGCAGCTTCAAATTGTCTTTGCGTAAGCGATCTATTTAAGAGCGTATCGATCTGTGGGAACAGCCGCCCAATCCGATCTTCATATTTATAGCGCAAATTTTGGTCTTCGGGCGATTCGTACCACAGGCCAACGTCATCCGGCATCATTTCCAGGTCTGATTGATCTAATTGAACTTCCCAAAAATCAGGATTGTACATATGTCCGTTCGTCTCCTCCAGGGAATGAATATGTCGGGCGAAAAACCACCACACATACCAGACCCGCGGCTCCGGAGGAACGATAAAACTGCGACGGACAGAGTGTGAGTAAACAGCTACCCGCCGTCAGCTATCTCACCGGAGGCGAACCGGGTATGTTACCAAATACGAAAATTAAAGCCTTCATGTTGCCTCCTTTCAAATAGACACAAGTAAACGGTCACCTGCAAAACTGCGGAACTCTTACTGCATTGTCAAGACATACCTCTTCGCCCTTACACTGGCATGGATGCACTTTTGGGCGATCTCTCAAAAAGATTTTTTCTTTCTCAATTCATCCCACCAATCCATAAGCGCGCGAATGTGTTTCTCATAACCGCGATCTGTGGGATGATAATAAGTGCGATCTCTCAAATTATCGGGCAAATACACTTGATCAATATAGCCATCCGGATCGTCATGTGCGTATTGATACCCCTTGCCGTAATCGAGATCTTTCATCAGCTTTGTCGGCGCATTGCGAATATGCAGAGGCACGGGCAAATTGGGATGTTTTTCAACATCGGAAAGCGCACTATTATACGCGGCATAAACAGCATTGCTCTTGGGGGCTGTGGCGAGATAAACCGTCGCCTGAGCAATGGACAGATCGCCCTCGGGACTACCCAAAAAGTCGTACGCCTCGCGGGCATTGAGCGCAACTTGCAAAGCACGCGGATCTGCAACGCCCACATCTTCAGAAGCGAATCGGATCATACGCCTCAAAATATAATGCGGATGCTCACCCGACGCCATCATACGCGCGAGCCAATACAGCGAAGCATGAGGATCGCTACCGCGAAGACTCTTGTGAAAAGCCGAAATGATATTGTAGTGCTCTTCCCCTGACTTATCGTAAAGATGAGCCTTGCGACCAAGAACTTCGCGCACCGTTTCTGGCGTAGGATCGCAACCCGTAGCTTCAACAGCCGCAGCAACCGTTTCAAGCGCGTTGAGAGATCGGCGGGCATCTCCCTCCGCAGTCTCGGCAATGAGATCCAAAGCCTGGTCATCAATCTGCAAATCGGGAAATCCGTGTTCCGAATCGGCAATAGCGCGGTCCAGCACCTGGCGAATATGGGACGTATCGAGCAAATTGAGCACAAAAACGCGCGTGCGTGAAAGCAGGGCTGAATTGACCTCAAAAGAAGGATTTTCAGTGGTGGCACCAATAAGCGTGATAACACCGTTTTCGACATGGGGCAGAAAAGCATCTTGTTGCGCTTTGTTAAAACGGTGAATCTCATCAACAAAAAAGATGGTGCGCCTGCCCAGACGTAGCTCTTCTCGCGCCCGCGCAATAATCTCCCGCGCCTCTTTGATACCCGCTGTTACCGCGCTAAAAGACACAAAGCGACTCTCCGTCGTACCGGCAATAACCCGGGCCAGCGTCGTCTTTCCCGAACCCGGTGGCCCCCAGAAAATCATGGACGGCAAGCGATCGCTTTCGATAAGCACGCGAAGAGGCGCACCCGGCCCAACGAGATGATCCTGCCCCACAATATCGTCCAGCACCTCGGGACGCAGGCGTTCTGCCAGAGGCGCACCTACCACCTCCTGCCCGGCTTGCGATACGGGTTTAATAAAAAGATCTTCATTCATAGCTCTCACCTCTCGCCAGAATATACTCAGATTTCCATACTTTCGCCAATATTCGGAAAAGTGCTTGTAGATGCGACTGAATTCGCTATTTTGAAGCCTATTCCCCATCCCAATCACGAAAGGACCTCATGATAGAAAAACACGACATGACAGAAGAACAAATTCGCAGCTATTACGGCTGGGCAGAAATCGACCCAGACCGCGCGGTTATCGCCGGAGAAATGGGCACCTGGCGCATTGTATATCACGTGGGCAAATACGGAATAGACGATGGCGGCGTAATCAAAATCGCCTGGCGCGACGTGAGCGACTGGCAGCGACCGCAATTTGACGATCCCGTCGCGCCTGCTTATGCATCGGTCTCGACCACTGGACCGGCGACCTTAAAAGCCGTATTTGACAGACAGCGCTATATTCGACCGTGGCGATATTGCGTGACCATTGACGTCTTTGACGACTCATTGTCAGAAGGCGACACCGTCACGCTGATATTGGGTGACACATCCGGCGGAAGTGCGGGCAGCCGCGCCCAAACCTTTTGCAAAGATGCATTTGAATTTCGGGTATCGGTTGACTGGTGCGGAACGTGGGTATATACAGAAGTACCATCCCCCAAAGTACCAATTGTAAGCGGCGCGCCCAATAAACTCGTCGTACTGGGACCTTCTGAAACAACGCCGGGGGAAACCACCTGGATCGGTATAAAAGCCGAAGATGTGTGGGGCAATCCGTGTGCGGAATACAGAGGCACAATAAAAATCGACGCCGATGGCCTGCACGGATTACCCGAAACATTTGTATTTCAACCAGAGCATCGCGGCGTCATGCGATTTGAAAATGTGATAGCCCCCACACCGGACATATATCGCGTACAGGTCCAGGAGGAAAACAACGGCTTTGAGGCAGAATGTAATCCACTAATATGCATTGAAACCCGCAAAAACGCGCAACCCTTTTGGGGCGATCTCCACGGGCAAAGCGAAGAAACCGTAGGAACCAATCCGGTCTCATCCTACTTTCGTTTTGCGCGAGAAAAGGCGTGGATGGATTTTGCGGGACATCAGGGCAATGACTTTCAGATCACAGAAGCAATCTGGAATGAAATCAAACACCAGGCAAATACCCAAAATATCGCAGGCAAATTCGTCGCCTTTGTCGGTTGGGAATGGTCGGGCAACACGCCTTTGGGCGGCGATCACAACGTCTATTATCCCGGCGACGATGGACCATTGCACCGCTCCAGCCATGTCCTCATCGAAGACAAATCAGATATAGATACAGATTGCCAGCACATAACCGACCTCTACCGCGCACTCAGCGGAAAAGACGCACTTCTGATACCCCATGTGGGCGGTCGCTATGCCAACCTGACCTATCACGACCCAAACCTGGAGACTGTAGTCGAGGTTTTATCCGAATGGGGCGAATTTGAATGGTTCTTAAAAGAAGCCCTTGAAAAAGGCTACCGCATCGGATTCACCTGCGGCAGTGACGACCACAAAGGCCGCCCGGGTGCCGCACATCCGGGCAGTGGCGCATTCGGCATTTACGGCGGAATCACATGCGTATATGCAAAAGAACTGACGCGAGAAAGCATCTGGGAAGCAATAAAAACAAGGCGATGTTACGGCACCAGTGGACAGCGCATCCTCATAGACGTCACCGTAGGTGGACAGCCCATGGGATCGGACCTCGCAACGAACACACCACCTGAAATCGCCGTCAAAGTCTGGGGCACTGCGCCAATAGAAAAAGTAGATATCTTCAGAGGCACAGAAATAATTTACACACATCCCCAAACCATCCCCCGACATCAAACAGACATACGCATCGCGTGGTCGGGACAGCGCATCCGGGCGCGCAACCGCCTCGTGCGCTGGGACGGCGAAGTAACGATAGACAAAGGGCGAATCACAGGCGCCAGAGGCTTTGCATTTGATTCGGCATCTGAAGGCATTCAATCTGCCGACGACCAATCGGTCACATGGACATCGGTGACAACCGGCGATGCAGACGGCGTGATTTTAACCCTGGACGCCCCACCCGATGCAACACTCAAATTTGGAACACCCGTCTTGTCGCAAGCGTTAAAACTTACAGACATAGCAAAAGGACCGGTTATAATCGACGCAGGTGGAATTGATATGCAGGTCGTATTTGAACAAATGCCCACAGGCATTGGACGCGACATCGCATTTACTCATACTGAAAACCAGTTGCATCCCGGCTGTCATCCCTATTGGGTGCGCGTAACGCAAATTGATGGCGGAAAAGCGTGGGTAAGTCCGGTGTATGTGCAAAATGAAAAAGAGGAAATATAACATGAACGAATATGCAGTCACATTCACCGAATCCGAAACCGCAAAATTGCTACCCGTTGAAATCGATACAGACGCGATCGGTGCAGACGAAGTCGCGGGTCATACCCTTGCAACCCTCATCAGCGCGGGCACGGAATTAAACAGTGGGTATCTCGGCGACAATTTTCCCAGACAATCGGGATACGCGGCGGCATTCAAAGTTGAAAAAGTGGGAAAAAATGTCGAGGGCATTTCCCCGGGCGACCTCGCCTTCTGCCCGGGCAATCACGCCTCCTATCAGCGAAAACCAGCCTCGCAGGTAATTCGCCTGCCCGATGGCCTCGCGCCAGAAATATCTACATTTGCCCGCATGATGGGTGTCTCAATGACCACCCTCACAACCACCTCGGCGCGGCCACCAGCCAAAATACTCATCACTGGACTCGGACTCGTCGGCCATCTCGCAGCCAAAAACTTTCAAGCCTGCGGCTACGAAGTCTATGCCTGTGACCCGGTTGCATCGCGGCGGAAAATTGCTTCAGAAACGGGGATTCACAATGTCCTGGATGCCGTACCATCGGAAAATTCCGACCTATCGGGCCAATTCCACCTCGCCATTGAATGCTCGGGACACGAACAGGCCCTGCTCGATGCGGCAGGCGCCGTGAGAAAACGCGCCGAAGTCGTTTGCATTGCCTCCCCCTGGCGTCGATATACGGACCTGCTCATACACGACTTGCACCGCCTCATCTTCTTTAACTACGTCACCATTCGCAGCGGCTGGGAATGGGAACTCCCGCGCCAGCCAGAAGACTTTCGCACCAACAGCGTCTTTGAAAACTTTGCCGGTGCCCTCAAATGGCTGGCTGAGGGCCGCGTCAATGTCGATGGCATCTACACAAAATACGATCCCGAAAGGTGCCAGCAAGCATACCAGGACCTTTTGCACAAAAAAACCGAACGCCTCGCAGTCGTCTTTGACTGGACGACTTGAGAGCTGCAGTTAGACACAACCTTAAAAATAGGGAGATGACAACCGACTTAACTCCGAGTTTGTGTTTCACTCTTAGAGCTGGGGAACCATAAGAGCCGGGGGAACTCTTACAAGGAGGGTTGTCATGTCGAGATGTATTCGCAGTATTGTCGCGATCTCACTCGCTGCAGGCGTGATGTTGAGCTGTGGTGGCGAGCGCGTGACCCGGTCGCAGGTAGCAGATGAGCAGGTCGGACAGCCATTGAGTAAATTGGCTGCGACCAGTCACATGTCCCAGGCTGTAGTGATGGCTACTTTGCGACAGGATGACGCGCCCGTAAGCGATGCCACAGTCGAGCTTTCGCGTTCTATTGCGGGTCAGACCCCGGATTACGCATGGTCTGGGACCACCGACGACAATGGTCAGGCGCGCGTGGAGATTATGTCACAAAATGTGACGGGTTATTACCAGGCACGCGCCATGAAGGACGGAAACACAATCGGTTCCTGGTCGAGCATACCAATTAACGGAGGCTACGAAGTGATGCTCGACTTGCCCGTTGGAGGAAGGGCACAGGTGATGGGTTCGGTTCCAATAAGACCAGAGGAGCCACCAACCCAATTTACAGTGCGTATTGAGAACATCTCACCCGTTTTTCCCTTTATAGCGAGCGGGGCCTTTGCCGTACCATCAGGCGCAGATAGCCCCGGTCCACTCCCGCCAGGTCAGTCTTATGGATTCTCGTTTGAAGCACCGCCGGGAACCAAATTATCCTTTGCCACGATGTTTGTGCAGTCCAACGATCTATTCTATGCACCCGATGAAGAAGGCATCGCACTTTGGGATGATGCGGGCAATCGCATATCCGGCGATGTGACGGATCAGATCATGTTGTGGGATTCGGGCACAGAAGTAAATCAACCCATCGGCACGGGTGCAGACCAGGCCCCGCGTCAAAGCGGTGCAAACACGGGTGCGGCTGATGAAGATAACACCGTGCGCATAGCAATAGGCGACGATATCCCCTCGGTTGCCAGCGTCATTCGCGTGACGATCACACCATCAGAAGATTCTGCTACGGGTTTTGGCGTGCAGATTGAGAATGTGTGGAGCGGAGAGCAACCGCAATTATTGGCACCCGGCGTATTTGTTGTGCATATGGGTTCTGCATTTCTGTTTTCATCGGATTTCCCCGATATGGGCGAGGGCCTGGAAGCACTCGCTGAAGACGGCGACCCAAGAGGTCTGGCAGAGACTGTGAGCGCAAACACAGGTGTGGTTGGGATACTGGCCCCGGGCGTATTTGCCGTACATCAGGAGGCTGGCGTATTGTTCACATCGGGTTCGCCTGATCGGGGCGAGGGCCTGGAAGCACTCGCTGAAGATGGCAACCCAAGTGGTCTGGCAGGGGCACTGGCAAGCAGTGATCGCGTATCAGCCAGCGGCGTATTTGCCGTACCCGAAGGTGCAGATGGTCCCGGACCTGTGCCCCCTGGCGGCGCGTATGTCTTTAGCTTCAGCGCATCAGCGGGCGACCACCTGTCCTTTGCCACGATGTTTGTCCACTCCAACGACCTGTTCTATGCCCCCGGCGAGGAAGGTATAGCGCTCTTTGGAGAGGACGGATCGGCAATGATGGGCGATATCACGTCCATGATCCAGTTGTGGTATGCCGGCACAGAGATTAATCAACCCCTCGGTATTGGTCTCGACCAGGCACCGCGTCAGTCTGGCCCCAACACAGGCGCGCCAGATCCGGACAACACCGTGCGCCTTGCCACGGGCGACCACATCCCCGCGGTTGGCAGCATAATCCGCGTGACGATCACGCCGGGTAATTAACCCAGTTCATGCAACAAATATATCACAGGGCGAGTCTTCTGGCTCGCCCTTTTTTTATATCAGATATGCATACGCAACATGGGACGGCTGAATGAGAAGGGCATGTACTCCCCGGTTTTGTGGCGTTTTGTACCGGGGATCATGAAATGGATGGCAAAGGCGCGACGCTGACGATCCGTGTGATTGGGCGGTGTATAGTGCAGGGTTTGGCAATGATGGAACATAACACCACCGGCGGGCAACTCAATAATTTCAGCTTTGGATACCTCCACCTGATCTTCGATATTAAACAGCGCATCGGTTTGAGACGAACGCTCATGGGTAAATGGGCGAAGATGAGAGCCGGGAATGACGTGCATAGCCCCATTTGCCGCATCGGCATCGTCCAAAGTGAGCCAGCATGAGACGAGATTCGCTGGCATACATTGCCAGTACCCATTGTCTTGATGCCAGAAAACCGCATCTCCGTTATGTGCGGGCTTGAAGAGCGCCTGATCGTGGAAGAGTTGAATATTTGGACCAATGAGTGACTCGGCAATATCGAGTATG